>DASZLU010000054.1:0-103798 GCA_035552195.1 Allostellaceae bacterium | reverse complement strand
CATATAGCGATGCAGCCACTCGACATGCACCGGGTCGAGCGAGTTCTCCATGATCTGCAGATAATTGCACGGCACGATCGCGAAGCCGATGTCGCGCACGCAATCTTCCATGACGAAAAGGTCCCATTGCGGCAGGACCGGTACCGGCTTTGGCCCCATATAGCCGAAGATCATGCCGCCCATGACTGCGACCTCATAGGCTTTGGTCGTAACCTTGTCCTTGAAGCGGGCTTCGGGATCTTCCGTCTCCTCATAAGGCTGCTCGACGCAGGCGCCCTGCTCGTCGAAGGTCCAGCCGTGATAGGGACAGCGCAGGCCGCATTTCTCGGGAATGCCGTAGACCAGCGACATCGAGCGATGCGGGCAGCGCGCTTCGAGGAGCCCGTAGGTGCCCGAGAGGTCGCGATAGAGTACGAGGTCTTCGCCGAAGAGCCGGATCGGCAAGGTGTCCCGATCTTTCATCTGCGCCAGCGCCGCGATCGGATGCCAATAGCGGCGAAACAACTCGCCCATCGGCGTGCCGGCGCCGACGCGGGTCAGCCGCTCATTTTGTTCTTTGGTCAGCATGGCATGTCCTCCTCGGATCGTCGTGCGTGTGGTTCAGCCGCCGGCGTACGGCGTCTGGTGGATCAGCGGTATCTCGGCCCGGGTTTCGGCGGAGCGCTCGAGCGCCACCAGCACTTCTTGTGTTGCTTTGCCCCAGCTTCCATCGGCGGGCAAAGCCGCGCCTTGTGTCACGGCGCGATGAAACGTGTTGAGCCGACCGTCGCGCCCGTCGCCTTGATCCTTGAGCGAGATTTCCCATTGCTCGCGATCGCCATCGACGACCAGCCCCGAGGCCGAGAAACGGACATCGCCGCGCTCGAAACTCGCGACCAACGGTCCGCTCAAAAGCCAGCCGCTCGATACGACACTGCCGTTGTCGGGCACAGGGCCACTGCCGCCATAACGCTCGTCCGCGGCTTGTTTCTCTTCCCAATCAGCATCGGCGGCATGGGCTTCGAGCGCGCGCCGCGCCCGGGCATGCTGGCCGGCGGCGGCGACAGGCGCGTCGCCGCGAAAACCGCGCACATAGTCGCGCGAATTGAAATGATCGTAGCCGTTGCACACGGCGGTGCAGACGAGCCCATCGGCGAATTCGAGATAAGCGGTGTAGGCGCCTGTTACGCGCCGCGCCGGATCGAGGATCTGGCACGTCCCGCGCACGCTGCGCAGCACGCCGCCGCCGATCGTGCGCAGAAAGTCGAAATGATGCGGTCCTTGCCGCCAGAGGATGCCGGCGCCCCAGCCAGGCGTGAGCTCGTCGCGCGTGCGCGGGCGATAAAGCCAATCGACATAACGCCAGCTATGGATCATGCGCAGCCGCCCGAGCTCGCCCGATTGCGCCAGCGCGCGCAGCTTCAAGACGCGCGGCTCGAAACTGTGCTTCACATTGACGCCCAGCAACACGCCGCTGCGCTCGGCGGCGAGGATCATCGCATCGGCCTCGGCCAGGGTCACGGCCATCGGCTTTTCGATCAGCACATGCTTCTTGGCTGCCAAGGCGATGCCGGTATGCTCGGCATGGAGCCGCGTTGGCGTGGCAATATAGACGAGATCGACGGAAGGCGAGGCGCAGAGCTCGGCGACCGAGCGGAAGGTTGCGGCGCCGGGATAATCGTGGCCGAACCGGCCCAGGACATCGGCGTCGATATCGGCAGCAGCGGCGACGGTGAAATCGGGATGGCGGGCGAAGGCCGGCAGCATGTTAACCGCGGCGCCGCCGAGGCCAACGATACCGATGCCGAGGACACGCCGCTGCCGTGCGTCGCTCATTTGCTTTGCGTTCCTACCCTTGGGCTGACGTTACCCCGCGCCTCCGGACCCGTACCAATGAGTTATGATTATGTTATCATAACTAGATTGCATAAGATGGTGGCGCAGCGGAGGCCGACGAATGTCGCAACGTCTCAAGTTGAATCAACTCGAACATTTTCGCGCTGCCGGACGGTTCCAGCATGTCACCCGCGCCGCGGAGCACCTTGGCGTCAGCCAGCCGGCGCTCAGCCGTGCCATTGCCGCGCTCGAAACCGGTCTCGGCATTGCGCTGTTCGAGCACAGCGGCCGCGCCATTCGCCTCACGCAAAACGGCGAGATTTTGCTGCGCAGCGTCGAGCGCGGTTTTGCCGCGATCGAGGAGGGGCTGGTAGAGATTCGGGAAAGCGCGACGACCGCCAGCGCTGGCATCTCGATCGGCTTCCTGCGCACGTTGGGCTACAATTTCATCCCGAAGCTGGTGCGGCGCTTCAAGGCCAAGCATCCCGATGTCCCGATTACGCTCTATCAAAACAACAGCACCGGTCTCGAAGAGGGCATGCGGCAATCGCAACTCGATTTCGCGTTCATTCCTCGGATCGAGGATGCGGCGCGGTTCTCGTGGATCAAGCTTGCCGCACAAGAGTTGCTGCTGGTGGTGCCGACCGCGCATCGTCTCGCGCATCGCCGCACCGTGTCGCTGAGCGAGGTCAGGAACGAGCCCTTCGTCTGCTTCAAATCGGGCCACGCCTTCCGCGAGTTGGTCGATCGCCTCTTTCGCACTGCCGGGTTCTCGCCCGCCATCAGCCTCGAATGCGATGACGGGTCCTATCTGATGGGCTTCGTCGCCGCCGGGCTCGGCATCGCCGTGTTCCCACCCGACTATGTCCGGGTGCCGAATGTGAAGGCTCTGCGCATTGCCGAGCCCAAGGCAAAGCGCGAGGTTGGGCTGGCCTGGCCCAACGACCGGCCGCTCGGCCCGGCGGCGCTGACCTTCTTGTCCTTCGCGAAATCGGCGATTCGCCCCGATCTGACCCTGCGTTAGGGTGCCGGGCGACGGTTGGGTGGACCGACCGCTAACCGCCCGCCGTGCTTGCAATTTCGCCGACTCGCCGATATAACCCGGCCCTCATCCAGGACCGCTGGCTCACGAAAACGGGCATGCCTCGCGGTCCTTTGTATTAAATCCTTGAACTGAAAGGATAAAAAATGCCCAAGATGAAGACCAAGAGCGGCGCCAAAAAGCGCTTCTCGCGCACCGCCACGGGCAAAATCAAGGCCGGTGTCGCCCACAAGCGCCACCGCCTGATCTCCAAGCCGAAGAGCATGAAGCGCAAGGCCCGCGGATCGATGATCCTGCGCGACGGCGACGCGAATCTCGTGCTCACCTACATGCCGTATCTGAGGTAGGCAAATGGCGCATGTGAAACGCGGCGTGACGGCGCATGCCCGTCACAAGAAGGTCCTGAAGCTCGCGAAAGGCTATCGCGGCCGGGCGCATACCAGCTTCCGGATTGCGGTCGAAAAGGTCGAGAAAGGGCTGCAATACGCCTATCGCGACCGGCGTGCCAAGAAGCGCAATTTCCGCGCCTTGTGGATTCAGCGCATCAATGCCGGCGCGCGCGAAGGCGGCCTGACCTATTCGCAATTTATCAACGGCCTGAAGCGCGCGGGCATCGAGCTCGACCGCAAAGTGCTTGCCGATCTGGCGGCGCGTGACGCGGCGGCGTTTCAGGCGATTGTGGCCCAGGCACAAGCGGCTCTCACCCAGGCCTGAGGGCCGCGGTGGAAGAAAATCTCGATACGGTTCGCGAAGACTGGCTGCGCCAGATCGCGGCGGCAGACAATGCCGACGCGCTGGAGCAGCTTCGCGTCTCGATCCTCGGTCGTAGCGGCCAGCTCACCGCGCTGCTGAAAACCCTCGGCGGTCTCGCGCCGGAAGAGCGCAAGGCGCGCGGCGCGGCGCTCAACCAGCTCAAAGGCGCGGTCGAGGAAGCCCTCGGCGCGGCCAAGCAAAAGCACGATCGTGCGGCGCTCGATCAGCGCCTCAAGGAAGAGCGCATCGACGTCACCCTGCCGGTGAAGTCCGATATCGACGGCCGCGTCCATCCGATCAGCCAGACCATCGACGAGCTGATCGCGATCTTCGGCGAGATGGGCTTCACCGTCGCCGAAGGCCCGCATATCGAAGACGATTTTCATAATTTCACCGCGCTCAACATTCCGCCCGAGCATCCGGCGCGGCAAGAGCACGACACGTTCTATCTGACGCCGCGCGCCGCCGATGGCGGCCGCAAAGTGCTGCGCACGCATACATCGCCGGTGCAGATCCGCACGATGATGAGCGGCAAGCCGCCGATCCGCATCATCGTGCCCGGGCGCACCTTCCGCAGCGATCACGACGCCACCCATTCACCGATGTTCCATCAAGTCGAAGGTCTGGTGATCGAGAAGAATGTTCACATGGGGCATCTCAAAGGCTGCCTCATCGAATTCTGCCGCACCTTCTTCGATGTCGACGATCTGCCCGTGCGTTTCCGGCCGAGCTATTTCCCCTTCACCGAGCCATCGGCCGAGGTCGACATCGGCTGCTCGCGCGAAGGCGGCGGCTTGAAGATTGGTGCGGGCGCCGATTGGCTCGAGATTTTGGGCTGCGGCATGGTGCATCCCAAGGTCCTCGCCAATTGCGGTCTCGATCCGGCCGAGTATCAGGGCTTCGCCTTCGGCATGGGGATCGAGCGCATCGCGATGCTGAAATACGGCATCCCCGATCTGCGCACTTTCTATGAAAGCGATCTGCGCTGGCTGAAGCATTACGGCTTCCTGCCTCTTGATGTGCCGTCACTCGTTTCGGGCACGCGATGAAGACGACGCTCGGCTGGCTCAAAACCCATCTTGAGACGGACGCGCCGCTCGATGAGATCGTGCGGCGTTTGGTCATGCTCGGTCTCGAAGTCGAATCGGTCGAGAACCGCGCCAAAGATCTCGCCGGTTTCGTCATCGCGCATGTCGTCGAGGCCAAGCCGCATCCCAACGCCGATCGCTTGCGGCTGCTGCAGGTCGATACCGGTAAAGGCGTGGTCGAAGTCGTGTGCGGCGCGCCCAATGCGCGCGCCGGTTTGACCGGCGTGTTCGCGTCGCCCGGTGTCACAATTCCGCGCAACGGCATGGTGCTGAAGGTCGGCGAGATTCGCGGCGTCAAATCCAACGGCATGATGTGCTCGGGCTACGAGCTGAAGCTCAGCGAGGATCACGAAGGCATCATCGAATTGCCGAACGATCTGAAGCCGGGGTCGAGCTTCGCCGAGGCGATGGGCCTCACCGATCCGGTGCTCGACGTGAAGATCACGCCGAACCGGGCCGATTGTCTTGGCGTGCGCGGTCTCGCGCGCGATCTCGCGGCGTCGGGGCTCGGCAAGCTGAAGGCCATCGACATCGAAGCGGTCGCGGGTACTTTTGATTCGCCGATTCGCGTGCACCTCGAAGGGCCGGACGCGAAAGCCTGTCCGCTCTTCCTCGGCCGCTTCATTCGCGGCGTGAAGAACGGGCCGAGCCCGCGCTGGCTGCAGGATCGTCTCGCCGCGATTGGCCTTCGCCCGATCTCGGCGCTGGTCGATGTGACGAATTTCCTTACCTACGATCTCGACCGGCCGCTGCATGTCTTCGATGCCGACAAGCTGCAGGGCGATCTCACCTTGCGCGGCGGCCGTGCCGGCGAGCAGCTCGCGGCGCTCAACGGCAAAAGCTACGCGCTTGATGAGAGCATGACGGTGATCGCCGATCAGAGCGGCGCGCTCAGCCTCGGCGGCGTCATCGGCGGCGAAAGTTCTTCGTGCAGCGATGGCACGGTCAGCGTCTTCATCGAAGCGGCGCTGTTCGATCCGGTGCGCACGGCGGCAACCGGCCGCAAGCTGCAACTGCAGAGCGATGCGCGCTATCGCTTCGAGCGTGGCATCGATCCCGAATTCACCGCGCCCGGTCTCGAGATCGCGACGCGGCTGATCATGGAAATGTGCGGCGGCTTGCCGAGCAATGTGACGGCCGCGGGCGCGGTGCCGGATTGGCATCGTCGCTATCATCTGCGCGGCGATCGTGTGGAGACGCTGGGCGGCGTCGCGATCTCCGCGCCCGATCAGCGCCAGATCCTCGAAGACCTCGGCTGTAAGATCGCGAACGAGGGTGACGGTTTCGCGGTCGAGGCGCCGTCCTGGCGCGCCGATATCGAAGGCGAGGCCGATCTCGTCGAAGAAATTCTGCGCATGCGCGGTTACGAGGAAATCCCTGTCCTGCCGCTGACGCGCGACAGCGTGCTGCCGAAAGCATCGCTGACCCCGGCGCAACGCCGCGCCGTGCAAGTGCGGCGCACGCTGGCATCGCGCGGCCTCGTCGAAGCGGTGACCTTCTCGTTCCTGCCGCGCGTTCAGGCCGAGCTCTTCAACGGCGGCAGCGAAGCGCTCACCCTCGCCAACCCAATCAGCGCCGATCTCGACGTGATGCGGCCGTCGATCCTGCCGAATCTGCTGGCCGCGGCACAGCGCAACGCCGATCGCGGCTTTGCCAACGGCGCGCTCTTCGAGATCGGGCCGTTCTACAAGGACGACACGCCCGAAGGTCAGATCGCGACCGCGACGGGTTTGCGCAACGGCGCCACCGGCGCAAAACGCTGGGACGATGCCGGCCGGCCGGTCGACGCGTTGCTCGCCAAAGCCGACGCGCTCGCGGCGCTCGGCGCCGCTGGCGTGGCGGTCGAAAGCCTGCAGGTCACCGCCGATGCGCCCGCCTGGTATCATCCGGGCCGCTCCGGCGTGGTGAAGCAGGGCAACAAGCCGCTGGCGCAATTCGGCGAAATCCATCCCGGCATCCTCGCCGCGATGGGCGTTGCCGGTCCGGCGGTCGGCTTCGAGGTGTTCCTCGATGCGGTACCGGCACCACGCGCGCGCTCGGGCAAGGCGCGGCCGCTGCTGATCCTTTCCGCTTTCCAGCCGGTCGAGCGCGATTTCGCTTTCGTCGTTGATGAGAAGGTTGCGGCTGAAGCGATGCTGCGCGCTGCGCGCGGCGTCGACCGCAAGCTTGTTGCGGATGTCCGGCTGTTCGACATCTATCGCGGCAAGGGCGTCGATGCCGGCAAGAAGTCTCTCGCCATGACCGTCGTGTTGCAGCCGGTCGAGGCAACGCTGACCGACGAAGCGATCGAGGCCTTCAGCCAGAAATTGATCGCCGCCGTCGAGAAGGCCACCGGCGGCACCCTCCGCCGCTGATCGCGCTCCGCCTGCCGAGCCTCTCGAACGCTCGCGCCCTTCCGGTGTTTAGGAAAGGACAAAGTGGCTGGAGAACCTAAAATGCCCGATACAAAAATCGATCTGGGCGACATGCAGCGGCGTGTCGACGATCTTGGCGCGCGCATCAATGGCCTACGCCAGCGCGTTAGAACCGGAACGAACCGGGAGCAGCAGCTCCGCGCCGAGCTTGCCGCGCTGGAAGCACGGCATCGCGAGCTCAGCGAGGCGATGGCGACCGCGCAGAGCAAAGGCGCCAAGCCGGAGCATCATTCGATGGTCCACAAGCTGGCCGGGGACCTCGACGCTTCCCTCGAAAAATTCACCGATTGGGTCGACGCCGAAGAGCATCGGGCGGCGACGCCGGGCGGCTTTTCGCCCTGAGCGGGTGCTTTTCGCCGGAATTCCGCAATTTTCAACGGCTTAGGCACCGGTGCCGGTTGCGGCAGCACGCGGCATTTCCTATCCTTGGCGCCAGGCCATGACCGATCTTCGGCATATCCGAAACTTCGCCATCATCGCGCATATCGACCACGGCAAGTCGACTCTCGCCGACCGGCTGATCGAATTCTGCGGTGGTCTCGAATCGCGCGAGATGCGCGCCCAGGTGCTCGATTCCATGGATATCGAGCGCGAGCGCGGCATCACGATCAAGGCGCAGACGGTGCGCCTCAACTACAAGGCCAAGAACGGCGAGAGCTATGAGCTCAACCTCATGGACACGCCCGGCCATGTCGACTTCGCTTATGAGGTGAGCCGCTCGCTCGCCGCCTGCGAAGGCTCGCTGCTGGTGGTCGATGCCAGCCAGGGCGTCGAGGCGCAGACCCTCGCCAATGTCTATCAGGCGATCGATGCCGGGCACGAGATCGTGCCGGTGCTCAATAAGATCGACCTGCCCGCGGCCGAGCCGGAGCGCGTCAAAGAACAGATCGAGGATGTGATCGGCCTCGATGCGTCCAACGCGGTCGAGATTTCGGCGAAGACCGGCCTCAACATCGAAGGCGTGCTCGAGGCTCTGGTCGAGCGTCTGCCGCCGCCGACCGGCGATGCGGCCGCGCCCCTGAAGGCGCTGCTGGTCGATAGCTGGTACGATTCCTATCTCGGCGTCGTCATCCTGGTGCGGGTGAAAGACGGCGTGCTGAAACCCGGCATGAAGATCCGCATGATGGCGACCGGCGCCACGCATGCGGTCGAGCGCGTCGGTGTCTTTACGCCCAAAGGCGTGCCGATGCCGGAGCTCGGCCCGGGCGAGGTCGGCTTCATCACCGCCGGCATTAAGACGGTGGCCGATTGCAAGGTCGGCGACACCATCACCGACGAGAAGCGCCTCGCCGCCGAGCCGTTGCCGGGCTTCAAGCCGGTGCAGCCGGTCGTGTTTTGCGGTCTTTTCCCGACCGACGCCGCCGATTACGAGAAGCTGCGCGACAGCCTCGCCAAGCTGCGCCTCAACGATTCAAGCTTCGAGTACGAGCCCGAAACTTCGGTGGCGCTGGGCTTCGGTTATCGCTGCGGCTTCTTGGGGTTGCTGCATCTCGAGATCATCCAGGAAAGGCTGCAGCGCGAATTCGATCTCGACCTGATCGCGACGGCACCGTCGGTCGTTTATCACATCCATCTCACCAACGGTCAGATGATGATGTTGCACAATCCGGTCGATATGCCGGATCCGGTGCGCATCGATCACATCGAAGAGCCGTGGATCACCGCGACCATTTTGGTGCCGGACGAATATCTCGGCAGCATCTTGGCGCTCTGCGAAGAGCGGCGCGGCATCCAGAAAGAGCTGACCTATGCGGGCAAGCGCGCGATGGTGGTCTATCGCCTGCCGCTCAACGAAGTCGTGTTCGATTTCTACGACCGCCTCAAATCGGTCAGCCGCGGTTATGCCAGCTTCGATTACCAGCTCGAAGGTTACGAGGAAGGCGATCTCGTCCTCTTGAACATTCTCGTCAACGGCGATCCGGTCGATGCGCTTGCGATCATCGTGCACCGCTCCAACGCCGAGCGACGCGGTCGCGCCCTCTGCGAGCGGCTGAAAGAGCTGATCCCCCGGCAATTGTTCCTGATCGCGATCCAGGCCGCGATCGGCGGCAAGGTCATCGCGCGCGAGACGGTGAAGGCGTTACGCAAAGATGTGCTCGCCAAATGCTACGGCGGCGACATCACGCGCAAACGCAAGCTGCTCGAGAAGCAGAAGGAAGGGCGCAAACGTATGCGCCAGTACGGTCAGGTGGAGATTCCACAATCCGCCTTCCTCGCTGCCCTCAAGATGGGCGACGAGTAGAGGCTTAGCGGGCCCGGCGATGCCCGCCGGCGCGGGCGATCCAAAGCGACACGATCGATAGCAATAACAAAATCGGCGCTGCCCAGAGCGACATCACCGGCGCGAGCACGTAGTTCCAAAGCCAGGGCATCGTGGCGACCACGTCGGCGCGGAAGATACCCAGACTGCCGGCGTTCAAATCGGACCAGAGGCCGCTGAAGGTTTCGGGGCGAAGGAATTCGGTGTCGCGCCAAATCAGGCCGTCGCGCACCACCATCGCGATAGCCAAGAATAGAAACAACCAACCAAAAAACCGCCCGATCATGATGTGATATATCGTGAACGAGGCTGTGATTTTGCGCAACCAAGATAGGGTTGAAAACGCCCCGTCTTCGAGGTTCATGGGTTAAGCCAAGGTTACGTTTCGCACCCCTTGAGGGTAATATCAACGTGGCGAGAGGATCGGATATGCGACAGGGACCAGGATTGATCGCGCTGGGCGCTTCGCTGCTAGCGATCGCGGGCACGTTTCCGGCACATGCCGCCGACCCGATCGCCGATTTCTATCACGGCAAAACGATGCGTATCGTCGTCGGCTTCGGTGTCGGCGACGGGTTCGATATTTATGCGCGGCTGCTCGCGCGCTTCCTGCCGGTGCATATCGCGGGCGAGCCGACGATCATCGTGCAGAACATGCCCGGCGCGGGAAGCCTCGTCGCGCTCAATTACGTCAACAACGCCGCGCCGCGCGACGGCACGGTGCTCGGCATGGTGAACCCGGTCACGACGGTACAGCACAAATTGCAGCCCGCAGTCGCGAATTTCGATCCGTTGAAGCTCAATTGGATCGGCAGCATGACGAGCGATTATTACAATTGCGGCTTCTGGACCGATAAGCCGGTGACCCTCGCCGATCTGCAATCGAAGCATTTCACCGTCGGCAGCACGGCGACGACCGGCGGCACTTATGCCGGCGACCGCGTGTTCGAGGCGGTGCTGCATCTGGATTTCAAGATCGTGCCCGGTTACACGAATCTCGGCGAGCTGCGGCAAGCGTCGGAGCGCGGCGAGGTGCAGGGTTTCTGCGGCGTCATGGCGATGACGCTGAAATCGACCTTCTGGCCGACTTACGAGGCGAAGCAATTGCAGATTCCGGTGCGCGCCAATCTCGCGCCCGATCCCGACATGCCCGATGTGCCGAACGCCTTCGATCTGGTGAAGAGCGACGAGGATCGGCAATTGTTGATGCTGCTCGCCGGGCCTTGGTATTTCGGCCGGCCCTTCATGGCGCCGCCCGATATCCCGCCGCCGCGGCTGGCGGCGCTGCGCGCGGCGTTTGCGGCGACCCTGGCTGATCCGGCGCTGCTCGAGGAAGCGAAGAAAGAGAATCTCGAGATCCACGCTCTCGGCGCGGAGCAGATCGTCGACACGATCAAGCAGATCGACGATATTCCGCCGGCGGTGATCGAGCGCGCCAAGCCGATGTTCGGCGTCGGCGCGAATTGATGCGCGCCGCCTATTCCGCCGCGGCGGTTGCGACCTTGAGCGGTTGGGTGCGCGGCAGGTCTTTGATCTGCGGATAGACGTCGCGGGCGAAGAGCGTCATGCCTTTAACGGTACGCTCGTGACCCATGAAACCGGCGTGATCCATCATCAAGAGATGATCGAAGCCGCCGACGAGATCGTAGAAGCGCTTGATCTGCTTCACGACATTGTCGGGCGTACCGCTGATGAGGATACCTTGCTCGCGCAGCCAGTCGAGCGAGGCGGTGCGGGCCGCGCGGTCGTTGGGGTTTTGCGTCGCGCGCATCGCCTTCACATTCGCGATCACAGGCATGTAGCCAGGTGGATTGCGGAAATGCGGCTCGGCCTTCGGCGCCGTCAGATACCAGCGCAACTCTTCCGCGCCCTTATCCGCTTCGCTGTCGCTATCCGCGACGTAGACCAGCGGCATATAGGCACAGCCGCCGCCGCCCGGCAGGCCATGCTCGACGAAATGCTTGCGATAGGTATCGAAGAGCGGCTTCACCTTGTCATGCGGTAAAAGGAAATTTGCGAACACGTAGCCGCGCTCGGCGCAGCGCCGCGGCGTCTCGAGATCGCTCGATCCCGTCACCCAGATCTGCGGGTGCGGCATCTGGAGCGGCCGCGGCCACACATTGATGCTGCGGCGATGCCAGAAGCGGCCTTCGTAATTGACGGGCGCATCCACCTTGCCCCAAGCCTTGATGACAAGGTCGATGCCCTCCCACAGCTTTTCGCCGGTATAGGTCGGGTTGCTGTTGGCGGCGTAAATTTCGTACGGCACGCCGCGCACGAAGCCGCATTCGAGCCGCCCGCGCGAGATGCAATCGACCATCGCCATCTCTTCAGCGACGCGGATCGGATCGTTGCGATGGCCGATCGGATTGCCCAGCACGCAGATGCGCGCGTTCTTCGTCTGCCGCGCCAGGATGGCGGCGGTGAGCGGCGCGCAAGTGTCCATGCAACTCGGCGTCTGGTGATGCTCGTTGAGCATGATGTCGAGGCCGAGCTCGTCGGCGATCATGTGCTCGTCGAGATAGCGGTTATAAAGATCGGCGCCGGTTTGCGGATCGAAGAATTTGTTCGGCAGGTTGATGCGCGTCGCGGGCTCGTCCTGAGGGTAATGCGGATAGGGCATTTCCGTGAAGTGCCAGGCTTTCATGTCGCATCTCCCAGGAATTCGGTGATGTGGCGCAGCACCGCGTCGGGCTGCTCGATATGCGGATAATGTGCCGCGTCGGCGACGACCAGGGCGCGCGCGCCGGCGATCAGCTTCGCATAGCCGCGTGCGTAGTCGGCCGAGGCGATGCCGTCTTTCTCGCCCCAGACGATCAGCGTCGGCGCGGCGACGCGATAGAGCAGGTGCTTGAGCTTGGGATTGTGCAGGTAGGGCTCCCAGCCGAAGCGCGCGAAGGATTCGAGATCGCGCGCGATGCGGCCGAGTTCCTCGTCGCTGAGCTTGGCGTGATCGCGTTTCACCTTCTCCGGCTCGCGGAATTTCAGCGCCGCGGATTTCGCGGGGCCGAGCTGATAGATGTCGGCGAAATCGGAGTCCGTCGGCCCGCCCAGCTTCACGCCGTACGGGCCGATCAGCACCATGCGGGCGAAGCAACTATCGTCCATCACCGCCATTTCGGCCGCGATCCAGCCGCCGAACGAGCAGCCGATGACCGGCACGCGCGCGAGGCCGAGCTTCTTGAGGAGAGAAAGCAGCAGATAGGCGTGGTCCGCCGGCTGGGTCATCCATTGAGGGCGGGCGGAGCGGCCGAAACCCGGCGGCGAGGCGACGATGACTTCCGCGTTCTGCGCCAGACCCGCGACAAACGCCGACCCAGCTTCCAGCATGTCCTCGCCCGGCAACACCAAGACCGGCCTGCCGCTCCCCTGGCGAGCGACCTCGATCTCGACGCCGCCGACCGTCACCAATTCATCAATCGCCATACCGCCCGACTTTCGCTTCGCTGCTTCTTTTTCTCGCATCCATCGTGCGTCGAGAGGGCGAAAAGCGCAAGCTTTCGGGGGACTTGGCGGGCATGGCATGGTTGCGGCCAGCGCATCGCTTGGCTAACTTCCCCGCTTCCAAGGCATGGAGAGGTGGCCGAGCGGTTGAAGGCGCACGCTTGGAAAGCGTGTTTACGGGAAACCGTAACGCGGGTTCGAATCCCGCTCTCTCCGCCAGCCTACGCTCTTCGAGCTTCGGCTGGCTTACGCCAATAAAACGGTCGGGGCGAGACGATCTAAGGCTGCCCTCCGAAGCCTTGGCGAAGGAGGGCTGCCTATCCAGCTCAGCCTCTTTACTTCGTCCACCCGGCCATCGGCGGTTTTTGCTGCAGATATTGCCGAGCCAGCTTCTCGGCATAGGTGCGTTGGACATCCGGGTCGTCTGGGTTGCCGCCAGCTTCGGACGCCGGCACGACCCAATCGTTGGCGAAAGTCGGTGCGACATCCTCTTGGCGGAGGAAGAAGCCTTTCGGATCGCGGCCGGCCTGAACCGCTTCGATGCCTTCGCGGACGAAGCGGCGGAACATGACGACGCCCCGATCCTGTGTGCCGAGCGTCTCGACGGAATGCGGGTTGACCGCGCCCTGGCTCGACATCGCGTCGACATCGCCGGGGATCCATTGCCGCTCGGCATAGGGCCGGTCGTCCTTGTATTGGCCGAAGGATTCGAGCTCACGCCGCTTTTCCGGCGGCATGTGGTCGCCGTCGCGCACGTGGCTGATATAGAAGTTGATGCTGTGCTCGTCGTCGACCGGCAGGGTCCACATCGACAGGAAGGGCGCGGTCGCGGTCTTTCGCTCGTGCCCGGTCTCGATGATCGAGCTGATCATGTGGAGATTGGCGCCGTAGGTGTCGGTCGAGCGCACCCAGATATTGCCATGGACGTGACGCACGCCGAGATACATGCACCCCGCCGGCGTCTCGGTCCAGATGAACAGCGGCACGATGCCGAACTCGTCGGAGAATTGCTGATAGCCGCGGGTTTGCGGCACCATGTGCAGCGTGTAGGTATGGATCGGATCCATCGAGTTCTCTTTGATCTGCAACCAATTGCAGTCGAACTCGAAGCGGCCGCCGCAGTTATCGGTGATGCCCTTGAGGTTGAAGCGATCGAGGATCGGAAACACCGGAACGCGCTCGGGTGGTCCCATGTAGATGAAAACGATGCCTTGGAAGACATAGGTCGGGTAAGCGCCTTGCGACAGCGTGCGTTTCATGTGCTCGGCGTTGGGTTCGCCCGGAATATCGAGCATCGTGCCGTCGCAATCGAAGACGCGGCCGTGATAGCAGCATTTGAGGCCGTGCTCTTGGATGAGGCCGAATTCGAGCGATGTGTTGCGGTGACAGCAATGCAACGTCAGGCAACCGACTGTGCCGCTGCCGTCATTATAGACGACCAGGTCCTCGCCGAGGGCACGCACGCGCAACGGCACCTTGCCGAGTTCCGACAGATACGCGATCGGGTGCCAGAAGCGCCGCTGGTATTCGCCGCCCGGCGTGCCGCTCCCCACCTGGGTGAGCACGCGGTCTGGCTGCGGTGTCCTGTCGGTGTGATAACCGCGATAGCGCAGCGGATTGCCGTGGATCGTGTCCATTCTGTCCTCCCTCGAAACTAAGGTTTGGCCCGTTTGGGCTTGTCGAAATTCGGATGCCGCTTGTCCAGATTGTCGTAAAGCTTGTGCAGAGTGCGCGTGAACGCCGAAATCTCGGCCGGCGCTAGGCCCTCGACCATCGCCGCCTCCGCGGCATAGGCGCTCGGCAATACGCGCAGTGTCAGCGCCCGGCCTTTCGGCGTGAGCGAGGCGAGAAAGGTGCGGCTGTCGGATTGGAGCGCCCGGCAGCGCAGCAGCCCGTCGCGCTGCATGCGCGCCACGATCCGCGACAACGTCGAGCTCTCGATGCTGGTCGTCCGCGCCAAGTCGCCGAAGCGGCATTCGGCATGTGAAAGGATCGCGGCCAGGATGCGCCAGGTCTGAATGTCGAGCCCGTATCGCTTCAGATCGCGGGCCAGGGATTTGACCATCCCGACGGCGACGCGGTTGATGAGATACGGGACATAATCGAGCAGATCGAACTGCGCATTCGCGGCGCTCTCGGGTGCCGAGAGGGCGGTGTTCGGCTTGGCAGGGGTCATTGTCACGCATCCCGATTCGTTGCTTTTGCAACGATTGTCTCGACGATAATTGACACTTGTTGCATTTGCAATGATCATTCGGGCGGGGTGGGACGTGTTTGGAATCTGGGGGAAACGAGATGAACGTCCGTGGATCGTTGATGGCTTTTACATTGCTTGTCGGCTGGGTGTTGTTCGGAGTTGGGCGGGCTGTAGCAGCCGATCCCGGCGATTGGGAAGTCGGCAACTGGTCTGGCAACCTTCGTCCTAAAAGCGTCGGATGTAGTGCGATGTACTTCAATCCGCGGGACGATTATTCGTTCAGCCTCAATCTTTATCCGCCGGGCTTCCATAGCTTCACCATCACCGATTCCTCGCTGGCCTATATCTACTTCACCGACGATGGCGACGACATCGACGAAGATAAAGGCTTCTCCGGCTTCCTCAACGAAGGGAGCGGCGGCATCAATTTCTCGGTGGGTAACAACTTTCGGACCCAGGCGAAGCTGGTGCAGGTTTTGATCAGTTCATTCGAATTGGGCCTGCCGCGCTCGGTCATCGATGCCATGGTGCCAGGCGGACCCTTCACGGTCCAACTGCCCAGCGGCAAGCGCTACACCATCAAGCTGCCGCCAAGCGCGGCGGCGATCGCGCATTTCAAGAAATGCTTCGGCGGCTGAGAAGTCACAGCGTGCGGCAGGTCGAAGATCGAATGGCTTAATATCGCCGTTCTCGCAGCGCTCCTGCCGCGGTCGCTTATTAGGGGCGCCGCAAAAGCGTGCTGAGGCGCCGGATTGCGCGTCTCGGCTCCTTGAGCCCCCGATAGATCACGTGAGGTCGATGCAGGCCGAGGCGAAACGGCGCCGAGAACAGCCGCAGGACTCGCCCCGGGCCGGACGCTGGGGCCGGAGCGAGGCGCGAGAAGGCGATCGCAACGCGCCGGAATTGCGCGGTCGCCGCGCGCGCGACAGTGCGATAGGCAGCGCGCGCCTGGTCGAGGCGCTCATGCCTCAGACAGAGATATTCACTGAAATTGTAAAAGGGTCGATGGCGGAAATCATCGCCGGCGCCGCCGTAATAGCCGTAATTGAGTTTGCGGATTGCGTTGCTCAGCGAGATGCGCAGCCAACTGAGGCGATAGCTGCGGCGGCGAAGAACCGCCCCCGAGATGGCGTCGACGACCTCCATGCAGCGCCGCGCCCGATTCTCGCGAACCTCCAAATTCGGCAAACCGACCGCTTCCGCCCAAATATGGACGTGGAGTTTTTGCGCGCGCCGTGCCGCTTCTTCCTGCATCGCATGCGACATGAGGATAAACCACGGCTTGAGGGCACCGCGATGGCGACGCCGCAATGCATCTCCGTCCATGCCGATCGATTCACCGGCGCCGCCGAAATCGATCTCCGCGAGGGGAATCTCTCGGTAGGGACGGGCAATGTCGAAACGGTAGAGCCAGCCGAAGTAGAATGCGACGCATTGCTGAAAGGAATCGGGCCCGTTGCACGGGCACCACCCGCCGCTCAGATCGATCCAGCGCTTGGTGATGAAGGACGATGTGTCATTCGACCATCCCGGCTCCCAAAAATCGAAATAGGTTCGGAAGCGGTGCAGTGAGGTGCGCAGGCGAAAGATATGATCGGGAAAGCGCCCGACGTATCTGCGAAGAACCGTGTCCCATCCCTGCGTCAGAAAATACATCTCGTCATTAAGCGGAAGCAGAAAATAGGCGTTCGGGTCGCATACTTTGAGAAGTTCGTCGTAGCAGCGCCACAATTCATAAAAGCCACCGACAAGCGGCGTCGAAATGTAAACAATGCGGAACGGCCGCCGCGCCACTTCTTGCGGCAGCAGCCGATTCATCGCCACATCGTCCTGGTCGATCTTCAAAACGACTTCGACCGACGATATGTCATCGGTCGCCGCTTCGAGGCGATCGAGAAAGCGCGTGAAATTCTCTGGCCGGTTGGAGCTGAAATGGATGGAGAGCAGAACCCCGGCCCGCCGCGGGGGAATGTTTGTTGTCGCGTCCGATAACGACATGGGGCGCGCTATCCCGTGGCAGCCAAGCTGTTCTTACGCTCGGGCGGCAATGCCTCTCGCATCGCCGCATCGAGAATGCGGTTCCAAATCGCCGTCGCGCTGTAATATTCGATACAGAACGCGGCCGCGGCTTGCCCGACCGTCGCGGCAAGATCGGGATTTTTGTGAAAAAACTCGATCAGCAATGCTAGTTGCGCGGCGTTTTCGAACGGCACGTAATGGACGAAGGGCACAAAATATTGCGGTGTCTGGTCGTTCTCCTCCTCGAGCAGCAGCGTTCCGGCATGGAGAGCCTGCCACGCGCGCCCGGTGATGATCTTCGCATCGCGGCCGCGCGATGAAAAATTCAGCACCATGCGCGAGTGCCGAAGAATCCGGCTGTATTCCGCCATGGAGGGACAGTCGTTCGTCCGCGCATGTGTGCGGATATTGCTGACCAGCCCCAGCCGGTTCACGACCCGAAGAGCACGACCGAGCCAGAATGGCCGAAGATAAGCGTGGCTGCCGAAGAAAGAGAGGTCGTACTCTTTGAGTGGATCGGGAAAGAAATTTCGACTGTTTACCGGATAGGGAGACGACAACATCCGATCGGCGCAGGCGCAGGCCTCGATGAAGCGTCCCTCGGGGACGATATAGAAGAGCCGGTCGGCGACCTCGCCCCAATACTGGGCGATCGTGACCCAATGGGTCCCCCAGACATCGCCCATAAAGCCGATCAAGCGGGTTCCGGTCGCCGCTTTGACTTCGCGCAGGAACGCGCCGTTCAAGCCTATGTCTCCACCGACGAAATTGGCATCGAAGACGATCGCATCCGGTCTCGTCGTTGCTATCCGCGTGCGCAGTTCCGCGAGATCGGCGACAGCCTTTTCGTGGTTAAGGCCAAGCTGCGGATAGAGAATGTTGTCGCCGAAAAAGCAATCCGCGTCGAACCCGGCATTTGCCGCTGACTGGCAGAGATGATCCGCCATGTCACATTCGACGTGCTGATCGCTATTGAAAATGTACCGAGGCAAAATGAAAAGCAGTTTGCGCGCGGTACGAAGAGGGCTTGCAGCCGCCTCCCGGCGCGCGAGAAACGCGGGCAACGGTGTGACGCTGCTCCGCCAGGCGACCTGCCGTGATGCGAGGAACGCGCGAAAGAGGGGCTCGAATTCCTCGTAGTCGAGCGCTGCGGGGCAGCCGGTGGCGGTGCGATCCTTCAGCAGATCCACTTGGCCGCTGGCCTCAAGGTAGCAGGTGAATAATGCCTCGGCGGTATCGAGCTCGCCGTCGGCGAAAGCACGAGCGGCTGCGGCATAGACCGACGATCGGAGGTGCTCGGTTGTCGCCTGCGCGGCGTGAACTTCTTTCCGCATCTGCTCGATCTCGGCGGATAGACGGTCGGCCTCGATCCGGGCCGCTTCGCTGGCGGCGGGAGGTGCGGAAGCGCTTCCGGCGATGAGTCTCAGGACTTTACGGCAAGCGCGCGTAAGATAGCCCGCCAAGGCGCGACCCTTCCCGCTTACGCAGTGAGGGAACGCCTCACGGCGCTCCGGTGTATCTTTGCGCGCGCCAGCATTTCACCTGTTCTGGCGCAGAAAATCCACGGCATTGCGCAGAAACGCGGTGGCGCGCCACGTGGTCGAACTGCGTATCGCTTGCAATTCGTGTCGAAGCTGCGCGACGGTCGCGTCGCGCGCGATCTCGAGATCGCGCGCGACAAGGAGGTCGTCAGCCGCGGCGAGGCTGTGCTCCAATTCCTTGATGCGAGCATCCTTGTCGAAGCCGTTCTGGGCTGCAGGACCAGATGCCCCGGCGGTTCCGTTGCTTGAGTGATCCGCGCGGTCATCGAAATCGAAGAGCAGACGATTCACGTAGCGATTTCGCAGCGTATCCGGCAGTTGTGTCACAACGCTGGACCGCCGCACCGGACCATTTTCCAACGCCACGTTATTCGAATTCGGGCCGAGGCCGTAGCGTGCCCATAGGATGAGCCGGGGCTTCTTGGCCGGCAAAAGGCCGCGGTGGAGCGCGAGGGTATTCGCCAGAAACATCGTCCCGGCTGTTCCCTCGATATTCATGACCGAGTCGGAAAACAGCCGCTCGCAATTGGCAGAGAAATCGACACCGAAGAATTGGGAGAAGCTCTCTTCCGCATCGATCGGAATATCGTTCACGCCCCGCGCTCGGGCGAGCTCGATCAGCCGCTGCATCCCGCCGAGAGTCTGCGTACCGCCGATCAGCTGGTGGGGACCGGATTCCTTGTCGACGTCCGTCAGATAAAGGAACAGCGTGACGAAACGCCAATCGTCGGTATCGCGATGGAAATATTGCTGGTTAAGTCCGGTGGGCGTGTCCGCGACGAAAGACCACCACGCCCGAACAGAGTAAAGAGTTGGAACGCAGCCGAGAGCCAGCTGTACGAAATCGACGATCGCGGGGTCATTCAAGAAATCGACGAGATGCGGCGTCGCCAACAATTGCTCGGGGGTATATTGCCCCATCGACGCATCCGACTGAACCGCCGCGAGCGGGCGTAAATCGGATTCGGTGAAATAATATTGGTCGCCGCCGCGGCCGCCATAAAGCGGTAGCGATTCCAGGTGCTCGCGAATCGCCTTGGCTTTGTCTTGCGCCAAGGCGCCGGGCTTTACGATCACGCCGGTGGAGCGGAAGTTGTCGATCTCGCCGAAGAGCGTGCGATCGGTCGCGTGCAGCGGCTTGTTCAGATGTTTCTCGCGCGCGAGACGATCGGCGACAATTGAATCCGCATGGCGCGACCAATGGCAGGACGGCATGCCCGTGCGAATCGCGGCCATCGCCTGGTCCTGCAAAGTCTGATCGATGTTGCTCATCGTCGTGTCTTCAAGAAATAGCGCCGGCGCGGGCTCGAAAGAACCACTCCAACACGCACAACCCCTTCATTGCGGGCGGCTTTGATCTTGCTATAGAGGTACCGGAGTGTCAAAGGCTTGGGGCGGCGTGTCGACGTGGAGACGATCGCTTGCGACGCAATGGGCCAGATTCGATACCGAAATCGGCGCGTTCAAACCGCTCCCGGTCATTTCGCAGCCACGCTGCAGGCGGCCTTACGGCACCGAGCGACGCCGTGCCCGGCGCCGCTCGCCGCTGATTTGGCGCGTCTCTACCTGATGTAGCTGTTGTCGATCAGCGGCGCGTAGTCTTTGAGCTTCTCGTCCGCTTTCATGAAACCGGCCCCGATATTCATCCGGTCGCCGTTTTCAATCGCCGCCGGGTCGACGCGCGGCGGCAGATTCTCGGCAGCCTTCAACGCGTCATAGGCCATGCCGAGGACGGTATCGTCATAGGCGGGGAAGCGTTTCTTCATTTCCGCCATCGTTTTCTCGCGATCGCTCACCACGATTTTCATGCCGGCGACCATGCCGTCCATGAACTTAGTGCAGACTTCCTTATGCGCCGGGCAGTAATCGGCGCGAACGGTGACGATCGATGCCGCGATCGGGAAGTACTTGGTCGGTTCTCCTTTGGTCGGATCGGAGACCATCATGGCCGAGCCGTCGGCCATTACCTGCTGCGCGTACGGCATCGCGTTCGAGAAGCCGTCGATCTGCTTCGTCTTCCACGCCGCCATGATCTCGGGCGGCAGCATCGTCGCGATCGACATATCGTCGGCATGGATGTCCGCTTCGTTCGCAACCGAGCGCAGCACCGCGTCGGGCAGCGAGCCGATCGAAGTGACCGCGATCTTCTTGCCTTTTAGGATCTTCGCCCGCTCGGCCAACGGCGCGGTGGGGTCGAAATGCGCGGCCTCGGCGACGTCCTTGCGGATCATCACCCATTCCATGGTCTTTTTGACGCCGGCGCCGATCGCCTGCATGTGTTGGCCATGCGCCCAGCCGCGAGTGATCGCGTCGGACGAGCCGATGGCGAATTGAACCGAGCCGTTGATCACGGCATTGTTCGTGCCGACACCGGGGATGACGATGGTTTTGACTTGGAGGCCTTGGTCGCCCCAAAGGTTCATGTCCTCGGCGAGATAAAGCGCCGTGAAAGAGATGTTGACCGACGGCAACGCCAAGGTCACTTGGTCCGCCGCCCGCGCCGGTACCGCCATCACCATCGTCCCCGCCAGCACCAGCACGGTCGAACGCAACAATCCACGCGCTATCATCATGATCCCCCTCACGTCACGCAGCCGATGAACGAGTCTAGCGAACAAGCTCAGCCTCAATGCCCTTGGCGGCTAGCTTGGCTTGGACGCTGTCCGGTCCAGCCAAGTGTCCCGCGCCCACGGCGATGAACCGGACACCGGGTTGTTTTAGCATCCCGGCGATCGTGTCCGTCCAGTGCTCGTTCCGCTCGACGATTAAAATGCGGTAGAGATCGGGAAGCGGCTGACGAAGCTCGTCCACGACGAGCCGTGCAATCGTCTGCTGATCACCCTGCAGCCAGGCGGCAATGATGGCGTTGAGCTTGGCGGGTCCGTCGTCGAAATCGTCGAGTGCGTTTTCCAAAACCTCTTCCTGCAGGCGAGGGGAGAGGTCGGCGAAGAAATGGAGTTGCCGATCCAGCGTCTCAAAGCCTCGGACCGCTTTGTGGCTCGTGCTCCATTGGTCTTGGAGAATGTGTTCGACCCCCGCGTTGGTATCGAAGCCCGCATGAGCCATTTGGCTCTCCGTGACCGCAAGGGCGGCAAGCCAAGGCCGCATCGGCTCGAGAGTGGCTTCGCCCTGCGGCAGGCCGACGCTGCTCGCCGCATTTTTCAACCGCACGAGATCCTTCGCGGGCAGCACGGTCGAGAGCGGATGCGCGGGATCGTAGCCGAACTGAGTGACGAATTGGCGCGCAGCGCCGGTGTCCAAATCCGGCACTTCGAGCCAGAGTTCCTGACTGCGGTTCAGCGCGCCTTTGATCGTCGGGGTTTCCCAATCCTGGCTGGCGCGCAGCAAGTGGATCGTGCCGAAGAGATAGACGGTAGCCAAGGGGCTCTTGATCACCCAGAGGCTGGGCGCCGCGAGAGCGGCAGAAGCGTTTCCCAAGCAGCAGCAGAAGCCGATCGCGACAACGACGGCTCTCAGCACGAGAGGGAACCCTCTGGATCGCTTCAAGATCGGCCTCTTCATCACGAGTGGCGATGGGATTTTCGCGGCGAGACGAAAGACTGGCGCGACAGCCTCGCCTATTGGATCAACGAAGAGCGGCGGCAGCAATTGCGCGCAGGCGGCGCACGCGACGCTGAAGCGGTGCGCCGCCTGTTGCAGGGCTGACGCCGTCGTGGCGGCCATCAGCTCTTGGCGGCCTCCAGCTTGTCTTGCGTCTTCGTGTCGAAGTCGCTGGCGTCATGCCGCTCGTGGAGCTGATCGGCGGGATCGCCGCTCAGCCGGTTGACCTTGCGGCCGCGCTGCACTGCCGGGCGGTTACGGATTTGCGTCGTCCAGCGTTGCACGTTCTTGTAATCCTGCACCGATAGGAACTCACCGCCGCCATATTGGTTGTACTGCGCCAGTCCGCCATACCACGGCCAGATCGCGATGTCGGCGATCGTATATTGATCGCCCGCGACGTATTCGCTTGTCGCGAGCCGTCGGTCGAGCACGTCGAGCAGTCGCTTCGTCTCCATGGTGAAGCGGTTGATGGCGTATTCGATCTTGTTCTGCGCATAAGCGTAGAAATGACCGAAGCCGCCGCCGATATAGGGTGTGCTGCCCATCTGCCAGAACAGCCACGACATGCACTCGGCGCGCGCCGCACGCTCGGTCGGTAGCAGGGCGCCGAACTTCTCGGCGAGGTAAACGAGGATCGAGCCTGATTCGAATAGACGCACCGGCTTGGGCTCGGAACGGTCGAGCAAAGCCGGGATCTTCGAATTCGGATTGATGGCGACGAAATCGCTGCCGAATTGATCGCCCTCGCCAATCTTGATCGGCCAGGCGTCGTATTCGGCGCCTTTGTGGCCGAGCGCGAGCAGCTCTTCCAGCATGATGGTGACCTTCACGCCGTTCGGCGTCGCCAGCGAATAAAGCTGCAGCGGATGCTTGCCGACCGGCAGCTTCTTCTCATGCGTCGAACCAGCGATCGGCCGGTTGGTGTTGGCATAGCGTCCGCCATCGGGCTTTTCCCAGGTCCAGACTTTCGGCGGCGTGTATGTGTCGGTCATCTTCGTCCCTCTCGTGGTGATGTCGCGGTGTCGCTTTACCCAGCCTATGTCCGGCAGCGTATTTCTGGCAGATCGGCGTGCCGCCGATTGGGGCGAACACCTTGGTTGGCCACTTCCTGCCGTCGGATAGCACTCCGGCGAAGAAATTGCACCGCGGCGCTCACGATGCCACTATCCCATAGGGAGAACGTCATGGATAAAGCAGAAAACGAATTGCTGACCCGCGTCGGGCCGGGCACGCGGATGGGAGCGCTCTTGCGGCGCTATTGGTGGCCGGTGTGGTTCACCGAGCAGGTCACGGACAAGCCGGTGCCGGTGCGGTTGCTCGGCGAAGACCTCGTCCTGTTCCGTGACCCCGCCGGAAAGCTCGGCCTTGTCGAGCGCTACTGCGCGCATCGCCGTGTCTCACTCGAATTCGGCCGCGTCGAGGAGGGCGGTATTCGCTGCTGCTATCACGGCTGGAAATACGGCACAGATGGAAGCTGTGTCGACCTGCCGCTCGAGCCCGAGGGCAGCGGCCTGAAACGCGATGTGAAGCTCGCGGGCTATGCCGTGTTCGAGGCGGGTGGTCTGATCTTCGCCTATCTCGGGCCGCGGCCGGTGCCGGCGTTTCCGCGCTGGGACATTCTCTTCCGCGAATCCGGTCTTACCAAGGTCGGTGCCGATGAGGAATATTGCAACTGGCTGCAACGCGCCGAGAACACGGTCGACCAGCATCATCTTTGCTCGCTGCACGCTTCGGTCTATCCGCAACTCGCCTTCAAGCGCAGCGAGATCGATTGGGATCCGGCCTGGTTCGGCCTCAACATCACGATGCGCGTGCCGGGTATCAGCAAGCCGAAGCTCGACCAATTCATCTTCCCGTCGAGCAATCGCTTTACCCAGGCGCGCGTCGGTGTGCCGCCGAGCCACAATCTGCGTATTCGCGTGCCGACCGACGATACGAAGACCACGACTTTCTGGGTAAAGACCTATCCCTCGATCACCGACCAAGGCCGATTGAAGACCGAGGGGCTGCAGCCCTGCGAGCGCGGCGTTTATGCCCGCGCCGAGGACGGCTGGTGGGACATTCCTTCGAGCGAGCAGGATCGCGTCGCGCAGGAAAGCCAAGGTCTTATCACCGATCGCTCGACCGAGACGCTCGGCTGGACCGATCGCGGCATCGTCATCTTCCGCAAGATGCTGCATGACGGCCTTGATGCCATCGACGAGGGCCGCGATCCGCTCGGCGTGTTGCGCGAAGAGCGCAACGTCATCGACCTTTCCGCGAGCATGGACGAGCTCGCTTCTCTCACGCCGGCGGAATGACCATGAAGCCGCTGATGATCCTCGCACTTTCGGCTTTTGCTGTTGCCGCCGCCGGGTCGGTCCATGCCGCCGATTTCTCGCCGGCGCTGCAAGAGGTGATTGCCGGCGCCAAGAAGGAAGGCAAGCTCGAGCTGCAATGGGGCGCGGGCATGATCGGCAACAACAACGTGCTGAAGCAGATGGGCGATGGCATGAACGCGATGTTCGGCACGAACATCGCCGTGCGCTTCACGCCCGGCCCGTCCGAGCCCGAGATGCTCAACAAAGTGATGATCGCCATCGCCAGCAATCAGCCTTCGCCGACCGACATCGTCATCAACACCAATCAATATGCCGGCGAGCTTTACCAGCAAAAAGGCTCGGTGCCGGTCGATTGGGTGGGGCTGATGCCCGATCGTATCAAGCCGGACTATGTCGAAGCTGGCGGGTCGGTGGTGAGGACCTTCACGACCTTGCCGGGCGCGATCATTTACAATCCGAAGCTCGTGCCTTACGTGCCGAAATCGCTGGCCGATCTGCTGAAACCGGAATGGAAAGGCAAGATCGCCTCGACGCCCTATGCCGCCGGCTGGGAATTGCTGACCGCGAACGACGTCTGGGGCCAGGAAAAGGCGCTCGATTTCGCCAGCAAGCTCTCGGCACAGGTCGCGGGTCTCATTCGCTGCAACGATCTCGAACGCGTCGCCTCGGGCGAGTTCATCGCCTTCGGTCCCAATTGCGGCGGCCGCGACGATGTCTCGATGAAAGCGAAAGGCGCGCCGATCGACGAGGTGATCCCCGCCGATTTCGCGGCCGAGCGTTACTACTACGCCTCGCTGCCGAAGAACTCGGGCAATCCCAACGCGGCAAAGCTGTTCGTCGCGTTCCTCGAAAGCCCGGCTGGGCAGAAGCTGATTTGGGACGGCACGCAGACCGATCTGCATGCCTATCCCGAATCGCGCTTCGATGGGGTGATCCGCGGCTACGAGAAGCAGGGGGTGAAGTTCCAGGAATTCACCGTCGACTGGTTCCTGAACCATCCCGAATCGCGCGAGGGCCAGCGCAAGGCGGTGCCGATCCTTGCCGGGCACTGAGCCGCTTAACGCACGCTTCGGCATCGGCCAGCCGGTTCGGCGGGTCGAGGATCGCCGCTTCCTCACAGGCCGCGGCCGTTACGTCGATGATCTGAATCTCCCGCGCCAGGCTTACGGCGCGGCATTGCTCTCGCCGCAGGCGCATGCGTTGATCCGCGCCATCGATGCGTCGCGGGCACAAGCGCTGCCGGGCGTGTTGTCCGTGCTGACCGGCGCCGATCTCGCGCGCGATGGGATCGGGGCGCTCCCGCCGTCGCTGATGCCGGAAGATATCGGCGGGCCGAAAGGCTTTCGCACCATGCGGCCGCTGCTCGCCGTGGACCGTGTGCGCCACGTCGGCGAGCGCGTCGCGTTCGTGGTGGCGGAAACACGCGAGCAAGCGCTCGATGCGCTCGAGATGATCGATATCGATTACGCGCCCTTGCAGGCGGTGGTCGATGTTGCGACGGCGGTTGCGCCGGGCGCACCGTTGCTCTGGCCGGATTGTCCCACCGGCAATGTGTCCTTCACGCTCAGCTTCGGTGATAAAGCGGCGACCGATGCCGCCTTTGCGGCGGCGAAATATCGCGTCGCGCTGAAGCTTCGCAACAATCGCCTCGCGGCGATGCCGATCGAGCCACGCGCTATGGTCGGTTCTTACGACTTTGCCGACGATACTTACACGCTCCACAACGCGTCGCAGAATCCGCATGGTAATCGTGCGATGCTGGCGCGCGCCGTCTTCAACGTGCCCGAGACGCGCATCCGCGTGATCTCGCCCGATGTCGGCGGCGGTTTTGGCCTCAAAGGCAATCTTCATCCGGAAGAAGGGCTGGTGCTGTGGGCCGCGCGGCGCTGCGGCCGGCCGGTGAAGTGGACGGCGACGCGCAGTGACAGTCTTGCCGGCGATCATCACGGCCGCGACCAAACGATCGAGGGCGAGATGGCGCTCGATGGGAACGGGCGCATCCTCGCGGTGCGGGCGAAGGCACTGCACGCCGTCGGCGCCTATGTGGCCGCGACGGCGCCGATCCCGCTGTATTTCTCGATGCGCTTCATCCCGAGTGTCTATGCCGTGAAGGCGGTGCATCTCGAGACGCAAGCGGTCTTCGTCAACACCTCGACCGTGACCTCTTATCGCGGCGCCGGCCGGCCGGAAGCCGCGTATTTCATCGAGCGTCTGATCGACAAAGCCGCGGCTCAGATTGGCATCGATCCGGTCGATCTGCGCCGCCGCAATCTCATCGCGGCAACGGCGATGCCCTATATGACCCCGACGCAGTATATCTATGACAGCGGCGATTTCGCCCGCGTGCTCGATCGTTGCCTCGTTGCCGGCGATTGGGACGGCTATGCCGCGCGCGCCGCACACTCGAAGGCGCAAGGAAGGCTGCGCGGCCACGCGCTGAGCTGCTACATCGAACAAGGCGGCAATTTCAACGACCGTATGGAGATCCGCTTCGATCCCGGCGGCACAGCGACCATCGTCGCCGGTACGCATTCGCACGGGCAGGGCCACGCGACGACCTATGCGCAGCTTCTGCATCAATGGCTTGGGTTGCCGCTCGATGCGATCCGCTTCGTGCAAGGCGATACTGATGCCGTGCCGTTCGGCCGCGGGACTTTCGCTGCGCGCAGCTCGATGGTCGGCGGCAGCGCGCTCAAAATCGCCGCCGACGCAATCATCGAGAAGGCCAAGCGTATGGCGGCGTTGTTGCTGGAAGCGGCGGTGGCCGATCTTGTCTTTGCTGATGGTGCATTCCGAATCGCGGGCACCGACCGGCTTGTCGCGCTGACGGAGGTGGCGAAGGCCTTTTATCGCGCCGGGGGCATCGCCAATCAGCTCGGCGTCGGGCTCGAGGCCAGCGGTTCCTATGCCGGCGATCCGCCCAATCATCCGAATGGCTGTCACATCGCCGAGGTCGAGATCGATCCCGAAACCGGCGCCGTCGCCATCGACCGCTACACCGTGGTCGACGATGCCGGCGTGGTGATCAACCCGCTGATCTGCGAAGGCCAGGTACATGGCGGCCTGGCGCAAGGCATTGGTCAGGCTTTGCTCGAAGAGATCGTTTATGATCGGGACAGCGGCCAACTCGTCTCCGGCAGCTTCATGGATTACGCCATGCCGCGCGCCGGCGATTTTTCTGGCTTCACCGTCGCTTTCGAGGAAGTGCCGTGCCTCACCAACCCGCTGGGCGTCAAAGGCATCGGCGAGGCGGGAGCGGTGGCGAGCCCGCCGACCGTGATCAACGCGATCCTCGACGCGTTGAAACCGCTCGGCGTTCGCGACATTGATATGCCAGCAACGCCGCATCGCATCTGGCGGGCAATCCGCCAGGCGGGCGCGGCGCGGTAAGGAAGGAGAGGCGACATGCCTTTGGATGCAGGTTATGGCGGCCGGAAGCGCCCGTCGCGCAACGTCCTCGGCGGCATCTTGGAGAATTGTTCGCTGAAGCCGATGACCGGGTTTTTCCGCAACGGCTGTTGCGACACCAGCGCCGAGGATGTCGGCAGCCACACGGTCTGCGTCGTGATGACGGCCGAATTCCTCGCCTTCTCGAAAGCGCGCGGCAACGATCTATCGACGCCGATGCCCGATTTTGGCTTCTCCGGATTGGTGCCGGGCGATCGCTGGTGCCTATGCGCGCCGCGCTGGCAAGAAGCCCTCGAAGCCGACAGTGCTCCGCGCGTCGTGCTCCGCGCGACGCATGAGGGCGCGCTCGACTATTGCGCTCTCGCCGATCTCAAGCGCTACGCCATCGATCTTTCTTGAACGGCGTCTGATTCATCGGAATCCCCATCTTCCGTGGAACCGAGGGGCCGGTCGCCGGTGGTGCTGCGGCGCAGCTCGCGCTTCTGATCGAGGTCGTAGCGGCGACCGCGATGCAAGGTGCAGCGGTTGTCCCACATGACGAGGTCGCCGAGGGTCCACTCGTGGACATAGACGAAGCGCGGCTGGGTGGCGTGCTCCAACAACTCGCCGAGCAGGATGCGCGCCTCGGGCACGCTCATGCCCTCGATCGCCCGCGTATGCGCGCCGATGAACAAGGATTTACGGCCTGACGACGGATGCAAGCGCACCAGCGGCCACAACACGGGCGCGATCGCGTTGCGCTGCTCCTCGCTATAGGCGTCGTCGCCGAGCAAGTTGATGCGTGAATGCAGCGCCCAATGCTCGACAACGAGGTCCTTGATCTCGTTCTTTGTTCTCTCGGGCAGCGCGTCATAGGCGGTCCGCATGTCGGCAAATTCGGTATTGCCGCCCCAAGACGGCAGCGAATGAATGGTGAGGATCGAGAATTTCGCCGACGGCTTCTGAAACGAGCTGTCGCTGTGCCAGAGTTGATTGGCGAGCGAGCCGGTGCGTTTGGGATGGCCGGGCGGCACGACGTCGCCGTTGAAATCGACATTCGAGATGTCGGCGAGATGCGGGGTCTTGAACCGGCTTGGATTGTTGCGCACCCGGCCAAAACCGCGGTCAAGCGGACCAAACCAGCGCGTGAAAGCCATCTGTTGGTCTTCGTCGAGATTTTGGCGGCGAAACACCAGCACGCCATATTGATCCATCGCCGCTTCGATGCGGGCTGCGGTCGCGGCATCGATCGGCTGGCGCAGATCGAGGCCGGTCGCCTCGGCCGCGAAGACCGGCGTCAAAGGCTGAAATTCGAGGGCCATTGGATTCCTCCCGCGCCGATTATCGCAATCGCCGCGGACAGAGCAAACCCCAAAACGACGACAGCGCCACACGCTGGAAGCGAGGGCGCTGTCTCCGTTCCCTTCGCGTCGGAGTCGCTAAGCCTTGGGCTGCTACCCTTTCACCGGTGGGGGGACCGGATCGACGGGCGGCGGCGGGATCGGCCGCGGCGGCTCCTCGATCGGCGGAGGAATTTCAGGATTGGGCGGCACCGGAGTCGGATTGCCCGGCGGCTGCGGTGTACCCGGATCCTGAAGGCGATAGAGCGCGATCATGTCGCGATCATTTATTCTCGTCGGCCATCTCGCGGACTTTGTCCTTCAAGCCACCGACCGTGTTTTGGACCTTGCCCTCGGCCTTCTTCGCGGCGCCTTCGGTTTCCATTTTCTTGTCGCCGAGCGCCTTGCCCGCGGCTTCCTTCACGGCGCCGCCAGCTTGTTTGGCCGAGCCTTCGACTCGATCTTTATCCATGGTCGTCTCCCTCTCTCTTGGGCTGTTAGCAAGAGGTGGTGCGCGAATCTTGCGGCTTTGTGGCAGCTTCGCGATTTGAATGCGACGTGGGCGGTGCCGCTGCTAGCCGGCAAAACGAGGGAACAATCGCAAGGCATTATCGCGATGGATCGCATACGCCTCGGCCGGGCCGAAGCCATATTTGTCGAGCGCGTTGGTTCAGATTGCTACGACCGCCAATTGGCGCAACGCCGGCAGAGTCTCGACGAGGCCGCGCCAGTGCTGGCCTTCATCCTCCGAATAAAGGATCGCGCCGCGCCCGGCGGTGCCGAAGGCATAGCCGCGCGAGACCTCGCCGGTGCCGGCGAACAGCGCTTGCGGCCGATGTGGATGCGGGCGCAGCGACCAAATCATCGGTCCCATCTCTTCGGGCAGGCCTTGTCCCGCGCCAATGCGCCGCCAGGATCGCGCCCCGTCGTCGCTGCGATAAAGCGCGGCGCGCGCCCCCGGCACGCCCTTGTGCCAGACGCCGTCGCCCTTCGTCGCCGGCCAGCGCACCGGCGAGCCGTCGGCGGTGCAAACGAGCAGCGACGGCGTGTCGCCGGTCCGCGCCGGCAACACCATCATCTCGTGGAAGTAATCGCGCTCGACGCCGTTCTCGGCGCGCGCCCAACCGGCCATCGGATCGTCGCTCGCATAGAATCCGCGGGCGCTCGAGACGACATAGCGATCGGCGCTCAACGGCAGGCGCAGCAGGCGATGGATATCGAGATAATCGATGCCCTCGCTGGCGTCCTCCCAAGCGGCGCCGCGATCGCGGCTCACCGCGATGCCGCCATGCTCGATCGACAGCCAGATCTCGCTGGGATTATCGGGCCGAATGAAGATCTCGGTGATGTGACCCTCATGCGGCGGCACCGGGAAGGTCCATTCCTGCGGCCCGTGGCGGAATTTCGGGCTGGAGAATTCGCGGCCCTCGCGCCTGGGCAGACCGTGTCTCTTACGTGTCTCTTCCGGCAAGGATTGGAGCGAGGTCAGTTCTTGCCACGTATCGCCGCCGTCTTCGCTGCGATGAAGATGTACCGGCTCGGTCCCGACATAGACCACGCGATCGTCGCTTGGATCGATGGTAATGGCGCGAATATCGCCATCGAACAGCTTCTCCCAGCTCTTGCCGCCATTCCTGCTGCGATAGAGCCCGTTATGCGTGACGCCGGCGAAGACGATCTCGGGATGATCGTGCCGCGGATGAATGCAATCGACGATGGCGCCGCGGAGATGCTCGCCCTCGATAGTGCAGCCCGCACCGCTTCCGGTCAACGTGAAGATGCCCTCGTGGGTCGCGGCATAAAAACGAAGCCGATTTGTGCTCATCGGTTTCCCGTTAAGGTTCGGGTGTGATGATCTGAAGCTCGAAAGCGCCGGGCCGGATGCCGTTGGCGTCGAGCCAGGCGAGGCAGCGTTTTTTGATGGCCGCGGTCGGCACGACCAGGATCACCCGCTCATAGATCGCGCTGAGGCCCAACGCACGGATCAGCCAATCGCCCAACCGCAGCTCGTAGCGATCGCGATCGCGATAGGGCCCCATGATGATCGCAGCGATGGTCCAGCGCGTGGCGCCCGCGGGCCGAAACCGGAAATCGACAGACGGTTCGTCGCTGCGCCGCGTTGCGCGCTCGTCCATCTCGTGATGCTTGAATTGCGTGCGCAACACCGGGCCGACGCGCGCGCGGCAGCGATGAATCAGCGAGCGGCCGACGCCGCTGGCGCGCGAGGCGGTGCGTGCCGCCGCTTCTGCCGCGCCCAGCGAAGCAACCGTGTGCTGTCCTTCGGCAAGCAGACGCGCCGCGCGCAACGCCGCCGCGCGGTCGTAGCCGTGCCAGCGCGCGATGTGCTCGATCGCCGCCATCGGTGCGGCGCGCAGATCGAGCTCCTTCAAAAAGCGCTGGCTCTCCAACGACTCGACGAAGCGCAAAGCGGCAAGCGCGCGGCGCACGCTTTGCGGATTGACTCCATGGCATTCGGCGACCCGCTTCAGCGCCGGCTCGCGCTCGCCAAAGCGCAGCCCTTCGAGAAGCGGCCGTGCCGCGGCAGCAAGCTCGCTCCAGCGCGGCAGAGCGCTGGCGGCTGGCGACGCTCGCGTCTTCTTGGTGATGCCCATGCGCTTGGGATAGCCGAGCCGCGATTGCGGTACAAGCGCTTTTTTGGTATGAATCGTCCCATAGATATGAAACATACCATAAGCGATCGGGGCGGATGACGGGCGTTGGTGGACAGCAGCCGCGGGGAAACGAGACGCGGGCGGCAGAATTCGTCGCCCGGGCGCGCGCGTTGCGGCCATTTCTTCGTGCCCGGGCGGCAGAGTGTGAAGCCGCCCGCCGTGTCGGCGATGCGGCGATTGCGAAGTTGCGCGAGGCGAGGCTCTTCGATGTCGTGAAACCACGGCGCTATGGTGGTGCCGAGCTGGGCTGGGATGCTTTTGCCGAGGTCGTCGTTGCGCTCTCGGCGGGTTGCGGCTCGACCGGTTGGGTCTATTCGGTGGTCGGCGGGCATGCGCCGGTGGTCGTCCGGTTCGGCACGTGCTTTCTCGACGAGCTTTGGGGTCCGAAACCCGACGCGTTGCTGTCGTCATGCCGTCGTGCCAGCGGGGCGCTGACGCCAGTCGACGGCGGCTATCGCGGCAGCGCGGTCGGCATTTTCAGCAGCGGCGTGCACCACGTCGATTGGGTGCTGATCGAAGGCATGCCGGTCGCAGGCCGCGATCAGGCGCTGACGGTCGCCGTGCCGCGGTCCGAGATCGAAATTCTCGACACCTGGAACGCGATCGGCCTCGCCGGCACCGGCTCGCACGATATCCGCTTCGACGACGTCTTCATTCCCGATCATCGGGTTTGGTATCCGGGCAAAAAGCCGGTGGGTGAAGCGCTCGACGGCCCGCTCTTCCGGTTGCCGTTTCTCGGCGGGCCTTTCGCGCTGCCGGCGGTGGCGCTCGGCGTCGCCATCGCCGGACTCGAGCATTTCGTCGCGACGACGCATCATCGCACCAACCGCACCGGCGCCAGCATGGCCGACCAGCCGCCGATGCAAGCGCGCATCGGCGAATCGGCGATGGAAATCGACGCGGCGCTCGCACTGCTGCGTGCGAAGCTCAAAGAGCTGATGCTGAGCCTCGCCGGCGAAACGCTCGATCAAACTGCCGAGCGCCATGTCCTGCTGCCGGGCGGTGCCGCGCACGGTTATGACGCCGCCGCCGGTTGTTTCATCGCGCAAAGCGCCTACCGCGCGCTCGATCGGCTGATGTCCGCCGCCGGCGCGCACCAGCTCGCCTATTCCGAGCCCTTTCAGCGCTGCTTCCGCGATGCGCTCGGCGCGACCCAGCAGCCGAGCAATAATTGGGACAATGGTCGCATCGCTGGCGGCCGCGCGCTGCTCGATCGCGTCAAAGGATGGCGCATCAAAGGATAGGGGAGGAATATGCCGGAACCCGAGATTCGCTTTGGCATCGGCACGATGTTGGCCGGCGGCAAGCCGGCGACGGCCGTGGTCGTCGATGACCAGGTCGCATCGCTCGCCGATATCGTCGCGTGCTATTCGACCCCGGGCGCAGCTGCCCCGATCATGCGCGATTTCTTGCCCGATTGGGATCGCTGGCATGGCTGGCTGCGCGGCCTCGATCTGAAGCCGAGCGACGGCGATTTCTGGCAAAAGCTGGGTGCGGTGAAATTCCTGCCGCCGGTGCCGGAGCCGAACAACATCTTCCATCTCTATCACAATTTCGAGCGGCCGAGCCGCGTCACGGGGCGCAGCGATCCGCCGAAAGCGGAACGCGTCCTGCCCGATGTGTTCTTCGGCTCGCGCTCGGCGCTCGCGGGCTATGGCGACACGATCTATCGCGAGCATGGCGGCAAGCAATTCGATTTCGAGGTCGAGGTGACGATCGTCATCGGCAAGCCCGCGACGCGCGTGCCGGCGAGCAAGGCGGAAGAATTCATCGCCGGCTACACGCTCTGCAACGACCTCACCATGCATTTCGCCTGGTGGCGCGAAATCCGCAACAAGAGCCCGATCAACGACAATATCCGGATGAAGAATTTCAGCGGCTACACGCCGATGAGCCGCGTCATCGTACCGCGCGATCTGGTCGGCGATCCGCATGACCTGCGCGTGCGCGCCTGGATCGACGACAAGCTGCATCAGGATGCGCGTACCAACGCGATGCTCTGGCACATGGCCGAGGCGGTCGAATATCTCTCTTACATCATGACCTTGATGCCGGGCGATCTGATCCTGATGGGCTCGCCGGCCAATCTGCCGCTGGAGCCGGGACAGAAGAATCACGGCATCGAGAACGGCCAGATCATTCGCTGCGAGGTGGAAAAGCTCGGTCGCATGGAAAACCGCGTCGAGGAACAGCCTTGGCGGCAACCGAACGAAATCGATCTTTAAACGACGATCGGGGGAGAAACGATGAAGCGTCTTCTATGCGCGGTGGCCTTGCTGCCGGCACTATTGCCTCTCGCGCGTGGTGCCTCGGCCGAGGAAGCCAATCTGTTGTTCGACATCATCGGTCCGACACGTTCTGGCCCGATGATCAACGCGCTCGAGCCCTGGGCGGCCAAGGTCAACGAACAGGGTAAAGGCATCATCCATCTCGACGTGCGCGAGGGCGTGACGCTCGCGAATTTCGAGAACATCTACGATCGCGTGCTCGACGATGCGATCCAGGTCGGCTGGGGCATGCAGAACGCGATCGCGGGCAAATTCCCGCTCTCCGAAGTACCCGCCGTGCCGTTCCTGGTGAAATCGTCGCAAGCCGGTTCGGTCGCGTTCTGGCGGCTCTACAAGACCGGGCTGCTCGATGCCGAATACGATCAGATCGTGCCGCTTGCCACCGGCATGCTCGGTGCCGGCGGGCTCCATCTCAACGCGCCGCTCAAGAGCATGGACGATCTTGGTGGGCTGAAGCTCATCGTCGCCGGCCAGATGCAGAGCAAGACCATCGGCGCCCTCGGCGGCTCGCCGATCTCAATCCCGCTGACCGACGAATATCAGGCGGTGCAGCGCAAGACCGCGGACGGCGTGATCATCGGCTGGGGCGGCGTGAAGGCGTTCAAGCTGGAGCAGGTCGCGCCCTATCACGTCGATATCTCGGTCGGCACGTCGATCAGCATGGTCTTCATGTCGAAGAAGAAGTTCCAATCGCTGCCGGCGGCGGCGCAGAAGATTCTGCTCGATACCTCGGGCGAGACGCTGACCCGCCAATACGGCATCGCCGTCGATCAGGAAGCCGCCAGTATCCGCGAGAGCGTGCTGGCCGAACCGAACCAGCAGACCGTCACCGTGCCGCCGGAAGCCATGGCAAAATGGACGGCGAAGACCGAGCCGGTCGTGACCGCGTGGGCGGAAAGCCGTAAGAACGGTAAGGAAGTGCTCGATAAATATCGCGCGCTCTACGCCCAGGCAGAGAGCGCGCTCGCGCACTGATTGCGACAGATGGCCGGCACTCGCTAAAGTGCCTGCCATGCCGGATCAGGGGACAATTATAGTGACGCGCGAAGAAATTCTGCGCCGCGCCGAAGCGCTGGCGCCGGTGCTGCGCGGGCGCAGCCCGGCTTGCGAAGCCGCGCGCCGTTGTCCCGACGAGAGCATGGCGGATTTCGATGCCGCCGGTTTCCTCAGGATCTGCCAGCCGGCGCGCTTTGGCGGCTTAGAACTCGGCTGGGATGTGCTGTGCGAGGTCGGGCAGATCCTCGCACGCGGCTGCGGCGCGCAGGCGTGGGTCTCGACCGTCATGGGGGATCACGCGCAGATCGCCAGCGGCCTGCCGATCGCCGCGCAAGAAGATATCTGGGGCGAGAATCCGAAGGCGCATATCTGCGCCAGCTTCGCGCCCGTCGGTGCAGCCCGTAGCGTGCCGGGCGGCGTGCGCTTTTCGGGTAAGCACGGCTTCGCCAGCGGTATCGATCACGCGCAATGGGCGATGCCCGGTGGCATGATCATCGACGGTCCGATGAAAGGCGAGCGTTGCTTGTTCCTCATGCCGATCGGCGATGTCACCGTGATCGACGACTGGCATGTCGTCGGCATGTCCGGCACCGGCAGCAAGAGCTTCACCGTCGAAGACGTCTTCGTGCCCGAGCATCGCATCCTGCGCTATGCCGATCTCGAAAGCGCCACGGGGCCCGGGAACAAGGCGCATCAATCGCCCATTTTCCGCATGCCGCATGGCGGCCTCGCGACCAGCGCCTTTGCCTGTGTCGCTGTCGGCATCGCCGAAGGGTTCCTCGCCGATTACGTCGCAGCAACGCGCAAGCGCGTCTCGCGCGGCATCAAGGTCGCGGAGCAGACGGGCACGCAAATCTCGCTTGCTGTCGCGACCGCCGAGATCGAGGCGGCGGGCGCGCTCTATATGGCGCCGGTGCGCGAAGCGCGCGCGATGCTCGAGCGCGGCGAGACCGTGCCGGCGCATCACCGCATGCGCGGAAAGCGCAATTCAACCTATGCTGCGCGCACCGCGCTCAGCGCGGTCGAGAAATTGTTCTATGCCTCGGGCGCGCGCGTGCTTTTCGAGGGCAATGCCATGCAGCGCGCCTATCGCGATCTTCAGGCGGCAGCCTCGCATGCGGGGTTGGTGTGGGACGTCGGCATGAGCGATTACGGCCGGCATCTATTGGAATCGGAATAGGGGTTCGGGTCATGCGCATCATTTCCTATAGCGAGATCAACGTGCCACGAATCGGCGTGATGACGAGCGACGAGGCTTTCGTGCCGGTGGCGGATGTCGCGCCGCAATTGCCGACAACTTTGCGCGCGGTTTTGCAATTGCCCGATGGCCTCGCACGGCTGCGCGAGGCGGTCGCCGGCAAGGACGGCACGCGAAAGCTCGCGGATGCGAATCTCTTGCCGGTGATTCCCGATCCGCACGCCACCTGGGCGCTGGCGCTCAACTTCAAGACGCATATCGAAGAGACCGGCCTCAACACCTCGCGCGACTTCCCGCATCTCTTCATGCGGACGCCGGCCTCGGTGGTCGGCCACAACCAGCCGCTGTTCTGCCCGCCGGAAGATGTCGCCAAGGAATTCGATTACGAGGGCGAACTCGGCGTGGTGATCGGTCGCGGCGGCCGGCACATCCCGAGCGAAAAGGCCTTCGATCACATCGCCGGTTTCTGCGCCTGCAACGAAGGCTCGGTGCGCGATTATCAGCGCCACAACCGCAATTTCGGCCTCGGCAAGAATTTCGAGCGCTCGGGCAGCACTGGCCCGTGGCTGATGACGAAAGACGAATTCGGCGACCCGAAGACGCAGCGCGTGATCACGCGCCTCAACGGCATCGAGCGCCAGAACGCGCCGCTCAATGATATGCTCTTCGCGGTCGAGCAGGTCGTCTCTTACCTCTCGGCCGGCTACAACTTGTTGCCTGGCGATGTGATCATGATGGGAACGCCGGGCGCGCTGAAGCCGCATCCCGGCGAGAACCTGAAACCGGCGGGCCGCCACGGCGTGCTTGGCGTCGTCAACATGCAGCCCGGCGACAGGGTCGAGGTCGAGATCACCGGCCTCGGCGTTTTGAAGAACACGATCATCGCCGATGAGCCCAAGGCCTATCGCCCTGGCTGATCGCTAGACGCTAGCTAATCGAGCGGCACCGCCGCGGCGAGGGTTGGTCCGATCTCGTCATTGATGACGAGATCGGCGTATTCATCCTGCTCAGTCGCTTCGCGATTGATGATGGCGAGCGCAGCGCCGTTTTGCGCCGCGAGCAGAGGGAAGCCCGCAGCCGGATAAACCACCAGCGAAGAGCCGAGCACGATCAGCAGATCGCAGGCGAGGGCTTCGGCGCGCGCCCGCTCGATGATCTCGGGCTTCAGGGCTTGGCCGAACGAGATCGTCGCCGTCTTCACCAGCCCGCCGCATTCGCGGCAGGATGGAATTTCGCTGCGGCCGACGAAGCTCTGTTTCAACACCTCGAGTTCATGCCGCAACCCGCATTCGAGACAGGTCGCGTAGCTGCCATTGCCGTGTAGTTCGATCACCTTGTCGGCGGGTACGCCTGAATCCTGATGCAGATTGTCGACGTTCTGGGTGATGATCGCGCTGACCTTGCCGCGCTCGATCAGCCGCGCCACCGCGTAATGCCCGGCATTGGGCTTGGCGCCGGTCCAGCGCATCGCGCCCGAGAAAGTCCGCTCCCAGGATTCGCGGCGCTTTTCTTCGCTCGAGACGAATTCCTGATAATAGATCGGCTTCATCCGGCTCCAGATGCCGCCGGGGCTGCGGAAATCGGGCACGCCGGATTCGGTCGAGATCCCGGCGCCGGTGAAGACGACGGCACGTTTCGCCTGAGCGATCAGTCGCGCCAACTCGACGACAGCAGGATTGTTCGCGTCCATGTCCCTATCTTAGGCTAGGAAGCGAAAATGCCCAACCAGCCGACCCTGCCGGATCTTTTGTGCGACGGTCTCGATGTCGTCTTCGTCGGCATCAACCCGTCGGTCTTCTCTGCAACGCAGGGCCATTACTTCGCGCGCAAGATCAATCGCTTTTGGCCTGCCTTCACACGCTCGCGTCTCAGTCTTGGTGCGCGCAAAGGCCTCGGTGTCGACCAACTCGTTCCGGAGCATGATCGCGTGCTGCAAGAGTATGGATTCGGCTTCACCGATCTGGTCAAGCGCGCCAGCCCGCGTTCGACGGATCTGACGCGGAACGAGCCGACAGATGGTGTTGCGGCGCTGGCGCGCAAGCTCAAGCGCTTTAAGCCGCGCTTCGCCTGCTTTCACGGCGTCACCGTCGGACGACCAGTCCAGAAAGCGCTCGCGCCGCAACTGCCCGAGGCGGGACTTGGCTTGCAGCCTTACACGATCGGCGAGACACGCGTCTTCGTTGTGCCCAATCCCAGCCCCGCCAACGCGCATTTCACGCCGGCCGATCAAACTTTCTGGTACGACGCGCTGGCCGATGCGCTGGCGGCCGGCGGGGCTTGACGGCGGCCTCAGATTATTAATAATTCATAATCTATGGATAGTGCCCTCGCTTTCGCCGCCGAGCCCGAGACCCGGAATGCGCCTGTCGCGCCCGCCGGCCGGGCCGAATGGCTCGCCGGTGTGCTGCGCGAGCGGCTGTGGAGCGGCGCTTATCGTCCACAGCAATGGATCCGCGAGGCTGGGCTGCGCGATGAATTCGGCCTCTCCAACGGGCCGGTGCGCGAGGCGTTGCAGCTTCTCGTTGCCGAAGGCTTGCTCGAGCGCGTTCCTTACTGCGGCATCCGCGTCGTCGCGCTGAGCGAGCCGGAGATCGTCGCGCTGTTTCAACTGCGCCTCGCACTCCTCGAAACCGCGGCCGAGTTGGCCGCCTTGCGCCACGACGCGGCGGCGCTTGCCGCCGTTCCGGCATTGCTGGAACAGGTCCGGCGTGACTCGATCGTGCCGCAATTGCCGGCGCCGGGCCACCTCATGTTCTGGCTGATCGAGGCTTCGGGAAATCGCGAGATTGCCCTGGTCTGGCAGCGCGTCGCCGGCCGCTCGCGGCTTTATCTGAATGAGGCGGCGCGCCGTGCCGCCGATCCCAAGGCGCTCGTACGCCCGGCCGAAACGCTGATCGAAGCGATCGTCGCGGGCAAGGCCGAAGTTGCGCGTAAAACCATCCGCTCGATTACCGAGCAACAGATGGCTGAGCTCGGTCTCAGCTTGCTGCCCTCGCGGGCCAAAGCCGATAAGCGCCGATCACCATCAGCGCGATCGAAATTATCCCAGGCAAAATCATCAAAGAGGAGACGTTCATGACTTCGGGCATCACGATTCTCGATACTAACCAACTCGATCTGGAGAGCGTGCAGCGCGGCCGGGTCAACATGATCCGGCGCAAGCGTCTGCCACTCGAGAGCGGTGTGCCCGGCATCACCATCGAATGCTCGCTCTCGGTCGTCCCCGACGGTTATTTCACGCCGCGCCATCGGCATAATTTCGATCAGATCCGTTACACGCTGACCGGCGTGCAGAGCACCGGCTATGGCGATCTCGGGCCGGGCGAGATCGGCTACTTCCCGGAAGGCGCCTATTACGGCCCGCAAGCGCAGAAGGGCGAATGCGTGACCTTGGTGCTGCAGTTCCAGGGGGCGAGCGGCGAGCATCTCTTGTCGAATGAAGAAATGAACGCAACCTATCAGAAGATGATCGCGGCAGGCGCGGTGTTCCAGGACGGCATCTATCGCGGCACGACGCCGTCGGGCGGCAAGAAGAACAAGGATTCCTACGTCGCGATCTGGGAAGAGCATGAAGGCAAGAAGCTTGCCTTCCCGAAAGGCCGCTATCGCACGCCGGTGATGATGCAGCCGCAATTCTATAGCTGGCTGCCGGATCGGGCCCGGCCCGGCATCGAGACCAAGCATCTCGGCACCTTCAACGAAATGCGTACCGGCATGGGTTTCTTCCGTTTGCTGCCCGGCGCGACCTTGCCGGCGCAAACGCATCCGGAAGCAGAGATCCGCTACCTCGTCGAAGGCTCGTGCCGCTACGACGGCAAGGAATGGGGCGAGGGCACGTATCTCTACCTGCCGCCCGGCGCGAAGACCGAGGCTTTCGCGTCGGAAAAGGGCGCGACCTTCTTCTATATCTCGCTGCCGTTGGTGAGCGAGTTTGCCGCCCGGCAGCGCGACAAGGAACGCGTCGCGGCGGAATAAGCGCGCGCTCTACTATAGGGACTATAGGGGCGTCTTATTCTAATCGTCAAGGCCGGGGGTCTGGCCGCTCTCGCGGCCCAGCCCCGGCCATCCACGAGTTCGTGCCGAGACGTGGATGCCCGGAACAAGTCCGGGCATGACGTTAAAAAAGAATGATGGGGAGGAATCATGCGAACCGGATTGCTGTTTTCGCTCGTTGTATCGGGCCTATCGGCCTTCGCCGTTGCTGCGCAGGCCGACGACCATGTTCGTGTCGGCACGCCCGAGGGCACCGCTTACGTGTTCGCGCCGATCGATGTCGGTAACGGCGCCGGCATCTTCGCAAAACACGGTCTCACGGTCGAGAAGCTCAACTTTGCCGGCGGCGGCAAGATTGGCGAAGCTATGTCGGCCAATGCCGTCGATGTCACCGTCTCCGGCAATACCGATCTCGCCTTCATCGCCAAAGGCGAGCCGGCGAAGGCTGTCGCGGTTGCTGCGGGCGCGCCGGTCGAGATGGCGATCATCGTCCGCTCCGACGGCTCTATCGCCAAACCGGCCGATCTCAAGGGCAAGACGATCGGCGTCACCTCGCCGACGTCGCTGACCTCGTGGCTGGCGCTTGCTTTCTCGCGGGACAACGGCTGGGGCGCCGATGGCATCAAACGCGCCTATATCGGTTCGATGACCAGCGAGGTCGCGGGGCTGTTGACGAAGAATGTCGACGCCATCGTCGGCCCGGTCGAAGGCGCTTATCTGCTGCAAGAGAAAGGTCAGGGCCAGGTGCTGATGACCTTCGGCGATATGAAGGTGTTCATCACCCACATCATTTACGCCCATGACAATTTCATCAAGGATCATCCCGATGCGCTCCGCCGCTTCCTCGCGGGGTGGTTCGAGACAATCGCCTATATGAAGGCGAACAAGGCCGAAACCCTGCGGCTGACCGAGCCGGTGACCAAATTGTCGCCCGCCATCGCGGATAAGGTCTACGCCCTCGAGACGCCGGCCCTCACCGATCACGGCCGCTTCGACGAGAAGGCAATGGCCGCGACGATGCAGTCTTTCCTCGATGTCGGTGTGCTCGACAAGCTGCCCGACAACCCCAAGGCGCTCTACACCGAAGAGTTTCTCCCGAAATAGTTTTGACTTTCTTCCCGCGACGCTACGCGGATCACTCCGCCGCTCGGCTCAGGCCGAGTTGGTGCTCGACCAGCTCGGCATAGAGCCCGCCACGCGCGATCAACCCATCATGCGTGCCGGTTTCGACGAGCCGGCCGCGGTCAAGCACAGCGATCATGCTTGCGTCGCGGATCGTCGACAGGCGATGCGCGATGACGATGGTCGTGCGCTCCTGCATCAGCGCTTCGAGCGCGGCGCGCACCTGCGCTTCGCTCACCGCGTCGAGATGTGAGGTCGCCTCGTCGAGGATCAGCACCGGCGCGTTCTTGAGGAAGGCGCGCGCGATCGCGACCCGTTGGCGTTGTCCACCGGAGAGCTGGACGCCGCGCTCGCCGACCTTGGTCCCGAGACCTTCGGGCAGGGTGGCGATGAAATCGGCGAGGGCCGCGCGCTCGATCGCTTGGCTTACCTCGGCTTCGCTCGCCTCTGGCCGCGCGATCAGGACGTTGGCGCGCAGGCTCGTATTGAAGAGATAGGTGTCTTGCGCGACCAGCGCGATGCGGCCGCGCAGATGATCGAGCTGATATTGCTTGAGGTCGATGTTGTCGAGCGTGATCGCACCGGTGCCCGGATCCCAGAAGCGCAGCAGCAGATTGCCCAAAGTCGTCTTGCCCGAACCCGACGGCCCGACCAAGGCGAGGGTCGCGCCCGGAGGTACGTCCAGGCTGAGGTCGCTGAGGGCGGCGCGCTGACGGCCCGGATAGGTGAAGTTGACGTGATCGAGCCGGATCGACGACCCACCGCGCGCAGGGGCGAGCGGCGTCAAAAGTCCATCGATCACCGGCACTTTCTCGCTATGTACCTTTTGCAAGCGATGCGCCGAGGCGAAAGTGTCGGCGAGCTGGCGGCTGACATAGGCGATCTCGGAGACCGGAAGGAATGCCGCGATCGCGAGCAAGGTCAGCAGGGGCAGCATCGTCGGATCGAGCCGGCCACTCGCCGCGAGATAGGCGCCAGTCAGTGCGACGCAAAGTCCGCCGAGGCCGGTCGCCACTTCGAGCAGCGCCGATTGCAGCGAGAGGTCACGATAGAGAATCAGGCGCAGCGCATGATAATCGCCGACAATGCGCTGGAAGTCGGCGCCGCGATGGCCGAGCGCCTGGAACGAGACGAGCTCCGACAGGCCTTGGATCGTATCGGTGATATGCGCCGTCATGCGGCCGAGGCCTTCGCGCGCCGCAGCGCCGAGACGATCGATGCGCCGCCGCACGAAGACCGGCGTTACGGCGACATAAAGCAGGAACGGCAATAGGACGAGCGCCGTCGGCCAGGCGAACCAGGCGAGGGTCAAGAGGATCGCGGCGGGGATCAGCACGGCGACGATCGATGGGGTGATGGTGTGCGCGAAGAAGGATTCGACCGTCTCGACGTCCTGGGTCGCCAGGCTGACGAGATCGCCCGAACGGCGGCGGAGCAGATAGGCCGGGGCCAGCGTATCGAGCTTGTTGAAGAGATCGATACGCATTTCGGCGAGAAGACGATAGGCCATATCATGCGCCAGCCACGTCTCGCACCAGGCGAGCACGCCCGAGATCGGCGCGACGATCAGCAACACGGAGAGCGGAGTCCAGTAATCGCCGCCATGCTTCACCGCGGCCACGGCAAGCGACGAGAAAACGCCGACGCTGATGAAGGTGATGACGCGGCCGATGCCGCAGCTCATGGTGATGCCGAGGCGGCGCCACCACGGTGCAATCAGCGCGCCCAGCCAGCCGAGCGTCTTCCCCCAAGGCAGCTTGTCGACACGCAGGATCGAATCCGCTTCCTCGCCGTCATCCTCGATCTCGGTGAGTTCTTCGGTCGCCAACTCATCTTCGGCCGCATGCTCGGCCAGCACGCCGGTATAGGTTTCGCGCTCATCGGCCTGCGCGCCCATCAGGCGGCGATAGGCGCCGTCGCGGCGGATCAGCACGTCGTGGCTGCCGCTCTCGACGATGCGGCCCTGCTCGACGACGAGAATGCGATCGGTTCCGATCACGCTGGAAAGGCGATGCGCCAGAACGAGCACGGTGCGCCCGGCCATCAGCCGATCGAGCGCCTTCTGGATCGTCGCCTCGGTCTCGGCATCGACCGAGGACATGGCTTCATCGAGGATCAGGATCGGCGCGTTGCGCAGCAGCGCCCGCGCGATGGCGATGCGCTGACGCTGGCCGCCGGAGAGCCGCGCGCCGCGCTCGCCGATGATTGTTCGATACCCGTGCGGCAGGCCGGCGATGAAATCATGCGCATCGGCAGCACGCGCGGCTGCCTCGAGCTCGCTCTGCGTCGCGTTCTGTTTGCCGAGGCGCAGATTGTCTTCGATCGTACCATGGAAAAGATAGGTGTCCTGCTGCACGACGGCGATCTGCTCGCGCACACGGTCGGGATCGAGGGCACGGATATCGATGCCGCCGACCTTCACCACGCCTTCCTGCGCCGTGTAGAGCTGCAGCAGCAGGCGGGCGATGGTCGATTTGCCCGAGCCGCTCGGGCCGACAACACCGACGCGCTCGCCGGCAGAGAGGCTGAACGACACGCCGTCCAGTGCGATACCGCGCCCCCCTGGATAGGAAAAACGCACGTTTGCGAAGTCGACGGTCGGCGCGAGTGTTTGCGGCGCGGTCACAGTGGCTTGGCGCTGTTCGACCGGCGTGCTCAGCAACTCGTTGATCGCGATGCCGGCTGCTTGGCCGATCATGCCTTCATGCAACACGCCGCGGAAATCGCGTAAAGGCCGGAAAATCTCGGTGCCCGCCATCAACACGATGAGCAGCGCTTGGAGGCTCATCTCGCCGTGCGTCACGCGATAGGCGCCGAGCGCCAGTGCGCCGGCGGCGCCGAACGCGATCGCGACATCGATGACGCCGCGCGTCATCAGCCCGGTGGTCAGCAGCCACATCGTCGTGTTCGACAGCTTGCGCGCCTTGTCGGCGAGCTGGATGCCATAGGCGCGGCTCTGGCCAAAGGCTTTGAGGGTGGCAAGGCCCTGGATCGCATCGAGGAATTCGGCGCTGAAGGCGCGGAACGAGACGTTGCGGTTGCGGCTGGCGCTCGTATCCATCGCGCGGAAGGCGATCGGCGCGAAGAGGCCGACGATCGCCGCGACAAGCAACACCGAGGCGACCGTCACGTCCCACCAGGCGATGATCGCGAAGATCAAGATCGGCGTTAGGGCCGCGACCGTCATTTGCGGCACGTAGCGACCGAAGAAGATCTGCAATTGTTCGACGCCGTCGACGACCGATTGCACATGACCGCCGGTACGTTCATTGGCGAACCAAGACGGACCCAGCGCGGCGATCTTGTCGTAGAGTTTCCCGCGCAGCGCTTGCTGTACTTCGGCCGCGGTGCGGTTCGCGACCATGGTGCGCGCATGCTCCATGGCACCGCGCAGGATCACGGCAAGCGCAACCGCGAGTGCCAAGGGCATGAGCGATGCGACAGCCGCGCCTTGGAAGACGCCGGCGATCAGCATGCCGAGCAGCACGAAGCGCGAGATGCCGACGAGGGAGGCGAGAAGTCCGATGAGGATTGTGGCGACGATGCGGCCGCGCAGGCCGCGTGTCAGTTCCCACAGGCGCCGGTCAAAATACATGCCCGCTTCTCCCGCGTTGTTCACCCGGTGATTTTGTTCGCCGAGGAAGTAAGCAAGGATTGTACCAGCACCCAGCCGGTGCCCGTGAGTCCTAAGCGCGGAAAGTCGCGATCACACCCAGCGCCTCGTCGATATCCGCAGGCGTGTGATCGGCGCATATCTGGAAACGGATTTCCTCGTCGCGGCGCGGCACGACCGGGAAATTGAGGCCTGTCGCCAGGATGCCGCTGCCGAACAGGTGCTTCACCAACGCCGCCGTCCGCGCCGACTCGCGCACCATCAGCGGCACGATCGGATGCGCGCCGGCAATGGTTTCAAGTTTCAACTTTTTGAGCCCGTCGCGAAACCGCGTGGTCATGGCTTGAAGATGCGCGAGTTTGGCGCGACCGGCCTCGCTATCGACCAGCGCCACCGCGGTCGCCGCAGCGGCGGCTTCGCCGGGCGCGATCGGGTTGGAATAGACATAAAGAGGCGAGGTCTCGCGCAGATAGTCAATCACCGCCGCGCTCGCCGTGACATAGCCGCCATTGACGCCGAAGGCCTTGCCCAGTGTGCCGACGAGAATATCGGCCGTGCCGCCGGTCATTTCCTCGCTGCCGCGCCCGGTCGCGCCGAACGCGCCGACGCCGTGCGAGTCATCGACCAGCAGCAGCACGTTCTCGGCGAAACGCGTATCGTATTTCTGCGTAAGGGCGGCAATCGCATCAAGCGGTGCGTGATCGCCGCGCATGCTGAAGATGCCGTCGGTGACGACGATCGCGCGCTTGCAGGTTGCTGCGGCCTCATCAAGCTGCTGTTCCAGCGCGGCGAGATCGAGATGCGGATAGACGAAGCGCTGTTGCGGCCGCGCCAGCCGGATCGCGTTGATGATGCAATTGTGGTTGAGCGCGTCGCTGATTACTGCCGTCTCGGGCGTAACGAGGCTCGGTAACGTGCCCATCATCGCGGCATAGGCGGAGCTAAAAGCGATCGCGCCATCGCGCCGGTGAAAGGCAGAGAGACGCTGCTCGAGCAAAAGATGCGACGCCCAGGTGCCGCCGATAAAACGCACCGCGCCCGGACCCGTGCCGAAGCGGCGCACGCCTTCGTCTTCGGCGGCGATCACGGCCTGCTGCAGCGACAGGCCGAGATAGTTGTTGGCGTTCATGCGCAGGAATGGCTTGTCGCCGGAGCCGGCGATCAGATAGCGCGGGCCTTTGCCGTCTTTCGCGGGCAGCACGCCGGCGATTGTGGTCTCTGCGCCTTTGCGTCTTCCCTCGCTGTCGAGTTTGGCCAGTTCCGCGCGCAGCGTCTGTTGCAACCGGTCAAGCGGCATGGCGCACTCCTCGAATTTCAGCGTCGACTCAACGTGCCGGCTTCAATCTCGCGCTTAAGGTGGCGAGCATGTCTTTGGTCGTCGAAGCGAGATCGTAGCGCGGCGCCCAGCCCCATTCCTGCCGCGCGGCGCTGTCGTCGACGGAACGCGGCCAACTGTCGGCGATCGCCTGGCGTGCTGGATCGATCTCGTAATCGATCTGGAAATTAGGGATGTGCTGACGAATAGCGTCGGCAAGCTGAGCCGGGCTGAAATTCATCGCTGCGATGTTGAAGGAGTTGCGATGCATCAGCTTCATCGGATCGGCCGCCATCACTTCCATCGCGGCGCGGATCGCGTCCGGCATATACATCATATCCAGCGTCGTATCAGGCCGAAGGAAGCAAGTGTAGTGCCGATAGCGGATCGCCTGGTAGAAAATCTCGACTGCGTAGTCGGTGGTGCCGCCGCCCGGCGGGGCGACATGCGAGATAAGACCCGGGAAGCGCACGCCACGCACATCGAGGCCGAAGCGCCGCGCATAGTAATCGCACAGCATCTCGCCGGTGACTTTCGTGACGCCGTACATCGTCGTCGGGCGCTGCACCGTGTCTTGAGGCACGCGATCGCGCGGTGTCGTCGGACCGAAAGCGCCGATCGAGCTCGGGAAGAAGACGGCGCAGCGATATTGCCGTGCTGTTTCCAGCAGGGTGTAAAGGCCGCCGATATTGAGCGACCAAGCTGCCTGCGGCCGTTCCTCGGCGACGGCGGAGAGCAACGCAGCTAGGTGATAGATCGTCGTAATGCCGTGACGGCGCACCGCCTCCTGCACTTGCTCCGGCCGCGTGCAATCGAGCGGCTCGAACGGTCCCGCGCCTGCCACTGCCGTCATGGGGATGCGGATGTCGCTGGCGATCACCGATGCCGCGCCGTGTTTCTGGCGCAGCGCCGCCACCAATTCGGAGCCGATCTGCCCCGCCGCGCCGGTGACCAGGATCGCCGCCATGGCGCTAACCTTGCGGGATCTGCGCCGCCGGGACGCCGACTTGCCCCGCGGCCTCGATCAGTTCTTTCCAGGTGTTGGCATCCACCGGAATGCCGCTCTTCAGCCGCTTCTCGCGCGATCTGCGCTCCGGATCGCCGGCGATCATCACCTCGTCGACGCCGGGCCGCTTCGGCGAAGATTTGACCCAATCGATCATGGTGGCGGCTTCGCGCTCCATCCAGCCGACATCGCCGAAGCGCGCGGGATCGAGCACAATCGAGAACATGCCGTTCTTGACGCCGTGATTGGGGAAGCTCGCCTGCATCGCGCCGCCACCGGTCAACACGCCCGCCAACAGCTCGCAAGCGAGCGCGAGGCCCGAGCCCTTATGCTCGCCGAACGGCAGCATTGCGCCGTTCTCTTTGTAAAAGACGGCCGGCCGCGTCGCGTCATTTCCCTCAGCATCGATGAGATAGCCGGGCGGGAATTCCTTGCCCTCGTTCATCGCGACCCGCAGCTTGCCGGCGGCGACACGGCTGGTGGCGAAATCCAAGACCACCGGCGGCTTACCTTGAACAGACGGATAGGTGATACAAACCGGATTGGTGCCGAACCGTCCGCCGATGGCACCGAACGGCGCGGTGCGGCCGGGCGCCAGCATGACATTGACGAAATGGATCGAAACCATGCCTGACGCCGCGGCGAGCTCGCCGTACGTGCCGACGCGCGCGACGTGATGCGTATTGCGCAAGGCGAAGATGCCGACGCCGATACTCTTGGCTTTGCCGATTGCCCATTCTGTCGCCTCGCGCGCGGTGACCTGGCCATAACCCATCTGACCGTCGAACACCGCGATCGGCCCGGTCTCGCTGACGATCTTGATATGCTGATTGGGTATTAGCCGGCCTTCCTTGGCGTTTTTCACATAGCCCGGAATGACGCCGACGCCGTGGCTGTCATGGCCTTTGAGATTGGCCTCGACGAGATGCGTCGCGACCTTTTTCGCCTCGGCCGGCTGGCTGCCGGTTCCTGCGATGATGGCTTCGGCAAAGCGCGTCAGCGCGTCGGCGGTGATGTTCATGGCGGTGTCTCCCTCGATGTCGTTGCGGCAAAATAATCAATTGCCGCCGCGGCTTCCAGGCGGCAATCTCCGCTCGCCTGAATTGGGAGGAAAGTATGAGGATTATCGCGCTCGAAGAGCATTTCTCGACGGCCACGGCGAATGAGGCGGTGCCCCCGCATCTGCGCCGCGCGGCCGTATTGGTCGAGCGCTCGAAATATCTCGGCCACGACATGCCGACCGAGCTGCTCGATCTCGAAAAATCGCGGCTTAAATTCATGGACGAGAACGGCGTCGACATGCAGCTACTTTCGTTGGTCGCGCCGGGACCGCAGGCCTACGACGCCAAGATCGGCATCGCGGTCGCGGTCGATGCCAATGACCGGATGAACGAAGCGTGCCAGCGGCATCCGACGCGCTTCGCCGGCCTCGCCGCGTTGCCGACCGCCGATGTCGCCGTCTCGGTGAAAGAGCTGGAGCGCTGCGTCAAGCTCGGCTTCCGCGGCACGATGATCAACGGCCATCACGAGGGCGAATTTCTCGACGCGAAGAAATTCTGGCCGATTTTCGAAGCGGCCGAAGGCTTGAATGTTCCGATCTATCTTCATCCGCGCAATCCGTCGCCGGCGGCGATGAAGGCCTATTTCGAGGGCTATGAGGACTTGGCTTTCGCCGCTTGGGGCTATTCGATCGACACGGCGACGCATTTCCTGCGCATCGTGTTTTCGGGCGCATTCGATGCGTTCCCTAAGCTCAAATTCGTCCTCGGCCATTGGGGCGAAGGCCTGCCGTTCTGGATCCACAGGCTTAACGACCACGCGCAATTCTCAGCCAAGAAGCGCGGCCTGAAGAAGAGCCCGAAGGAATATCTCCTCGAGAATCTCGCAGTCACGTGCAGCGGCAATTTTTCGCTCGCGCCGTTCCTCTGCTGCCTTACCGCGGTCGGCATCGACAACATGATGTTCTCGATCGACTGGCCGTTCGAATCGAACAAGGTCGGCATGGATTATCTCCGTCATCTGCCGCTGTCGCCTGCCGATATGGAGAAATTCACCCACGGCAATGCCGAGCGGATATTCGGCATCGCGAAATAAGCCGTGACGGCGATCCGCAACGCACTGGTGGTCGGGGGCGGGCTTGCCGGCCAGACCCTCGCTACCGCGCTCGTGCGAGGCGGCATCCGTGCCGAGGTCATCGAGCTGCATCCGCGCTGGAACGTACTCGGTGTCGGCATCTCGGTGCAGGGGCCGACTTTGCGGGCCCTCCAATCGAGCGGCCTGCTCGATCCCTGCCTCAAAGACGGTTTCGGCTATTCCGAGCTGACCAATTGCGATCAGAATGGCAAGGCGCTGAGCGTCGTCGATCTGCCGCGCATGCTGGGGCCGGATTATCCGTCCTGCGTCGGCATCATCCGGCCGGTGCTGCACGATGTGCTGGTCGGGGCGATGGACGAAGCCAAGGTCCCGGTGCGCATGGGGCTGACGCTCAAATCCTTGCGTCAGAGCGATGATGGCGTCGACGTGGTGTTCAGCGACGACAGCGCAGGGCGCTACGACGTCGTCGTCGGTGCCGATGGCGCGCATTCGAAGCTGCGCGAAGAAATGTTCGGCCTGGCGCATCGGCCGCAATATACGGGGCAGGCCGTGTGGCGCGCGATGGTGCCGCGCCCTTCCAACGTGAAGGGCCGGCATTCCTATTACGGGCCGCACCATAAGTCCGGCTTCAACCCGGTGTCGCAGACCGAGATGTACATCTATCTCGTCGAGAACGTGACCGGAAATCCGCGCGTCGAGCCGGAGGAATGGCCGGCACGAATGCGCTTGCTGCTCGAGGATTTCGGCGGCCATATCGGCGAGGTACGCGCGACCATCACCGATCCGTCGCGCATCGTCTATCGCCCGGTGGAATCTTTAATTATGCCAAGGCCTTGGCATAAGGGGCGTGTTTTGCTGATCGGCGACGCCGTCCACACCGCGCCGCCGCAGCTCGCCAGCGGCGCGGCGATCGCGATCGAGGATGCGATCGTGCTGGCCGAAATGCTGGGCGGCGACGGCGCGGTTGCCGATATCCTCGATCGCTTCGTGACGCGGCGTTTCGAGCGCTGCCGCCTCGTTGTCGAGAATTCCTATCAGCTCGGCGAATGGGAAAAGAATCCCGGCACGGCGGGCGCCGATCCCTCGGCGCTGCAAGCGGCGTCTTACGCCGCCCTCGCGCAGCCGGCCTAACGCTTACTGATCGAAGACCAGGCGCAGGATGTGGCGCTCGCCCTCGCGGGCGAGTTGCGCTTTTTCGGCGATGTTGCGGATGAGGAAGCCGGCGAGCCGCCGCGCGCCGAGCTCGGAGGCGATGATCTCCTCTTCCGATGGCCGCTCTTGCGGCAACTCGAATGTCTCGCCGGCATAATCGATCGCGGCGGTGACGCTGAATTCGTCGTAGCTGACGCTGAGGCCGATAAGCCCGCTCGGCGCGCAATGCTCAATCACGGCCTCGACGAATTGCTGGATGCCGAATTGCACGCGCAGCGTCACGTCGCGGCGTGCGCCCCAAATGCCGGCATTGCGCTCGATGAAATCAGCGATCTCTTTCATATCCGCGGCGGCGGGTTCGATCGCCAGTCGCACGGTGCGGCGAATTCCGATGCGGAAGACGAGGTTGAGACTGAGCGCGACGAGCGTTGCCAGCACCAGCGGCGAGGTGACCAGCGGTTGTGCCCAGTCAGGCACGCGCGTGAACGCGGCAGGGAAGACCGAGACGATGAAGAAGCTCATCATTCCCATGCCGACGACCAGAATGCGGCGCGGATCGAGCACGCGCGATGAAATAATCTGCACCCCGCCGATCATGATGAAGACGGCGGTAAAGAGCAGCGCTGCGGCCATCACCGGCGGCGGCATGATGACCAGAATGCCGATGAGGTTCGGCTGAAACGCCAGGACGAACAGGATCGCCGCGACGACAAAGCCGATCGGTCGGCTGAGGACGCCGGTCGCTGCGGCGAGGCCAACATTCGCGGTGGAGACCGTCAGGCCGAAGGTGCCGAGCAGTCCTGCGGTGGCGGTGGAGATGCCATCGGCGAAGACGCCCCGGCTGATCGCCGGCATGTCGGGCCGGACCCAATCCGCGTCGTCGAGCCGCTGATAGGTGGTGATCACCGCGGTCGAGTTCATCGCCGAAGCGAGGCCACTCACGGCGAACGGAATGATCAGCGAGCTGTCGAAGGACCATGAGAGCTGCGCGAGCGATGGCACGGCAAGCAATGGCTGGTCGATCACGCCGGCGGCGATGTCATGCGCCGTCAATAGTCCGGTCGCCGCCGCTGCCAGGTAGCCGCAGGCCATGCCGATGAGGATGCAGAAGAGACGCGGCGGACCCTTGCTCCAGACGTTGAGGCCGATCATGACGACGAGGGTTATGCCGGTGACGACGGCATCTTGTCCCGCGATCGAGCCGCCCGGTCCATCGCCGACCAGAAGATGCACGCCCGCGAGGCCGATGATCACCCCGACCAGAAACACGACCATGCCGGCCGATTCGGGCGGGATCAGCGTGCGCAACCGGACCCAGAACTGCGCCAGCACTGCCTCGCAGAGTCCGGCGAAAATCGTCATGCCCCAGACCAGCGGCAATCCGCCGAGCTTCGCAGCGAGGATCGAGGGTGCGAGATAGATGCCGGTGAAGATCGACGGTGCCAGCCGACGGCTGCCGATGGGACCGCCCGGCAAAGCTTGAAGCAGCACGCCAAGCGCCAAAGCCAGCATGGAAAGCCGCAGCATGTCGGAAATCTCGGCCGCGGACGCGCCGACGACGCGGCCGATCACCAGCGGATAGACCATGAAGATCGCAATGACCGCGACGTGCTGGACGCCGCTGACCAGGGTGACGAGCCTCGGCGGCTGTTCTTCGGCGCCGTAGACGATATTGGCCGGCTTTTTCACGACGCTCTCCCCGAGCAGCCCTGTTCGCCGGCTGCGTGCAACGAGAAGTAGTGCCGAAAATGCTGGCGCGTCAACCGGTTCAGGTTTTTGGGCAAGCGGCTTGCGGATTGTTCTGCGGCGTAAAGCGCAGCCTTTGGCCGCCGATTTCAAGGTCCGGCCAGGGCGGCGATTCCGGTGCGGCGGCAGCGAAGTCGCCGTTGCGCAAAGCCTGAGTCGTGCCGCTGCATTGCAACACCCACCGCGCCGTGAGACGCCATGTGCCGGCCGCATCGCGGTCGAAGCCGGTGATACTCCCGCCTTGCACGATGATGATCTGCGGCGAGCCGTCGCCTTTCACGTCTTTGACGAAGACATCGCACTTCACCGTCGAGGTGGTGCGCAGGCAGAGTGGAACATCGAAATTATTCGCCACCCGCCAATCCTGGCTGAGGAACGCATCGGGCAGCGTGCCGTCCGCCGAATGAATTGTGAGGTTCGCGGCGAGCGGATGCGGCGCCTCCTGCTGCTCGTAGCGATTCTTCGCCTGGAGCAAGCGGTCGGCTTCGTCGTGTCGCCGATCGCCTTGGCGCGCGACAATGGCCTCGAGCGCTTCTTTGCCATAGCGTCCCGCGTCCCAGCGCAGATAGTTCAGATCGAGCTTGTCGGCGGTGATCGTGCCGTTGGCGACGCGCCTCGTCTGATCGTCGACTGAAATCCGTGCGGGATCGGCGATCGGCGAGAAGAGCGCCAGCAACGCCAGCAACGTCACCAGCCCGCAAAAGACATTCCAGCGCTCGATCGGCCGCAGCCACGGCCGCGCGAACGCGGCGATGAGATAGCCGATGGCGTGACACGCCGCGACGATGACCGCTGCCGTCGCGAAGACACGATCGGCGGTCCAGCCATATTGCTCGATCCGCAGCCACAGCGCGTATGCGGCGAGCACGACGAGCGGCACCGGCAGGATGGCGGCGATGCTCGCTGAAAGCAGCAGCGGCGCCGGCACATCCCGGTCGATATTGCCGTCCTGATAAACGGCGTTGATCAGCACCAGGATGACCATGGTCGCGAAGATCAGCAGCGCCGAGGCATGGCGCGTGCTCCAGAGCGGCTCCAACCCCGTGATGCCGATCGCGATAAGAAAGCCGATGACCAGCAACGTCAGCAGCGGCAGCAGCAGCGACAGCAGCATGAGGGCCAGCACGCGCGTGCCGCGTACGAGGGCGATGCGCGCATCGGTCACGTGGATCGCGATGGCAACGGCGAGGGTCGTTGCCGGCATCCAGAACCAGTAATGGCGAAAGACCCGGGCCAGGAAATCGATCTTCAGCAGCTCGAACAACCCGGCGCCGAGCCACATCAATGCCCAGAACACGCCGACGAAAATCGCCGTCAGGGCAAGCTGAACCCCTTGCTCCCAGGCGACATCGAAATAGGTCGTGTATTGGGCGATCAGCCGACCATCGGCGTCGGCGCTGACCACCAGCGCATGGGCGATGAAAAGGATCGTCGGCAATGCCAGCATGAAAGGCCAGGAGGGCAGGAGATGCGGCTGCCATCCGCCGGTGAAAGGCGGCGCATTGGGGATGACCCAATCCTGCGGCCAAGCGCGCCAGATGTCGTAATAGGCGAAACCCGCGATCAGCACCGTCGCCACGATCGTCCAACCGATCAGCGTCGCGAGGCGCAAGGTGCGCAGCGCGTCGATCACGATCAGCGGGACGAAGAGCGCCTCCAGCAGCAGCGGCGCGAAGGTCTCGCCGTCCGTTGCCGGCCAGCTATGCTGCTCATAGGCATAATAAAGAAGCGCCAGCGCGCCGCCCTGAAGCAGCCCCAGCGCAAACCGATAGCCCGAAACGGAACGCATCCGTCCCTCGCAGATCGCGCCCCTCAATGAGGGGCGCGGCTTTACGCGTTTATTTCTCGTCGACGATGGGATTGACGAGCTTGCCGATGCCGGTGATCTCGATCTCGATCGTGTCGCCGGCTTTCATGAATTGCTTGTCGCTGTATGAGACGCGTCCGCAGGTGCCGGTCGCGATCATGTCGCCGGGACGCAGCCGGCTGATGCCCGAGAAGTACGACAGCAGCTCCGGCACGGGGAATATCATGTCGGCGATGCTGGTCTCCTGCTCGACCTTGCCGTTGAGGCGCGAGATCAGCGTCATGTCTTTCGCGGGCGGGATCTCGTCGAGGGTTACGAGCTCGGGCCCGACCGAGCTCGAGCGATAGAAATTCTTGCCTTGGTCGGTGGTGCGGCGCTGGAAATCGCGCAGCGAGCCATCGTTGAAGAGCGTGTAGCCGGCGACGTAATTCATCGCGTCGGCCTCGCTGACATGGCGCGCTTCCTTGCCGATCACCGCCATCAGCTCGCCCTCGAAATCGTATTCGACCGAAGCCTTGGGGCGGATCATCGGCACTTTATGGCCGACGAGCGATTCGTCGATCTTCATGAAAAGGCGCGGGAATTTCGGCTTCTCCAGCTTGGTCTCGTTGATATGACCCTGATAGTTGAGACCGGTGCAGTAGATATTGATGCGATCCGGAATGAGCGGCAGGTATTCGATCTCGCTCTCTTTGAAATCGGGTTTCTGGCCTTCGGCGGCGTGCTTGGCGTCGTTCAACGCGCCGCCTTCGAGCAGCTTCAGCAGGCTCGGATATTTGCTGCCGATCCGCTTGCCGAGATCGACGATTCCGTCCTTGGCGACGACACCGTAGCTCTGTGTGCCGTTGTGGGTATAGGTTGCGATCCGCATCTTTCCAGCCTCCCGATTATTCGAGACGCGATTATAGGAAGAGATACGCGCTTGCCATAGAGCGCGCGCCGCCCCCAGAATGAAGACGAATGCAGCCTCATAGGTAAGGGAACATGGGCGAGATTCTCGGCGTCGGCATTTCTCATTCGCCGCTCTTCGGCATGCCGGCCGACAAGATGAGCGGCGCGCTGCGTGCCCGCCTCAACGATCCGAAGCTACCCGCCGCGCTGAAGGATTCGGCGAATTGGCCGGCAAAGATGCGTGCCGAATGGGCCGACGATTTCGGTGCCGCCGCCGGAGCGCAGCATCAAGCCGATATGCTCGCCGATTTCCGCAAGGTACGCGCGGCGCTCGATGCTTTCGCGCCCGACTTCATCGTCATCTGGGGCGACGACCAGTACGAAAATTTCCGCGAGCAGATTATCCCGCCGTTCTGCATCCTCGCCTACGACGAGGTGGTCGGAAAGCCATGGGCCTCGGCGCCCGATTCGCGCCGCGGCTTTCGTGCCAATGTCTGGAACGAAGGTCCCGATGCCGAGATCCGCGTGAAGTGCCATCGCGAGGCGGCGAAATACATCGCTTCGGCGCTGCTCGAGCAGGAATTCGACATGTCCTATGCCTACGAGCCGCGCTTCCACAAAGGCTTGGCGCATGCGTTTCTCAACGCGGTGATGTATCTCGATTACGAACGTCAGGGCTTTCCGCATCGCATCGTACCGATTGCGGTCAATTGCTATGGCCGCGAAGTCATCTCGGCGCAGGGTCTCTACGCGATCAGCGAGGGCGAGCCGGCGCCGCCCGATCCGCCGGCGCCGAGCCCCCATCGCTGCTTCACGCTGGGCGCGGCGATCGCGCGCATCTGCCGCGACAGCCCTTGGCGCGTCGCGCTGATGGCGTCGTCGGCGTGGTCGCATTCTTTCCTCACGCCGAAAACGCATCGCATGATGCCGGATGTCGAGACCGACCAGCGGCTCTATCAGGCCATGGTCTCGGGCGAATATTCGTTCTGGAAGAATTTCTCGCTCAAAGAGCTCGAAGCGGCGGGCGGCGGCGAGACGCTCAATTGGTTCGGCCTCGTCGGGGCGATGGCCGAGCTCGGTCAGAAGGTGGCGTGGTCGAGCTGCCTTGAGACGTACGTGTTCAACGCGACGAAGGTCAGCGTGATCTTTCAGCCGGGCTAGATACGATCGGTTAACGAGACTATCGCGATGTGATAATCTCGTGGTAGCCCATGTCCAGTCTCAAGAAGATGATCGCGGCGCTCGAGCTCGTCACCGACGCCAAGACGTCGTGGACGCCCGAGGAGATCGCCAAGGCGCTGAAGGTCTCGCTGCCGACCGCCTACCGCTATGTGCGCGAGCTCTATGGCGCGGGGCTGTTTGCGCGGCTCGGCGGCGGCAGCTACACGCTCGGGCCGCGGATCGTCACCCTCGATTACCAGATGCGGCGGACCGATCCGCTGGAGCGGGTGGGGCGCGATCTGCTGCAAGGTCTGGCGCAGGAAACCGGCCTCATCGTGCTGGTGAGCTATTGGCTCAACGACCAGGTGCTCAACGTCTACGAGCAGAATCCGACCGGTGTCGGCGACCCGCGCTATCATCGCGGCCAGATCACCTCGCTCTTCCGCTCCTCCACGGCGCGGATCGTGCTCGCCTATCAGAAACCGGCGCGGCAAAAGCGCGTCTTCGATCGCCATCCGGGCGATCCCGACCGCGATCTCTTGGGCCGCGACTGGCCGAGCTTTCGCAAAGCGCTCAACGAGATCAAGCGCGAAGGCACATCGCGCACCGAAGCGTTGCTGGTGCCGGATCAGATCGGCCTCGCCGCGCCGCTGCTCAATCCCGATGGCACGGCGCATGGCAGCCTGACGGTGGTCGGGCCGACGCGGCGGATCGAGCTTTTCGACGAGGCTGCCCTGCGCCAGCGGCTTTTGGAGGCGGCCCGCGAGCTGACGCGGCGTTTGGCCAAAGCCCCGCGGCCCGAGGCGCCCGCGAAAAGGCCGGCGGCTCGGAAGCCGGCCGCGCGGCATCGGATTGCAAAACACAAAAATCTCAGATAATGATAATATCTGTCATCCGGTTTCGGGCGCGATAGCTGGCTTTCGCCCATCGACGCGACAGGCCAAAATGCCCGCAACCGGGTCAAAAACCACGATTGGGAAGCGCCACATGCCTGCCATTCTCGACCCCGTATCGGGTCTGAAATTCTACGAGCTCAGCCACCGCTGGGGCTACAACGCGCCGACATTCCCGGGCTACGAGGACGTGCGCATCGAGCGCATCACCTATCACGCCAAGCACGGCGTGATGACCCAGAAGATCAACGCGATCATGCATGTCTCGACGCATGTGAATGCGCCGATCCATCTGATCCCCGGCGGCAAGGGCGTCGGCGAGATCGGCATGGACACGTTCTTCGGCTCGGGCGTCATCGTCGGCATCCCGAAGAAGAAGTGGGAGCTGATCACTCCCGCCGATCTCGAAAAGGCGACGCCGGCGATCGAGGAAGACGACATCGTGGTCATCAACACGCAGTGGCATCACCGCTATTCCGACAGCCAGGAATATTTCGGCCATGCGCCGGGCCTCTCGAAAGAGGCGGCGGAGTGGCTCGTGAAGAAGAAGGTGAAGCTGGTCGGCGTCGACAGTGCGACGGTCGATCATCCGCTCGCCACTTCGCTCGGCCCGCATCGCAACGGCCCGCAGATCCGCGATCTGGCGCAGCAATACAAGGATGCGACCGGCAAGGATGCGAAGAAGGATTTCCCGGATTGGAACGTCGCGCATAAGACGCTCCTCAAAGCCAACATTCCGACCATCGAGAATTGCGGCGGCGATCTCGATGAAGTGACCGGCAAGCGCGCGACGTTCCACGCCTATCCGTGGCTGTGGAAGGACGGCGACGCCTGCGTCATCCGCCTCGTCGCGTTCTTCGATACCACCGGCAATTACCGGCTGGAATCGGGCGAGCGGGTGGTCGGGTAAGAAGGATCAGGACAATGCCAAAGACCAGCACCAAGGGCCTCGAATTCTATAATCTCAGCACCGAGTGGAAGCACGGGATGCCGCAATGGCCGTCCAAGGCCAACATGAACATCAAAGTGCGCGAGTTCCATGCCAAGGACGGGCTGCAGACGCTCGAATATGAAGGCATCATGCATCGCGGCACGCATATGGACGCGCCGATCCACGTGCTCGAGAACACGCCTTTCATCACCGATTACGAGACCTGGCGTTTCTTCGGCACCGGCGTCGTCGTCTCGATCCCCAAAGGCAAATGGGGCGTGGTGACGCCGGAAGATCTCGAAGCCGCGCGCCCGAAGATCCAGCCGGGCGACATCGTCATGGTCAACACCGGCAGCCATCGCAATTGGGGCGACAATCCCGATTACTTTGCCTACTCGCCGGGCCTTTATAAGGCCGGCGCGGAATGGCTAGTCAAAAAGAAGATCAAGCTGTTTGGCATCGACGTGCAGGCGCTCGATCACCCGCTCGGCACGTTCCTCGGCCCGCATGGCCCGGGCCCGGCGCAGCCGCATCTCGATGACGAATATTTCGCCGAAACCGGCCGGCACATCATCGACGACTTCCCGTTCTGGGAGCCGTCGCACAAAGTGCTGATGACCAACGGCATCCCCGGCATCGAGAACGTCAACGGCGACATCGACAAGGTCACGGGCAAGCGCTGCACCTTCATGTGCTTCCCCTGGCGCTGGCCGGAAGGCGAAGGTTGCGGCATCCGCATCGTCGCCGTGGTCGATCCGAAGCATGAATTCCGTATCGAGCGCGAGTAAGGGGCGAGCGGACCATGCAAGTCACCAAATACAAAAACGCGAAGCGCTACGAGGCGGCGAACCATTTCGACGTTAGTGCGCTGCGTCTCCAGGGTCAGGAGGCTTCGAAGACCAGCACTTTCTGGGTCGGCCTCTCGCATTATCTGCCGGGTGGCCGAGCCGAAAAGAGCGCGTCGGATTTCGAGCGCGTCTACATGGTGCTCGACGGCGAGATCACGGTGACGACCGAGCAAGGCACTGTCACGCTCGGCGCGTACGACTCGGTTCATATCGCGCCGAAGGAAGCACGCACCGTCGTCAATAACGGCAATCACGTTTGCACGATGCTCGTCATCGTCTCGAACAACAAGGTGGCGCCATGATCTCCGATACGCTGCGCAATCCGCTCTCGATGTTCGAGGTGAAGGGCAAAACCGCGCTCATCACCGGCGCCTCGGGCGCGTTCGGCCGCGGCTGCGCGCTGATGCTCGCCTCGCTCGGCTGCAACCTCGTGTTGGCTTCGGGCTCGAAAAGCGAGCTCGATGTTGTCGCCGATGAGGCCAAAAGCCTCGGCGCCAAAGTCGCGGTGGTCTATCGCCGCCCGGACACGCTCGAAGATGCCGAGGCGATGGTAAAGGCCGGCCTCGATGCGTTCGGCAAGATCGATCAACTTGTCGTCGCCTCCGGCTACAATAAGGCCGGCTTCATTCACGAGATGAAATACGAGGATTGGCAGGCCGTGATGGATGCCAACGTCCGCGGCGAATGGTTCATGGCCAAGGCGGTTGGTTCCTATTGGATCGACAAGAAGGTCAAAGGCAAAATGCTGATGATGTCGTCGGTGCGCGGCCGCCACGGCAACATCTCGGGCTATACGGGCTATTGCGCCTCGAAGGGCGCGACCGACGCTCTCACCCGCGTGCTCGCGACCGAATGGGCCAAGCACGGCATCACCGTCAATTCGATCGCGCCGACGGTCTTCCGCTCGAAGCTGACGGCGTGGATGTATGGCGAGGACGAGCTCGGCCAGGCGACACGCGCGCGCTCGCTGTCGCGCATTCCCTTGGGCCGCTTGGCCGAGGTCGAGGATCTGATGGGCATGGCGCTCTACCTCCTCGCGCCGGCCTCCGACTTCACCACCGGCCAAGTCATCTATGTCGATGGCGGCTTCACCGCTGGCTAAAGCCCACGTTCCTATTACCGTCATGCCCGCGAAAGCGGGCATCCAGCGATGGCTGTGGCCCCCGCTTTCGCGGGGGTGACGAACTGAGGTGAGTGCGATGACATCCTCTTCGAGCCAATCGCAAAAAATCGCCGTTATCGGCGCCGGGCTGATGGGTCACGGCATCGCGCAGATCTTCGCCGCTGTCGGCCATCCCGTCGCGCTGCACGATCCCGACGCGAAGATCCTTGTCTCGGCGCCCGAGCGCGTCGCGGCGATCTTCGATCTCTTGGCGCAAGACAAAGCCGGCCTCAAGAACCTCCGCTATGAAGCGGATTTCGCTGCAGCCGTCGGCGATGCCGATTTCGTCTTCGAGGCGGGGCCCGAGAAGCTCGAGGTCAAGCGCGCGATTTTCGAGAATCTCGGGCGACAGACCAAGCCGGGTGCGATCCTCTGCACCAACACCTCGGCGATACCGATTGCGCAAGTCGGCCAAGACGTGGCCGACAAGGCGCGGGTGGTCGGCACGCATTACTGGAACCCGCCGCATCTCGTGCCGCTGGTCGAAGTGGTACAGGCCGAAGGCACGTCGCTCGCGACGGTCGAGAAGACGATCGCGCTTTTGAAAGCCGTCGGCAAAGTGCCGGTGCATGTCCGCCGCGACATTCCCGGCTTCATCGGCAACCGCTTGCAGCATGCGCTGAAGCGCGAGGCGATCGCGCTGGTGGCGGCCGGCGTGTGCGATGCCGAAACACTCGATACCGTGGTAAAGGAAGGCTTCGGCGCGCGCATGGCGGTGTGCGGGCCGTTGGAGCAGTCCGACCTCGTCGGACTCAACCTCACGCTCGATATCCATAAAACGCTGATCGCCGATCTCGACCGCACGCCCGGACCGCATCCTTATCTCGTCGAGAAAGTCGAGAAGGGCGAACTCGGCATGAAGAACGGCCGCGGCTTTCGCGATTGGACGCCGGAACAGGCGGCGACGTTGCGCAAGCGCCTGTCGGATTTCCTCGCCGAATCGGCCAAAGCGATCGCGGCGAAGAGGCGGTGAGCGGCGCTCTGTAATATACTCGGCGCTTCCCGCGGATCAGTTCCGCGGGGCCCTGGGTTGCCGGGACAAGCCCGGCAATGACGACGAGAGGGGTGGACCGTGCGAGAGCTCTTCCTATTCGTCGCGGTGGCGCTGCTGGCATCGCCCGCTTATGCGCAACAAGCCCAGCAACAGCAGCCGCAACTTCCCGACGGATCGGGCAAGGACATCGTCGAGCAAATCTGTTCGGGCTGTCATTCGCTCAACCGCTTCACCCATACGGGCTATTCGCCGGGGGATTGGAAGACGGTGATCGCGATGATGCGCAATGTCGGCGCGCCGCTGACGCCCGACCAAGTGCCGGTCGTCACCGCCTATCTCACCAAGAATTTCCCGGTGCCCAAGGACACGCCGAAGCCGGTGGTGATTCCCGGCCCGGTCAAGGTCGGCTTCAAGGATTGGACGGTGCCGACGCCGGGCTCGCGGCCGCATGATCCGCTCGCCGCGCCCGACGGTACGCTCTGGTATAGCGGCCAGATGGCGAATGTCCTCGGCCATCTCGATCCCAAGACCGGCAAGATCAGGGAATACAAGCTGCCGTCGATGTCGGGGCCGCACGGGCTGAAATTCGGTCCCGACGGCAATATCTGGTTTACCGCGAATTTCGGCGGCTATATCGGCAAGCTCGATCCCAAGACCGGTAACGTGACGAAATACCCGTTGCCCGATCCCAAGGCGCGCGACCCGCACACGCCGCTTTTCGACAAGAACGGCATCCTCTGGTTCACCGTGCAGGACGGCAATTATATCGGCCGTCTCGATCCCAAAGCGCCGGGCGGCGATATCAAGATGATGATGTCGCCGACGCCCAAGGCGCAGCCCTACGGCATGGTGATCAATTCGCATGGCGTGCCGTTCTTCGACGAATTCGGCACCAACAAGATCGGCTCGATCGATCCGCAGACGATGCGCATCACCGAATATCAATTGCCGCACGACAATTCGCGGCCGCGGCGCATCGCCATCACCAGCGACGACATCATCTGGTACGGCGATTATTCGCGCGGCTATCTCGGCCGGCTCGATCCCAAGACCGGCGAGGTCACGGAATTCGCGTCGCCCGGCGGGCCGAAAGCGCAGCCTTACGGCATGGCCGTGATCGACGACGTGATCTGGTACTGCGAATCCGGTGTGAAGCCGAATGCGCTCGTCCGCTTCGATCCGAAAACGCAGAAATTCCAGAGCTGGGTCGTCCCCTCGGGCGGCGGGGTCATTCGCAACATGATGCCGACCACGGACGGGCACGGCCTCGCTATCGCTGAAAGCGGCATCAACAAGGTCGGATTGGTGGCGATTCACTGACCGCGGATACCCCGGAGCAACATTTGGCCGGCAGCGGCGTTGTTGGTGTGTGGCCGGGGTTCGGCCAGGAGGCCCCATGCCGAAAATCGACGATAGCCTAGACCCGATCGAGCTCAATATCTCTGACGAGAAGCTCGCTTTCCTTATTATTAAGGCGCGCGAATTCGACGCCAAGGTCGATTCCGTGGATCCGGACCCGGGCTCCAATCCGACCGACGACGGTGATCTCGACGTGCTCGCGGATAATCCCGGCGATCGGACCGAGGCCGAATTGCGCGACGCGTTGCGCTCCCTCAACGAAGACGAGGCGATCGACGTGATCGCCTTGATGTGGATCGGCCGCGGCGATTTCGCGCGTGAGGAGTGGGGCGAGGCGCGGCAGCTCGCGACCGAGCGGCATCGGCGCGATCCGACCGGCTATCTCATGGGCAACCCGACCTTCGCAGACGAGCTCGAAGATGGCGCCGAAGCGGTCGGGCATTCGCTGGCAGATATCGAAGCGGATCATATCTGACTCTCGCGCGCCGCGGTCTGGTCACGGCCGCCGTGCGATGTTAGGGTTTGGCACGATCTCGAAACGCTGCCTCGACATGCAGTAAGGGCTCTCGCGATCTCATGGCGGAAGAAAAGCTCGCGCGTACGCCGCTCTACGAGGTGCATAAAAGTCTCGGCGCGAAACTCACGCCCTTCGCCGGCTATGACATGCCGGTGCAATATTCGGCCGGCATCATCGCCGAGCATCGCCACACCCGTGCGAAAGTCTCACTCTTCGATGTCTCGCATATGGGCCAAGTCGTGCTCAACGGCGCCGATATCGCCGGTAAATTCGAGAGGCTGGTGCCCGCCGATATCGTCGGCCTGCGCTCGGGCCGCGTGCGTTACACGATGTTCACGAACGAGCGCGGCGGCATTCTCGACGATCTGATGGTGGCAAAAGACGGCGAGGTGCTGCGTCTCGTCGTCAACGCGTCGCGCAAAGTCGAGGATCTCGCCCTGATGCGCTCGGCGCTCGGCGAGGCTGCGGTGACCTATCTCGAGGATCGCGCGCTCATCGCGCTGCAAGGCCCCGCCGCGGCTTCCGTGCTGGCACGGCTCGCGCGCGGCGTCGAGGCGATGGCGTTTATGGCGATGGCCCCGGTCACGATCGATGGCATTGCCTGTTTCGTCACGCGCTCGGGCTATACCGGCGAGGACGGCTACGAGATTTCGGTGCCTGGCGCCGAGGCGGAACGACTCGCGCAGCGCTTGCTGGCGGAGCCGGAGGTCGCGCCGGCTGGTCTCGGCGCGCGCGACACGCTGCGGCTCGAAGCCGGACTTTGCCTTTATGGCAACGATATCGATGAGACGACGACGCCCGTCGAGGCCGATCTCGCTTGGACGATCCAGAAGCGCCGGCGCGAGGAAGGCGGCTTTCCGGGGGACGGGATCATTCAGCGTGAGCTCACCCAAGGCACCGCGCGCCGCCGTGTCGGCATCAAGCCGGAGGGACGGCAGATCGCGCGCGACCACACGCCGATCATCGATGCCGCCGCTGCCGGGCATGAGATCGGAATGATCACCAGCGGCGGCTTCTCGCCCTCGCTCGAAGGCGCCATCGCCATGGGCTATGTGCCGGCGTCGCTCGCTGTGCCCGGTGCCGCGCTGCGCCTCTCGGTGCGCGGCGCCGAGCGCGCGGCGCAGATTTCCGCCTTGCCTTTCGTCCCGCATCGCTATCACACCGCATGCCGCTGAGAGCAACCGATGAGTAACATTCGCTACACGAAAGACCATGAGTGGATTCGCGTCGATGGCGACGAGGCGACGATCGGCATTACCGATTTCGCACAAAACCAACTCGGCGACATCGTCTTCGTCGAATTGCCGGAGATCGGCCGCAAGCTTGAGAAAGGCAAGGAAGCCGGCGTCGTCGAATCGGTCAAAGCCGCGAGCGAGGTTTACGCGCCGGCTTCAGGCGAGGTGACGGCTGTCAACGCCGGCCTCGCCGACGATCCGGCGCGGGTCAATGCCGACGCAATGGGCGAAGGCTGGTTCTACAAGATCAAGCTGGCCGATGGACAAGAGCTCGGCGAACTGATGGATGATGCGGCATACAAGGCATTTACGGCGGCGCAGGATAAGCACTGATGCGCTATCTGCCGCTGACCGAGGACGATCGCCGCGCCATGCTCGGCGTGATCGGCGCCAAGAGCGTCGACGATCTCTTCGGTGATATCCCTGCTGAACTGCGCCTGACGTCGCCGCTCGATCTGCCGCCGGGCCTGGGCGAGATCGAAATTGAGCGCGAGCTGGCGGCGCTTGCGGCCAAGAACATGGCGGCGGGCTCGGTGCCGAGCTTTCTCGGCGCCGGCGCCTATCGCCATCACATTCCGGCTGCCGTCGATTATCTGGTTCAGCGTGGCGAGTTCCTGACCTCGTACACGCCCTATCAGCCGGAGATCGCGCAAGGCACGCTGCAAGTCCTGTTCGAATTCCAGACCCAGGTCGCGCTGATCACCGATATGGAGGTGGCGAACGCCTCGATGTACGACGGCGCGACCGCCGCCGCCGAAGCGGTGATGATGGCCAAGCGCGTGACCCATCGCCACAAGGCGCTGCTTGCCGGCGATCTTCATCCGCATTACCGCGATGTGATCGAAACCTATGGCCGGTTCACCGGCTTCGCCACGTCCATGACGCCGGTCGATACGCTCGCTGCTTCGATCGACAGCGCGATCTCCTGCGTCGTGGTGCAAAGCCCCGGCTTCTTCGGCGACGTACGCGATTATGCGGCGCTGGCCGAGGCGTGTCACAAGGCCGGCGCCCTGCTGATTGTCGCGATAGCGGAGATCGTGTCGCTCGGCCTCATCAAGCCGCCGGGCGCGATGGGCGCGGATATCGTCGTCGCCGAGGGGCAATCGCTCGGCAACGCGCTGGAATATGGCGGGCCTTATCTCGGCCTCTTTGCGACGCGTGAGAAATTCATGCGCCAGATGCCGGGGCGGCTAACCGGCCAAACCGTCGATGCCGACGGATTGCGCGGCTTCGTGCTGACGCTCTCGGCGCGCGAGCAGCACATAAGGCGCGAGAAGGCGACCAGCAATATCTGCACCAATTCCGGCCTCTGCGCGCTCGGCTTTTCGATCCATCTCGCGTTGCTCGGCGAGGCCGGTTTCACGCGCCTCGCCGAGCTCAATCACGCGAAGGCGGCGCAGCTCGCCGAGCGGTTGGAGAAGTTGGCCGGGGTAAGTCTGATCACGCCGAGTTTCTTCAACGAATTCACGCTGCGCTTGCCGCGTCCGGCCGCGCCGCTCGCCGATGCACTGGCGGCGCACGGCATTCTCGCCGGTGTGCCGGTGAGCCGGCTGTTGCCGCATCGGAACAACGATCTGCTCGTTACCGCGACGGAACTGACGACCGACGCGGATATGGATGCGCTCGAAGCGGCGCTCCGCGAGGCGCTGACATGAGCGGCCCCGCAGATAAAAGCTGGAGCAAAGCCGTCTCGAGCTTCACGCCGGCCGCGGGCGGCGGCCGCGAGGTGCATGACGAAGAGCCGCTGATCTTCGAGGCCGAAGGCGCGTATGCTGATGGTCAGTCGGCGCGCAGCGGTGTCGATTTGCCGGCGCCGGCGAAGGTCGCCGATCGGCTCGGCGGCTTGCGTCGTCAGGGCAAGATCGGGCTGCCCGGCCTCAGCGAGCCGCAGATCGTGCGTCATTACACGCGGCTGTCGCAGAAGAATTACTCGATCGACACCGGCATCTATCCGCTCGGCTCGTGTACGATGAAATACAATCCGCGCCTCAACGAGAAGGTGGCGCGGCTGCCGGGTTTCGCATCGTTGCACCCGTTGCAGCCACTGGCGACCGTGCAGGGCGCGCTGGCGCTGACGGATCGGCTCGCGACCTGGCTCAAAACCATCACCGGCATGCCGGCGATCGCGCTGTCGCCGGCGGCGGGCGCGCATGGCGAGATTTGCGGCATGATGTGCATCCGCGCTGCGCTCGAAGCGCGCGGCGACAAGCGCAGCCGCGTGCTGGTGCCGGAATCGGCGCATGGCACCAATCCCGCGACCGCCGCGGCGTGCGGTTACGCGGTCGATCCCATCCCGGCGAATGAACGCGGCCGCGTCGATCTCGCGGCGCTGAAAGCCAAGCTCGGCCCCGATGTCGCGGCGATCATGCTCACCAATCCGAACACCTGCGGTCTGTTCGAGGATGAGGCGCCGGCGATCGCCGAGGCGGTGCATGGCGCCGGCGCGTTCTTCTATCTCGACGGTGCCAATCTCAATGCGATTCTCGGCCGCGTGCAGCCGGGCAAGCTCGGTATCGACTGCATGCATATGAATCTGCACAAGACCTTCTCGACGCCGCATGGCGGCGGCGGGCCGGGCAGCGGTCCCGTTGCGCTCGCGGCCAGTCTCGCGCCCTACGCGCCGCTGCCTTGGGTCGTGCATCACGGTGAAAGCTTCGCGCTGCTCGAAGAGCGCGGCGGCGATGCGGCGCACTCGCTCGGCCGCATCAAGGCGTTTCACGGCCAAATGGGCATGTTCATCCGCGCCCTGGCTTTCCTGATGAGCCATGGCGGCGACGGATTGGCGCGGCTCTCGGGCGATGCCGTGCTCAACGCGAACTACCTGCTCGCCAGTCTCAAAGATGTGCTGACGCCGTCTTTCGCCGGCGGCGCGATGCACGAGGTGCTGTTCGACGATCGCTTTCTCGGCGAGACCGGCGTGACGACGCTCGATTTTGCCAAGGCGCTGATTGATGAAGGCTATCACCCGATGACGATGTATTTCCCGCTCATCGTCCATGGCGCGCTGCTGGTCGAGCCGACGGAGAATGAGAGCAAGGAATCGCTCGACCGCTTCATCGCGGCGATGCGCGCGTTGGCAGCGCGCGCGAAACAGCACGACAGCGAATTCTTCCAGTCGGCGCCGCATCGCGCACCGCGCCGCCGCCTCGACGAAGTCGGCGCCGCCCGCAAGCCGATCTTGCGCTGGCGGCCCGAGGCGAAACCTGCGGCAGAATAGAGAGCGGCGCGCGATCCATCCACCCCCTACCCTCCCCCTTGTGGGGAGGGTAGGGGGTGAGGGTGCGTGTTACAGCGTTTGGTGGAACAGCTGGGTCATTTCGGCCCAGGAGTTCTTGTCGGCATATTCGTTATAGGCGCCGCCTTTCGACGGATCGTTGCCGGCGCTTTTTTGCGTGAAGGAATGGACCGTGCCGCTATAGAGGATCATCTCCCACTTAACATGGGCGTCGGTCATTTCCTTCCGGAAGCCGTCTTGGGCCTGCGCGTTGACGATCGGATCGTCGGCGCCGTGTAGAACAAGAATGCGGCCCTTGATGTTGTTGTCATCGTGCGGCGTCGGCGAAGTCAGGTCGCCATGGAAGGTGACGGTGTCGACGATCGGTGCGCCGCTGCGCGCGAGATCGAGCGCGCCGGCGCCGCCGAAGCAATAGCCGATCGCCGCGATCTTGCTCGGGTTGACCATCGGGTTCTTGGCCAATTGATCGTAGGCCGCTTTGGCGCGATCGGTGAGCAAGGGGCGGTTCTTCATATACTTGCCGGCTTCCGCGCCGGCATCCTTGGGGCCCTGCGGCCGGATGTCTTTGCCGTAGACATCGGCGACGAAGGCGACATAGCCCATTTTCGCCAGGGCTTGTGCGTGCTCCTTGGCGTCCGCGTCCGGACCGTTCCAGGCCGGAAAGACGACCACACCGGGTCGCTTGCCTTGCTTGGCATCGTCATAGACGAGCCAGCCTTCGAGCGCCGTATCACCTTGCTTGTAATCGACGGTCTTGACCTGGACGGCAGCCTGCGCGCCGTGCATCGGCCATCCGCCGAGAACCGACGCCGCGGCAAAAGCGGTCGCCGCCAGCAACAATTTCTTCATCGCATTCCTCCCCTCGAGGCTCGTGTTTTGTCCTGCGCAGGGTGGCACGGCTGATCCGTGTCAACCCAGACCACAATCGTACACCAAACCGCGTGGGCGAAAAGTGGGACCCGATCAACCTTTCGTGGCGAACAGCCCGAGTTGGCGATGCATGGCGAGATCGTCGCGCACTGCGTGATGCGACAAGATCTTGCCGTTCCACAGGGTGAAGAGATGGACTTGCTCGGCGGCAAAGCGCCGCCCTGTCGCCGCGTGGCCGATGAAGTCGCCGGTATGGCAACCGCTCATCACCACGCGCACGGCGACCTTGTCGCCCGACGAGACGGCATCCTGCTCCTCGAATTTCAGCTCCGAGAAGGCGCCGCGTAGCCAGGCCACGCTATGCGCCAACTCGTCCGGACCGCGCGCATCGGTACGATCGTCGAATTCGCGATTGAAATATTCGGGGTGCACGTAGTCCGTCGCGTCGCTTAGATCGCCGGTCTCGAACGCCTTGAATATGCGTCGGACATTGGCGAGCGAGTGGGCGCGGCTGGGCTTATGCGGCGCCACGTTACTTGCTCCGGATATCGTCCGTCGCGCGCTTCAGGATCGCAGTGATGCGCTGTTGCTCTTCCGGCGACGAGCGGCGTCGCTCGCGCAACACCATGCGCAATTCGCGCCGCGCGGCCCGCAGATCTTGCCCCATGTCCTCGTCTTCCGCTTCCGCGGCGAAGACTTCGCGCACGCGGTCCATCTTGCGCCCCATGCGCTCGAGCTGGGTGAGGATCGCGTCGGCGATGGTCTCGTCGCGCGTCAACTGCGCCTCGCCCTCGGGTGTGATGCGATAAAGCTTCTTTGATCCCTCGCTCTCGAAAACGACGGCGGCGCCGGTCTCTTCGAGGAAGGTGAGCGCGGGATAGACCATGCCCGGGCTCGGCACATAGAAGCCGCCGGAGCGATCCTCCAGTGCCTTGATGATCTCGTAGCCGTGGCGCGCTTTTTCCTTGAGCAGCGCCAGGATGACGAGTTGCAAATCCGCCGCACCGAGCTTGCGACCGGTGCGAAAACCGCCGCCGCCCATGCCGGTGCCGTCGGCGAAACCCGCCGCGAAGGGGCCGAAGCCGCGGCGGCCGCGGCGCTGCTCGCGCATGTGCCGATGACCGAATTTGCTCGTTTTTCCAAAGTGATGATGCATTAATTACTTTCTCTGTGTAGCGATCAACATATCGTAAGATATATCATTCTATATGAAAGTCAAGCCCAACCGCGCTCCGTTTCGTGGCGGTTTCCGGCAACTCGCTGTGTTAGGGTTTTCCAACAGAATATTTCGATGGGAGGAAATACGATGCGCATTCAGTCAGTCGTCGCGGCTGCGATCACGGTCCTCGCTCTTCATGCCGCCACGGCGCAGGCCGATCCGCTGAAGATACGTATGGGCTGGGTCGCGGCGCCGGCCTCGCTCATTCCGATCCTCTTTCCCAGTCCCGACATCGCTAAGCACAACGGCACGTCTTACACGGTCGAGCCGACGCATTTCCAAGGCTCGCCGCTCCAGATCACGGCGCTGCAAAGCGGCCAGATCGATACCGCGGCGCTCGGCTTCTCGTCTTTCAGCCTCGCGGTCGAGAACGCCGGCATGAGCGATCTCCGCATCATCGCCGACGAAATCCAATGGGGCATCGAAGGCTACGGCACGGCCGATTTCGCGGTGCTGAAAGATTCGCCGATCAAGAAGGTCGAGGATCTCAAAGGCAAGGTACTGGTCACCAACGGCATCGGCGGCGGCCTCGACATGATAATGAAGGCCGAGATGCTGAAGCACGGCATGATCGACAAGCGCGATTTCAGCGTCATCGAGATCAATTTCCCCAATATGAAAGCGGTGCTCGAAGAGCACAAAGCCGATCTCATCCCTTCGACCCTGCCGTGGTCGCGCGATCCGGCGCAGGCGGCGATCAGCCGGACGCTCTTCACCACCTCCGACGCGATGGGGCATGTCGCCCTGTCCTTCTGGGTGGCGCGTAAGGGCTTCCTCGACAAGAACCGCGCCGCGATGGTCGATTTCCTTGAGGACTATGTTCGCTCGATCCACTGGTATCTCGATCCCAAGAATCACGACGCGGCCGTGAAGGTCGTCGCGGATTTCCTCAAGCTGCCGGACCCGTCGTCTTTGCAGCCGTGGTCTTTCACCAAGGCGGATAATTATCGCGACCCGAACGGCCTGACCGATATCGACGCGGTATCGCGCAATATCCACACGCAACGCGAGCTCGGCCTCATCAAGGCCGATCTCGACGCGCACCAATACGATGACCTCGACCTGATCAGGGAAGCAGCAAAGCGCCTCAAATGAGGCGCGTGGCCTCGTCGCGGCGCGGCGGGGACGCGGGGAATTGGCCCACATAATAGCCCACGAATATTTTGGGCAGATTTATGGTTGACGATGAGGCGCCGCGCTTCTTCGATGCCTGTCGAGGCGCCACAAGACGGAAAACAGGGTGAAAAGCCATGGCCGACAGCTCGGCAAAGCCGAAGACCGACTGGGAAATTGCACAAGCCGCGACGATGCGGCCGATCATCGATATCGCCCGCGACCGGCTGGGGATCCCCGCCGAAAAGGTCGAGCCGTATGGCCATTACAAAGCCAAGATCGGCATGGATTTCGTCAAGGATGCGCTTGCCAACAAGCCCGACGGCAAGCTGATCCTCGTGACCGCGATCAATCCGACGCCGGCGGGCGAGGGTAAGACGACGACGACGGTCGGTCTCGGCGACGCGCTCAACCGCATCGGCAAGAAAGCGATGATCTGCCTGCGCGAGCCGAGCCTCGGCCCGTGTTTCGGCATGAAAGGCGGCGCCGCCGGCGGCGGCTACAGCCAGGTCGTGCCGATGGACGACATCAATCTGCATTTCACGGGCGACTTCCACGCCATCGGCATCGCCAACAATCTGCTCGCGGCGATGATCGACAACCATGTCTATTGGGCCAACGATCTCGGCATCGATCCGCGCCGCATCACCTGGCGGCGCTGCATGGATATGAACGACCGCGCGCTGCGCTCGATCGTCGATTCGCTGGGCGGAGTCGCCAACGGCTTCCCGCGCGAGGACGGGTTCGACATCACCGTCGCGTCCGAGATCATGGCGATCCTCTGCCTGTCGACCTCGATCGACGATCTGCGCCGCCGCATCGGCAATATCATCGTCGCGCAAACGCGTGATCGGCAGCCGGTGCGCGCCAGCCAGCTCAAGGCCGACGGAGCGATGACCGCCGTGCTGAAAGACGCGATCAAGCCGAACCTGGTCCAGACGCTGGAGAACAATCCCGCCTTCATCCATGGGGGGCCGTTCGCGAATATTGCGCATGGCTGCAACTCGGTGACCGCGACGAAACTAGCGCTGAAGCTCGTCGATTACGTCGTCACCGAAGCCGGCTTCGGTGCCGACCTCGGGGCCGAGAAATTCTTCGACATCAAATGCCGCAAGGCTGGGCTGAAGCCCGCTGCGGCGGTCGTCGTCGCGACCGCGCGCGCGCTGAAATTCCACGGTGGCGTCGGCCGTCCCAATCTCGGCGCCGAGAACGTCGAGGCCGTGACCAAGGGCCTCGTCAATCTCAAGCGCCATCTCGAGAACATCAAGAAATTCGGCGTGCCGGCGGTGGTGTGTATCAACCGCTTCCCGACCGATACCGATGCCGAACTGCAAGCGATCGTCGACGGCTGCAAGGCCGACGGCGTGAGCGCCTTCGTCTGCACGCATTTCGCCGATGGCGGCGAGGGCGCCGAGGCGCTGGCGAAGGTGGTGGCCGAGCTCGCCGATAGCGGCAAGGCGTCTTACAAGCCGCTCTATCCCGACGACATGAAGCTGCTCGACAAGATCAAGACGATCGCGAAAGAGATTTATCGTGCCGGCGATGTCGCTGCGCCGAAGGCGATCGTCGATCGTCTTGCCGAAATGGAGAAGCAAGGCTTCGGCAATCTGCCGATCTGCATGGCGAAAACGCAGTACAGCTTCTCGGCCAATGGCGATCTTTACGGCGCGCCATCCGGCTTCGAATTGCCGATCCGTGAGGTGCGGCTGTCGGCCGGCGCCGAATTCGTCGTGGCGATCTGCGGCGACATCATGACCATGCCCGGCTTGCCGCGCGTGCCATCGGCGGAGCAGATCTACGTCAACGAAGCCGGCCAGATCATCGGTTTGTCATAAGTCGCGTTGATGTGAGTAAGCGACTGCGCCCTTTAACCCGTCATTCCCGCGAAAGCGAGAATCCAGCGGCTTGCATGGACCCCCGCCTTCGCGGGGGTGACGTGGAAGTGTAAGGACGCGCGAATATGGAACGCGCTGGAATCCTCGCGTGGCGGAAGCAAAAACGCGATGAGCTGATTGCGGCGCGCATGGCCGCGCCGCAAGCGGTCCATGCCGAGGCGGATGCCGCCATCATGCGGCGGCTCGATACCTGCTTCGAAGAAATCGAGCCCTGCCTCGTCGGCGCTTATTGGCCGTTTCGCCGCGAGTTCAACGTGCTGCCGGCGCTCGATGCGCTGATCGCGCGCGGTTTCACGGCCGCGTTGCCAGTGGTGCTCGGCAAAGGCCGGCCACTGGAGTTCCGCCCTTGGGACCGCCAGACCAAGCTTGCCTCCGGCGTCTACGACATTCCCTACCCGGCGGAGGGCGCGCCGGTGCAGCCGAAAATGCTGATCGTGCCGCTGGTCGGCTTCGACGACGACGGCTATCGCCTTGGCTACGGTGGCGGATTTTACGATCGCACGCTCGAGGCGATGACCCCGCGGCCATTCTGTCTCGGCGTCGGCTTCGAGCTCAGCCATCTGCCGACGATCCACCCGCTGCCGCACGACATTCCGATGAACGCCATCGCGACCGAGCGAAGCTTCTATATCCGTTAGGCGGGTATATCAGGCGAGGGGCAGGCGAATCACCGCGCGGGTGAATTCGCCGGGCGCGCTTTGCAGCACAATCGTGCCGCCATGCTGCTCGACGATCTGCTTCACGGTCGACAAGCCGAGCCCGGTGCCCATGCGCTTGGTGGTGAACAGCGGCTCGAACACCTTGGCCAGATTCTCGGCCGGAATGCCGGGGCCATTATCCTCGATCCGCAATTCCAGCGCATCGCTGAGCGTCTTTGTCCGCAAGACGACGCATGGCGCGCGTTCCATGCGGTGCTCGGCCATGGCCTGTACCGCATTCTCGACGAGATTGGTGATCACCAGCTGCAGGCGGTCGCCATCGAGCGCGACTTTGGTTTCGCCGGCGCCGCAATCCATCGTGATCGTGACGCCGGGCGGCGCCATAAATTCGCTCATGACCTCGCGCAGCCAGGTGTCGAACACCCGTGCCTCGCTTTGCAGCGCGCGCGAGCGTGAGAAATCGACCAACTCCTGAATGATCTTCTCGCAGCGACTGATGCTGCGGCCGATACGCTCGAGCGGCCGCTCCAGCGCGACCGGCTGGCCGCGGCTGTGCTGGTCTTTCATCAGGTAAACGGTGTTGCGGATCGCGCTCATCGGATTGCGCAGCTCATGCGCAACGATCGAGGTCAATTGTCCGATCGCCGCCATCCGTTCGTTCTTGATCAGCTCGCCTTGCGCCGCGAGCAATTCATCGATGCGGGTGCGAATCCGTTCTTCGATGAGGGCGTTGATCTGCTCGAGTTCGGTCTGCATCTTCGACGGCTCGGCTTCGCGATGCGAAACCCGCTCCGCGGTCTCGCGCGGCTCGGCGGCGAGCGCGCTATAGCCAGGGTCGCTCGGGGCCGAATCGGCGGGCAAGGCTGTCGAAGATGACGTCACGGGCGCGCGTACAGGATGGTGGTCGGCGAATTCTGTAAGCTTTATTTTCTCGGCCTCAACAAAACGTAAAGCTGGACTGCGGCGGCTGGACGCGGGCACGGCGCCGGCGCATGCTTTGCCACGACCGTATAAGCGCTCAAGAGGGGGAATGAATTATGTCGTTCGGGAAAAGCGCAGCTCTGGCTCTCGGTCTAATCATGGCGGTCACCAGCAGCGCCGGAGCGCAAAATGCCGCTTCGCCGCCGGATATTCACGCAGATTCCGGCAATCGCCTGCCGCTTATCAAGCGCGACAGCCTCGATCCCACGGGGCAGAAGACCTTCGATCAGCTCGCCTCGCCCTCAGGCGGTTCGCTCGCGGGCTTGCGCGGGCCGGGCGGCATCATGCTGTACAGCCCGAAAGTGTCGGAGCTCAACAGCGCCCTCAACCGCTATTTGCGCAGCCCCGAGACCGGCTTCGACGGCCATGTCCGCGAGCTGGCGATCCTCGTCACCGCACGCGAGTTCAACAGCCAGTTCGAATGGGCGGCGCATGAAAGCGTGGCGCTCAAGGAAGGCGTGCCGCCGGCCACCATCGATGTCGTGAAACATCGCAAAAGCCCCAAGGGCGTGGCCGAGGCCGACGCGGTCATTATCCAGCTTGGCCGTGAGATCTATCGCAACAAGAGGGTCAGCGCCGCGACCTATGCCCGCGCGGTGAAGCAGTTTGGGCCAGAGCGGCTCATCAACCTGGTTTCACTGATGGGGAATTATTCCGGCACAGCCGCGCTCCTCGCGGTCTTCGATATGCAGCTGCCGCCGGGACAGAAGCCGCTCCTGGCGGTGCCTTAAGTTGGCGATTTCCTAACGCGCCTCGGACGCGATCAGCCGCTCCATCACGCGCCGGACTTTGATCGCGCCGGTATCGATATTGAACAGCACGGGATCGTCGACAAAGCCCGGCTCGTTCATGCGCTGCTGGATCGCGGTCAGCATCCAGCCGTCTTCTTCGATGATGACCTTGCGCTGCTGCTCGATGAAATGCGCATCGACCTTTTCATCGGTCAGCGCGAAGTTGCGGCTGCGCAGCGTGAACTCGTGCAGCGAGGTCTCGGTCTCCGGCGTCACGCAATGCGTGACGATGAGGCGCACGCCTTCGTTCTGAAGCTTGCTGGCGTCGACCGCCGACAGGTCAACGCGCAGGATCCCGGGCGGGGTGAAATGCGTCTCGCAGTAATGATCGGTCAGCGGGCTGAACTTCCACACCTTGGCGAAAGTCGGAGAAGGAAGAGCATCACGCAGCACCCAGCGCACGCGCACGCAATCGCCTTCATCGGTGGTGGTCATGGTCGCGCGCGTCTTCTCGCCCATGCCTTCCGAGATCAGGCCTTTGTGCAGAAAATCGGCGTGCGACAGATCCATCAGATTGTCGAACATCAGCGCAGTGCTGTAGGGCAGGCAAAAGTAATTGCGCACGGTACGGAACGCCGCTTCATCGCGTAGGTAGGATAGCTCGGGGATCGTGTCAGGCGTGGCGCGCGCCGGCTCGCCCATCCAGATCCAGACCAGGCCATGCCGTTCGACCAGCGGATAGACATGCGCCGCCATCTTCGGCGGCACGGTACCCGGCGCATGCGGATTGACGACGCAGCGGCCGCTCTTGTCGTATTGCAGCCCGTGATATTTGCACTCGATGCGATCGCCGATCAGCGTCCCCATGCTGAGCGGCGCGAAGCGGTGCGGGCATTGATCCTGCAGGCAGACTGCCGTTCCATCTTCCTGGCGGAAGAAAACCAGATGCTCGCCGGCGATGCGGCGCGCCAAAAGCGTGCGGCCCAGCTCTTCCGGCCAAGCGGCGACATACCACGCGTTGCGTAAAAACGGCATTTTTCGATCGTAGCGAGACGCTTGGCAGGACGCCACGCCGCGCTAGGATGGCGCCAAACCAGGAGGAACCCATGGCCGACATGCCGAAAAAGGTCGATCTTCGCGAGGAAGGCCCGCGCGAGGGCTTCCAGATCGAAAAGGAATTCATCCCGACCGAGCGCAAAGTCGAATTCATCAATGCGCTGGCGACCACCGGTCTCCACCACATCCAGACCGTCTCGTTCGTCGATCCGCGCCGCGTGCCGAACTCGGCCGATGCCGAGCAGGTGGTGGAAGGCATCAAAATGGTGCCAGGCGTGAAGTTCACCGGCCTGTGGCTCAACGACAAGGGGTTCGAGCGCGCGATCGCGACCAAGAAGCTGACCATCGAAGGCGGGATCACCCTGTCGGCCTCGGATGCGTTCCTGAAGCGCAACCAGAACAAAACCGTCGCGGAGCTGATGGCGACCTTGCCGACGACCATCGCCAAATACAAAGAATACAATATCGAGATGGGCAGGGCATTGATCAGCGCCGCCTTCGGCTGCAACTACCAGGGCGAAGTCCCGGTCGAGCGCGTGGTCGAGCTCGCCGGCGATCTGGTGCGGATCGCCAAAGAGAACGGCGTGACGCTGAAGCAGCTCAACCTCGCCGACACGATGGGCTGGGCGACGCCAGGCTCGATCAAGCGCGTCGTCGGTGCGGTGCGCGAGAAATTCCCCGACCTCGAGATCGTCCTTCACCTTCACGATACGCGGGGCATGGGTATCGCCAACGCTTACGCGGGGCTGGAGATGGGTGTCGCCAAGTATGATGCCGCGGTCGCCGGCCTCGGCGGTTGTCCTTTCGCCGGCCATAAAGGTGCCGCAGGCAATGTCTGCACCGAAGACCTCGTTTTCATGTGCCAGGAGATGGGCATCGAGACGGGTCTCGATCTCGACAAGCTGATCGATTGCGCGAACATGGCGGAGGACGTCGTCGGCCATCCGCTGCCCGGCGCCGTGATGAAAGGCGGCAACACCGCCAAGCTTCGTGCGGCGGCGAAGCAGGCGGCGGAGGCATAAGCGCGCGCCGATGGCTGAGCCCGTGGACATGGACGGCGCCTGCCATTGCGGCACGGTGCGGTTCCGCGTCCGCTTGCCCGACGGGCTCAAAGGCTCGCGCTGCAACTGTTCCTTCTGCCGCATGCGCGGTGCCGTCGCGATCGGCGTGCCGATCGCCGATTTCACCTTGCTGGCGGGAAAGGAAGCGCTGACGCTCTATCAATTCAACACCCGCGTCGCTGAGCATTATTTCTGCGCCAAATGCGGCATCTACACGCATCACCGCCGCCGCTCGAACCCCAATTTCTACGGCATCAACGCTGCGTGCCTCGACGGTGTTAGCCCGTTCGATTTCGCTGAAGTCCCTGTGGTCGACGGCATCAACCACCCGCGCGACCGCGTTCAGCCGGCGCCGGACCTCGTCGGGTATTTGCGGTTTCAGCGCGCCTAGCGACGAAAGCAACCACTACCTCTATCGTCTTTGCCGGACTTGTTCCGGCAATCCATGGGCCCGCGGAACAAGTCCGCGGGTGATGATGGGGGAGAGTGGTGCGGCCGGGCTCCTACTCCGCTGCTGCCGGCCGCGTCGCGAACACAGTGAGATCGGTGCGCAACGTCGTGACACCGTCCTGTGTCACCGGTATCGGTAGTGCGGTCTTGCGCTTGATGTCGCGCATCTTCGCACGCAGCGCTTCGGTCGCCTGCGCATCGATCCACAAATCGTCTTTCAGCACGACGCCGTATTTCTCCTGCGCCGCTTCGCGCGAGACATAGCCCTCGACAACATCCCAACGCACCAGCTCGGCCTCGCGCTCGAGCGGATCGCCCCAGCCGCCGCCGCCCGAGCGGCGCGTTCGCACCTGTGTTTCCGCCGGCACGAGATAGCGGTGGCCGTAGAGCTCGTGGAAGTCATTCTCACCCGGCCGGCGGATCAGCGAATCCGCCGTCGCCCCCGGTTCGCCGCCCCAGAGCGGCCACGACGCGAGGCCCTGGCGATAGGGCTTGCCGATGTTCCAGCGGCCTTCGACGAAATTGCGGATCTGGAATTCGATACCCAGCCCGCCGCGATATTTACCGGCGCCGCCCGAATCCTGGCGGAAGCCGCGCTTCTCGATCATCACCGGGCATTTCAACTCGATCGCTTCGATGGCGCCGTTACGCACGTCGCCCTGGCAGATCGAGACCGAGCCGCTTTCGCCATCCTCGAACGGCCGGCCGCCCCAGCCGCCGCCGTCGATGCTCTGCAAGACGAAGTTGCGCTTGGTCTTGGGATCGACGCCGAAGAAAGCCGAGCCGCCGAGATCGGCATGATGCCCGGCCGGCGCCTTATCCTTCATTGCTGGGGCAAGCGCCGCGACGATCGTGTCGGCGACCGTCGGCAGCATCAGACTCCAGCCCTGCATCGGGATCGGATGCCGCGCCATCATGAAATTGCCCTCGGGCAGGATGATATCGAGCGCGCGGAACGAGCCTTCGTTCACCGGATCGAGCGGCGCGGTGATCCCCTTATAGGCGATGCGCGCGCCGGCGAGCGAGCGGCAGTTCGGGCCATGCGGACGCTCCTTCGAGCATTCGCTGAGGTCGATGGTCATCTGGCCTTGCTTGACGGTGATCTTGGCGTTGATGCGAACCGGCTGCGGCGGGTTTTCGCCGGTGTCGTCGATGAAGCTCTCGGCCTCGTAGACGCCGTCGGCGATTTGCTTCACGGCATTGCGGCAACGCTGCTCGGTCTCGTCGAAGACCTGGCGGATCGCGGCCATCACCGTGTCGCGACCATAGCGCGCGAAGAGCTCGTCGGCGCGGCGGTTGCCCAGCTTGCACGCCGCGATCTGCGAGCGCAGATCGCCCAAGGACGATTCCGGAAAGCGGATATTGTCCTTGACCATCTGGAACAGCATCTCGTTGAGCTTGCCGCACTCGTAGATCTTGAGCTGGTTGAATTGCAGCCCCTCCATCCACGCGTCTTGCGCCGCGCGGCCGGCACCGAAGCCGGTGCTCATGCCGCCAACATCGATCCAATGCGCGCGCACCATCGAGAACATCAACAGCTCGCCCTTGAAGAAGTAGGGCACGTAGATGCAGATGTTGTTGAGATGCTGTCCGGCTACGGCGGGGTGGTTCATGATCAGGACATCGCCCTCCTGGAACCCGTCCTTGCCGTAACGCGCCACGCCATCGGTGATGATGACGCCGAGATCGGCGACGAAATGCGACACGCCGCCGACATTCTGGCTGATCAGCTCGCCGTCGGTCGAAATCAACGCGGTGCAGAAATCGCGCACCTCATAGATCATCATATTGTACGAGGTACGCTGCAGATCGGCCGCCATCTCATTCGAGATCGCCGGCAACGCGTTGCGGATGACTTCGAGTGTGACGGGATCGAGCTTAACCGCCATGACATTTCTCCAACGAAAGCTGGGCAGATGTTACGGGTGGGCTGTGCGCTTAGCCAGAGCGAACACCGCGATAGCTATTTGGGAAACACGGCCAGCACGACCGGCATCGCAACGGTGCCATAGGGCCAGGTGAGAAAATGCACGGAATTATCTGCGACCTGCGCCTCCCAGCGGCCGTAGGTCTTTCGTTCGTACCCGTTCAGGGAAATACCTTGGCTAGCAACAGGGCCGCCATCGAGGTTGAGTGCGATCGTGAGGTCGAGATGGGCACCGCGCAGAAAATCGGCGAGCCGGTCGAGCGAGAAAAATGCGTCCGTTGTCGTCCCGATGATAATCCAGCCTTTGTCGTCCTGACCGACAAAGCTTCTATTCGCCAGCCAGCGGCTCGGGGTCGGCAAACGGGCGTCGCCGTCCGCGACGAGCAAGGGATACGACACCATTGCGTTACTTGCGCCCTGGAACGCTGATTTCCAATCCGTCTGGGCAAGATTGCGAATCCCGGTAAATCCAGGCGAAGCGACGAATGCGCCGGCTTTTGCATCATAATCCTGCGGCCCCAGCGGAACGCCATCGCTCAAAAAGGGCGTGTCCGGCCGGCCGTCGCGGGCGTAATAGCTGCCATTGACCACCAGCGCGGCGCCGAGTTGCTGCATCCACTCGTCGAGATTCTTATCGCCGTCAGAAGAGTTGCGCACAACGAAACGGAAGTGCGCGGGATCGATGCGGGCGAGCAGAACGTGGTCGACGGCCGAGCCATTCACGAGCGCCGACAGATCCGCAACGTCGAACCCTTCGGCGATCGTGAACCACTCGACCGGGCCCGGCGAAGGCACTTGTGCCGTTTTAAGCGCGAGGCGCATCGAGGGCGATAGATGCGAGCTATCGGCATCGACGCCTAGCCAGAAAGTGCCGCCGTGGCGGAACACCACGTGCAAGCCGTAGGAACCGGCATAGACCCACACGCCCGCGAGCGCGACCAATACGGTCAGGCAGCAGGCAGCGAGCAGGAGCGATAGTAACCTTCTTTTGAAAACCACATTACCCGCCGACTTACGGCTTCACCGGCAGGAATTGGGTGGTGAACATCTGTTCGTCGGTCGGTTCGGTCTTCAGCATCTCCATGTCGAGGAACGATTTCTTCAACACGGCGATGCCCTTCGGGTCGAAATGCCCGTCGGGCACGAAGCTGGCGATCTCGTCGTCATAGGTCTTGTCGGCGACGCCTGGTGTTTCGTGCAGCTCGCTCACCGCGACTTTCGATGTCTCGGCTTTGTGCGTCTTCATATAGGCGATGGTCGCGAACAGGCCCTTGAGGAAGCGATTGATCACGTCAGGATTGCTCGCCAGCAGATCGCGGCGCGTGAAGACGACGTGCGTCACGAAATTCGGCGCGAAGTGCTCCATATCGGTCAGGTTGCGGCCGATCTTCTGTTCTTCGAGCAGCAATCCGCCTTCGACCGACGAACTCATGCCATCGACTTGATGCGTGCGCAGCGCGGCGAGACCGGCATCGAAACCGCCGAGTGCCGCGATCTTGATCCCGTCCGGCCCCCAGCCTTGCTGGATCGCGACTTGCTGTACGAGCCAGGCGGTCAGCGACCCGACCGCGCTCGAGCTCACCATCTTGCCTTTGAGATCGGCGGGCGATTTCAGCGGCGAATCATTGGCGACGACGATCGAGATGTTCTTCGGCGCGCCGAACAAGGCGGCGACACCGATGATCGGCGCGCCCTTCGCCGTGAACGACATGGCGGGGCCGCCGCCGAGGCCGAAATCGATGCTGCCGGACAGAAGCGCCTGCTGCATCTTCTGGTCGCCGGCGAAGACGGTGATGTCGACGTCGAGCCCGTATTTCTGGAAGATGCCCTGGTCGACCCCGACATCGAGCGGAATGAACGCCCAAGCGACGCCCGCCGATTTCGCGGCGTGTATTTTATCGAGCGCGTGCGCGGATGGCGCACCGCTCAAGAGAACAAGTGCTGCCGCAGCGATGCTCACAAGCGAATGACAAATCCGAATCATGCCGCACCTCCCCGTAGCGTTTGTTGGTTAGTCTAATCGATTTTTCATCATCATTCCCGCGAAAGCGCGAATGCATCTCGCTATCGCGCGATTTTAAAATGTACCCCCGCTTTCGTGGCGTGACGAAGAGAGGGGAGAAACGGGCTGGCTTCCAAAACAAAACGCCCGGCACGAGGCCGGGCGTTGAGGTATCGATGATCGGTCTCGTTAGAGGCCGAGGATGCGTTCGGCGTTGCCGTGGAAGATCTTTTCCATCACCGCTTCGGTGTAGCCGAGCTCGCCCCATTCCTTCATCAGGCGATCGTAAGGGATGCTCGGATAATCGCTGCCGAACATGATCTTGTCCTGGAGGCGCGAGCGGGCATCGACTTTGAGCTGCGCCGGGAAATATTTCGGCGCCCAGCCGCTGAGCTCCCAGAACACGTTGCCCTTGTGCAGCGCGACCGCCGTCATCTCGTCGACCCAGGGCCAGCCCGGATGCGCCGCGATAATCTTGAGATCGGGGAAATCGGCGGCAAGATCGTCGATGCAGGACGGGTGCGCATGGCGGATACGCGCGCCCATGCCGCCGGGCATGCCGGCGCCCATGCCGGTGGTGCCGACATCGATCATCACCGGCGCTTTCAACGCGCTGATGGTCTCGAACAGCGGATAGAACTGGCGGTCGTTGACCGCGAAATGTCCCATGATCGGGTGGAAGTGGAAACCGAGGCATTTCAGTTCGGTGATCGCCTTCTTCGCCTGCTGGATCGCGATCTCGCCCTTGAAGGGATCGACGGCGGCCCAGCATTGGATGATGCGCTCGGGATGCCGGCCTTGCATCTCCTTCACGTATTCATTCGTGCAGGGCGGCGTGTTGGTCGTGGTCTCGAGATCGAGCGCGACCAGCACGGCTTCGACGCCGGCGGTCTCGAACTCTTTCAACACCTCGTCTTCCTGCTTCCAGGTCCAGCTCCGGTTCCAATATTTGGCCAGCGCCTCGACATAGGGACCCTGGCATTTGATCCAGGGCTCGGTGTTCGGATAGCAGTGCAGGTCGATCTTGCGCATCGGTTAAATTCTTCTCGCTTATTTCTTTTGCATCTTGGCCGAGATCATCTCGACCATGACGTTCTTCGCCACCTTGCCGAATTTCGACAGCGGGAAGTCGTCCATGGCTTCCAGCCGCTCGGGCAGCTTGTACTTCGCGATCTCCTTGGTTTGGAGAAAGTCGGTCAGCTCTTTGAGCGTCAGTGTCTTGCCGGCGTGGAGGATCACGCAGGCACACATCCGCTCGCCCATGTCCGGATCGGGCACGGCGATACAGGCGACGTTCTGCACCGAAGGATGCGAGAGGATCAGATTCTCGACTTCCTCGGCGCTGATCTTCTCGCCGCCGCGATTGATCACGTCTTTCTTGCGGCCTTCGACCATATAGGCGCCAGACGGATGCTGGCGCATGAGATCGCCCGAGCGATAGAAGCCGTCCGGTGTGAAGGCTTTCTGATTGTGCTCGGGCGTGCCGTAATAACCGCGCAGCGTATAGGGGCCGCGAGCGCAGAACTCGCCGACTTCGCCCTTCGGCACGACATTGTCTTCGTCGTCGAGCAGCAGCACTTCGTCGTCTTCGCAAATCGGGAAGCCGACCGTCTCCATGCGTACCGGCTCGGGATCGTCGATCTTCGCGAACATCAGCATGCCTTCCGACATGCCGAAATTTTCCTGCACGAAGGTCGTCGGGATCAGCTCTTTCGTCTTGATGCGCACTTCCGGCTGCAGCCGCTGGCCGCCGCTCTGGATGTAGCGCACGGACGAGGTGTCGTGCTTGGTCACATCCGGGCTGTTGATCAGACGGATGAGCAGCGCCGGCACAACCTTGATGTGGCTGACCTTGTGCCTGGCGATGATCGGGAAAATCTCTTCCGGCCGCGTCGTCTGCGACAGGACGATCTTGCCGCCGTTGAACATGAAGCCCTGGATGCCGGGGCAGGCGAGCGGCAGATTATGCGCGATCGGCAGCATCAGCAGCAGAACGGAGTCGCCCTTCACGCCGCACACTTTCGACGCCTGCTTGGAGTTATAGGCGTAGTCGTTGTGGGTTCGCGGAATGAGCTTCGGAATGCCGGTCGTGCCGCCCGAAAGCTGGAAGATGCAGGGATCGGTCGGCTCGAGCTTCAGCTTATCGAGCTCGCTCACCGGGAGCTTCGCCGGCGTGTTGATCAAATCCTGCAGCGACAGCTCGTCGGCCGCCGGCTTGCCCAGCGTGATCGCGAATTTGCAGCACGGGCTTTCTTCGCGCACACGCCGCACCATCGGGGCGAATTCGAAATCGCTCTGGCGCTCGGGATAGAAGCACGCCACGGCTTGCGACAGGCGCACGAACTGGCTGACCTCGTTGTAGCGATGCGTCGCCAGCGCCGCGATCGGAATGCAGCCGAGTTTCTGCAGCGCGAAATAGAGGATCACGAATTCGGCGACGTTCGGCAACGTCGGGACGACGCGATCGAGCGGCTTGAAGCCGAGCTCCAAGAGGTTCAGCGCGAGATTGGTGCTCAGCCGATCGAGCTCGGCATAAGTGATCTGCCGGTCGCGATCGATGATGCAGACGCGCGGGCCATATTTCTCGAACACCGCCGCGAACTCGTCGCGCAGCGACTTGTCTTCCCAATAGCCCTTTGCCCGATACCGCGCCGCGAAATCGGGCGGGAACGGCACAACGCCTTCAAGCATTTCGACTCCCTTTAAATTTTCAGGTCGAATTGGCGAAGCCACCGTCGACAATGACGATCTCGCCGGTCACGAAATGATTGCTCTGGATCAGCGACAGCATGGTCTCGGCCACGTCCTCGGCGGTCACGCAGCGCTTCAGCGGCGTTGCCTTGGCGCGGCGGCCCATCAAATCGTCGTAGTGATCCTTCAGCATCCGCTTCATCCAGTCGCCTTCCATCCAGCCGGGCGCGACGGCGTTGACGCGGATCTTGGGGCCGAGATTGAGCGCCAGCGTCTTGGTCAGGCTGACGACGGCGGCTTTCGAGGCGGCGTAAGCATGCGGCTGCGGACCCGGGCGCAGGCCGACGATGCTCGCGGTGTTCACGATGGCCGGCGATTCCGGCGACTCCTTCAGCAGCGCAATGCAGGCGCGGGTCACCTGGTAGATGCCGCGGACATTGACCGCGAATACCCGGTCCCATTCGTCGAGGTCGGTCTCTTCCCAAGCCTTGGGATGTGCCGAATGCGTGATGCCGGCATTGTTCACCAAGGCGTCGAGCCGGCCGAAAGTGTCGCCGACGGTCTTCACCATCGCGCGGACGCCGGCATCGTCGGACACGTCGGTTTTCACCAGGATCGTCTTGGCGCCGGCCTTTTTGGCCTCGGCCTCGACCAGTTTCGCCTGATCGTCGCTGCGGCTGTAGTTGATCGCGACGTCATAGCCCGCTTTCGCAAGCGCGATTGCCGCGGCCGCTCCAATACCATTCGCCGCCCCCGTGATGAGAGCAGCCTTACGGGTCGATGCCATTGCCTCTCCTTGGTGTTGGGCGGGTTTTATGGGCGGGTGCCCACCACTGTCAAGAAATCGCCACGCCCAAACGGGTCACAAACCCGCATAACACCTAGGAAAAGCCCTGCTTACGAGAAGCTTCAGCTAGGAAAGCATTGGTCTAGGAAAAGATCGGTGCGACCAGAAGGCTCGCCGGGAATCCCTCGGCGCCGGTCAGAACCGGTGCGGCGACGGGAATTCTGTTGCCCTCGACCGCGATAAGCGCCTGCGCCGTGAGCAGCGCGCCGGGCAGGATCGGCCGTGGATTGGTCATCGACGGCGCCGCGAACACATCGAGCGGCTGGGCCAAACGGCAGCCCTCGATCGACCAGGAGGGGAACGCCCAGAAGGCGTCGAGGCGCGGCAGCTGCGCTACGGCGGCGGCGAATTTGGTGTGCGCCTCTGTCTGCGCGGCCTCGGCGATGCCGAAGCAACGCGTCATGCGCACCCAGCTTCCTTTGTAGGCGACGGTCGCGCGCAGGGCGAAACGCTTGCCCGGCGCGATCGTGCCTTCCGGGCGGATGAAATGGGTAGCGCGATCGAGATCGGGGGCGGCGGCCATATAGACCTCCTCGGCACCCCAGAGCCGCGCGTGGTGATCGATTACGGAGACCGCATCGCCCAGCACTTTCTCCTCCCCGGTCGCCAGCGCCAAGGCGCGCTGTGCGATCGCGCCGGCCTTGGCGGCGAGAGCGATTTCGGCGGCGTCGGGCTGCAGCCGCACCCGCTCGAAGATCGTCGTCGCGTCGGTGATCTCGGCGCCGGCCGCGGCATCGGTCAGGTCTTGCGCCACCGCCGCGCGTAGTCCTTCGAGATCGGCGACGCCGACTTTCTTTGCGCCCAGCTCGGCGAGATATTTACCGGCGGCCTGGCCGGGGCGGCCGCCGCCCTCGAATTTTGCGACGCAGCTCACATTCTTGCCCCAGCCGACGATGCGGTTGGAGAAAGCCATGGTGAGATAAGGATCGGCGCTCTTCGGCACGACCAATAACCCTTCGGCCCAATAGGGCACGAACGCCGTCAGCCACGAGACGCCCGCGGTGCGCGTGTTGTTGGTGTAGACGATCATCGCGTCGAGGCCTTGCCCTCCACCAGCTTGGGCCATCGCGTCGCGCAACCGCTTGACGCGTCCGGCGAAGACCGCTTCGGGCAATTCCGCTTTCGACCAGCCAATGTAACCGCGGCGCATTGAATCAGACCTCGAAAATGTCGCGCGCCGTGCCTGTCAGCACTTCGGCGCCGGTGGGGGTGATGGCGATGCTGTCGCCCAGCACCATGTAGCCGACCTCGGGGTGATAGGTGTTGGGATGGACGATCATCACCATCCCGGCTTCCAGCACCGTGTCGACGTCCTCAAGGATATGCGGTTTCGTGTCGACAAACAGCCCGAGGCCGTGGCCGCGCACGCGCGTGTATTTGCTCGTCGCGTAATCGCCATAGCCGTATTTGCGGAACACATCGTTCTCGGCGCGTGCCACGTCGGCAGCGGTTGCGCCGGGCTTTGCCGCGGCGATGCCGGCTTCCATCGCCTCGCGATAAAGCGCATGCGCCTTTTTCTGCGCGTCGCTCGCCTTGCCCAGCACCATGGTGCGGCAGATCTGCGCGAAATAGCCGTGCACGGCCGGCGTCAGCTCGGTCGTCACCATGTCGCCCGGCTTGATGATGCGGTCGGACGGCGGCGCCATCGCGTACACGTCCTGGCCGCCCGATCCCATGATCATGAAATTATCGGCACAGCCGTTCTTGCGGAAGAAGCCTTCGATATCGGCGATCAGCTCGTATTGCTTGCGGCCCGGCCGTGCCGCCTGGCGGAACACGACATAGCCGTCATCGGCGAGCTTCGCCGCCTTGCGCAGCGTGTCGAGCTCGGCCGGCGTCTTCACCATCAAAAGATGATCGACGAGTTTCGTGCCGTCTTCGAGCTTATAGCCGCGGGCCTTATCGGCGATGTATTTCGGCATGAAACCTAACGGCGCGGCGGCGATGCGGTGATTGGCGATGCGCTCGAGGCGGCCTGCGACCTCGCGCACGATCTCGGGTGCCAGGTTCACCTTGATGCCGCTGGTCTCGGCCTCGGCGCGCTCCGCCTCGGCGACGCTGTCGACGAACAGCTCGACCTCGCCATTGGGGTTCACCACCGCCATGCCGTGGCCTTCGATCGACGAGAAATCCGCGACATAGCGCAGATAATCGCTCTGCCAGGAATTGCCGTAGACGACCAGGGCTTCGACGCCGGCGTTATTCATCGCCGCGCGCAAGCGATTGCGCCGATCCTCTGCCAGCATGGTGCTCTCCTTACTTTATGACTTGCGGGGCAATGTATCGGCGCCACTTCGGCGCAGCAAGGAAGCCGCGTGCTCGCTATCGCCGCATGGCGGCTCTATCCTTTTAGCGGAGAACGAGCGAGGACGCATGAGCACGACCAAGCTGCAGGCCGATGCGGTGGGAATTCCGCGCTTTACGGCGAGCCCGGTCGTGGGCGCCGGGGTCTTCGATCTGACCAGCCATGCGCGCGCGCGCGAGGCGCTCGATTTCGGTCTTTCGGTCGGCGCGCCCGGCTTCAACATCTTCGTCGTCGGCGAAGATCGCTCGGCGCGGATGAGCGCGACCCTCGCCTATCTCGAGGCGGCGATGGAAAAGCGGCCGGCGCCGGTCGACTGGATCTATCTCAACAATTTTCGCCATCCCGACCGGCCGTTGCCGATTGCGCTGCCGCCCGGCATCGCGCGCAAGTTCTGCGACGCGGTGTCGTCGCTGATCCCGAAACTGCGCGAAACCCTGGCCGCGTCTTTTACCGGCGAGGTCTATCAGGCGCGGCTCTTGGCGCTACGCGAGCAGGCCGAGCACGCAGTCAATGTCGAGATGGAGAATCTCGCCCACGCCGCCGAAGCCCATGGGCTACAACTGATGCAGGGCCAGGACGGCGCCTTGCGCCTGACACCAGTGGCGCAGCGCCCGAATACGCCGCCGCCCGCAATCGATCCGGCGACCGAGCGCGAGATGGCGGCGGCGCTGACGCGCGTGCAGCTTCGCGCCGTCACCGCGCGCGGCCAGCTCACGGCGCAAATCCAAGAGCTCAATCGCGGCATCGCCGCCGAGGTTGTAAGCCCGTTGCTCGATGCATTGGCGCGTGATTTCGCCGGCTTTTCGGGCCTCAGCCGCTGGCTGACCGCGATGCGCGTCGACATCACCGACACGCCGGACCGGTTTCAGCTGCAGCCCGGCAATGCGCCCGAAGGCGAATTTCCCGAGCGGCGCTATGCGGTCAATCTCTTCGTCGATCACGGCGAAGAGATGCATGCGCCGGTGATCGTCGAGGCCAATCCGAATTACGAGCATCTCTTCGGCTGGATCGAATATCGACAGAGCCAGGGCTCGCTCCATACCGATTTCTTACAAATCCGTGCCGGTGCGCTGCATCGCGCCAATGGCGGTGTGCTGGTGCTGCGCGCCGAAGCGGTTGCCGCCCATCCCGAGGCGTGGGCCTTCCTCAAGGGCGCGCTGCGCGATCGCTGCATCCGCATCGAAGAACTCAGCCGCACGCAAAGTCCGCCGATCGCCGGATCGCCGCATCCCGGGCCGATCCCGCTCGATGTGAAGGTGGTCCTGGTCGGTACGCCCTTTTGGTACGCGAGCTTTTTCCAGAGCGATTCCGAGTTCCGCACCTATTTCAAGATCAACGCCGATATCGACGGCGACACACCCGCCGATGCGCAAAATCTCGGCCTCTACGCCGGGCTCATCAGCCAGGCGGTGGCGCGGCAGGGGCTCGATAGTGCAAGCCCCGATGCCATCGCGCTGCTTCTCGGCATTGCCGCGCGCTGGGCAGAGCGTCGCGATCGCGTCACCGCGCGAGTCGAGTTGATCGAAGATCTCGTCGCCGAGGCCGCGACCCTGGCGCGGCGCGCCGGGAAGCGCACGCTCGATGCCACCATCGTCACAACCGCGCATCTCGCGCGCGGCCGTCGCAACGCGCGCATCGAAGAAAGCGTATTGAAGCATGTCGTCGACGGCATGATGCTGATCGACACGGGTGGCGGCGCGATCGGTCAGATCAATGCGCTCACCGTGAACTCGGCCGGCGACCATGCCTTCGGAACGCCCGTGCGCGTGACCGCGCGGGCCTATGCGGGCCGCACCGGCATCATCAATATCGAGCGCTTCATCGGCATGGGCGGGCCCATCCAGCAAAAAGGCGCGATGGTGCTCGAAGGCTTTCTTGCCGGAAAATTCGCGCAAGTGCGGCCGCTCTCCTTCACGTGCTCGATTACCTTCGAGCAGGTCTATGGCGGCGTCGAAGGCGACAGTGCCTCGATGGCCGAGCTCATCGCGGTGCTGTCCGATCTTGCGCAATTGCCGATCCGCCAGGACCTCGCGATCACCGGCTCGGTCAATCAGGAAGGCATGTCGCAGCCGATCGGCGGCGCGCATTGGAAGATCGAAGGCTTTTACCGCGTCTGCGCCGCCAAGCCCGGCGGGCTTACCGGTACGCAAGGCGTCATCGTGCCGGAAGCCAATCGCGTCAGCCTCGTGCTGCACGATGAGGTCGCCAAGGCGATCGCGGCCGGCCGCTTCCATCTCTGGTCGGTCGGAACGGTCGAGGATGCGGCCGCGTTGTTAATGGGGACGCCGGCGGGCGCGCCCGACGCTGCGGGCAATTATCCCGCCGATACGATCTTCGGCAGGGTCGCGGCGCGGCTCGAAGCGTTCGACCGTGTCTTGATGGAACGTTGGCGGGGCTCCCGCGATGAAGGACGTTGAGCATATTGCGCTCGAACAAGAGTGGGATCGCTACACGCCGGAGCAGCATGCGATTTGGCGCACGCTGTTCCATCGCCAGGAAGCGATCCTTGCACGCCGCGCGTGCCAGCCTTTTCTCGATGGTCTCAAAGCGCTCGGTGTCGAAGCCGACGGCATCCCCGATTTTCGCCGCCTGAACGAGGCGCTGGGGCGCGCGACCGGCTGGCAGATCACCGCCGTGCCCGGCCTCGTCGCCGACGGTGTGTTCTTCGAGCATTTGGCCAACCGCCGATTTCCCTCGACCTGCTTCATCCGCCGCCAAGATCAACTCGACTATCTGCAAGAGCCCGACATCTTTCACGACATCTTCGGCCACGTGCCGATGCTGATGAATCCGGTCTTCGCCGATTACATGGAGGCCTATGGCCAAGGCGGGCTCAAGGCGTTGCGTCTCGATAACCTCGAACATCTCGCTCGGCTTTATTGGTACACGGTGGAATTTGGCCTGATCCGCACGGAAGAGGGCGTGCGCATCTACGGCTCGGGCATCGTCTCGTCGAAAGGCGAATCGATCTATTGCATCGAGGATGCGAAGCCCAATCGCATCGCATTCGATCTCCTACGCGTGATGCGCACGCGTTATCGCATCGACGATTATCAGGAAAGCTATTTCGTGATCGACAGCTTCGAGCAGCTGTTCGACGCGACGCAGCCGGATTTCGCGCCGTACTACGCAGCGCTGGAGAAGGCGGCGGATATCGAACCGGGCGCAGTGGTCGAAGGCGATCGCCTCCTCTAAGCCTGCGCGCCCGTCATCTCGCGCAGCAACGCACGGCCTTCGTCGGTGTGGTCGAGCAAGCGCAAACGCCGGCGGGCGATTTTCCAGCCGTCTTCGGTGCGCACCAGATCCCAGCGATTGACCGTCATGCGGTGAATGCGAAAGCCTTTGGATGTGCCGTGCGATGACAGCTCGACCGGCTCGCCTTGGTCGTTCGGCATCACGATCTGCAGATAAGACGTCACCGTTGCCTTGTCGCCTTCGAGCTCGATATGCGGCAGGCCCGCGAAATGCGCGATGCCTTGGCGCATCGCCGCGCGGAAACCGGGAGTGGGCCCCGAGGCAACCGCAGCTTTGCCTTTGATGCCGTCCAAACCCGCGCCGCGATCGAACTCGCCATCCTCGGTCCAGTACGAAGCGGCATAGGGGCTGCTGCCGCTGTCGGTCGCCGGCGGGTGAGCCGCGACGAGATTGAGGATTTCGAGCCGGTCTTCGACCTCTTGCAACCGCTCTTCGATGCTCTTCTTCGATTTTGCCATGTCCGTCATGCCTTGTAGCGCTGTTCGAGGGTCATGTAGTCGTTGAGACCGACGAGCCGCGTCACCTCGTCGAAGGCGGCGAGCGGCGCCGCCTTCGACATGTCGTCTTCCTTCAGCGCTTTGAACGTCTGCTGCAGCGCCGCGACCATCGCGTGGATGGCGACGTTGTAGGTGACGATGTCGAAACCCATCGCTTTGAGCTCGGCACGCGATTTGACCGGCGTCTTCGGCATCATATTGGCGAGCTTCGGATGTTTGAAGCGCTTGCCGAATTCGCGCAGCTCGGCCTCGCTCTCGAGCGCTTCGGCGAAGATGATATCGGCCCCCTCGGCCGCGAAAGCCTCGCAACGCGCCATCGCTTCATCGAAACTCATCGCGCCGCGCGCATCGGTGCGCGAGAGGATCAGCATGTCGCTGCCGATCGCGTTGCGCGCCTCGACCGCGGCGCGGATTTTCAGCCGCGCTTCCTCGCGCGGTATGACCTCGCGCTTGCCGCCGTAATGGCCGCATTTCTTCGGCCACATCTGATCCTCGATCAGGATGACCGCGGCGCCGGCGCGGGCGAATTCCTGCACCGTGCGGCGGACATTCATCGCGTTGCCGTAGCCGGTATCGCCGTCGGCGATGATCGGAAAGCCGGGATTGGCAGCACAGGTATTGTGGACGGCAGTCACGACCTCGGTAAAGTCGATGAGCCCGGCATCGGGCATGCCGTAACCGATCGCGGCGATGCCGAAGCCGCCCAACAACCCCAGCGGGAAACCCGCCTCATGGGCGAGCCGTGCCGTCAGCGGGTCGCTGACCACCGGGGCAACCAGAATGTCGGGACCGCCGAGCAGGCCGCGGAGTTTTTGAGCGGCGTTTTGAGCCATCACGATCTCTCTTTCTGACAAAAGCGCGCCAGTGTGACCGACGCTTGCTTGGCCGGAAAGACCTCGCGGCGTTACTCAATGGGAAAAGGGGATTGCGCCACGCGACAGTAACCGCGATATTCGCGCCGGCCCATCCTGTTGACTCTATAGTTCAGGGTGATGCCCAACCATGTGAGAAGAGGCAAAAGATCGTGATTTTTCTGGCGGTTGATATTGGAGGAACGTTTACCGACCTGATCGCCTTCGATGATCGCAGCGGGCGTTTTTATCAAGCGAAGAGCCTTACGACCCCGCGCAATCATGTCGACGGCATCATCGATTGTATCGTCAAAAGCAAGATCGACCCGTCGACGATCGACAATCTCATTCACGGCTCGACGACGGCGATCAACACGCTGATCGAGCGTAAGGGCGCCAAAGTCGGTTTGATCGTCACGCGCGGCACGCGCGACGTCTACGCGATCGGCCGCGGCAATCGTCCGGAAGCCTACAACCTTTTCTTCCATCGCCCGAAACCGCTGGTGGCGCGCCATCTGACGCTCGAAGCCAACGAGCGGCTTTATGCTTCGGGTGAAGAGCGCGAAGCGCTCGATCCTGCGAGCATCCGTGCGGCCTGCGAGACCTTCGCCAGGGAAAACATCGAGGCGGTCGCGGTTTGCTTCCTCCATTCCTACGCCAATCCGACGCACGAGCAGCAGGCCGGGCACATCGTCCAGGAGATGTTGCCCAAGGCCTATGTCTCGCTGAGTCACGAGATCATGCGCGAATACCGCGAGTACGAGCGCATCTCTACCACGGTGGTGAATGCCTATATCGGACCGGTGGTCGGCGGCTACGTCCGCAACCTCCAGTCGCGCCTCGATGCCATCGGCTTCAAGGGCGAACTCGCGATCATGCAGTCGAACGGCGGCGTCATGGGCCCCGCGACGGCGATCAATCGCCCGGTCACGATGATGGAATCCGGCCCGGTGGGGGGCATCATCGCCGGTGCCGTGATCGGCAAGGCGCTCGGTTATAACAACGTCGTCTCCTTCGACATGGGTGGCACCACGGCGAAAGCCAGCTTGGTGCGCGATGGCGAAGCCAGCATGGCGGAAGGCTATTACGTCGGCGGCTACGCCTCGGGTCACCCGGTGATGACGCCGGTCGTCGACGTCGTCGAAGTGGGCGCGGGCGGCGGCTCGATCGCGTCCATCGACGAGGTCGGCGCGCTGAAGGTTGGCCCGCAATCGGCCGGCGCCGAGCCGGGCCCGATCTGCTACCGCCGTAACGGCACCGAGCCGACCATCACCGACGCGAATGTGGTGCTCGGCCGTATCGGCGCGCACGACTTCCTCGGCGGCGAGATGGACCTCGATCGCGACGGCGCGACCAAGGGCACGCTCGAGAAGATCGCCAAGCCGCTCGGCATGAGCGCCGACGACGCGGCCCGCGCGATTATTCAGATTGCTATCGCGAAGATGTCCTTGGCGGTGCGCGAGGTGTCGGTCGAAAAAGGTTACGACCCGCGCGATTTCGTGCTCGTCGCCTCGGGCGGCGCCGGCCCGCCGCACGCCGTTGCGATCGCGCGCGAGCTCTTCATTCCGATGGTCATCATCCCGCAATTCCCGGCGCATTTCTCGGCGCTCGGCATGTTGATGGCGGATGAGCGTCACGATCTCGTCCGCACCTATCTTGCCGAATTGAACGCCGCGGATTTCGACCTCGTGCGCAGCATCGTCGAGGATCTGCGCGGCGAAGCGACGAAGTTGCTCGGCCGCACCGAGAACGTTACCACACAGGTGCTGTTCGATCTGCGATATGTCGGTCAGGAATTCACCCTGCCGGTACCGGTCACGGCCGATCAGCTCGCCAAGAGCGATCGCAAGGCGATCCGCAGCGCTTTCGATGAATTGCACGAGCAGCGCTACGCGCATCACGCGACCGACGAGCCGGTCGAGATCATCAACGTCCGCCTGGTCGCGCTCGGCCATCGCTCGAAGCTGGCCCTGCCCGATCTCGCCAAGGAAGGCAAGCTGGCGCCGCGCGAAAGCCGTCCTGTCGTGTTCGACAAGGGTGGAGCGGTGGATTGCCCGGTCTATGACCGCTTGAAGCTGAAGCCCGGCGACAAGTTCGACGGCCCGGCGCTCGTCAGCGAATACGCATCGACCACTGTCATTCACCCCGGCGACAAGGTCGCCGTGGCGAATACCGGCGAACTCATCATCACCGTGGGACAAGGCTAATGGCGACGACCAAACTCGATCCCGTTACTCTCGAGGTTGTCCGCAGCGCGCTGCCGGCGATCGCCACCGAAATGGCGGCCGATCTGCACCGCACGTCGTACAACATGATGATCTACGAGGTGCGCGATTTCTGCACCGCGCTGCTGCTGCCGGATTCGCGTCTCGTTTCGCAAAATGTCGGCGGCGTCTCGCATTTCGTCGCCGATCTCGGCGCGATCATCGAGGACGCGGTGAAGCGCTACGGCGTCGACGGTTTCAAGCACGACGACGTGGTCATCACCAATCATCAGGCGGTGGCCGGCCAGCATCTCAACAACATCGTCATCTACATGCCCTATTTCTACAAGGGCGAGTTGCTGATGTTCTCGATGGTGCGTGCGCACTGGATCGATATCGGCGGCATGAGCACCGGTTTCGGCGCCGGCGCCGAAGTCGTCGATCCGTGGCAGGAAGGGTTGCAGCTCGACCAGCTCAAGATCTACGAGAACGGCAAGGTCAACGAAGTCCTCTTGAAGGTCATCCGCGACAACATCCGCTTCCCGGATTCCTCGCTCGGCGACATGCGCGCGCAGATGGCGGCGTGCAAGCTCGCCCATCGCCGTCTCGACGAGCTGTTCGAGAAATTCGGCAAGGCGACGATGCTCGATGCGATCGAGTACATTTTCAAAGAGACGGAGATGAAGTGCCGTCGCACGGTTGGCCAGTTCCCGTCGGGCGTCTACGAGGCCGAATCCTTCCTCGACAATGACGGCGTCAGCAAAGACCCGGTGCGTATCCACGCGAAAGTCACGGTCGATCAGGAACAGGGCAGCATGATCATCGACCTGTCGGGCTGCTCGGCAGCCCGCAAGGCGGGTGTCAATTCGCGGACCCTTGCCGGCGCGCGCGTTGCCTACAAATCGCTGACCGCACCGCTCGACCCGGTCAATGAAGGCTCCTTCGCGGCGCTGAAGCACATCATTCCCGAAGGCAACATCATGATGGCGCAATATCCGGCGCCCATGGCGGGGTGGAGCACCATTATCCCGACGGTCGTCGATACCATCGCCAAGGCGCTGGCGCAGGGCGCCAAGGACAAGATCCCGGCCGCGCATCTCGGCACGCTCGGGGCCGCCGTCGTGTTCTTCGGCCGCAATCCGAAGACCGGCAAAGCCTTCGTCGTGCAGAGCATCGAGGGCGGCGGCTGGGGCGGCCGTCCGAGCGAGGACGGCGAGGACGCGTCGGTTTCGGTCTGCCAAGGCGACGTGCGCAACGGCAGCATCGAAGCGATCGAGATGAAGACGCCGGTGATGGTCGAAAGCCGCGGCCTGCGCACGGACAGCGGCGGCCCCGGCAAGTATCGCGGCGGCCTCGGCCTCGATGTGCGCGTGCGAAATTTCGTTGAAGGGCGCTGGAACATGCATGCGCCGGCGCGCATCCACAATCCGCCCTGGGGCCTCTGGGGCGGCAAGCCCGGCCATTCCGGCTTGTACCTCTTGAAGCTGCCGGGCGAGAACAAGTTCAACGAGAAGGACGGCAACCGCCTGCCGACGCCGCCCGAGACGGAAGTCGTCGTGCGCAGCAACGGCGGCGGCGGCTGGGGCGATCCGCTCGAGCGCGATCCCGAGCGCGTCCGCACCGATGTCATCGAGGGCTATGTCACGCTCGAGCACGCGAAGAGCGATTACGGCGTCGTGCTCAACGCGAAAGACTTTTCGATCGACCAAGCGGCGACCGGCAAGCTGCGCGCCGATAAACGCGCGAGCGCCAGCGCTTAAAAACGAATCGACCGCCGGCGCCGCTCACCTAATCTTACCGGGGTAGGGGCATCTTACCGGGGTAGGGGCGGCGCCGCGGGGTACAGGGAGGGGTGATGCGTTTGAACCGAAGGATCGGCGGCCGCTTCGTCGTGGCAGTCGCGTTCGTCGTGCTTGGCGTTCTCGCCGCCGGCGCGCCGGCCGGCGCTGCCGAGTCATTACGCTTCGGCAAAGGCTTCCCCTCGCTTTTCCAATTCACGCCGATCGATGTCGGCGTTGAAAAAGGCATCTTCAAAAAACACGGGCTCGACATCGAAATCTCGGCTTTCGCCGGCGACGCCAAACTGCAGCAGGCTTTCGCCGCAGGCGCGGTCGATATCGGCGTCGGCTCGGGACCAGGCATGGCTTTCATCGCCAAAGGCTCGCCGATTCTCGCCGTCGCGCAAGAGGCGGGGCCGCCGCTCGGCATTACCGTGTCGGTGCTGGCCAGCGGCCCAATCCATTCGATCGCCGATCTCAAAGGCAAGCTTGCCAGCATTTCGAGCCCCGGCTCGCAGACGGACTGGATGGTGCGCGAGCTTGGCCGCCGCGAAGGCTGGGGGCCGGAGGGCATCAAGCGCGTCGCGCTCGGCGATGCGACGGCGCAGCTCGCGGCGCTCCGCACGCATCAGATCGACATGGCGCCCTTCGATATCACCACCGCCTATCAGTTCGAGACGGCGGGCGAAGTGCGCATCCTCTTGAAGTTCGGCGATGTGGTGAAGGAATACGTCAATCACGTCATCTACGCATCGACGGATATGATCGCCAAGCGCCCCGACGATGTGAAGAAATTCCTCGCCGCCTGGTTCGAAACCGTCGCGTATTTCAAGCACGACAAGGCCGAGACCGTGCGGATTTCGAGCGGCGTGCTGAAAATACCGGAAGCCGTCGTCGGCAAAGTCTACGACGAAACCATTCCGATGCTCACGGATGACGGCCGCTTCGATCGCAAGGGTCTCGAGGTGCTGGCGCAGTCTTTCGTCGATATGAACATGCTGCCCGAGAAGCCGGATATGTCGAAGCTCTATACCGAGAAATTCTTGCCGGTGACGAAATAGGCCGGGCCAAATGAGCAGAGGTTTTGTGATGCAGCGCGTTGTTTCTGGTCTTCGTTTCGCCGCGGTCACGGTTGCGGCCGTGTCGCTTCTCATGGCGGCGGGTCACGCCTCGGCACAGGAAAAGCTGCGCGTCGGCAAGTCGCAGGCCGATTCCTTCTCCTTCGTGCCGGTCGATATCGGCATCGAGCACGGCTTCTTCAAAAAATACGGCGTCGATGTCGAAGAATCGGGCTTCGCCGGTGACGCCAAGCTGCAACAGGCGATCGCCGCCGATGCGGTCGATATCGGCATCGGCTCTGGTCCGGCGCTGGCGTTCGTCGCCAAGGGCAACCCTGAGCTCGGCATCGCAGCGATGGCCAATCAGCCGCTGCTGCTCGACCTCAGCGTGCAGAAGGACGGACCGCTCAAAAGCGCCGCCGACCTGAAAGACAAAACGATCAGCGTCTCGACCGCCGGCTCGCTGACCGAATGGCTGGTGCGCGAGACCTCGCGTCAACAGGGTTGGGGGCCGGACGGTATCAAGATCGCTTATCTCGGCTCGAATTCGTCGCAGATCGCGGCGATGCGCAGCAAAAATGTCGACGGCTTCGTCGCCGATGTTGCCCTCGCCTACAAGCTCGAGGAAGAGGGCCTCAGCCGCATCCTCGTGCGCTTCGGCAATATCGTCAGCGACTTCCACATTCACGTGATTTACGCGACGACCAAGGCAGTTCAAACGCGGCCCAACGACCTTAAGGGTTTCCTCGCCGGCTGGTTCGACACCATCGCCTATATCCGCCAGAACAAGCAGGTGATGGTTGATAAGGCTTCCGCGGTCATGAATATTTCGCCCGAGATTGCCAGCCGCACTTATGACGACGTCATGCCGATGTTCTCTGATACAGGGCGCTTCAACCCGAAGGCACTCGCAATTCTTGCCAAATCCTTCGTGCAGATGGGCGTGCTCGATAAAGAGCCCGACATGTCAAAACTCTATACCGAGCAGTTTTTGCCGGTAAAATCGCCGTAAAGTGACAAGCGGTCCGAAAGCCGCGCAGGGATTGTCTCAGAGGTAGTAGTGGGAATGTATCAGGGTAAGATTTGGCGCGCATCGGTGCTGGTTGCGCTTGCGCTCGTCATGCCGGCTTTGTCGGGCGTGACCGCGAACACGGCGTTCGCGGCCGATAAGCTGCGTGTCGGCAAGGCGCAGGCACAACCTTTCACTTTCGCGCCGCTCGACATCGGCATCGAGGAAGGCATTTTCGCCAAGCACAATCTCGATATCGAAGCGACCGCTTTCCCGGGCAGCGCCAATCTTCAGCGCGGCATCGCCGCCGATGCGATCGATATCGCCGTTGGCTCGGGACCCGAGCTCGCTTTCATCGTCAAAGGCAATCCAGAGCTTGGCGTCGCCGCGATGGCGAACCAGCCGGAGCTGCTGACCGTCATCACGCAAAAGAACGGGCCGGTGAAAAGCGCGGCTGATCTGAAAGGCAAGCTGCTCAGCGTCTCGACCGTCGGCTCGCTCACGGCGTGGCTGGTGAAAGAGCTGTCGCGCCAGCAGGGCTGGGGCCCGGACGGGATCAAGCTGGTCGAGCTTGGCTCCGACTCGCCCCAGGTCGCCGCGCTGCGGACCAATCAGACCAACGGCATGGTCACTGACATCGCCACGGCGCTGAAGCTCGGCGATGAGGGCGTGACGAACACGATCGTGCATTTCGGCAAGATCGTGCCGGATTTTCATATCCATGTGATCTTCGCCAGCAACAAGATCATGGCCGATCATCCCGATCAGGTGCGCGCGTTCCTCGCCGGCTGGTTCGAGACGATCGCTTACATGAAGACGCATAAGGTGGATGCGGTGCGCATCGGCGCGCGCGTCGGTAATGTTTCGGAAGAGATCGAAGGCAAAGTCTACGACGACATCATGCCGACCTTCTCGACCGACGGAAAATTCAATCCGAAGGCGCTCGATACGCTGGCGCAGTCTTTTGTCGAACTCGGCACGCTGCCGGACAAGCCGGATCTGACCAAGGTCATCACCGAAAAATACCTGCCCGGCGCGCCGCAGTAAGCGGGCGACCGGACGACGTTAGGGAGGCGTGGACGTGAGGAAGAACATTCGTTGGAGCATTTCGCTCGCCGCACTTGGCATTGCCGCTGCGATGCTGTCGGGGCTCGGCGCAGAGCCGGCCGCTGCGGCCGATGTGAAGCTCCGCGTCGGCAAGGCGATCGCGCTGCCCTTCGACTTCGTACCGCTCGATGTCGGCATGGAGAAAGGCTTTTTCAAAAACCACGGCATTGACGTCGAGGAGGTCAATTTCGCCGGCAGCGCCAAGCTGCAGCAGGGGCTTGCCGCCGACGCGATCGATGTCGGCCTCGGCTCCGGGCCCGAGTTGGTCTTCGTCGCCAAGGGCAATAGCGATCTCGCCATTGCCGCCTACGCCGGGCCGATGGGTCTGCTGCTGATCGCGCGGCCGGATGCCGGGATCAACAGCCCGGCCGATCTCAAGGGCAAGAAAATCGGCGTCTCCACCGTCGGCGGCCTCACGGATTGGGCCGTGCACCAGGCGTCGCGCCACCTCGGATGGGGGCCTGACGGCATCGTCGTGACACCGCTTGGGACGGACGAGGCGCAGGTCGCGGCGTTGCGCACCAAGGATATCGACGGCATGTGCATCGATGTCGCCGGCGCCTACAAGCTCGAGAAGGAAGGCGCGGCGAAGATCGTGCTGCATTTCTCGACCGTCGCGCCCGATTTCATCAACCACATCACCTATGCGACCAATAAGATGATCGCCGATCATCCCGATCAGCTACGCGAATTTCTTGCCGGCTGGTTCGAGACGATCGCCTGGATGCGCAAGAACAAGGACGAGACGGTGAAGATCGTCGCGCCGGTCATGCATCAGACACCGGAGATCACGGCCCGCGCGTATGACGAGATCATGCCGAGCTTCTCCAACACCGGGAAGTTCGATCCGAAGGCACTGAAGGTGCTGGCGCAATCTTTCGTCGATATGGGCCAGCTGCCGGCGCCGCCGGACATGTCGAAGCTCTACACGGAAAAATTTCTACCGAGTTCGAAGTGAGGTGATGAAGGTGGCGTCATGCGCGTGATGGGAAACCCCCGGGGTGTTGCGGCGATGGCGGCGATCGCGCTGCTTGGCGTCGCCATGCCCGCAGCGTGCGCCAACGAGACGCTGCGCGTCGGCCGGGCTCAGGCCGAGCCGATCGATTTCACCCCGCCCGAAGTCGGTCTGGCGAAAGGCTTTTTCCAGAAGCACGGGATCGATATCGAGGTTGTCAATTTCGCCGGCGCGGCCAAGCAGCAGCAGGCGCTCGTCGCTGGCGCGGTCGATATCGGTCTCGGTGGCGGCCCGGAAATGTCGACCGTCGCCAAGGGGACGCCGGTCGTCGGCATCGCCGCCTATGCCGGCCGGCCCGACGGGCTGGTGCTCGTCGCCGGGGCCAACGGCCCGGTGAAGACGGTCGCCGATCTCAAGGGCCGTAAGGTCAGCGTATCGAGCGTCGGCTCGCTCACCGAATGGACGACGCGCGAGCTGTCGCGTCACGAGGGTTGGGGCCCCGAGGGCATCGATATCGTGTTTCTGGGCGATATCGCCGGCCAGATCGCCGCCATCAAGACGCAGCAGATCGATGCCATGTCGAGCGATATCGCCACCGCGGCGCGGCTTGAGCGTGAGGGCATCGGCCACACCGTTGTCAATTTCGGCACCATCATTCCCGATTTCATCGTCCATATCGTCTATGCGACCAAGCAGGTGACCGAGCAGCGGCCCGAGGCGGTGCGCGGCTTTCTGGCCGGCTGGTTCGACACGGTCGCCTGGATGAAGTCCAATAAGAACGAAACGGTGGCGCTGATTGCGCCGATCATGCATCAATCGCCGGAGATCGCGGCCAAAGCCTATGATGCGGTGATGCCGGTGTTTTCGGATACCGGGCGTTTCGAGCCCAAAGCTGTTGCGGTGTTAAGTCGCTCTTTCGTGCAGATGAATTTGCTTTCGACCGAGCCTGATATGAGCAAGCTATACACCGAAAAATTCCTGCCAAAGGCGCCCTAGTGGCGGCCGTCGAAAGAATGGACGACCATGACCCTCCTAGACTCGAAGCAAGGCAATTCCCATGACCCGCGGCGCAAAATGGAGCAGAACGTGAATCGGGGCGATGCGATTATCAAAGTCGAAGGCGTCAGCCAGGCTTTCGGCGCGGAGGGGGATCCGCGGCGTGTGGTGGCGCTGGAAAGCGCGACGCTTGATATTGCGCGCGGCGAATTGCTGTGCCTGATCGGGCCGTCGGGCTGCGGCAAGAGCACCCTGCTCAACATCATCGGCGGTCTGGCAACACCGTCGACCGGCCGCGTCACAATCGACGGGCACGAGGTCAACGGCCCGTCGCCGCAAAAGGTCGCCTACGTGTTTCAAGAGAACACGCTCTTCCCCTGGCGCACGGTGATCGACAACGTGAAGCTCGGCATGGCCTTCCAAGGTGTTTCCAAGAGCGAGCGTGACGGCCGCGCGCGGCGGTCGCTCGAGGCGGTCGGTCTCACGCAATTCGCGCAGCATTATCCGGCGCAGCTTTCCGGCGGCATGAAGCAGCGCGTGCAGCTCGCCCGCGCGCTGGCGCTCGAGACCGAAGTCCTGCTGATGGACGAGCCTTTCGCGGCGCTCGACGAGCAGACCCGCATGGTTCTGGGCGAGGACCTTTCGGTGCTGCTGGCGCGTACCGGCAAGACGATCATCTTCGTCACGCACAGCCTCGTCGAAGCGGTGTTCCTTGCGGATCGCGTCGCCGTGCTGACCGCACGTCCCGGCCGGATCAAGAAGATCATCCACGTCGAAGAGGCGCATCCGCGCAAGAGCGAGTTCATGACCTCGGAAAAACTCGCCAATCTGCGCAACGAGCTCTACGAGCTGCTGCATGACGAGATCCGCAAGACCATGACTCATCAACCGGCCGAGGCAGGCGCATGAGACCGCAACTCGGCATTGGCCAAAGGCTGATCCAGCTCGGCGTGCTGATCCTCATCCTGGTGGCGTGGTACCTCGGCACGCGGCCGGGTCACATCAATCCGCTGCTGCTTCCGGCGCCGGTTCCGGTGTTCAAGGATTTCTGGGTACTGCTGACCACCAGCGGTATCTGGCCCGACCTTTGGGTGACGGTGCATGAATGGATCGTGGCGGTCGCGATCGCCGCGATCGCGGGCTGCAGCCTCGGCTATGTCATCAGCCGCTCGGCCTATGCCGTGCGCGTGTTCGATCCGCTGCTCGCTGGCATCTATTCGATCCCGGCGATCCTGCTCTTCCCGCTTTATCTCTTGTTCTTCGGCCTCGGCGCGGGCTCGAAGATCGCGATCGGCACGACTATCGCGTTCTTCCCGGTGGTGCTCAACACCATCGCCGGCCTTGCCAATGTCGACAAGGCCTATATCCGGGCGGCGCAGTCGATGGGCGCGAACGATCTGCAGCTCTTCTGGTCGGTGATGTTGCCCGCCGCGTTTCCGGTCGTGCTGACCGGGCTGCGTCTCGGCTGCATCATCGCCTTCCTTGCGATCCTCGGCGGCGAGACGATTTCCTCGCTGGCCGGGCTCGGCCATCGCATCGTCTCGCTCGCCGAAAACATGGAATCGGCGCAGATGTTCGCAAATATCGTCTTTGCCGTATTCATGGCTTTCATCATCAACGGCATCGTGTCCTTTGCCGAGGCGCGTGGCCGACGGGGCTTCCAATGACAGCGACCACGATGCACAGCGTCTCGCGCGCGCGCAGCGGCCCGATCATGTCGCCGGGCTGGGCGCGGCTCATCGCGATCTTCGTCCTGCTGGCGCTCTGGGAGATCGGTGCGCGGCTCTATGCCGATCCGCTCTTCCTCTGCCCGCCTTCGCAGGCGATCGCGGCGCTGCCGCACATTGCGGCGGATCCGAAGATCCGCAACGCAATCGAGGTGACGATTTTCGAGGTCGGATTCGCTTTCTCGATGTCGGTCGTTGTCGGCCTCTCCGTCGGCCTCGCTGTCGGCCTGCACGGCTTCACCAAGCAGTCGATCCTGCCGGTGATCCTGATGCTCTATGCGACGCCGCAAGCGACCATCCTGCCGCTCTTCGTGCTGATCTTCGGCATCGGCCCGGCGGCGAAGATTGCCTTCGGCGTCAGCCACGGCATCTTCCCGGTGATCGTGACGACGGTCGCGGGTGTCCAGAATCTGCGGCCGCAATTGCTGCGCGCCGCGCATTCGATGGGCGCCAGCCGCTGGCAAGTCTTCACCACAATCATCTTCCCGCACATGATCCCGAGCTTCTTCACCGGCATGCGTCTCGGCATGACGGCGGTGCTCCTCGGCGTGTTGCTGGCCGAGCTTTATGTTTCGACGGCGGGCATCGGCTTCTACACCCGGCTTTTCGCCGAAAGCTTCTCGCCGCCCGACCTTTTCGCGCTGATCTCGGTGCTGGCGGCGATCGCGGTGACGCTCAACGAGCTGTGCCGCATGGCCGAGCGGCGTTTCCGCCGCTGGAACGACGCCTGAGAGCATGGTGGCCGGCGCTCCTTGCGAACGCTGGCCGCTCTTATCCTCACGCTCGTCATCGCGCCGCCCGGTTGTGCCGGCACGGCGTCGACGGTTTCTCAAAAAGAACGATTTTGGCGGAGGATAAGATGAAGTGCATCGTCACGCTGCTTTTCGTCGTGCTGTTCTTCGCAGCGGGGAGCGTGCTGTTCGGGACGCCGGCCGATGCGGAGGCTTTGCGCGTCGGGACGCCCGCCGGCGCCAATTTCACGTTCCTTCCGGCGCGGATCGCCAATGATCGCGGTGCCTTCAAAGCCGAAGGTCTCGATGTCGAGGTGACCGATTTCGGCGGCGGCGCCAAGCTGCAGCAAGCGATGATCGCGGGCGCAGTCGACATGACCGTCTCGGCCGGCACCGATCTCGCTTTCTCG
>DASZLU010000053.1:0-33288 GCA_035552195.1 Allostellaceae bacterium | reverse complement strand
TGGCCACCTTTGCGGTTATCGCTATCTTTGCCTACGAGCGCATGCGCACCGCCGATCGCGTGTTGGTGTCCGCCGACGTCTCGCGCGATCTGTTCATGGCGATGCAGGCGCTGATGGTCGAGCGCGGCGCGGAGAACACCGCGCTTCTGACCCCGGTGCTCATCAGTAAAGTCGCGGCCGATACGATCACGACCTTACGCGGGAGATCCGAGCACGCGCTGAACGAGGCGCTCACCCGGCTGAGCACCGCCAAGCTCGACGGCACGGATGCGGCGGTCGCCGCCATTCAAGCCAGTCACGATCTTTACACGCAGCTGCGCCGGCAAGCCGACGAGGCGGTGCGGCTTCCGTTCGATCAGCGCCCGCCCGGTCTCGCCGCGACGTGGGTGGCCGATGGCGGCAAGCTGGTCGACGCGCTCAATGCGCTATCCGACGTGCTGGCGGCGAACGTCGCCCATGCGGATACCTTCATCGCCGAGATGATGAAGATCAAGCAGCTCGCCTGGACGATGCGCGACGCGGGCGGTCTCGATCGCCTGGTCGTCGGCGCGGCGGTCGCCAAAAACAGCCTGCCGCCGGCGGTGCGCGAGCAGACCATCGCGCTGGGCGGGCAGGTCGATGCGGCGTGGCGGACGATCCAAGACGATGCGCGGCTGCAAAACCTGCCGCCGAAGCTCAATGACGCGATCGCGACCGCGAAGCAGGACTATTTCGGCACGGTGCGCGCCAATCACAAGCTGATCGTCGACGCGCTGAGCGACGGCCAATCCCTGGGCGAGGCCGGTGTGCAATGGATCGATGGCCGCAATGATTTTCTCGCGCCGCTGATCGGCATCGCCAACACCGCTTTCGATCTGACTGCCGATCACGCCAGCGCGGGCGCCGCGACGGCGCAGCGCGATTTCTTGATCGCCGTTCTGCTCATGCTTTCCTTCGTCGGCTTCGGCGTGTTCGCGATCCGCCTCGTCGATCGCCGCGTCGTGCGGCCGATGGCGACGATTACCGGCGCGGTGCGCGCGGTGGCCGAAGGCGATCTTGCCGGCCGGATTCCCTATGCCGGGCGGCATGACGAGATCGGCGATCTTGCCCGGGCTCTCGTCGTCTTCCGCGACAATGCGATCGAGAAGCAGCGCATGGCCGAGGAGCTGGTGCGCACCGAGCGGCTATCGACGTTGGGTCAACTGACGGCCACCGTCGCGCATGAGCTGCGCAACCCGCTGAGCGCGATCCGCAATACCTACTACGTGGTGAAAGAGGCGGCGAGCCGCAAAGAGACGAATTTCGATCGCCAGCTCGAGCGCATGGAGCGCAGCATCGGCCGCTGCGACCGGATCATCAGCGATCTCTTGGATTACTCGCGGCTGCGGAATCTGAACTTGTCGCCGGTGGTTGTCGATCAATGGATCGACGACGTCCTGAACGATCAGCACCTGCCGCCCGGTATCGCCTTGATCAAACAGCTCGGCGCCAGCGGCGAGACGATCGGCATCGATGCCGATCGCATGCGCCAGGTGGTCAACAATCTGGTCGAGAACGCGGCCCAGGCGATGCATGGCAACGACAGCGGGCGCGCCAGTCAGATCGTCGTATCGACGGCCGTTGCCGGAGATGCATTCGAACTGACCGTCGCCGATACCGGGCCTGGCATACAAGCGACGGTTCTGCCGAAGGTGTTCGAGCCGCTGTTCAGCACCAAGAGCTTCGGCACCGGGCTCGGCCTCTCGGTCGTGCGCCAGATCGTCGAGCAGCACGGCGGCACCGTCACCATCACCAGCGACCCCGAGACGGGCGCCCGCGTTGCGATCCGCTTGCCCTATCGCGCGGCGGCGGAGTTGGCGGCGTAAGTCGGAGCCGCGCTCCGGCTGGCGTATTGAACAACGGCATCATAACTTCCTAAATTCGTCTTCCCCGCGAAAGCGGGGATCCAGGGAAAGAGACGCGATGTCGCCCTGGGTCCCCGCTTTCGCGGGGAAGACGAAGAAAAAACGGGGGAAATGATGAAACTTGCGACAGCAATCCTTGCCTCATCGCTCGTCATCGCGAGCGCCGTCAGCGCATCGGCCGATCCGATGCATATTCGCATCGGTTGGGTGTCGGGCAGCTCGGACGTGCCGCTGGTGTCGATCGGGCCGAAAGACGTGCTGCGCCACGAGGGCAAATCCTATGTCCTCGACCTGACGCATTTCCAGGGCTCGCCGCCGCAGATCACGGCGCTCGCCGCCAACGAAATCGATTTCGTCGGCTTCGGCTACTCGATCCTGCCGACGGCGGTGTTCAACGCGCATATGACCGATCTGCGCATCATCGCCGACATGTTCCAAGACGGCGCGCCGGGGGGCTATTCGAACGAGTTCCTGGTGCTGAAGGACGGGCCGATCCATTCGATCGCCGATATGAAGGGCCATGTCGCCGTGACCAACAGCGCCGGCAGCGCCGTCGACATGGTGCTGCGCGCGATCTTTCGCAAAAATGGCCTCGAGCCCAACCGCGACGTGACCATCCTTGAAGCCGGTTTCGGCAACATGCCGCCGATGCTGAAGGAGCATAAGGTCGATCTCATTCCCGGCACGCGGCTGACGAATGGCGATCCGGCGATCCGCGCGTTCGCGCGCACGCTCTTCACCCAGAAAGACGCGGTCGGCCGCGCGCAGATGGCCGAGCTGGTCGGCCGCAAGGACTTCCTCGAGAAGAACCGCGCGGCAGTGACCGATTATCTCGAGGATTCGCTGCGCGAGCTCGCCTGGTTCAGCGATCCGACGCATCACGCGGAAGCGGTGAAGATTTTTGCCGATTTCACCAAGATCCCGGCGGCGCAATTCGATCCGTGGCTCTTCGTCAAAGGCGAGGATTATTACAAGGATCCGAACGGCATGCCCGATCTCGACGCACTGCAGGCGAACGTCGACACGATGCGCTCGCTCGGCTTCACCAAGGAAACGCTCGACGTGAAGAACTACGTCGATCTCAGCTTCGTGAAGGAAGCGGCGTCGCGGCTGAAATAGCGCGAAGCGACCGGCTCTAGTTCGCGCTCTTCTGCTTGAGCTGATCGGTGAGAGCGCCGACGTTGCCGCCGTTGCGGTCCAAGGTCGAGGCGAATTGGTCGCGATAGGTGAGGAGCTGGCTGATGCCGCCAATGCTGACATCGATGATCTTGAAGCCGTCGCCGACCTTGGCGACCGTCCAATCCGCCGCGATCGGCCCCTGGGTCGGGCGATCGATCTCGGTGCTCACGACGACGAAGTTGCTACCCGAATCGCGCTGCTTCGTGACCTTGAAATCGGCGGCATTGAAACTGCTGAATTGCGACCAATAGAACTTCACCATATAGGCTTGGAACGCGGTCTCGTATCGCTGCTTCTGATCGTCGCTTGCCGTACGCCAATAATTGCCGAGGGTGAAGCGGGCAATGCGCGGGAAATCGAAAGCATCGACAGCAAGATGCTCGAAATCCTGGCCTCGCTCGGTGACCGATCGTTGCTTGTCGCCGAGGAGTTTCAGCACATGATCGCCGAGATCGACGATAAAGCTCGATGCATCGGGAACCGCGCCGATGGCGCGCGTCGCAGCGAGCGGGAGCGTAAGAAAAAACGCGCTCGCCATGCAGGCGCGGCGCGAGACGCGGTGCGGCACCGACATTCAGCTTGCTCCGCCGAGCAGCAGATAAAGGAATCCATGGCTCGCGCCCTGATCCCGGGCGACGACGCTGTTGACGCGGAGATTATCGATGCCGAGCCAAACCAGCCCTGTCGCAACGAATAGCGTCACGATGAGGGCCGCGATCGCGGACGCCCACACGTCCCGTCTTTCCAGCGACATTGTTTGATTGCCTACGGGCGTTTATCGCCCCATCCGAATAAGCCGGCGGTTTCATGCTAGACGCAAGCGATTGTTTAGGCTGCTGTAGCGTCAGCCTTGCTGTAACGGCGGTCCGGATGCGATGATCGCCGAGAAAAGCGCGCCTCGAGCCGCGTGATAGGGAGGGAAAATGTCGATGAAGTGCTGGGTGACGGCTGTCTTGGTGTTCATGTTTCTGGCGCCGGCGGCGCGGGCCGACGATCAGACCGTTACCATTCAAATGGTCAAGAGCACCGGCCAGTCGCCGTTCTATATCGCGATGGGCAAGGGTTATTTCACGCAAGAGAACATCAAGATCGATGTCGGCAATGTGCGCAGCGCGCTCGATGCGATAGGTCCGATGGCGACCGGCAAGCTCGACGCGGCGATGGGGGCGGCCACGGCCGGCTTCTTCAACGCGGCGCATCAGGGCTTCGATCTGCGCATCGCCGCGGCGATGGGCTTGCAAGGCAAGCTGATGGCGACGCAGCCGCTGGCGCGCAAGGAGCTTTGGGACAACGGCACGATCAAAAGCGCCAAGGATCTGAAAGGCCGCAAGGTCGCGATCAACGCGCCGGGCGACATCACCGAATATTTCCTGAGCAAGATGGTCGAGAAATACGGGATGCACATGAAGGACATCGAGATGACGCAGATGGATTTCGCGCTGCAGCTCGTCGCCTTCAAGAGCGGCGCCATCGACGCCGGCTTCCTGCCCGAGCCGCTGGCGACCACGGCGAAGAATGAAGGCGTGGCATCGCTGATCCAGCCTGAATCCTCGATCGGCGAAGGCGTGCCGACGACGTTCCTGTTCCTCGCGACTCAATTCATGCATGACCGGCCGAAGGTGGCCGAGGCCTTCATGCGCGCGCTGATCCGCGGTGCGCGCGATGCGCAGGGGCCCTACAACAAGGATCCGGCCATTGCGGCGATGATCGCGCAGCAGACCGGTCTCAAGATCGAGGATGTCGAAGACAGCGCGCCTTACCTCTTCGACCGCAATCTCGATATCAGCAAATACGAAGCGAAACTGCGCGACGAAGAGGCGACCGACCGCAAGAACGGCCGCCTCAACTACAGCGAGTCGTTCGCTTTCGACAAGGTGATCGATGCCAGCCTCGTCCACAAGGCTGCGGCCGAGGTGAAGTAGAGCCGATCGATTTGTCGGTCGTCCGTCAGTAGGTGATCGGTCCGATGATGCCGCCGCCGGTGGCGACGGTCTCGCCGTTGATCGCGATGCTTTTGGGCGAGGCGAGGAAGGCGACGACATAGGCGATCTCTTTCGCCTCGATCAGCCGGCCGATGCTGACGGATTGGGTCGTGCGCTTCTCGAATTCCTCGGTCATCGGCTGGCCGGCTTTGGTCGTGCCGGGATGGATGGCGACGACGTTGATGCCTTTGGGCCCGAGCTCGTCGGCGAGATTCTTGGTCAGCGACGAGACCGCCGAATTGCGGATCGAGGCGATGTAATTGCCGCTGCGCCGCGCCGCGCCGCCGCCGATATTGATGATGCGGCCCCAGCCGCCCTTCGCCATATGCGGCGCTATCGCCTTCGCGGCGCGCATGTAGCCGGCGACCTTGACGTTCACGTCGAACAGCAGATTCTCGGCGGTGACCTGCTCGATCTTCGCCGAGGGTACGGTGCCGCCGGGCGCCGCCGCGTCGTTGACGAGGATGTCGATGCCGCCCAGCGCCTGCATGGCTTTTGCGACCATAGCTTCGACCGCTGCGTCATCGCCCATATCCGCGACGATCGGCACGATCTTGCGCCCGGTCGCCGCGGCGATCTCGCGCGCCGTCGCCTCGAGCGGTGCGAGGTTGCGTGCTGCGATCGCAACGTCGACGCCTTCCGAGGCGAGCTGGAACGCGATCGCCTTGCCGATGCCGCGACTGCCGCCGGTGACGAGGGCGCGTTTGCCGGTGAGTTCGAGATCCATGCGATCGTACTCCAGAGGTAGCTAGGATTGTTCGGGCTCGTCTAAGAGCCACGGAACGGCATCGCAAAGAAAATCCACTTCAACTAAGGGTAGGCCCTTGAGGCTCGCAAGACACGGTGCCGATTCTGCTTGAATCCAAGACTCGAAGCCGTCGGGAAGTATCACATACGGAGAGTCCGCCTTAGCGTCGAGGCTTCCGACAAAATGGAACCATCCACCATAGTGATGCCGTCCGGGTGCAAGCCGCGCGTTATGATACGCCTCACCCTCTTTCCACGGATCGATGCCTAGTTGTTCGAGCAGGGTAAGAAATTCAGGTGGAAAAACGTGCTTCCGTGCGAGCCTGAAGTTCCTACAGTAAATGCAATCGCAAGTATCGCAGCCGCCGCGTTCGGCGAGCTGATACGCAGCGACGGTCGCTTGACGATCGACGCTATACTTCCAATCCGTAAAACTTGCCACGCGCCCTCATGCCGATCGTTTGCCGAAACGCGAGCCGTAATCGATCGGCAGGACCTCGCCGGTGATGAGGTCGGGGCCGTCGATGAACCAGCACACCATCTCGGCGATGTCTTCGGCATAGGCGGTCTTGCCGACCGGCATGATCTTCGCCTGCTCGATGATGCGCTCGCTGTAGCGTTGCTCGCCGAGGAGGTTCTTCATCCAGCGCGTTGCGACGAAACCCGGTGCAACCGCATTGACGCGGATCGTCGGCGCGAGCTGGCGGGCGAGGGCGATGGTCATCGAATTGATGCCGCCTTTCGACGCGCCGTAGGCGATCGACGAGCCTTCGCCGTCGAGCGAGCCGAGTGCCGAGACATTGACGATCGCGCCGTTGCCTTGGCTCTTCATCTGCGGCACGACGGCACGGATCATCTGATAGGTGCCGACGACATTGACGGCATAGATCTCGAGGAAGTCGGGACCATTGAGGGCTTCGAGATCGCCGGGCTTGGCCGGCTTGGTCTTGCCGGCGCTATTGACGAGGGCGTCGATCCGGCCCCAGCGCTCGATTGCGGCCTTCGCCATGCCGCGGCATTGCGCGTCGTCGGCGATGTCGGCCTGATGCACCAGCACATCGACGCCATGCGCGCGGCATTCGCCGGCGGTGGCTTCGGCCTCGTCGCGGCTGCGGCTGTAATTGACGACGACGCGGCAGCCTTTCTGGGCGAGCAGCTTCGCGGTCTCGGCGCCGATGCCGGTCGCGGAGCCTGTGACGATGGCGACGCCGCCTTTGATATTCACGTGATCCTCCCTCTCAAGGCGTTTCGCGATCCGCGTCGAGCTCATTCTGTAAAGCGTCAACCGCGGCAAAGAATTGGTCCTCGCTCTTGGCGTGCGCAAGCCGGAAAGCGGGCGGAAAGTTGGTCCGGGCGATATTCGGTTGTCGGCCGTTCTTCAGCTGCTCGAGTTGACTGATGACCTGAACCAAAATACCGGCGATGACGAGCACCGCGATGATTGCGGCTTTGAGCGACGTCCGGCTGGGCGTGATCGTGTGTAAGTGAAGAAAGCACGCGACTCCCAGCACGACCCAAAGCCCGATATCGAGATTGCCCTCGATGGTTGCTGATGACAGCGAGAAAGCCACCTCCTGAGCCAAGAGAGCATAGATCGTATAGGCGAGAAACGCGCCGATGCCGATGACAAGATGGCGCGGGAAACGCGATGCGCCGGCAAAGGTTCGCGAGATCAGCGCCCAGAATCCTGCCCAGATCACGATCCCGCTGATGATCATCACCACCGCTGCCATGTCGCGCGAGAATTTGGGCTCTGACGTCTCGTTGAGCCAAATGGTCAGACCGTTGAGCATCAAAGTCACGACGATCAGCGCGGCGAGCGCGATCCAGCGCGGCTTCGGCTCGACGACCACCGTCGCCGCCGGCACCGCGTAAGTCTCATCGCGCAGGCGTAACGAGGTGTGGCCGATGCGCAGCTCCATGTCGCCATCGACCAGGCAGCGCTCATGACGGTCGCCTTTGATGAGGAAAGGGGGCGCGTCGCTTATCGACTCGACGACGATCGCACCGTCGGTACCTTGCGTGACGCGCAAGTGATCGGGCGCAACGGTCGGATCGTCGATGATGACATCGCTGTGATAGGAGCGGCCGATGCGCAATTCGGGGCCGGCGCAGCGATGGCGGGCGACGACCTGGCCGCCGCGCGACAAGATCTCGACCCAGATTATTTGTGCCATTGCAGCGTGGTGAGGAATTGCCTGGCGAGGTGTTGTGCCGCTTCATACGTGACCGCTTGCAGGCTCAGTCGCGAGACCAGCGCCTCGCTGTTGCGGTCTTGGGTGATCGTGGTCAGCGCAATGTCGTAGAGATCGGGAAAATCCTTATAGGCGCGGGCGCACCAGATCGCCTCGACCGGCGGGGCTTTATCGGGCGCGTCGGCACGGGTGAAATCCTGCGTGCAGCGCGGCGGCGTGTACCAGCGCTCACGCCATCGCGCCGGCCATTGCAGACCATTCTGCGTCGCGACGTAGGTCGCGAATTGGAAAGCGTTGAGATCGACGCTGCGGATATAGGAATGCGTCACGAAGAGATGGCCGATACGCAGATCGTCGGCCACGAAGATATCGCTGTCGCCGCTGCAATTCGTCGTCTCGACCGTGGCCCGCGGTTTCGGCACCATCGCGGCGTTGGTTTGGCCCCAGCAGGTGAACCAATCCGCCTTGCTCTCGCCCGCGACATAGGGACCGAACGTTGCCGCTTGCAGGCCGGCCGATTCGATCTTGGCGTAGAGCGCGCTCTCGCGCGCGGCAACCTGGCGGGCAAGCTCGGTGCGCAAAGCTTTCGGCTTGGGCGGATCGCGCGGCGCCTGCGCCAGAAGCGCGACGGCGAATTGCGCCGGTACGAGGAAGCTGACCAGTTCGCCATCGCGCCGCGTCGCGACATTGATGCCGACGACGTCGCCGTCGGTCGCGACCGCCGGTCCGCCGCTCATCCCCGGATTGACCGCGCCCGAGAAATGGATGTGCGGCGTGTAGCTGCGCTCGACCAGGCCGTTATAGGTCCCCTCGACGATGGCGAAGCCGATATCGAGCGGATTGCCCATGGCGTAGAGCTGCTCGCCCTTGGTGAGGCCGTCGAGCTTGCGCGGATCGAAGGTGAGATGCTCTTGCTGGGGGTGATCGATCTTTACGAGGGCGAGATCGTCGGCGATATCGAAGCCGAGGACCTGCAGGCTGCCATGATCGTTGGCCGCCGTGAAGTATTCGAGCCGGTAGAGATCGGGCTCGAGCACATATTGCGAGACGACGTGGTAGTTGGTGATCGCGAGCTCGTTATCGACCAGAAAGGCCGAGCCGAGTGTCGACTGGCGGCCGGTGGCGGCGAGCTCGGTGCGGATCTGGAGTAACTTGCCGCGCGCCGTTTCGAAAATCCGCTCGGCGGTCGAGGAGACGGGACGCGGCGCCTCGGCGGCGGGTGGTGTCGTGGCGGCGGGATTGTTTTGCGCCGAAACCGGGGCGCCGCCGGTGAGCAGCGCCACCGCAAGCAGGAAGCCGAACACAAAGCGCGGAGCGAACACCATGTCGCCGCCGATCATGGCGAAATTGCCGCCGGACGCAAGCGGCCGCGCTTGCCGGGCGGCGCAAGCGCGCCTAAAAGCGATGCAATTTTAGGGAGGGATATCGATGTCGGATCTTCAGCTCAGCATCGCGATGCATCCGAATGCGCGCTCGCGGCCGGTTCTCGAAGGCAAGATCAAGCCCGACGGCATCGATCTTCTCGTCACCAACGCCCATCCGTCCGAGATCTTCTGGCGCCAGCTGCATTTCAGCGAATTCGACATTTCCGAAATGTCGATGTCGTCGCTGCTGATCCTCTTGGCGTCGGGCAATCGCGATTGGGTGGCGCTGCCGGTGTTCACGACCCGTCGCTTTTTCCACACCGGCATGTGGGCGCGCAACGACAGCGGCATCAAATCGCCCAGCGATCTGCGCGGCAAACGCGTCGGCGTGCCGGAATATCAACAGACCGCGGCGCTGTGGTCGCGCGGCGCGCTGAAGCACGAGTTCGGCGTCGATGCGACGGAGATCCAATGGTGGATGGAGCGCACGGAGGAGGTGAGCCACGGTGGCGCCACCGGCTTCAAGCCGCCGGCGGGCGTGAAGCTCAACCGCATTCCGGCCGATGAAAGCATGGCCTCGATGCTCGTGTCGGGGAAGCTCGACGCGGCGCTGCATTACATCGCGGCGAACAATCTCGTCGACCGCAGCAAGGTCAATCTCGACGAGCGCGCCGACGGGCATTACCTCTTCCCCGATCGCGCCGCCGAGGGCCGCCGCTATTTCGCCAAGACCGGCCTTTATCCGATCAACCACGGCATGGTCGTGCGTCGCTCGATCGTCGAGAAGCATCCTTGGGTCGTCCTCAATCTCTATCGCGCCTTCCTCGAAGCGAAGAACAACTGGCTTGCCGGCGTGTCCGAGGCGGCGGAAGCGCATCTCGAGACCGGCATTCTCGCTCCCGAAGCCGGCGCGGCGCTGAAGCGCGATCCTTATCCCTATGGCGTCGTCGGCAATCGCACGGTGCTCGAGACCATCGCGCGCTATTCGAACGAGCAGGGGCTAACGCCGCGCATGCTGTCGCTCGATGAGATTTTCCCGGCGACGACGCTGTCGCTTTAGCGTCAGAAAACGTGGTGAAACTTCCATCGCGCATCTCGTCTTCAAGAGGGGAGACAGCAAAGCGAAGGAGGCGATACCATGGCTCAGGCAACTGCGCCGAAGCCCAAGCCGGCCAGCCTGCGCCCGCAGCGTTACCGCAACGCCATCGTGCCGCATATCTATGCCGAGAACGCATCCGAGGCGATAGCCTTTTATCGGCGCGCATTTGGCGCTGTCGAGCTCTTTCGCATCGCGCGGTCCAACGGCGCGATCATCCATGCCGAAATCGCGATCGGCAACTCTGTCCTGATGATCGGCGATCCGGATGATCGGCTCTATGGCGAGCCACGGCGGCTCGGACGCTGCACTGCGAGCCTGCACATCTTTACCGACGACAACGAAGGTTTCTTGCAGCGAGCCGTGGCGGCCGGTGCGGACGAAGTTCAACCGCCCACGGATATGTTTTACGGTGCAAGTTCCGCCAGTCTTCGCGATCCGTTCGGCCATGTCTGGGTATTGCTGACCTGGACGGAGGATCTCCCGCCCGAAGAAATCGAGCGTCGCGGCAAAGCGAGCCTCGCCGGCTAGCACGCCGACATTTTCCAATTCGCGCGCAAGAAGCGGAGCGCTTTTCGTCCCTGTCCGGCTCACCTTCGTTGTGACGATCACGGCGAAGGGAAAAGGGTGATGCGCTTGCGTTACGTGGCGATGCCGACCGAGACTGCGGAACGGTTTCGCATGTCGGGCACCGACGATTTCAACAATCCGGTTCGCGCAGTGACAGCCGATTCCGATGTCGGCTATTTCTGCCGCCATTGCCTGGCGCAGCCGGGGAAGGGCCAGGACGTGCTGCTTGGCTCGTACGATCCCGGGCAGCCGAAAGGCCATTACTGGCAGCCGAGTCCGATCTTCGTTCACGATGGCGCTTGCCCGCGTTACGAAGAGAGTGCACTTCCGCCGGCGGTGCGCGCGATCCAGCTCGTCAACGTCCGGCCTTATGATGCGAGCGACCGGATGCTCTACCACCTCAACGACACCGTCACCGGCGACCGGATCGAGGCACTGCTCGAGCGTTGCTTCGCGGATGAGCGCACGCGTTTCGCCAACGTACACACGGGGCGGCCGGGCTGCTTTCTCTGCCGAGTCGAGCGCGCGTCGTGAATGAAAAAGCGGGCGCCTCGTTGGCGCCCGCTTCGATTTGTCGACGATAGGCGTGCCTACTTAAGGCCCTGGTGCCTGACCCGACTGCGGCATTTGTTGGATAAGACGCGTCCGGATTTCCGGATGCTGCTCTGCCGCCTCGAGGATCGAATTGTATTCGGGAACCGAGAGGCCCTGATCAGCGATGGCTTTCTTCATTTCAGTACCGGCCTGGCCCTGAATACGCGGCTTGTCGCCATCGGGTGCCTGGGCGAGTTGCTGCTGATAGTTTTGTCGAATGCCTTCGACCTGGGGGATGGCGGTGGCCGCTTCCTTGATTTGCCGATCGGAGATATTAGCGGCAGACGCGGGCGGCGCGTTGTTTGCCGGGGACTGTCCCTGTCCGAAGGCTTGCGACAGGCAGAGGACCGAGCCGAAGAAGGCGAGTATTGCCGTCCGGGATGCGGAAAGCCGCGGCTTCTTCGCACAAAGGCGATGACGCGCGTTAAGCGACATGAATTCTCCTGTGAACGATTCCGTGAGGGGCTGCGGGCGAGGTTTGCAGCCTCGGTCTGGTTTCGTTCGCCCGCAGCTTTGATTGCGAGGATTACTCTTCGTCCGGTTCTTCCGAGCCGAGCACGACGACGATATCGGTTGCTTGCGGACGATGCGGCGTCAGCGCGGTGCGCTTGCCGTCTTTCCACGTCGCCAGCTTGACCACCTTTCCGGAAGGCACGGTCGAGCGGGTCTCGGCCGGCTCGACGATGTGAATTCCTTCGCTGTCGAGGAAAAAAGTATGGTCGCCATACAATTCGCTGAGCTTTGGCTTCAGAGGACTATCCTCGCCAATCATCAAGGTCTCTTGGAAGGCGGTCTGCTCTTCCAATTGATGTAACGTGCGCTGAATGCGAGCGGTCGACAATTTCATTGTCACTCCTATTTTTCGCAGCTGAGATCGACGATGTCGGCGATGGGCGCATCGCATTACGCCCAATGTCGAGGCTTGCGTACGGCTTCGCTTGCGGCTGTCACGCTCACCACGATGAGCCCCGATCAAATTCAAACGGCGGCTTGGCTTCGATCGTCGCCAAGTTGCCGCCAGACGCCAAGATTTGGTGCCAGAGGTTGATGAAGGTCGCGAAGTTTCTTCGCTATCGAAGGTGCTTTGCCGTCGCTTGTGGAGAAAGAGGCGATGCCTCGTTCAAGCGCGGTGCACAGCCGCACCAACAGCATACTCTTCAATGTGACGAAACTTTGGCCGCTTGTCAGAAGTTTTCGCCGAAGCTCGTGCCAGCGGGGCGTGTCGATCGATATCCGCGAATCAAAAGCGGGCGCTGTGCAGCGCCCGCTTCGATGTCCTCGATCGATGATGCGCGCGGCCTTAGAGAGCTCGGGTCGGCATCATGATCGTCCGCCACATATGCGAGGCGGGCGTGTTGTCCCAGCCGAGGCCTTCCGCCGGCTGCTTGAAGTTGCGACCGATGATGTCCTCGAATTCCTCGAGCTGCGGATTGACGCCGGGCTCGAACGCATAAAGGTCGTTGACGCAAATCTGCCGCGCCGTGCCGTACCATTTATGCTTTCGCGCGAATTCGTAATCGCGCTTGATGTAGTCTTCGGGCTCGAAATCCTCGCCGAACAAGCGGACATACATCTGCGGATATTCGTAGCCGAAATCCTTATCCGGAAAGAAGCGCAGCGCCTGGTGGTAGCGGATGCCCCAGCTCACTTCTTCGTCGACATACGGTTCGATGAGCTGCGCGCCCCAATAGCCGTGATCGGAGCGGATGAATCCAACGACGCCGATATCATGCAGCAGGCAGGCGAGAATAACCTTCTCGCTACAGCCGCCCTTGCGCGCGAGATTGGCGCTTTGCAGCAGATGATTGGTCGCGCTGCCGAAGCGCAGGCGGAAGAAATCCACCAAGGTCGGTTTGTCCGGCATCGGCTTGAGGCGCGGGTCGACGCCTTGCACGACATGCTTGCCGGGGGGCAGCGGATCTTGGATCGGTCCGGTCGGATCGCGTTCGCCCGAGGTGAACAGGACCGAGCGCAGCGGGATGCGCTCCAGATCGGTCATCATCATCTTGTGCTCGAGCGCGTCGGCGCGCGCATTGGAATCCGATTTCGCGCCGGCGGTGCTCATCTCTTCCCAAGCCTGCGGCAGGATTTCTTGTTTGGCCATGGCTGTCTCCATCCCCCGATATTCGGGTTTACGTGATGTTGAGCGGACGCCCTGCGCGCGTCAACGGCGCAAATACAACCTTTGCGGTCGGTTTCACGCGAATCGTGGCGGAATTAGGCCGCAGACCTGTCGGAATGTTTCCGATCTGCCATGCGGCGGCCGCGCAACTCCACAATCCACCCATAACTTTGACATGGCTGTATCCGACCATAATCGCGATCGGATACGACGCGCATCAGCGCGACGTGAATGAAAGCATCTTATGAGGTACCTCGCCATGCGTGCTGCCTTAACGACAACCATCTCGCTTCCCGCTACCGTCGAGCTTCCGGCCATCCGCTCCGCGCCGCCGCGCCGCGCGGTCGGCTGGGGTCGGCTCTTTTCTCGCCGGCGACAGCCGACGCTGTTCCAGCGCTGTCTCGCCGTTCATATGGCGAGTGCCGGGACGTCCAGCGCCCTCCGCTGATCTTTTGGGCGCCGATTGATTGGGTCGCTCGGATATTTGACCCTCTGAGGTCATTCGGACTAAAGCGAAGGTTAACGCCTTCGCCGCTCGTTAACCCTTTGTTAACCATTCGAGGCGCAAAACGACTCGATAGGCACCTCCGGTGCTTGGTTTTACAGGGGGTTAGAGCTGTGTCTGAAAGCATGATTTCGGGGTACGTCCCCGGTAGCGTGGTCTGGGTTCCTTGGTCGATCGCTCGGCCCGAAGCGAAGCTTCGGCGGAAGCGCCGCGAATCGTGGCTACAGCGCCTGTTTTCGCGCCGTCGGCCAAGCCGCCCAAGTCTGTATCAGCGTTGTCTCGCGATCCACATCATGACGACCAGCGAGGCCGAAAGGGCGGTGGATCCGTCATGACCGCGGAAGCTCTCTGGGCTGCGGCGGGCCTCGCGCGCATCGGCGATCACGACGATACGCTCGAGCCGATCTTCACCGTCGGCGGCGCGCGCGAAATCTATCTGATCGAGCACGGCATGGAGACCGGTGCCGAAGCCGAGCTTCGCCTGCCTTAGGCGAGGGGGCTGCGTCGCGCGCCGCGGTTACACGGCGTTATCACCAAGCGCGAAGCCGCCGGGGCGGCGACGCGTCCAATAACGCACGCGGCCGAGCAGCATCGGCAGGTCGAACGGCTTGACGATGAAATCATTGCCGCCGAGCTCGATGCAGCGCTTCACGTCTTCCTCGCGGCGGCGCTGCGTTAGGAACGCGATCGGCATCTGCGTCACATGCGGATTGCAGCGGATATGGCGGCAGACTTCGAACCCGTCGAGATCCGGCATCTCGATGTCAAGCAGCAGCAGATTCGGCGAATAGCGCTTCAGCATCTCGATGCATTCGAAGCCGCTGCCGGCACCGAGGAACGGATAACCGGCGCCGGCGATCGCGGATTCGAGGATCGCGACATTGATGGCATCGTCATCGACTGCGATGACAAGCTTGCCGCTGTTGATCGAATGCCGGGCGGCGGGCGGTGCTGGCGGTGGTTGTGTCATGCTCCACTCCTAAAACGGTGGGCTCACGCGGCTGCCGGTTGCGGCGGCGCATAGTCGGCCAGCGCGGTGAAAGTGCCGGGTGCGATCGCGAGTAGGGCCTCTGCTTGCTGGGCCGCGGCGCTTGCGTCGTCGACGCAAGCCGCTTCGAGACGGCGCGCGTGGTGCGCGAATTGGACGGCGCCGAGGTTGGCGCCGGTGCCGACGAGGCTATGCGCATGTTTGCGCAGCGTGGCGAGATCGCCTTCGGCCAGCAACGTTTCGATGGCGTCGAGATTGGTTTTCGATTGCGCGATCCATTCCGCGATGATTGCCGCGAGCTTCTCGGCGGACATGACGGTTTCCAGCATCGCGAGACGGTCCGTATCGATGAGGGCATCGATGAGCGCATCACTCTTTGCCGCGGTGGTGCCTGCGTCCGGTAGGCGCACAGGATCGGTGCCGCCATCGCTCCACCGCGCGATCATGTCGAGCAGCGCGCCGCGGTCGAACGGTTTCAACAGAAAATCGTCCATGCCGGCGACGGCATATTGTAGGCGCGCCCCGGGTACGGCGTCGGCTGAAACCGCGATGATCGGAATGCTCTCGCCGCGCACCATCGCGCGAATGCGCCGCGTCGCGTCAAGCCCGTCGAGTTGCGGCATATGCGCGTCCATCAGAATCAAGTCGTAATCCGTACGCTCGACAGCGGCGATCGCCTCGAGCCCGTTCTCGGCGATGTCGCAGCGGTGACCGGCGCGGGCGAGGAATTCGGTCGCGATGACCTGGTTGGTCTTCTGATCCTCGGCGATGAGGATGCGCAGCTTGCGCTGCGCGGCGGTATGGATCGGCCGTTTCGCGACGACCACACCGGGGCTTTCGTTTTCGGCGAGGTCCAGCGGCAGGACCACGCTGAACTGGCTGCCTTTGCCGAGTTCGCTGGTCAGTGAGATCGTGCCGCCCATCGCCTCGACCAATTGCTTCGACAGCGATAGGCCGAGCCCGGTGCCGCCGAAGCAGCGCGCAATGCTTTCGTCGGCCTGGGTGAAGTTCTGGAACAGCCGCGCCTGCTTTTCGGGCGCAATACCGATGCCGGTGTCCGAGACGGTGAACGCAACGATGGCGTGTTCGTCGCGCGTGTCGACCCAGTGCGCGGTCAACTCGACGCTGCCGCTCGGCGTGAATTTGACGGCGTTGCCCAGAAGATTAACCAGCACCTGGCGAAGGCGCGTCGAATCGCCCCGGAAATGGCGATTCAGCGCCGGATCGAACGAAAACGTCAGATCGAGATTCTTGGCGCCGGCCTTGGGAGTGACCGGATCGATTGCCTGCTGGACGAGACGCTCGAAATCGAAATCGATCGCCTCGATGGAAAGGGTGCCGGCTTCGAGCTTCGAGGTGTCGAGAATATCGTCGATGATCTCGATCAGGCCCTGCGCGCAATCGCGCAGCATCGCCATGTGGTCGTTCTGCTCGTCGGTGAGCGCGCCGGCAAGGACGAGATCGGCCATGCCGATGATGCCATGCATCGGCGTCCGGATCTCGTGGCTCATCTTGGCGAGAAACAGCGATTTGGCGCGATTTGCCTGCTCCGCCTGTTCGCGCGCAGTCTCGGCGGCGATTTTCGCCTCAGTGAGAAGCTCGGCGTGCAGGCGCATTCCCTTGAGCTGGGCGCTGATGATCGCGAGCAGCACGATCACGCCGGCGATCGAGCACAATGCCGCGAGCGCGATACGAAAGCTCTGCGTGCGCCAATCGGCGAAGGCATCGCTCTCTGAGATCGCGACATTGATCGCCAGCGGGTAATCGGGCACCGGCTCGACCGCGACCAGCCGCTTGACGCCGTCGAGATAGCCGGGCGAAAAATAGGTGCCGCCATGCTCGTTCTCGAGCATCGCGTACCAGGTCGCGCCGACGGGGAAGCGCGTGTTGATTACGTTGTCATCATGCGGATAGCGCGCCAGCAGCGTGCCGTCCCGGCGAAAGATTGCCACCAAGCTTCCTGTGCTGCGCAGGACTTCCTGATAGAAATCCTCGAAATAGGAAGCTTCGAGCGCGCAGCCGACGATACCGATGAACTCGCCATTGGGTCCGTCGACGCGGCGCGTCAGATAGATCAGCCATTTTTCGGTCTCGCGCGATTTCACCGGCGACGAGATGTAGATATGGCGGTCGTCGGTCGCGACGAAATGGCGAAAGAAATCGCGATCGGCCAGATTGATCGGTCGCGCCAGGCCGAGCGAGGAATTGACGGCGTTGCCTTTTGCGTCGATGTAGCCGAGCATTTGCGCCTGGGGCATGTGGCGCAGATGCTCGTCGAGCCGGTGCTGCGCAGCGCGGCCCGTTAGTTGCTTCTCGAAATCCGCGGCCGTGTTGACCTTGCCGCGCATATCCATCTCCAGTTCGGCGAGAATGAGGTCCGTGGCCTCGACCACGCGAGAGGCCTGCTCGCCCAGTACGATCGCAAGGTTGGCGGTGCTCGCGCGCATGTTCTGCTCGGCGGTGACGCGCAGATTCCATATCCAGACGCTCGCCGCGCCGGCGATCAGCAGCACCAGCAAGGTCCCGATCACGGTAAGACTTAGGCGCGCGTGGCGGGGATTCGTCCCACGGAATGAGTGTAAATGACGAAGGGAAAGAGCCACCGGACGGTCACGCACGAGAACATGACAACACGCGGCAACGCGAATTCTCGCCTCACCGCCGCCGCCGATCGGCATGATCGCGACGGCTTATCCTAGGAGTGTGCCCAGGAAGCAGCCGCTAAGCGAAAGGATGATACGTAGTTTTACGTTGGCGTTAACGCCGCCTGCCGCACGGGTCTGCCCTCCGTATCGACGAGCCCCCGTTGTTGCAGAGCTTGAAGAATGGTCTCGAAATGCCGCGCTGCGCCAGGCCGGTCGGCGCCTTCGAGCCAGTTCTGGTCTAGGAAGGACGCAAAACCGGGCTGGCCGAGCTCAACCTCCCAGAGGACGCCGAGCAGCGAGGCCATCGCTTCCTCGGTTTCGCGCTCGATCCCGAAGACAGTCGCGGCGCGCTCGGCGCCGTCGCGATCGCCGCTCTCGGGACCGGCACCGAGGCCGAAATCGATCGCGTGGCGGCGCTCGGAGGGGGCGAGTTGGAAATGCGCCACCTCATGCAGCAGCACATAGGCCTCGGTCTCGCGGCGCAGCGCCTGGCCGGTCCAGGCATAATCGATGGTCGGGCTACCCGGCAGAAGCGGCATGCCGTAGCTCTCGGCCAAGTCGCAGGCGACGGTGTGGTGGTGCTCGGCCTCGACCCCCTCGGCGCGCGCGGCTCTCGACGGATCGGCGATTCGCCGAAAAATATGCTCGGCGGCAGGCTTGAGCAGGGCCGCGAAGCGCTCGATCACGGCCGGAAGCTCTTCCGGCGCGATGTCAGTCAGGATCATGATCCGGACCTAGCGCGCCGGTGCACGCGGATTCAATCCGGGGTTTCTGCGCGAAAAAGATGGGCGGTCGCGACCGACGAAGGCATCAGTGGCCTGCGTTACACCGGTGCCACGCTCGGCGGCCTGGGTCGCTTGGGCATAGCTGATCAGCCCCGATGCCCGGACCAGATAAAGTGGTGGTTCAAGATTGCTATTTTTTCTTTCAGAAACCGTTGCTTGAATATCTATTTTGCGTAGTTGCGACAGCATCGTTTCAGCGTTCTGGCGGTCGTGGAAGGCCCCGAACTGCACCCAATAGCTGCCGCTCGCCACCGGCTCAGCCTGAGCTTCCGAGGCGCGGGTCGGCGCCGGGCTGGTGCCGATGGCGCGATGGAGCAGCGGCTTGATGTGAAGGCTCGATTGCGCCTTGACGAGCAGCGCCGCCGCGGTGGCGTGATCCGAGTCGCCGGCGGTGCGAACGCAAAGATAGGTCTGGCCGTCCTTGCCCCGCACGTTGGCTATGGCCGCATCGATGCCGAGTTGACCGAGGCTTTGCTTCAGGTGGTCGGCATAGCGGGCGGTATCGTAAGCACCGAACTCAACCCAATAGCGCGGGGTTGCGGCGGCGACATCGGCAGGCGCCGCGGTCGGGGATATCTGAGCTAAGCGCTGGGCCTCTTTGTTAGGTGAGGGGACATCCTTAGTCATTTGATTTTGCGATTTATTCTTATCTTCTTGATCTGCCGTCGGAGCCGGAGTCGCGGCTGGCGCTTGAGCGGTTTGCGCCCTCGGCTCGTCCGTTGGAGGCCGGATCGATTCGGAGGGTACAGCCATTTGTTCTTGCGGCTTATTTTCCGATGGCGCTGTGGCTGGCGGCGGCTCAGCGCTCGGCGTTGCAGTCGGGGACGCGGGCGACGGGCTCGGAGCCGGTGCGTTGTTCTTGGCGACCTGCGAAGATGGGCCCGGTCCGCTGCCTTGGAAATAGACTGCCCCGAAGACGCCCAAAATCAGGACGAGCAGCCCCAGTAGCAGAAGCGCCGCGCTCCAGGTCCGGCGCGATCGTGGGGGCGGTGTTTGCGAGCTATCCAAAATGCAAAAAAATCCAAACTGGCGACCGATGGAAACCTTAACACGGCTGAAAGAAAAATGCCGACTCATCAGCCATTTGGCGGAAGATTTCCTGTGGGTGATGCAGAATGGCCGCGTTCAGGTTGCGGGTCAGACATGCCAAAACCCGGCGCGGTCTATGGTCTTGTCGATGTTGCGAAACCAATACCGATGGGGCAGAGTGACTGGCCCTTACGTTTCGACGACGCGCACCAAATTTTCTTTCGGACAAAGCCTCGCTCAAGCGAGGATCGCGCGGACAAGAAGACCGAAGAGCGCGTACCGGCCGGACGCAGAACTGGCGGGGCGGGGGAAGTGAGCGGTTAGGGAGATAAGGCTTTGGAGCCTACGAATGTCGCGGCCCCGGAATACTTCCACAAAGTAGTCGATTGTCAGTGGGCCTGTCCGGCACATACGCCGGTTCCGGAATATATCCGACTTATCGCGGCTGGGCGTTACACCGACGCCTATATGATCAACTGGAAGTCGAATGTCTTTCCGGGGATCCTCGGCCGCACGTGTGATCGACCCTGCGAGCCGGCCTGCCGGCGCGGACGTGTCGAGGAAGAGCCGGTGGCGATCTGTCGCCTCAAGCGCGTCGCCGCTGATAATAAAGACGATATCCGCGGGCGATTGCCCGGCGTCCCTACGCAAAAGAACGGCAAGCGCATCGCGCTGGTTGGCGCCGGACCGGCATCGCTGGCCGTGGCACGCGACCTCGCGCCGCTCGGCTATCACCTGGTGATGTTTGACGGCGACAAGAAGACGGGCGGGATGATGCGGACGCAGATTCCGCGCTTCCGCCTGCCCGAGGCCGTCACCGATGAGGAATGCGGTTACATCACCGATATGGGGGTCGAACTCCACCTCGGTGAGACGATCACCAGCCTCAAAGACCTGCTGGGCAAGGGTTTCGATGCGATCTTCGTCGGCTCCGGCGCTCCGCGCGGCCGCGAGCTCGAGATTCCCGGCCGGCAAGAGGCGAAAGAGAACATCCACATCGGCATCGACTGGCTCTCCAGCGTGTCGTTCGGCCACACGACCAAGATCGGCAAGCGCGTCATCGTCCTCGGTGGCGGCAATACGGCGATGGATTGCTGCCGCACGTCGCGTCGCCTCGGCGGCACGGACGTGAAGGTGATTGTCCGCTCCGGCTTCGAGGAGATGAAGGCGTCGCCCTGGGAAAAAGAAGACGCGATGCATGAGGACATTCCGATCCTCAACATGCTCGTGCCCAAGGAGTTCGTGCACAACAACGGCAAGCTGACCGGCGTTCTCTTCGAGACAGTGAAGGCGGTCTACAATGACAAGGGCCGGCGCGCGCTGGTGCCGACCGGCGAGCCGGATGTGCTCCACGAATGCGACGACGTGCTGGTCGCGGTCGGGCAGGAGAATTCCTTCCCTTGGATCGAGCGCGATATCGGCATGGAATTCGACAAATGGGACATGCCGGTCGTCGATCCGATCACCCTGCAGTCGACGGTCCCGACGGTGTTTTTCGGCGGCGATGCGGCGTTCGGACCCAAGAACATCATCTGGGCTGTTGCCCATGCCCATGAGGCCGCGGTCTCGATCGACAAGTTCTGCCACGGCGAGGACGTAAAGAAGCGGCCGCCGCCGGACGTAGCGCTCATCAGCCAGAAGATGGGCATCCATGAATGGAGCTACGACAACGATATCTCCAACGACCAGCGCTATAAGGTGCCGCAGCGCGACAAGGTCGTGGCCCTCGCTGATGTGCGGCTCGAGGTCGAACTCGGTTTCGACCGGAAGCTCGGCTACTCCGAGGCCGAGCGCTGCCTCAATTGCGATATCGAGACGGTGTTCACCCCGTCGCTCTGCATCGAATGCGATGCGTGCGTCGACATCTGCCCGATGGATTGCATCACCTTCACCGGCAACGAGCCGGAGGAGCAACTCCGGCATCACCTGAAAGCGCCGGCGAAGAACCGGACGCAGGACATCTATGTCTCAACCGAGCTCAAGACCGGCCGCATCATGGCGAAAGACGAAGATGTCTGCCTGCATTGCGGCCTCTGTGCCGAGCGCTGCCCGACCGGCGCGTGGGACATGCAGAAATTCCTCCTTGATATGACTCACGCGGGACCCGCATGTCGAAGCCGATAGAAGCCGTCAACGATTTCGTCGTTAAGTTCGCTAACGTCAACGGTTCGGGATCGGCGAGCGCGAACGAGTTGTTCGCCCGCTCGATCCTCCGCATGGGCGTGCCGGTGGCGTCGCGCAACATCTTTCCCTCGAACATCCAGGGCCTGCCGACCTGGTACGAGGTGCGCGTCTCCGAAGCCGGCCATCTCGGCCGGCGCGGCGGCGTCGATCTGATGGTGGCGATGAACCCGCAGACCTGGAACGCAGATGTCGCCGAGATCGAGCCCGGCGGTTATCTCTTTTATGATTCGACCAAGCCGATGCCGCCGTCGAAGTTTCGCGACGACATCAACGTCGTCGGCGTGCCGCTGACCGGTATCTGCAACAAGGAATTCAGCGATCCGCGCCAGCGCCAGCTGTTCAAGAACATCATCTATGTCGGCGCGCTCGCAGCGCTGCTCAACATGGATGTGGCGGCGATCGAGAAGCTGATCAGCGAGCAGTTCCAGGGCAAGGACAAGCTCATCGCGCCGAACGTCAAGGCGCTGCATATGGGCATCGACTACGCCAAGGAAAATCTTGCGCCGCTGGGGCTCAGGGTGCGCACGGCCAACGCCGTCGGCGATCGCGTCTTCATCGACGGCAACAGCGCCGCGGCGCTGGGCGCGGTTTATGGCGGCGCGACGGTTTGCGCCTGGTATCCGATCACGCCGTCGACCTCGCTCGCCGAAGCCTTCATGAAGTACTGCCGCCGTTTCCGCATGGATAAGGAAACCGGCAAGGGCAAATACGCGATCGTCCAAGGCGAGGACGAGCTTGCCTCGATCGGCATCGTGCTCGGCGCGGCCTGGAACGGCGCGCGCGCTTTCACCTGCACCTCGGGGCCGGGCGTGTCGCTGATGACCGAATTCGTCGGCCTCGGCTACTACGCCGAAATCCCGGCGGTGATCATGGACGTGCAGCGCGGCGGTCCGTCGACCGGCATGCCGACGCGCACCCAGCAAGCCGATCTCATCGGCGCGGCCTATGCCTCGCATGGCGACACCAAACATCCAATGCTCTTCCCGGAAGATCCGGGCGAGTGCTTCGAGATGGCGGCGCATGCCTTCGACATGGCAGACCGGCTGCAGACGCCGGTGTTCCTGATGCTCGATCTCGATATCGGCATGAACGATTGGCTGACCAAGCCGTTCGCCTGGGACGACAGCAGGCAGATCGATCGCGGCAAGGTGCTGAGTTACGAGGATTTGCAGAGCGGCAAGGACCTGCAGCGCTATACCGATCTCGACGGCGACGGTATTGGCGCGCGTACCTATCCCGGCACGCATCCGACCAAGGGCAGCTACTTCACCCGCGGCTCGTCGCATAACCGACTCGCCAAATACAGCGAGAACGGGACGGACTATGTCGAGAACGTGACGCGCCTGCTGCGCAAGTTCGAGACCGCGAAGAAGATGATTCCGGCGCCGGTGCGTCGGGACGCCAAGCAGAAGAGCAAATACGGCGTGCTCTATTTCGGCTCGACCTCGCCCTCGATGAACGAGGCGCTGGGCGCGCTGGAAGAGCAAGGTATCCATATCGACGCGATGCGGCTGCGCGGCTTCCCGTTCAGCGACGAGGTCATCAATTTTGTGCTCGAGCACGAGCAGGTGTTCTTCGTCGAGCAGAACCGCGACGCGCAATGCCGCACGCTGCTCATCACCGAGAGCAATCTCGACCCGGCGCGAATCGTGCCGGTGCTGCATTACGACGGCACGCCGATCACGGCGCGCTTCATCATCGACAAGATTTCCGCCTTGCTTAAAGCGCGCAACGTTGCGCCGCTGCGCGAAGTGGCGGGGAGGGCCTAAGCGATGACGTACATTCCGAAACCCAAGCTCCATCATCCGGAGCTGCCGAAGAACAAGCTCGGCTTCACCCACCGCGACTACGAAGGCTCGGTCTCGACCCTCTGCGCCGGCTGCGGCCACGATTCGATCAGCGCCGCGGTGATCCAGGCGTGCTACGAGCTCGACCTGCCGCCGCACCGGATCGCCAAGATGTCGGGTATCGGCTGCTCGTCGAAGACGCCGGACTACTTCCTCGGCAACTCGCACGGCTTCAACTCGGTGCATGGCCGCATGCCGTCGGTCCTGACCGGCGCCAATCTCGCCAACAAGGACCTCATTTATCTCGGCGTTTCGGGCGACGGCGACAGCGCGTCGATCGGCTTCGGCCAGTTTGCGCATTCGATCCGCCGCGGCGTCAACATGGTCTACATCGTCGAGAACAATGGCGTGTACGGCCTGACCAAGGGCCAGTTCTCGGCGACCTCGGACAAGGGCTCGAAGAGCAAGTACGGCGCGATCAATTCGGACAGCGCCATCGATCTCGTCGCCATCGCGCTGCAGCTCGGCGCCACCTTCGTCGGACGCGGCTTCTCGGGCGACAAGGACCAGCTTGTGCCGCTGATCAAGGCGGCGATGAACCACCACGGCGCCGCGTTCATCGATTGTGTCAGCCCGTGCGTGGCGTTCAACAACCACAACGGCTCGACCAAGAGCTTCGACTACGTGCGCGAGCACAACGAGACCGTGAACCGTCTCGATGTGATGGTCGATCACGAACCGATTACCGCCGATTACGCCGCCGGCACGGTCGAACTGGTGACGCAGCACGACGGCTCGGTCCTGCGCCTGCGCAAAATCGCAGCGCACTACGATCCGAGCGACCGGATCGCGGCGATGAACTATCTGCAAGAGCGCGCTGCGGCGGGCGAGATCGTGACCGGTCTGCTCTATGTCGATCCGCAAGGCCAGGATCTGCACGACTATCTCAACACGGTCGATAAGCCGCTCAACGAACTCGGCACCGCCGATCTCGTCCCCGGCAACGCCGCTCTCGCCAAGCTCAACGAGAGCTTGCGCTAAGCCTTTATCATCGGGTGAAAACGAAACGGCCGGGCATTTGCCCGGCTGTTTGCGTTGTGGCGCGCCGCTTCAGTGCGGCTGATCTTTCTTGTCCTTCTCCGGTTGCGGCGGTGCTTTGGCGGCGGGCGGCGGTGCCGGATGCGGCGGCGCTGCAGGAGCCGCGGCGGGATGCGGCGCCGGTGGCGGTACTGCAGGATGCGGCGGTGCGGGTGGCGCTGCCGGCGGATGCGGGGCGGGCGCCGCCGCGGGATGCGGTGCCGGGGCCGGCGGTGCGGCTGGTGGATGCGGCGCCGGCGCAGCGGCCGGACGCGGTGCCGGGGCTGCTGCAGGTGGCGGTGCCGCGGGCGGATGCGGTGCTGGTGCGGCTACTGGGCGGGGCGCTGGGGCAGGTGCGGCCGCGTGGGGCGGCGGCGCGGCGCGTGGAGGCATCGGTGCCGGCGTATGCGCGACCTGTGGCGGAGCTTGTGGCGTCGGCGCGGGGGCCGCCGCATGAGCCGGCGGCGCGTGACGCGGCGTTTCAGGCGGGAGGGCAGCGTTCTGGCGCGAGGGCGGCGCCGCAGGAATATGCTGCGGTTGAGCGAGCGCGGCGTTTGGCGCAGCGTTCGGCGTCGCCGCATGTTCGGGAGACCCGCGCCCGCCGCGCGGTTGCGGTGGCGCCGGATGCTGAGCGAGATCGCGCGTTGCCGGCACTGACGGGGCGGCCGCGTTCGGGGCGCCACGCGGCGCTTCGCGCGACGCTTGATTCGGCGGTGCCGGATGTGCGGCGAGATCGCGACCTGCCGGCGTGTTCGGAGCGGCCGGCGCATTCGGCGCACCGCGCGGTGCTTCACGCGACGCCTGATTCGGCGGCACCGGATGCGGTGCGAGATTAGCGTTCGCGGCCGGCGCATTCGGCGCGTTCTGACGATCGCCGCGTCCCCAGACCGGGGCAGGGCCTCGTGTGGTGCCGGACGGCGCGTTCGGTGCCTCGGTCGCTTGCGGCGCCGCATTGGCGGCGGCGTTCGGACGCGCGGGGTTGTTCGGCCCGACGTTACGCTGTTGCTGCGTCGCGTTCGGAGCCGCGGCGGCGTTGGCGGGCGCATTGGCGTGGATCGGGTGCGCCGCTTCGGCGACGCGATGCGGTCCGGGCGCGGTCGGCGCTTTCTGCTGCGCAAGTGCCTCGGGTGTTGTCGCGGTCACGCGGCCCTGGGCCACATGCGCTTGCACATTGGCTTGCGGCGTTGCCGCGGTCGCGGCTTGCGGATCGGCGCGGCCGACGCGCGAAAACGCGCTCGGCTGCAGGTTTGCCGTCGCCGCGCGGCCGGCCCGCGTGCGCGCGAGCTGGTCGGCAGCCACCGACACGCTGGCGCGCTGTACGGGCGCCGCATGGGTGAAAGCGGCGGTCGGCACGACCGTCGCGGCCCGGCGATTTTGGAAATTGTTCACCGTGACGTTGGTGACGTTGAAGGTCCGCTGGTTCCAATCGCGGCCATTGACGCCGCGGTCATAGACCGCGCTTGCGTTGTACCAGGGGTGATAGACCTCGTGCGGCGCGAGCGCGACCCAGCCGATCGCGGCGACGGCCGCGCCGGCGGCAAGATCGACGCCCCAGCCATCGTCGCCGACGAAGGTGACCAGCGCCGGCGCGTAGACCGGTTGCGGCGGAATATCGCCTGGGACCCATGCCCAGCGATCATCGACCTCGACCCAGCGGCCGTAATGGAAGGGCGCGAAGCCCCACGGCGCATCGTCGATCCAGGTCCAACCCCACGGATCGACCCAGGCCCAATGGCCATAGCGATAAGGCGCCCAATCGGCGGGAACATCGCTCGGATACCAAACTTGGCCGTAATCGGGCGTATTGTTCCAGCTGCCATAGGCGGCGAGATCCTGATAGCCGGTGACTGCCGGTGGCACGGCTTGCGGGATTTTGGCGAGATCTTCCTTATGTTCTTGATCCTCGGCCCATTGGTCGAAGTCGTTGGGATTGGCGTCGACAAACTGCACATCGACGGGATCGCCGCTGATCACCGCGGCCTGACCGGCAGGAATCTCGATCGCGCCTCGATCGCCTTGGAATTTCGCCGCGCCGTTGAAGACAGCGACCTGAAGCTGATCCGCGGGCTGGTCGTTGTCGGGCTGGCCGGCATCGATGTCGTAATCGCCGGGTGCGGTGATGAGGACGCGGCCGCGTGGCGTGGTGATGATGATTTCCCCGGAAGGCATCCGCGTGAGGTGCAGGTTGAGCACACCCTGGTCGAGCTGCAGATCGGTTGAGCGGTCGTCGAGCCGTGTCACGTCGAGCTGGGATGCCTGATCGAGGCGTAGCTCGGCGGGGCCGACTTCGACGGCGGCGCGCGCATTGGCATCGGTCCAGAAAGATTCACCGCTGGTGACGGGGTAGTTCACCGTCGCCGGCGACCAGTCGCCTTGCTGGCCGGCGGGGTGGAAAGACACCGTGCCATCGAGATAGCTCAGTCGGCCTACACGCGCGGGTGGATCGGCGGCGTTGGCGGCATAAGCCGGGGTAAGAAGGAGAAGCGAAAGAGGCAAGACCAGAGCGGCGCGGCGCATGGCGAGTTTCCTGAAGAAGCGTCTGCAAGGACAACGCGCGCGCGACGGCGGAATTTCCACCCGCGCGCTTCATGACGCCGATGTAATGCGCAACTGAGGCGGCGAGCGGCCGCAATTGCGGCGTTCTTTCGGCGCAGCGCTTTTTCCGAGGTGTTGGCGGTCGAGCCGAGTCCGATACCGCAACGCAACACGCTGCGGTATCGCGAGCGGTTCGCAATCTTAGGGCTTAACCGGCAGGAATTGCTTGTTGAGGATCTGATCGTCGCTCGGCTTTTCTTTGAGCATTCCGAGTTCAACGAAGGAATCCGTGAGTACGTCAAGGCCTGCGGGGTTGAAGACGCCGTCATCGCTCATCGTGGCGATCTCGAAATTATAGGCCTTGCCCATCAGCGCCGGCGATTGGTTGAAGATTTTCGAAGTCAGCTCGATCGTTTTCTCGCGGTCGTGCTTCATGAAGGCGACGGTGGCGAAGAGGCCTTTGAGGAAGCGATTGACCAGATCGGGGTTTTCGGCGACGAGATTTTTCCGTGCAAACGCGGCCTGGTTGACGATCGTCGGCGCGTATTTTCCCATTTCGGTTATGATGCGGCCGCGCTTCTGCTCTTCCATCTGCAGCCCGACTTCGGTAGCGGTCATCATCGCGTCGACCTGATGCGCCATGACCGCGGAGATGCTTCCCTCGACGCTGCCGAGCGCGACGCCTTTGATCCCGTCTTTACCCCAGCCCTCGGCGATCGAGAGGCGATGCACCAGCCAATCGGGGAACGAGCCATTGGTGCCGAAGCTGATCGTTTTGCCCTTGAGATCGGACACGGCCTTGATCGGCGAATCCTGTCCGACGACGACGGAGAAGCCGTAGGGCGCGCCAACCGTCGCGGCGATGGCGATGACCGGCGAGCCTTTGACCGTCTGCGCCATCGCAGCGGTGCCGGAGACGCCGACATCGATACTGTTGGACGCCAGCGCTTGTTGAAAGCGCGCGCCGCCGGACAGCGTGGTGACCTCCACGTCGAGACCATATTTGGCGAAGATGCCTTCCTCGACGCCGACATCGAGCACCGCATAAGGCCAAGTGTCGGAGGTTGCCTTGCCGGCGCGGACCTTGTCGGCGGCGATGACGTGCGAAGTGGTGCAGGCGAGGGACAGGACGACAAGAGCGAGCGCACAAACCGTGCGGCGATATCGCAACAAAATATTCCTCCCGCGGTGTCTTTCAGCCGCTTCGCGCGGCCGACTATTGTGGAATTGGCGCGGCCGTCATTTGGCGGGAGAGATCGACGAGTGTCAATTTCTGCGCGCAGCGGCTTTCGCCGCGCGCTTGCCGCGGCTTGGACGCCCGGTCGCGATTTCGCCGAGGATGGCGGCGAAGCGCGCGGCGATCGGCGATACCGGATGATGAACCCAACGCTTGATGCCAAGCGTTTGCACGAAGCGCTCGTCGGCGATCGGCCGGGCGACGAGCGTGGAGCTGACGAGTTCCGGCTCTGCCATCGCCGTCGCCATGATCGCGACGCGGTCCGATTGACGGACAAGTGCTTTGATGCCCGAAATCGAATTGGTTGCGATGGTGTGCGCTGGCAGTGGTATGCCGGCCAGCAAGAAATACGCTTCGAGGCGGCGGCGCAGGGCGTTGCCAGGGATCGGCAGCACCCATTCGGCGCGAATCAGATGGTGAAAGGTCAGGCTGCGGTGGCGCGCCAAGGGATTGCCGGGCCGCATGATCACGGTCATCGCGTTGCGCAGCAGCGGCGTCTCTTCGATGTCGGCCGGCAAGCGCGTACCGCCAAGTGGCGAGACGAGCATGTCGATCTCGCCTGCCGTAAGCCGCGCGATCATCAGGTCATCGACCCCTTCAAACAGCGAGACGGCGAGGCGGGGCATTTTGTCCTTGAGGCGCAGGATCGCCTCGGGGACGATGGCAGCGGCCGCGACCGGACTGGCGCCGATGAGCAGCGGTCCTTGGACATCGTCGAGAAACAGTTTCGTCTCGGTCGCGGCGCGGTCGAGCAGCAGCTCGAGGCTGCGCGCGTGCTCGACGAGGATCTCGCCGAGACGCGTCAGCTTGGCGCCGCTGCGGTCGCGGATAAGGACCGGGCCGCCGGCAGATTTCTCCAAGAGCACGATGCTCGTCGAGAGCGCGGGCTGCGAAATGCCGAGCGCCGTCGCGGCCCGGCCAAACGAGCCGGTGCGTGCAATCGCGAGCAGATGCTGGAGCCGCTTTTGATCGATGCTCATTAATCCGATCTATGACAAACACATTTTTCGTTATTTGACTTTATGCCACATCGGGAGTCAATTTTCACGCAGGGAGATGCCAGAGGAAGAGAGAGCGTGTCCGACGCCGAGACGCCGTCGCCGTTGCAGGTACAGATGGGGCCATTGACCGGCTATCGCGTGGTCGAGGCGGCCCGTTTCGTCACCGGTCCTTATGCCAGCCAATTGCTCGCCGATCTGGGCGCCGAAGTGATCAAAATCGAAGATCCCGAAGGCGGCGATCCGTTCCGCGGCTGGGACGAGCGCGGTGGTTATGCGCCGATGTACCGCGCGTTCAATCGCAGCAAGCGCAGCCTAACGCTCAATCTGCGTCACGCGCAGGGCCGCGCGATCGTCGAGAAGCTGATCGCGACCGCCGACGTCTTCGTCGAGAATTTCCGCCCCGGTGTCGCCGACAAGCTCGGCATCGGCTATGCGCATCTCTCGAAACTCAATCCGCGACTGGTCTATTGCTCGATCACCGGTATGGGGCGCGACGGGCCTTACGCGCAGCGGCCAAGTTACGACATTGTCGGGCAAGGGCTGAGCGGGTTCTTGAGCCTGCTCGTCGATCTGAAAGACCCCAAGCCGGTCGGGCCGACCTTCTCCGATACGCTGACGGGCATGTTCGCCGGGTACGGTATCCTCGCCGCGCTCCATGCGCGCGTGCGCACGGGCAAGGGACAACGCGTCGAGACCAGCCTGCTGCAGGCGACGATGGGGTTCATGAACGAGCCCTTCATGAGCTATTTCGGCGCGGGCAAGGCGCCGGCGGCGGAAGACCGGCCGCGCATGTCGAAAGTGTTTACCGCACTGTGCAGCGACGACAAGCCGATCGCGATTCATCTCTCATCGCCGCAGAAATTCTGGTGCGCTTTCGTTACGGCATCCGGCCGCGCCGATATGATCGACGACCCGCGCTTCCGCACCGGCCGCGACCAGCAGCAGAATTGGCACGTCGTGCACGAGATCCTGCGCCCGATCTTCCGCGAGAAGACGCGCGCCGAATGGTTCGACATCATGGTTGCCGCCGAAGTACCGGTGGCGCCGATCTATCAGCTCGATGAGGCGCTCGCCGATCCGCAAGTGCAGCATCTCGGCATGATCAAGAAAGCGACGCATCCGGAGAAGGGCGAAGTCGAACTCGTCGGCTTCCCGGTGACGCTCTCGGAGACCCCACTTGGGCCGATCAAAGCGCCCGACACGCTCGGCGAGCATAGCGACGAAATATTGGGCGAGCTCGGCTATTCGGCTGAGGACATCGCTCGCATGCGCACCGATAAACTCATCTGATTACAGGAAAGGACTCTCGACGTGACCGACACCTGGACGACAATCAAGGATTGGCCCGACGCGCTGCGGCTCGAGAGGCTGAGCGATGCCGGTGTCGCGCGCATCATGCTGAACCGGCCGGAGAAGAAGAATTCGCTGACCGGCGAGATCTTCCAGGCGTTCTTTGAGTCGCTCGAGATTATCCGCGCCGATCGCGAGCTCAAGGTGCTGATCACCAAGGGCGAGGGCGGTTGCTACAGCTCGGGCTTCTACCTGCCGTTCCTGCGCGCGCACAGCCATGACGGTCTCGCCGATTGGGACAAGCCGCGCACGATGGATCGTCTTGCCGAAGAGCTCCGTTTCTTTCCGCGCGTCACCATTGCCCAGGTCGAGGGCTATTGCCTCGGCGGCGCGCTCGCCTTGATGAATTCGCACGATCTGGTTTTCGCCGCGGAAGATTCGCAGATGGGCATGCCGGAGGTGATGCGCGGCAGCTTCGGGCAGTTCGCGACCTGCACGCTGTTCCATTCGCAAATTCCGATGAAGAAAGCGGCCTATATCCAGCTCGTCGGCGAGAATGTCTCGGGCGCCGAGGCGGATCGAGTCGGCTTGGTGTCGCGCGCTTATCCGGCGGCGCAGCTCGAGGAAAAGACCAACGCTTTCGCGCGTGAGCTGTCTCTGCGCCACCTCGCGGTGCTGGAGCATGCCAAGATCGCGGCGCAAATGGGACGGGATTTGTCGCTCACCGATGCGATGAAACTCGATCATCTCGTCGGCCAGCGCCTGTCCAAGGCGGTCGACGCCACCGGCGATATCGAGAAATATCTCAAAGCGCAAAAGGGCGGGCCGAACCTCGCCTACAAGCGGCCGGACGCCTGATCCGGGCGTTGCCGACGGGGAGGAAACGAGAAAAATGAAAGCAAAGATCGGAAGACGGCCTCTGCTGCAAGGGATGGCCGCGGCGGCGGCGTCGCTGGTCGCGGTGCCTTACATCGCACGCGGCGCGACACGTAAGCTCACCGTTGCAAAATCGATCCCCAATCTAATGGCGTACACGCCCATCGATGTCGCATCGGCCAAGGGGATTTTCGCTAAGCACGATCTGGAGATCGAGGCGATCGCTTTCTCGGGCTCGGCCGGCATGCATCAGGCGATGACGGCGGGCGCACTCGACATCGCGCTTGGCTCCGGCTCGACGATGGTCAACATCGTGAAGGGCGAGCCGGATATCTGCATCGCGCAGACCTTGGGGCCGCCGGTCGAGTTGTCGATCATCGTGCCCTATGACTCGCCGATCCGTTCGACCGACGATCTCAGAGGCAAGACCGTCGGGGTGGCGTCGACCGGCTCGCCGACCGAGTGGGTGGTGTTCGAGCAGGCGCGGCTCAAAGGCTGGGCCAAGAGCGATATCAAGACGGTCGGGCTCGGCGGTACCCAGGCCTCAATCGCGGCGCTGCGCGTGCATCAGGTCGACGCGGTGGTTGCCGATACGGCCGTTGCCTACACGCTGGAGCCGCAGAAGCAGGGCCGCGCCATCGTCAATTGCGCCGATTACGTGCCCAATTTCATCATGCACGCGAATTTCGCCTCGACCAAAGCGGCGAGCGAGCAGCCGGAGGCGGTGAAAGCCTTTTGCGCTGCCTGGTTCGAGGCGGTCGCCTTCATGCAGCAGAACAAGGACGAGACCAACCGCATCGCCCAACCGGTGACGCAGTTGTCGCCTGAGGTGCAGGCAAAGAACTATGATCTCGTTGTGCCGCTGTTGTCCCTGACCGGACGTTTCGATTCGAAGAGTCTCGCGGCGCTGGCGCGTTCTTATGTCGAACTCAAGATCACCGAAACCGAGCCGGACATGACCAAGCTCTATACGGAAAAATTCCTGCCGCCGGCGGCTTAAAGCGAGGAAACATGTTCTACGAACCGGACAAGAACAATCACGGGCTGCGCTTCAATCCGTTCAAATCGATCTGCGTGCCGCGGCCGATCGCCTGGGTGTCGTCGCTCAGCCCCGACGGCGTGCCCAATCTCGCGCCGTTCAGCCAGTTCACCAATCTTTCCTTCGATCCGCCGATGGTGGTGATCTCGGCGCGCTTCGGCACCGACACGGCGCGCAACGTCAACGCGACCAGCGAATTCGTCGTCAACATGGCGACCTATGAATTGAAGGACGCGGTCAACGCGACATCGGCGGTCGTGCCGGCGGAGATCGACGAAGCGGCGCTCGCCGGGCTCGAGATGCTGCCCTCGACCTTGGTGAAGCCGAAACGCGTCGCCGCCTCGCCGGTGCAGATGGAATGCAAGCTGTTCTCGTCGATGGTCGTGCCGGGACGCTTGCCCGATCACGGGCATAACCTCATCATCGGCCGCGTCGTCGGCGTGCATATTCGCGACGAGGTCATCAAGGACGGCCGCATCGACATCACGCGCATCCGGCCGCTCGCGCGCATGGGCTATCTCGATTACACCAGCGTGCAAGAGGTTTTCACCATGCCGCCGCCCGACGGGCCCAATTCC
>DASZLU010000052.1:0-27234 GCA_035552195.1 Allostellaceae bacterium | reverse complement strand
GCCGAATGGCTGCGTCGCGACAGCCGCAACGTCTCCGTTGCCCATCGCGATCTTGGGGTCAGTGATTCACCAGAAACCGCAACGGCGAAAGCCGCAATCGGGGAAGCTACCGTAAAGGACGTCGCATGATCGGAATGGTTCTCGTCACCCATGGCAGGCTCGCCGCGGAATTTATCGCCGCGCTCGAGCATGTCGTCGGGCCGCAAACGAACATTGCGGCGGTCTGCATCGGTCCCGAAGACGACATGGAGCGACGACGGCAGGACATCTTGCGTGCGATCGGCGAAGTCGATGCCGGCAGCGGCGTCGTGCTGCTCACCGATATGTTCGGCGGCACGCCCTCCAATCTCGCGATCTCGGTGATGGATAAGGCGCGTGTCGAAGTCATCGCCGGCATCAATCTTCCGATGCTGATCAAGCTCGCAAGTTTGCGCGAAAGCGAAAGCCTTGCCGCGGCGGTGCGCGGCGCGCAGGAAGCCGGGCGCAAATACATCAATGTCGCTTCCCAATTGCTGGCGGACGCGCGGTGAGCGACGACGCGCCCTCTGTTTCTCCGAGGGCGCCCGACGCTGGCGAAGCGCGCCGTAAAGCCGTTATCTGCAATCGCCGCGGGCTCCACGCGCGCGCAGCCGCGAAATTCGTGAAGCTCGCTTTTGAATTCAACGCCGAAGTCACGGTCGCCAAGGGCGAGAGCGCGGTGTCGGGCCGCTCGATCATGGGGCTGATGATGCTCGCCGCCGGACCGGGAACCGAAATCGAGCTCGCCGCCACCGGTCCCGATGCGCAGCGCGCCGTCGAGGCGTTGGCTGCGCTCGTTTGCTGCGGCTTCGACGAGACGAATTGATGAAAGCCGAGCGACGGCTCGAAGGTCTCGGCATCTCTCCCGGCATCGCGATCGGTCCGGTCTTCGTGACCGACGACAACATCGCCGTTCCCGAATATCGCCTCGATAAGGATCAAGTCGAAGCCGAGCTCGAGCGCTTTGCCGCCGCCGTCGCCCTCTCAACCAAGCAATTGCGCAAGCTGAAAACCAAGGCCGACAATTTGCCGGGCACGGCGAAGGAAGAAGTCGGCTACCTCCTCGACGCGCATCTCCACATGCTCGGCAATTCCCGCCTGGTGCGCGGCGCCGAACGCCGCATCGAAGGCGAACGCCTGAACGCCGAGCGGGCGGTAATGGACGAGATCGCGCAGGTCGCCGAGAGCTTCGCCGAGATGGGCGACGCCTATCTCGCGGCGCGGGTCGACGATATCCGCGTCGTCGGCGCGCGGCTGGTGCGCAATCTCACCAAGACGCCTTATGCCGCGATCCAAGGCCTGCCTGAAGGCACGGTTATCCTCGCCGAAGAGTTGTCGCCGGCGGATACGGCCCTGATGGACCCGCGCCGCATCGCCGCTTTCGGCACGGTGCTCGGCGGCGCCGAAAGCCACACGGCGATCATGGCGCGCGCGCTCAATCTTCCTGCCGTGCTCGGTGTGAGCGGCTTGCTGGAGCAGGTAGAGAGCGGCGACCAGGTCGTCGTCGATGGCAGCGAAGGCGCGATCATCCTTCATCCGACCCCCGCGACCATCCTGCGCTACGAAGCGAAGCGCGATGCTTTCGAGCGCGCCGAGCGGCAATTGCATCGCCTGCGCCGCCTCGCCGCGGTCACGCGCGACGGCGCCGAAGTGTTGCTGCAAGCCAACCTCGAATTGCCGCGCGAGCTCGCGCAGGCGGTCGATGCCGGCGCCGCGGGCATCGGGCTGCTGCGCACCGAATTCCTTTACATGAATCGCGAAGATCTGCCCGACGAGGACGAGCAGTACGAGGCCTATGCGACGCTCGTCCGCGGCATGGAGGGCAAGCCGGTCACCATCCGCACCCTCGATATCGGGGGCGACAAGATGGCGGCGCCGCTCGCCAAGATGCTGCCGTCCGAATCGCCGAATCCGGCGATGGGTCTGCGCGCGATCCGCCTTTCGCTGCGCGAGCGCAAGCTGCTCGACGCTCAGCTGGCGGCGATGCTGCGCGCCTCGGCGCTGGGGCCGGTGCGCATCCTGCTGCCGATGATCACCACCGTCAGCGAGCTGAAGATGACGCGCGATGCGCTGGCCCAGGTCGCGCGCCGCCTGAAGCGCCGCGGCGTCCGCCTGCCGAAGCAGATACCGCCGCTCGGCGTGATGATCGAGGTGCCGGGCGCGGCGCTGGCGGCCGATGCGCTGGCGGCGTCGGCGGATTTCTTCGCCATCGGCACCAACGACCTCATCCAATACACGCTGGCGATCGACCGCGGCGACGAGGCGGTGGCCGAGCTCTACAATCCGCTTCATCCGGCGGTGCTGCGTCTCATCCAATTCGCGGTCGAAGCGGCGCTCCGGGCGAAGAAGCCGGTCTGCCTCTGCGGCGAGATGGCAGGCGATCCGCGCTACACCGCGCTGCTCTTGGGTTTCGGCATCACCGATCTGTCGATGGCGCCGTCCAATATCCCGCGCGTGAAGCAGCGGATCCGGGCGCTGGACCTTGCCGCCGCCTCGCGGCGCACCCGCGCGATCATGGATCAGCTCGATGACAGCCGGATCGCCGCGCTGCTCGACGATTTCAACGCCCTCGCTTAGGTCGATACCTTTTTCCTTCGCAATTCGGCTTCCGGCGCGATAATCCAAGGCGGTTGAATACCGCTGAGGGGCGTGGGTGCTCTTATTCCTCGGGCTCGTGCTGGCGATTGCCGCTATGGCCGGCTTCGTCGTCTACCGCCAGGCGCTGCGCGTCGCCGCGCTCGCCGCGGCGCGCGAGCGCTTGTCCGCGAGTCTCGACGAGCTGGGTGCGGCGCTCGCCAGCGGCCCGGCCGCGTTATATTTGTTCGGTCCGACCGGCGAGCGTTTCTTCCCCGGCACGCTGAGCGCGCTCGGCGCCTTACCGCGCAGCTTCGCCGATCTGCTCGATCGGTTTCCGCCCGAAGATTTGACCGCGCTCGACCGCGCTGTGGCGCGGCTGCGCACCGACGGCACCGGCTTCGCGCTGCGGCTGCGCCTAGCCGAAAGCGGCGCCGCCGTGGATATCGGCGGCCAGCGACTCGCCGCGAATCGCGGCGACGCGATCTGGTTTGCCGACGGCGCGGCGCGCGACTCGGCCGAGCGCGAGCGGTTGCGCCTGCGCACCGTGCTCGACGCCTTGCCGATTCCGGTCTGGCGGCGCAATGCCGCCTTCCTGCTCACCGGCGCCAACCGCGCTTTTGCCGCGGCGATCGGTGCGGCTGCGGACGCATCATCGCCCGACCAGCTGCGCGAGTTCGCCGATGCCGAATCGGCTCGGTCCCTCGCTGAATCGGCGGCGAAGACCGGCCGGGCGAGCGAACGGCGTCACGTCATCATCAACGGCTCGCGGCGCTGGGTCGAACTCAGCGAAATCAAGCTCGAATCGGGCGAGTCGCTCGGTTTCGCCCGCGATTTGACCGATCTCGAAGCCGCCGAGGCCGAATTGAAGCGCCATGAGGCCGGCCACGCGGCGGTGCTGAACCGGGTGACGTCGGCGATCGCGATTTACGGCGCCGACCGTCGTCTGAGCTATTTCAATTTCGCGTTTGCCCAGCTCTGGCGGCTGGAAGAGGATTGGCTTTCGAACCATCCGCTGATCGACGAGGTGATGGACCGGCTGCGCGAGCGCCGCCGCCTGCCCGAGGTCGCCGATTTCCGCGCCTTCCGCCGCAATCTCCAGGCGCAATTCACTTCGCTGATCGCGCCGCAGGAAGAGCTGCTGCACCTGCCCGACGACAAGACCTTGCGTCTCGTCGTCAGCCCCCATCCGCAAGGCGGCCTGATCTTCGCCTACGAAGACGTGACCGATCGCTTCGCGCTGGAGCGCAGCTACAACACCGCGATCGAAGTCCAGCGCGAGACGCTGGATCATCTCTATGAAGGCATCGCCGTGTTCGGCAGCGACGGGCGGCTGAAGCTCTCCAATCCGGCTTACGCGAAGATGTGGGGGCTGACGCCGGAAGATCTCGCCGGCGAGCCGCATGTCAGTCAGCTTACCGACAAATTCCGCGGTTTCCTCGACGACGGCGGCGACTGGCCCGATCGCAAGGCGCGGCTGGTCGGGCGGCTGACCGCCGATCGCGCCTCGAGCACGACGCTGAATCGTCAGGACGGCTCGATGCTGCAAGCGGTGACCTTGCCTTTGCCCGACGGCAACACGCTGCTTTCCTATCTCGACGTTACCGATTCCCGCCGGGTCGAGAACGCGCTGCGCGAGCGCACGGAAGCGCTCGAAGCCGCCGGCCGCTTGAAGAGCGAATTCCTCGCCAATGTGTCATACGAGTTGCGCACGCCGCTGACCTCGATCACCGGCTATGCCGAAATGCTCACCGGCAATTACGCCGGCGAACTCGCGCCGCGACAGATGGAATACGCGGCGAACATCCTCGAAAGCGCGCAAGCTTTCACGCGGCTTGTCGACGACATTCTCGATCTTGCGACGATCGAAGCGGGCTACATGGAACTCGACACGAGCGACGTCGACATCTACGCGATGCTGCAAAGCGTGCTGACGCTGCAGCAGGCGCAAGCGCGCAGTCTCGGCCTGCGATTGGAATTCGATTGCCCGGCGACGATCGGTACGGTGCCCGGCGACGAGCGGCGGCTGAAGCAGGTGGTGTTCAGCCTTGTCTCCAACGCGCTGAAATTCACCCCTGCGGGCGGCAGCGTCACGGTGGCGGCACGACGCGAGGGCGAGCGTGTCGCGCTCGTCGTCTCCGACACCGGCATCGGCGTCGCCGAGGAAGATCAGGCGCGCGTCTTCGAGACGTTCGAGCGCGGCCACGGCCGCCAATCCGGCGCCGGCCTCGGCCTCTCCCTCGTCAAAAGCTTCATCGAGCTCCATGGCGGCACGGTCGAGCTTCGCTCCAGCCCGGGCGAGGGCACGACGGTTACCTGCTGGCTCCATGCCGAATTGCCGATGCAGAAAGAGGGCGTGCGGAGCACTCCGTATCTGCGCGCGGTGGGCTAAACCTTCCCCGGCACGCCTTTCGTCGTCGAATATTCGAAATGCAGCGCTTCGCCGGGATGAAGCAGCGAGCGGATCGCATGCGCGGCAAGCGCCGATTCGGCGAAGCCCGAGAGGATGAGCTTCAACTTGCCGGGATAGGTCGCTATATCGCCGATCGCGAAAATACCCGCGACCGAGCTCATGCACGTCGCCGGTGCGACCGTGATGTGATGATGGTCGAGCGCCAGCCCCCATTCGGCGATCGGCCCGAGATTCATCGAGAGGCCGAAGAACGGCAACAGCACATCGGCCTTCAGCCGCTTCGTTTTGCCCTCGAGATCGGCGACGATCACGGCGCTGAGCCGGCCATCCGCGCCTTCGAGGCCGGAAAGCTGGTAGGGAATGACCAGATCGATCGTGCCCGCTTTGGCGAGAGCGTCGAGCCGTGCCGCCGATTCGGGCGCGGCGCGGAATTTCGCTCTGCGGTGGATCACCATCACCCGTGCGGCCACGTCGGCGAGCGAAATCGCCCAATCCACTGCCGAATCGCCGCCGCCGGCGATGACGATGCGTTGGTCGCGAAAGACCTCGCGCCGCGTGACCAGATAGAAGACGCTCTTGCTCTCATACTGTTCGATCCCGTCGAGCGGCGGCCGGTTCGGGCCGAAGGCGCCGACGCCGGCGGCGATGATCACGGCCTTGGCAAAAAGCGTGGTGCCGCGGCTGGTCTCGATCCGGAAGCGTCCGTCCGCCCGGCGCGCCACGCGCTCGACCTGATGGCCCAGATGGTAGACCGGCGCGAAAGGCGCGGCTTGTTCTTCCAGTCGCGCGATCAAGCTCGCCGCGTCGATCGCGGGATGGCCGGGGATGTCGTAGATCGGCTTTTCCGGATAGAGCGCGCTGCATTGCCCGCCGGGCATGTCGAGCGCGTCGACGACATGGCATTTGAGCCCGAGCATGCCGCATTCGAACACGGCAAAGAGCCCGACCGGTCCCGCGCCGATGATCGCGACATCCGTTTCTTGCACGCTTTCCGCCATTCGCTCCTGCCGCGTCGATTCGCCTGTAAAATGGCGGCAGGCTGCGCCGGCTGCAAGGTTGCGGCGCGACAGCCCAACCTCGTAAAAAGAGCGCGTGACCGCTGCAACGGCCCGTGCCATCGACCTGCCCGACGAGACCGCGACCGCCGCTTTGGCGACGGCGCTGGCGGCTTGCGCCCGGCGCGGCGATGTGATCGGCCTGTCGGGGCCGCTCGGCAGCGGTAAGACGACCTTCGCGCGCTATTTCATCGGCGCCAGCTTGGGCGCGCGTGAAGTGCCGAGCCCGACCTTCACGCTGGTCGAGACTTACGAGCCCGCAACCGGTCCGGCGATCTGGCATTTCGATCTCTATCGCATCGAAGCACCGGAAGAGGCTTATGAACTCGGCATCGAGGACGCCTTTGCCGACGGGATCGCGTTGATCGAATGGCCGGAGCGTTTGGGCGGATTGATGCCGCGCGAGCACCTGCAGGTCGCGCTCGGCGCCGGCAAAAGCGAGACGGCACGCACCGCGACGCTGTCGCCGTCGCCGAGTTGGACAAGCCGCGTCGCCGGGTTGGCCCATGGCTGAACGCGCAGCGCAAATCGATACGTTCCTTGCGGCCTGTGGCTGGGCAGATGCCGCGCGGGCGCCGTTGCCCGGCGATGCGTCTTTCCGGCGCTATTGCCGGCTGACGCGCGGCGACACCGCCACGATGCTGATGGACGCGCCGCCGCCGCAGGAAGACGTGCGGCCCTATCTCGCGGTTGCGCGCCATCTGCGCACACTCGATCTCAGCGCGCCGACGATCCTTGCCGCTGCGGAAGAGGCCGGGCTGCTGCTGATCGAGGATTTCGGCGACGGCACCTTCACGCGGCTGTTGGCGCAAGGCGAGGACGAGCACGCGCTTTATGCGATGGCGATCGACGTGTTGATCGCGCTGCATCGGCGTTTTGATGCAGCGCATGCGGCGTGGCTACCGCCTTACGACGACACGCGCCTCTTGAACGAGGCGGCGCTGCTTCTCGATTGGTATCTGCCGGCGGTCACCGGCCAGCCGACGCCGGCGGCGCTGCGCGAGGAATATCTCGACCTCTGGCGCGCGCTATTTCCGGTGGCGCGCGGCGTGCCGGATTCGCTGGTGCTGCGCGACTATCACGTCGACAATCTCATGCGGCTCGACGAGCGCGACGGCATCGCGGCCTGCGGCCTGCTCGATTTCCAGGACGCGGTGCTCGGGCCCGTCACCTACGATCTCGTCTCGCTGCTCGAGGATTCGCGGCGCGATATCGCGCCGGATCTCGTCAGCGCCATGTATGCGCGATATCATGCGGCCTTCCCCAACGTCGATCGCGCGGCGCTCGATGCGAGCTATGCCGTGCTTGGCGCGCAGCGTCATTGCAAGGTGATCGGCATTTTCACGCGGCTCTGCCGCCGCGACGGCAAGCCGCGTTATCTCGCGCATATCCCGCGGCTCTGGCGCTTGCTCGGCGGCAATTTCCGGCATCCCGTTCTGGCGCCGGTGAAAGCCTGGCTCGATAAACACATCCCGCCGGAGGTGCGGCGCATTCCGGCGGAGACGCCATGATCGACACGGCGATGATTTTGGCGGCCGGTTTCGGCACGCGCATGCGGCCGATCACCGAGCACACGCCGAAGCCGTTGATTCCGCTCTGCGGCCGCGCGCTCATCGATCACGGCATTGATCGCCTCGCCGCCGTCGGCGTCAAACGCATCGTCGTCAACACGCATTACAAAGCGCCGATGATGGCCGAGCATCTGACGCAGCGGCGCGACGTCGAGATCGTTCTCTCGCATGAGGAGACGCTGCTCGATACCGGCGGCGGCGTGAAGAATGCGCTGAAGCATCTGGGTGACGCGTTCTACGTCATGAATGCCGATGTGTTCTGGCTCAACGGGCGTACGCCGGCGCTGACGCGGCTGGCGCGCGCCTGGGATCCGGCGCGGCTCGACGCGCTGATGCTGGTGCAGCGGACGACCAGCGCCATCGGCTACGAAGGCATCGGCGATTTCGCCGTCGATCCGATGGGCACGGTGCGCCGCCGGGCCGAGCGCGAGGTCGTGCCATTCCTCTTCGCCGGGGTCGAGATTTTGAGCCGCCGCTTCTTCGACGGCGCACCCGATGGCGTGTTCTCGCTCAACCAGCTCTGGAACAAGGCGATCGTCTCCGGCCGGCTGGAGGCCATCATCCATGACGGCGAATGGTTCCATGTCGGCACGCCGCAAGGCCTTGCCGCCAGCGAAGACCGGCTGAGCGAGCGCAATCTGTGGCCGGGTAGCATTTAGTGTGGCGGATTTGAAGTTCGTACAGTCTTGCAGCCACGCTCATACGAACTTCAAATCCAAGAGCCACACTAACAAAATCTAAGGTTTGCTAGTGTCCTTTCGGTTCGAAAGTTCGCACCGGACTCGCAGTTCCGCCAAGCGAACTTTCGAATCGGGACACTAGCCGGGGAGCATCATGCCGCCGGCCATCTATTCGATTCCTGCCGAACAACCGTTTCTCGACACGCTCGTTGCCGGGCTGATGCGTCGTGCCGGTAAGGCACCGCTGGCGCTCGCCGGCATGACCGTGCTGCTGCCGACCCGCCGCGCCGCGCGGTCGTTGCGCGAGGCGTTTCTGCGCGCCGGCGAGGGCGCAGCGATGCTGTTGCCGCGCATGCTGCCGGTCGGCGATCTCGATCCCGAAGAATTGGCGCTGCTGCCGGATGAAGCCGAAGGCACGGGGCAGGGTTTCGATCTGCCGCCCGCCGTGCCGGAGCTGCGCCGCCGCCTCTTGCTGACGCAGCTCGTACGCAAGTACAGCGCGGCCAATGGCGATGCGATCGCGTTGGGTCAGGCGGCGCCGTTGGCGCGCGAGCTCGCGCGCTTCCTCGACGAGGCGCATGCCGAAGGTTGCGATCTGCAAAAACTCGACGCGTTGGTGCCGGACAAGCTCGCCGAGCATTGGCAGAACGTCGTCAAATTTCTCGAGATACTGCGCTCGGCCTGGCCGACGATTCTCGCCACGCTCGGCTGTGTCGATCCGGGCGAGCGCCGTAACCGGTTGCTCGCGGCGCAAGCACAGACCTGGCAGAAGCATCCGCCGCGCAGTCCGGTGATCGCGGCCGGCATCACCGGCGGCATTCCCGCGGTCGCTTCGTTGATGCGGGTGGTCGCCAATCTGCCCGATGGCGCGGTGGTGTTGCCCGGTCTCGATATCGAAGCCGACAGCGCGATGTGGGAAGAGGTGCTGCTCGATCCCGCCCATCCGCAGCATGTGATGGCGAAGTTTCTCGAGACGATCGAGGTCGAACGCGGCGGGGTGAAGCATTGGACGCGCGCCGCTGCGGCGCAGCCGCGCGCCAAGCTGCTGCGCGAGGCGCTGGCGCCGGCGGCGCTCACCCATCGCTGGCGCTATATCGAAGGCATCGATCATCGTGCGCTCAAAGGTCTGCGCCGTCTCGATTGCGGCAGCCCGCAGGAAGAAGCCGGCGCGATCGCGCTGCTGCTGCGCAAGGCGCTGGAAGTGCCCGGCAAGACCGCGGCGCTGGTGACACCCGATCGCGATCTCGCGCGTCGTGTTGCGGCCGAGCTGCGCCGTTGGACTGTCGATATCGATGACTCGGCTGGTCTGCCGCTTAACCGCACGCCGCCGGGTGTGTTCCTCCGGCTGGTGCTCGAGATGGCGGCGGAGCAATGGGCTCCGCTGCCGCTGCTCTCGGTGTTGAAGCATCCGCTCGCCGGCTGTGGCTTGCCGGCGGGCGCGATCCGCGAACGCGTCCGCGCGCTGGAGAAAGAGGCGCTGCGCGGCCCGCGGCCGAAGCCCGGCGCCGAAGGCCTGCGCGAATTGCTGAAGGCCGAATCGCGTGGGCTCCGCGATCTCGTTGCGCGCATCGAGGCGGCGACGGCGACGTTGATGCAGGCGCTGACGAGCGAGGACACCGATCTCCAAACCGTTGTCGCAGCGCATATTGCTTGTTGCGAAGCGCTGGCCGAGAGCGATGAGGACAAGGGCACGGCGCGGCTCTGGCGTGAGCCGGCGGGCGAGGCGGCGGCGCTGTTCTTGAACGAGTTGCTGCAGGAGGCCGAGGGCTTCCCGCGATTCCGCGGCAGCGAGTATCCGGCGCTGTTCGAATCGCTGCTGTCGGGGCCGGTCGTGCGGCCGCCTTACGGAAGGCATCCGCGGCTCTTCATATGGGGCTTGCTCGAAGCGCGTTTGCAGCAAGCCGATCTCATCGTGCTCGGCGGTCTCAATGAAGGCAGCTGGCCGGCGCAGATTGCCAGCGACCCGTGGCTGTCGCGGCCGATGCGGCAAAGCTTCGGCCTGCCGCCGCCCGAGCGCCGCATCGGCGCCGCGGCGCATGATTTCGCGTTGGCGCTCGGCGCGCGCGATGTGGTGATGACGCGGGCGGTGCGCGTCGAAGGCACGCCGACCGTCGCCTCGCGCTGGCTGTTGCGGCTCGACACGGTGATGCAGGCGGCAAAGATCGACAACACGCTCGGCGCCGATGCTGCGCCGCTTGCCTGGCATGCAATGCTCGACGCACCGGCGAGCGATCCGCTGCCGATGCCGGCGCCCGCTCCCAAACCGCCACTGGTCGCCCGGCCACGCAAGCTTTCGGTCACCGAGATCGAGACTTGGCGCCGCGATCCTTATGCGATCTATGCCAAGCACGTGCTGCGTTTGCGCGCGCTCGATCCGCTCGACGCGGATCCGGGCGCTGCAGATCGCGGCATCGTCATCCACGAAGCGCTCGGCAACTTCCTAGAGGCCTATCCGAAGGAATTGCCGCAAGATGCGTTGGAAAAGCTGCTCGTGCTCGGCCAGCAAAGCTTCGCGCCGCTGCTCGATCGCCCCGGCGTCTGGGCCTTCTGGTGGCCGCGCTATCGGCGCATCGCCGAATGGATCGCCGCGATGGAGGCGGAGCGGCGGCCGCTTGTGGAGAACATCCTCGCCGAGATCGATGGCCGGATGATCGTCGATGCCGCCGGCGGGCCGTTCGAAATCGTCGGCCGCGCCGACCGCATCGAGCGCCGGCGCGACGGCAAGATCGCGATCATCGATTACAAGACCGGCTCGGTCCCGGAGGTGGGGGATCTTGCCGAAGGCATCACGCCGCAACTCGCCCTCGAAGCGGCGATGATCGAGCAAGGCGGCATCGCCGATCTCGGCAAGGCCAAGGTCGCGGAGCTCGCTTATTGGAAACTCGGCGGCGGCGATCCCGCCGGCACGGTGATGCGCCGCGTCGACGATGAGATCGCGCTGCGCGAGACCATCGCGCGCACGCTTGCAGGCATGGAGACGCTGATCGCCGCGTTCGACGATCCCGCGACGCCCTATTTTGCCGTGCCGCGACCCGAGAAGGCGCCGCGTTATTCCGACTACACCCATCTCGAGCGGCAGAAGGAATGGCTCGCCGGCGAAGAGGAAGAAGAATGAGCGAGATCGCCGGCCCCGAATTGCCAGAGGGCGATCTGCTCGCCGATCCCGGTCTCGCCCAGCGCCAAGCCTACGAGCGCGCCGCCTCGGTCTGGGTCGAAGCCTCTGCGGGCACCGGCAAGACGACGGTGCTGACGCGCCGCGTGCTGTCGCTGCTGCTGGCGAAGACCGCGCCGTCGCGCATCCTCTGTCTCACCTTCACCAAAGCGGCCGCAGCCGAAATGGCCAACCGCATCAACGAGACGCTGTCGCGCTGGGCGACCAGTCCCGATGGTGCGTTGGCGCAAGAGCTGGTCGAGTTGATCGGTGCGATGCCCGATGGTGACCAGCTCGATTACGCGCGGCAGCTTTTCGCCCGGGTGCTCGATGCGCCGGGCGGCATCACCATCGCGACCATCCACGCCTTCTGCCAATCGCTGCTGCGCCGCTTTCCGCTCGAAGCCGGCGTTGCGCCGCATTTCGAGGTGATGGACGAGCGCTCAAGTGCCGAAGCGCTAACCGCGTCGCGCGAAGCCGTGCTGGCGCGCGCCCGCGAGGATGTCGCCTCGCCGCTCGCCCAGGCGCTGGCCGAGGCGGTACAGCGCACGTACGAGGAGCGCTTCACCGAATTGCTCGGCGCGCTGGCGCAAGAACGCGCCCGGCTGTTCGAGGCGCTGGCGAACGGGTTCGATGAGTTCGCGGACGCGCTCCGCCGCCTGCTTGATCTGCGTGAAGGCGAAACGCCCGCGGGCATCCTTGTCGAAGCTTGCGCGATGGGTGCTTGCAACGAAGAGGCGTTGCTGGTCGCTTGTCAGGCGATGGCTGCCGGCAAAGCCAAAACCGACCAAGAGAAAGGCGCGATCATCGCTCGGTGGCTCGGGTCGCCTGAGACGCGGCACAGCGGCTTCGACGAGTATCTCTGCGCCTTCTTCACCGAAGGCGGCGCCGGTCAGCCTTACGCGCGGCCGGTCACCGTCTCGCTCGCGCGTGAGCAGCCGCATGTTCTCGCGGCCATCCAAACCGAGGCCGAGCGGCTGCAAGCGATCCGCCAGCGCCGTTGTGCCGCCGAGATCTACACCGCGACGGCGGCGATCGCGCGGCTCGGCGCCGCGATGCTGCGGGAATACGAGCGCTACAAATCCGGCCGCGCGCTGCTCGATTACGACGATCTGGTTCTGAAGACGCGCGATCTCTTGCGCAAACCGGGGATTGCGCCCTGGGTGCTGTTCAAGCTCGATGGCGGGCTCGATCACATCCTCGTCGATGAGGCGCAGGACACGAATCCCGAGCAATGGGAGATCGTGCAGCTTATCGCCGAGGAATTCTTTGCCGGCGAAGGCACGCGCGCGGATGCGCGGACAATCTTCGCCGTCGGCGATGCCAAGCAATCGATCTACAGCTTCCAGCGCGCCGATCCGGCGAAATTCATCGCCATGCGCGGCTATTTTCAGCAAGCTGCCGCCGAGGCGTGGCGTCACGTGCCGCTGCAGGTCTCGTTCCGCTCGGTGGCGGCGGTGCTCGCGGCGGTCGATGCGGTGTTTGCGAGCAATCCCGCAAATGACGGCGTCGCGCTCGACGGGCAATCGATCCGCCATATCGCCGAACGCGGCGGCGATGCCGGTCTGGTCGAGTGGTGGCCGCCGATCAAGCCCGAGGAGCCCGCGGCCGTGGTGCCTTGGGAGCCGCCGCTGAAACAGCGCGGCGCAAGCGAGCCGCGCGCGCGTCTGGCGCAGGCGATCGCCGCGCGAATCAAGGATTGGCTCAGGCGGGGCGAGCGGCTCGACGCGCATGACCGCCCGATCAAGCCCAGCGATGTGATGGTATTGGTCCGGCGCCGCGGGCCCTTTGTTGGCGAGTTGGTGCGCCACCTCAAAAAGCTGGAAGTGCCGGTCGCGGGTGTCGATCGCATGATCCTCACCGAGCAGCTCGCGGTCGAGGACATGATGGTGCTGGCGCAATTCCTGTTGCTGCCGGAAGACGATCTGACTTTGGCGAGCGTGCTGAAGGGCCCGCTTTTCGGCCTCGACGAGGACGAGCTGTTCACGCTGGCGTGGAAACGGCCGGGCAATCTGTGGGCGTCGTTGCGCGAGCATCGCGAAGACGCGCCGAGTTTCAGGCGTGCTTTCGATGATCTCACCGCGCTCCTGGCACGCGTCGATTTCGTGCCGCCTTACGAGCTTTTTGCCGAAGTGCTGAGTGCGCGCGGCGGGCGTAAGGCGATCTTCGGCCGACTCGGGCCGGAAGCCGCCGATCCGCTCGATGAGTTGCTTGTCGCGGCGCTGGCGTACGAACGCTCGCACGGCGTCTCGCTGCAAGGCTTCCTGCACTGGCTCGTCGAGGGCGCGGCGGAAATCAAGCGCGATCTTGATCAAGGCGCGCGCGACGAAGTGCGCATCCTCACCGTGCACGGCGCGAAGGGTCTCGAAGCGCCGATCGTCTTCCTGCCGGATACGCTGCAGATGCCGGTGAAGACGGCGCCGATCCTCTGGGAGAATGAGCGCCGCGGCGGCGATACGCTGCCGCTGTGGATGGTCGCGCGCGATGCACCGCCGCGCGCCGCGCAAGCCGCGCTCGATGCCGCGAAACGCAAGCGCGATCAGGAATATCGCCGCCTGCTCTATGTCGCGATGACGCGCGCCGCCGATCGGCTCTACATCTGCGGCTGGCAGACCAGGCGCTCGCCGCCCCAAGGCAATTGGCATGCGCTGGTCGGGGCCGGCTTGCGCGATGCCGGCGCCGTGCCGTTCAACTTCGCCGACGAAGCATTTCCTGGCATGACCGGATGGGATGGCGAGGGACTGCGTTTGCAACACGAGCAAAAGGGCCAGCCGCAGCGCGCCAGGCGCGCATCGATCAAGCCGGCGCCGACAACGCTGTTGCCGGATTGGTGCTCGCTGCCGCCGGCGCCCGAGCCGACACCGCCGCGGCCGCTCGCGCCATCGCAACCGCAAGGGCAAGAGCCGCCGGCGCGCTCGCCGCTCGGTGACGATCGCGGTGCGGCGTTCTTGCGCGGACGGCTGGTGCATCGTCTGTTGCAAAGCCTGCCCGCGGTCGAGCCGCTGTGGCGCGTCGCGGCGGCGCAGCGCTTCCTGGCGCTGCCGGTGCATGGTCTCGGCGCGGCGGATCAGCAGGCGATCCTCGATGAGACGATGGCGGTGCTGAACCATCCGGAATTCGCCGCGATCTTCGGTCCGAACTCGGTGGCGGAGGTGCCGGTGGTCGGCTTGATCGGCGGGCGCGCCTTGTCGGGCCAGATCGACCGGCTGGTGGTCGAGGGCAATTCGGTGCTGATCGTCGATTACAAGACGATGCGGCCAGTGCCCGCAGCTCTCGTTTCCGTGCCGCCGCTCTATTTCGAGCAGCTCGCCGCCTATCGCGCGGCGATCGCTGCGGTGTTTCCGGGGAAAGAGATCCGCTGTGCGTTGCTCTGGACGGACGGGCCGCTGCTGATGCCGGTTCCCATCGAAAAGCTCACGCGAAGCTGAGCGGCTTCGAAAGCCTCCTCCAAGGTGGCATCAATGCGCGAACGGTATTGCTGGCCCCCGCGCTAGCGATGGACGACGGCCGGGTTTCCGTGGAAAATCGATACCGCATTCTTAACTATAACGGGCAGGGCGGCATGGTTGCGGGCGCCGGTTTGCTTCCCTAAGCTTCGCGCAACGTCCGCTGCAGGAGATTTAGATGTCGACCACCAAGATCACCGATGCCTCTTTCGACGCCGATGTGCTGCGCGCCTCGGGCCCGGTTCTGGTGGATTTCTGGGCGGAATGGTGCGGCCCCTGCAAGCAGATCGGCCCTTATCTCGAAGAGATCGCGGCGTCGATGAAGGATAAGCTGACGATCGCCAAGATCAATATCGACGAGAACCCGCAGACCCCCACCAAATATGGCGTCCACGGCATCCCGACTCTCATGCTTTTCAAGAACGGACCAGTTGCGGCGACGAAGATCGGCGCGCTGCCGAAAAGCAAATTGGTTGAGTGGGTTAGTTCGGTTCTCTAGCGTTCAATGCAGGCGTCGAGCGGTCAACGCTAAGAACGCTTTAAGCATTTTCCCTCCAAGATAGCGGCGGTGACCTCTTGGCCACCGCGGTCGCTTGCCTGCGCCTCTTGGGTCGCGCCGACCGCATATCGCATGCGAGGGAAAGTCGCGCCATGAAGAAGATTCTCGTTATCGACGACAACATGGTCGTTCGCAACACCATCGTGCAGATCCTCGAGAGCGAGGGGTACGAGGTGATTAGCGCGGAAGACGGACGCCGCGGCCTGTTCGTGTTTCGCAACGAGAAGCCCGATCTCGTTGTCACCGACATCATCATGCCCGAGAAAGAAGGCATCGAGACGATCCGCGACATTCGCGGCGAAGTTCCCGACGCCAAGATCATTGCGATCTCCGGCGGCGGCCGTATCGGCAACACCGATTTCCTGAAGATCGCGCGCCAACTCGGTGCATCGGACATCGTCGCGAAGCCGCTCGATCCCGATCACTTCCTCGACGTCGTCAAGAACTGCCTCGCCGCGGCCTGACCGCGGTGTCGCGCCCTAAGCCATGGCAAGCGCTCTTCTCAAGAAACTGCGTCGCAATCTCGCGGATTTGATCGATCCCGAGAGTGCCCGCCAGCCGGCTTCGGCGCACGCGAAGACGCGCGCGGTGACGGAGGAGATGCTCTACGACCGCATTCGCATCCTCGCTCCGGCAGGACGCGATCCGTCGGCCAAGACCGGCCAGGTCAATCTCATCAGCATGCGCCGCATCCGCGAGCGCCTCGGCAGCGGCTGGCCGCATCACGCCGTCAACGCCGACCGCATCGCGCGCAACGCGATCGAGCGCTATCTCATCGGCGGCGACATCTATGCGCGCTGGAAGGACGAAGGCTATATCGTCGTCTTTGCCACGCTCGACAACCGTCACGCGCAGATCAAGTGCAAGTTGATCGGCGACGAGATCGTGCAAAAGCTGTTCGGCGAGGACGAGCACGATCTCACGGAGATTCATCACGTCGCAGTGCAGGCCGACGGCGCGGTGACCTTCTCGCGGGCGCCGCACTACGAAGAGCTTATCGCCCGCATTATCCCGGAGGCGGCCGCTGTGGCTCAAGCCGCGCTGCCGCCGATCCCCGGCCCACCCCCATCGCCGATCAAGCCCGCACCGGCCGCGGCGCCCGACGCGGCGAATCCGCTCGCCGAGCTTAGCTTTCGCTACCGGCCGAGCTGGGATCCGGGGCGCGGTGTTATCGCCGCCTATCTCTGCTTGCCGATGCTGCCCGTCGCGCCGGGCAGCGACCAGCGCTGGCGCGCCGCGCTGGTGCTGCAGCACGATGCCGCCGCGCTCGAGAAGCTCGATTTTGTCATGTTGGACCATGCGATCGAGGTGCTCGAAAAGCTGGTGCGCGATAAACGGCGGCTGCTCATCACGGTACCGGTTCGCTTCGAGACGCTCAGCGCATTGGCACATCGCCGCCGCTATATCGAGATCCTGCATACGCGTCTCAGCTCCGAAGCGGCATCGCTCCTGGTGATCGAGTTGGTGCGCGTGCCCGTCGGCGTTCCCGAAGCGCGGTTGCTCGAGATCACCGCGCCCTTGCGTGCCCACGCGCGCGCGGTCATGGCCCGGCTCCGCCCCGAGACCGCCGATTTCACGCAATTCGCCAATGCGCGCGTCGCGGCCGTCGGCTGCGACCTCGGCGAGCAAAGCGGCTCCGAGGTGGCGCTGATGCAGCAAATGGCGCGCTTCAGCAAGGGCGCGTCGAAAGCGGGAATCGCCACGTATTTGCGCAATGCCGGTAGTCTCAGCCTCGCCGCGGCGGCGCTCGGCGCCGGCTTCTCGCATATCGATGGCGACGCGGTCGCGGAGATCGTCGATCAGCCGCGCGGGATTGTCGAATTCAGCCTGCTCGATCTCTACGAGCCCGCAGTCAAGGGATGACGCGATGACTTCGCCCGAGTCGGTTGTCGCGAGTCTCGTACCCGCGCGCGGGCGGCACTCGGCGCTGTCGCTGCGGCCCGATCAATTGATCCTGATCATCGGCGCGTTGCTCCTGATCGCGGCGCCGCTCGTCAGCGGCTATTTCATCGCCACGCTCTATCAAAGCAACGTCACGGCGATCCGCAACCGGCTCGAAATTCCGGCATATGCGATGTCGCATTCGACCAGCGCGATCGCGCGCAACGCCGATGCGGCGCTGCGCAATATCCAATCGGGATTGCGGAACACCCCGAACGATAAATTCACCGGCGAAGCGCTGCGCCAGACGATGGCCTATCGCGACAACACCAGCGTCGCGATCGACCGGATCGCGGTCTTCGACCAGAACGGCGTGCCTGTCCTGAATTCGACCCCCGATGGACCGGCCATCGGCTCGGTTGCCAATTACGAATTCTTCCTGCGCCAGGCTGACGCCGCGACCGATGACATGCTGATCAGCGATCTCGTCGCCGATCCCGTCAGCGGCAAGCCAGAAATCATCGTCAGCCGGCGTATCGTCGATGCGAGCGGCCATTTCCGCGCGGTCGCCGCCGTCTTTATCGATGTCGGCTATTTGCAGCAGATATTTAATTCGCTGCAAATGCCGGCGGGCACCAGCATCACGGCCTTCAACCAGGACGGTCATGTCGTGGTGCGCACGCCGCCGGTCCATCTGGGCGACGCCGAGGTGAGGACGGATTTCACCAAGCGCAAGTTTTTCAGCACCTTCCGCGACGGTCCAGTGAATGGCAGCTTCGCACGCTTCGTGACGCTAAACGGCGTCGAGCGCTTCGTCGCCGGCGTCGGCAGCAAGGATGCTCCGTTTATCGTCGCTGCCGGCTGGGATACGGAATCGGCGCTCGCCGGATGGCGCCAGGAATCGCTCGCCATCGGCGGCGCGACGCTTGCCGGGCTGATGGCGGCGCTGGGGCTGCTCGCCTATTTGCGCAACCAGATACGCCGAAACGACCACCTGTTGAACAAAGTCTCGGAAGCCGAGAGACGCCAACGCCAGCTCATGGCGGTGCTGCCCGACGCTGTCGCAATCGTCAACGATTCGCTGCAGATCGAATTCGCCAATCCCGCGGCCGAGCGCATGCACGGTTATGCCCCAGGCGAGATGAATGGCTTGCCGCTCGCCGCAATCATGTCGGATGACGTAAAGGCGGCGGACGAGGAAGCCGCCGGACGCGTCCTCAACATAGGCGAGGAAGGGGTTGTTCGCGTCCTCCAACGCAACGCGCGCCGCAAGGACGGCACGCCGCTGCCGGTCGAGATCAGCACCTGCCGCTACCGCGCGGCCGACGGCTGGAAGCTGATTTCGGTCGTTCGCGACGTCTCGATCCGCGAAGCCAACGACCTCGCGCTGCACCGCAGCCGCGAGAATCTCGCGCGCGCCCAGCGCCTCGCCGCGCTCGGCAGCTTCGATCGAGACCTGCATAACGGCATCCTCGATTGCTCGGACGAATTCCTGCGCATCTGGGGCTTCGATCCCGGCGTGACGCACCCGACCTTGCCGATGCTCATGGAACGCGTCCTGCCGCAGGACCGCGAGGCGTTTATCGCCAGCCGCGTGTCGGTGCTGTCGGGCAAGACGATGCCGACGGCGGAATTCCGGATCCTCCGGCCGGACGGGGAAGAGCGCGTCCTGCATCAGGAATACAACGCCGATTTCGCCCCGGACGGTCGGCCGACGCGGCTTTTTGGCATCGTTCGGGACATCACCGAGCGCAAGGCCAGCGAGATGGCGCTGCGCCGCAGCCGCGAGAACCTCGCGCGCGCGCAGCGTATCGCCGCGATCGGCAGCTTTGATCGCGATCTCATCACCAATCGCGGCGAATGGTCGGACGAGTTCTTGAAGATATGGGGCATCGAGACGAAGCCCCCCGACGATACGACCAAATATCTCGCGGCCATGGTTCATCCCGAAGACCGCGAGAAATTCCTCGCCGGCCGGGAGGCAGTGTTGCGAAATGAGCCGCCGCCGCCGACCGATTTTCGCATCACGCGGCCTGACGGCGAGGTCCGCGTGCTGCACCGCGAATACGGCGTGCTCCACGACGAGCGCGGTAAGGTGATCCGGCTGTACGGCACGGTTCAGGACATCACCGAAAGCAAAGAGATCGAGAACGAGCTGCGCCGCAGCCAGGAAGATCTCGCGCGCGCGCAAAAAGTCTCCGGCATCGGCAGCTTCAGCCGCGAGATTGCCACCGGGCGGACGGAGTGGTCCGAGGAATTCCTGCGCGTCTGGGGCATCGACGACACCTTCACTCATCCTACGGCCGAAACGCTGGCCGCGATGGTGCATCCTGCCGATCGCAAAGCTTTCCTGCAGGGCCGCGACGCCGCGTTAAATAATGCCGGCAACAGCGCACTCGATTTCCGCATCACCCGCCCCGATGGCGAAGAGCGTATCCTCCATCGCGAATACGGCGTCGTATTCGACGCCAACGGCAAAGCCCTGCGCATGTTTGGCACGATCGAAGATATCACCGAGCGCAAGCGCAACGAGCTCGAGCTCCGCCGCAGCCGCGAGAACCTCGCGCATTCGCAGCGCATCGCCGGCGTCGGCAGCTTCGAGCGCGATCTCGTGACCGGCAAATGGGAATGGTCGGACGAGCTTTATCGCATCCACGGTCTCGAGCGAAACGATCCGCATGTCGATGTCGCGACGCTGCGCAGCCTCGTTCATCCCGAAGATCGCCATACATTCGATCAAGTGCGCGATTTCGTGGCGCGCGGCAAACCGATCCCGCCGGCCGATTTCCGCATCATCCGGGCCGACGGCGTCGAGCGTATCCTCCATCGCGAATGCGAGCTTGTATATGGCACCGACGGCAAGCCGATCCGTCTTGTCGCAACGCTGCAAGACATCACCGAGCGGCGCAAGGCCGAGCTGGAAATCAACCGCAGCCGAGAGAACATGGCGCGCGCGCAACATCTTGCCTCGATCGGCAGTTTCGAGCGCGATCTCGTCACCGAAAGCTGGGAATGGTCCGACGAGATGTATCGCATCCACGGCGCCGAGGTCGGGGTGCGGCCGTCGAACGACGCGCTTATCGCGATGGTCCATCGCGACGATCGCGAACGCTTCCTCAAGGCGCGTGCCGACGAACTCGCCGGCCAGGCCCAGCCGCCGATCGAATACCGTCTGATCCGGCTCGATGGCGTCGAGCGGATCATCCGCCGCGAAAGCGCGGTGAGCTTCGATGCGGACAAGCGGCCACTGCGTCTCTTCGGCACGCTGCAGGACATCACCGAGCGCAAGCGCGCGGACATTGAGCTGTTGCAGAGCCGCGAAAGCATGATCCGGGCTCAGCAGATCGCTAATATGGGCAGCTTCGATCACGATCTGCAGTCCGATCGGATCACCTGGTCGGAGCAGATGTATGCCATTCTCGGCATCGACGTCGACAGCGCGCCACCGTCTTGGGAAACGACGCTGAAATACGTCCATCCCGACGATCGCGATGCCTATCTCGAGGCGCGGAACCGCGCGGTGGTGGCGAATTCCGATGTGTTCGAATTCCGCATCGTCCGTCCAGATGGCGAAGAGCGCGTGCTGCGCCGCGAGCTCGAGGCGCATATCGGCGAGGATGGCCGCCCGACCCGAATTTTCGGCACGGTGCACGATATTTCCCAGCGTGTCGTCGCCGAAGCGCGCGAACGCGAGCTCGAGCGGCAATTGCTCCATTCGCAAAAGCTCGAAGCGCTCGGCACGCTCGCCGGCGGCATCGCACACGATCTGAACAATACCCTGGTGCCGATCATGGCCCTGTCGAAGCTGACGGGGCGGCGCTTCGAAGCGGGCACGCCGGTGCGCAACAATCTCGACACGATATACGAAGCGAGCGAGCGTGCCCGCGATCTGGTGCGCCGCGTTCTCGCATTCACCCGCAAAGACGAGCCGGAGCAGCAAGAGGCGAAGCTCGCCGATGTCGTGCACGAGGCCCTGAAGCTGATGCGCGCGACAGTGCCGACCTCGATTCAGCTCGACGCCGACATCGACGAAGTGCCGGTCATTCGCGCCGACGCATCACAAATCCATCAGGTGATCACGAATCTTGTCTCCAACGCCGCGGGCGCGATGACCAACGGTATGGGCACGATCACGGTATCGCTTGGGCTGACGCCGCAGAAAAAGAAAGTGCCGAGCGAGGTCTGTCTCTCGGTCGGCGATACCGGCTGCGGCATGGACGAAGCGACGCAGCAGCGCATTTTCGAGCCGTTCTTCACCACCAAAGCGGTCGGCCAGGGCACCGGCCTCGGCCTGTCGATCGTCCACGGCATTGTCTCGAGCCATGGCGGCCGCATCGAGGTGAAGAGCGCGCCCGGCAAGGGCACGCGCTTCGATCTCTATTTCCCGCTGCCCAGCGCCGAGAAGAATCCGGCAGACAAGGACAATCCCGAGATCAACTCTTCACGCCCGGCCGCTTGAAGTTCCGGTCGTGATGGCCTTTGCCGGTTAGATCGCCCTTCTCGAAGAACCAGGAATAGCCGCCTTCCTTCGGGTTGGTCAGGATCTCCCAGCAATTGTCGTCGACATCCCAGAAGTAGAAGCTGTAGGTGCCGTGCTGGAGCGCGGGCTCCGATATCTTCTTGAGATGCCACTTCTCGGCCTGGGCGAGAACGATCTTATGGGCGGCATCGACGTCTTCCTGCGTCTCGACATCGAGGCCGTTGTGGTTGAGCAGGCCCATCTCCCCGACCTTGCCCGATTTGACCACGGCGATGCAATGCGGCCCGCCGAGGCGGATAAACATCGAAATCTTGCTGGTTTGCACGACGTCGAGGCCGAGGAATTCCTCGTAGAACTTGCGCGTGAATTCCAAATCGCGGCAATCGAGCGTACCGTGCGATAGGAAATTGAGCTTCAGCGCCGGCGTCGGTTTGGTCGTGGTCTCGCTCGTCGTCTCGTTGGTGCCGGCATCGGGCATGGTCATCTCCTCCAGAGAAATTTACTCGGCGGCTTTCGCCGCGGCGTGTTGAGCAAAGCGCGGCATGATCTGTTCGGCGAGCAGTTGCATCGATTGCCGCTCCCAAGCTCCGTTGCGGCCGCCCCAATCGACACCGGTCATCAGCAAGCTGCCGAAGGGACCGGCGCGGTCGCGCAGGCCGGCGAGCTTTTCGAGCACCGTGGCGGGCGAACCGAAGATCACCCGCGATTCGATGATCTTCTCGACCGTCACCTCGTCATCCGGCATATCGGGACGCGGCTTCAGCGCGATGAGGCGACCGAGGCCGCGCAGGATCTCGCTCATATAGCCGAAGTAATACCGGTACGAGGAACGGGGACTCATTACCCGCTCGCGTGCCTCGGCATCGGTCGGCGCGATATGGATGCAGCGCACGACCCGCCAATTCTCGCCGCTCGGTCTCCGGCCGGCTTCCGCCGCGCCCTGGCGCAGCATATCCCAATGCGTGGCGAGCCCGGTCTCGGTGAGGAACGAGCTTGAAATCGGCCCCCAGCCGCGTCTGCCGGCAAGCCGCACGGCCTGCGAGCCCGGGCTCGCGGCGGTGACGCAGACCGGCGGCCGCGGCTTTTGATACGGTTTCGGCATGACACCGAGCCCGAGCTTGGCGTTGACCGTCTTCTCGATATGCGTCGTCCAGAATTCGCCTTTGATGTCGTAAGGCGGGTCGGACGCCCAAATCTTCTCGATCATGTCGATCGATTCGACCAGCATGCGATTGCGCTGCGCCGGATCGTCGTTGCCGAGCAGCTCGAAATCCGACAGCAGGCTGCCGGTGCCGATACCGAGGATGAAGCGGCCGCGGCTCATATGATCGAACTGTGCCGCCTCGCCGGCGATGATCGCGGGATGGCGATTGGGCAGCGAGATCACGCCGGTGCCGAAAGCGAGCTTCTTCGTCTGCGGAATGAGGCTCGCCATGAACATCAACGGCGAAGGATAGGGCTCGGTCGAGGCGGAATAATGCTCCCCGAGGAACATCTCGTCGAAGCCGAGTCTGTCGGCGAGAATCGATTTTTCGAGATCCTCGGCGAGGTTCTCATGCATCGGCCGGTGCGGCGGATGGACCGGCATCATGAAAAGTCCGAGGCGCATCGCGTTCTCCCTACCCTGATGTTAGAGCGGGGTGCCGTTCTCCGCCAACACCCGGCCCGCGAGATAGAGCGAGCCGCAGATTAGTACGCGCGCGCCCGGCTCGGCCGCAGCCGTCACCGCCTCGGCGATGCCTGAACGCGCCGCCGCCCGAAGGCCGATGCTCTTGGCGATATCGGCGATGTCGTCGGCGGAACGGGCATTCTCCTCGCCCGGGATGGTGAGCGCTTCGACCCGTGCGGCATAGGGTTTGAGCGCGGCAAGGAAGCCTTCCGCGTCATGCGTCTTCAACATGCCGAAGACGATGTTCAGCTTCTTATCGCGCCAGGCTTTTGCTTGCGCGGCGAGGGCCTCGCCGCCGCTCGAATTGTGACCGCCGTCGAGCCACAATTCGCCGGCGGCCGGCATGAGCCGTGCCAGCTTGCCGTCGATTAGATGCTGGAGCCGCGCCGGCCATTCGGCCCGACTGACGCCGCGCGCCAGCATCTCCGTCGAAAGCACGAAGCCGGGCAAGCACTCGAGACAGGCGAGCGCCGTCCCGGCGTTGACGTATTGATGCGGGCCAAGCAGCCCGGGCTGCGGCAGCACGTGGCGGTTGCGGCCGCGAAAGGCGAGGCAGCGGTCGCGGCGCGCGGTGACATTCCATTCCGTGCCGGCCCGATAAAGCTTCGCGCCGATGTGGTGCGCGTGCGCGGCGATGACGGCAGCCGCTTCCTTGCCCTGAAAAGCGATTACCGCCGGGACGCCGGGCTTGAGGATGCCGGCCTTCTCGAAGGCGATCTTCGCGACGGTGTCGCCGAGGAATTGCTGATGATCGAGCGAGATCGGCGTGATCGCGGTCACGGCCGGATGGTCGATGACATTGGTCGCATCGAAGCGTCCGCCAAGGCCGACTTCGAGCAATACATAGTCGGCCGGTACGCGCGAAAACGCGAGAAACGCCGCCGCCGTGGTGATCTCGAAGAAAGTGATCGGCGTGCCCTGGTTGGCGCGCTCGCACTCCTCCAGGATCGCGACGAGCGCCGCTTCATCGATCAGCGCGCCGGCGACGCGAATGCGTTCGGCAAAGCGCACGAGATGCGGCGAGGTATAGACATGGACGCGCTTGCCGGCGGCTTCGAGAAAGGCACGCACGAACGCGACTGTCGAGCCCTTGCCGTTTGTGCCGGCGACATGGATCACCGGCGGCAATTTCTCTTGCGGATTGCCGAGCGCGGCAAGCAGGCGCAACACGCGATCGAGGCTCAAATCGATGAGCTTCGGGTGTAGCGTCAGCAGCCGGCTAAGGATTTCGTCGCTGACCAGGGGTTAGGCCTGTTTCGCTTGCGCAATGCTGGGCGCCGGGCTCATCAACAGCCGCACGATCCGCGCCACTGTCTCTTTCAATTCTTTCCGCGGCACGACGATGTCGACCATGCCGTGCTCCAAAAGGTATTCCGAGCGCTGGAAGCCTTCCGGCAGCTTTTCGCGAATGGTCTCTTCGATGACGCGCGCGCCGGCAAACCCGATCACCGCGCCGGGCTCGGCCAAGGTGATATCGCCCAGCATCGCGAAAGACGCGGAGACGCCACCGGTCGTCGGATGGGTCAGCAGCACGATGTAAGGCAGGCCGGCGTCCTTCACCATTTCGACGGCCAACGTCGTCCGCGGCATCTGCATCAGCGACAGGATGCCTTCCTGCATACGTGCGCCGCCGGAAGATGGTACAACGATCAGCGCCGCCTCCTGCATCACGGCAAGCCGAGCCGCGGCCAGCAGCGCTTCGCCGACGGCGACGCCCATCGATCCGCCCATGAACGAGAAATCGAAGCACGCCATGACGGTTGGCAAGCCGCCGATTGCGCCATGGGCGACGATCAGCGCGTCAGCGCCGTTATGCTTGGCATGCGCTTCTTTGAGGCGATCGCTGTAGCGCTTCGTGTCGCGGAAGCGCAGCGGGTCGTTCGCCGGTTTCGGCAATTCGATGGTCGTGTATTTGCCGTCATCGAACAAAGCGGCGAAACGCTGCGTCGGCGCCAGCCGCAGATGGAACCCGCACGTGTTGCAGACATGGAGATTGGCTTCGAGGTCGCGGCTGAACAGCATTTGTCCGCAATTGGCGCATTTGGTCCAGAGATTCTCCGGTACCTCTTTCTTGGCAACGGTCTCTTTGACCGCGCGGATTTTGGGCAGAACGAAATTCGTCAGCCAGTTCATGCCGGGCCTCTCGATTCGAAGCGGGCGCTCCGTACGCCTTGGCTCAAAGCACTGACATCGCCGAGGACCGCCTTGATCAATTCCGGCGTCGCCTTGCCATGCGCATCGAGCGAGGACGCGACGCGATCGACCAGCGCCGAGCCGACCACCGCGGCATCGGCGACCTTCGCGACCGCGGCGGCTTGCGCCGGTGTGCGAATGCCGAAGCCAACCGCGACCGGCAGATCGGTATGGCTCTTCAAACGCGTCACCGCCCCGGTGATCACATCGCCGGATGCCGATTTCGTGCCGGTCACGCCGGCGACGGCGACGTAATAGAGGAAGCCTTGCGTGTTCTTCAGCACGTGCGGCAGGCGCTTGTCGTCGGTCGTCGGCGTGGCGAGGCGGATGAAATCGAGACCCGCGGCTTTCGCCGGAATGCACAGTTCTTCGTCATGCTCGGGCGGCAGATCGACGACGATCAGCCCATCGACGCCGGCGGCTTTCGCATCAACGAGAAATTTCGCGACGCCGTAATGCTCGATCGGGTTGTAATAGCCCATCAGCACGATCGGCGTCCGATCATCCTTGGCGCGGAAGCCGCGCACGATGGTCAGCACCTTCGCCAAGGTCATGCCGGCTTTGAGCGCGCGCAAGCCCGCGGCCTGAATGGCGGGACCGTCGGCCATCGGATCGGAAAACGGCACGCCGACTTCGATCAGATCGGCGCCCGCTTGCGGCAGCCCGGCGAGAATCTGCGCGAAGGTCTCGGCGTCGGGATCGCCGCAGGTGAGATAGGTGATCAACCCGGCGCGGCCTTCGCGCTTCAACGCGGCAAACCGTTGCGCAATCCGGCTCACAGCTTGATCCCTTGCAGCGCGGCGACGGTGTTGATGTCCTTGTCGCCGCGGCCCGAGAGATTGATGACGATCAGGTGGTCTTTCGGCAGGTTGCCAGCAACCTTCACCGCCTGCGCGATCGCGTGCGATGATTCGAGCGCCGGGATGATGCCTTCCAGCCGCGTCAGCAGGTGAAACGCCTCGATCGCCTCGTCATCGCTGATCGCGACATAACCGACGCGCTTCTTGTCGAAGAGATAGGAATGCTCCGGGCCGATGCCGGGGTAGTCCAAGCCTGCCGAGATCGAATGCGCGTCGATGATCTGGCCGTCATCGGTCTGCAGCAGATAGGTGCGGTTGCCGTGCAGCACGCCGGGCGAGCCGCCGTTCAGCGACGCCGCATGCTTGCCGGTCGGAAGCCCGTGGCCCGCTGCCTCGACGCCGATCATCTTGACGCTCGGATCGTCGAGGAAGGGATGGAAGGTGCCGATGGCGTTGGAGCCGCCGCCGACGCAGGCGACGAGCGCGTCCGGCAGCCTGCCTTCGGCGTCCTGCATCTGGGTGCGGATTTCCTCGCCGATCACCGACTGGAAGTCGCGCACCATCTCCGGATAGGGGTGCGGGCCGGCGGCGGTGCCGATGAGGTAGTACGTCGACTCGACATTGGTCACCCAGTCGCGCAAGGCCTCGTTCATGGCATCCTTGAGCGTGCCGGCGCCGGCCGTCACCGGCCTGACCTCGGCCCCCAGCATCTTCATCCGCCAGACGTTCGGCCGCTGCCGCTCG
>DASZLU010000051.1:0-17579 GCA_035552195.1 Allostellaceae bacterium | reverse complement strand
GAACCGCGTGCCGAAATATTTCGGCTATTTCGAGACGGTGCTGTCGCGCAATCCCAAGGGCGAGCGCTATCTCGTCGGCGCGCGATTGACCTATGCCGATCTCTCGTTGTTCGAGATCGTCGCCGGCATGCGCTACGCCTTTCCGAAGCTGATGAAACGCTCGGAGAAGAAATATCCGAAGGTGTTCGCACTCGCCGACCGCGTCGCCGACCGGCCGCGCGTCACCTCCTATCTCGGCTCCAAGCGCCGGCTGCCCTATGACCAAGTCGGGATTTTCCGCCATTATGCGGAACTGGACGCGTAAAGGGAGGCGATCATGGGCGTGCTGATCGACGGTAAGTGGCGTGACGAGGAATTGCCGCAGGAGACCGGGCAGAGCGGCGCGTTCCAGCGCACCGACTCTATCTTCCGCAACTTTATCACCGCCGATGGCTCGTCGGGCTTCAAGGCAGAGGCGGGACGCTATCATCTCTATGTTGCCTATGGCTGCCCCTGGGCGCATCGCACGCTGATTTTCCGCGCGCTGAAGAAGCTTGAAAGCGCGATCAGCGTCTCGCACGCCATCCCCGGCGTCAAAGCGCAGGGCTGGACCTATGGCGAGAATCCGAATTTTCCCGAATGCGATCCCGATCGCGTCAACGGCTTCACCTACCTCCATCAGGTCTATAGCGCCAGCGAGCCGCATTACACCGGCAAGGTGACGGTGCCGACGCTTTGGGACAAAAAGACGAAGAAGATCGTCAATAATGAATCGTCGGAAATCATCCGCATGCTCAACAGCGCGTTCCGCGGCATCGCCGGCGACGATACGGATTATTATCCGGCCCCCTTACGCGCCGAGATCGATCGCTGGAACGAGCTTATCTATCGCACGGTGAATAACGGCGTCTATCGCTGCGGCTTCGCGCGCTCGCAGGAAGCGTATGAGCAAGCCTATGACGCGCTGTTCGAGACGCTCGACAAGCTCGAGGACCATCTCGGCAAGCATCGCTACCTGGTCGGGCACCAGCTGACCGAGGCGGATTGGCGGCTCTTCCCGACCTTGGTGCGTTTCGACGTTGCCTATAACTCGATCTTCAAATGCAACCGCAGCCGCATCGCCGACATGCCGAATCTCTTGAACTATATGCGCGAGCTCTACGCCGTGCCCGGCATCGCCGCGACCGTGAAGGCGCGGCATTACGTCATCAACTATTGGGGTATCCCGCGCGTCAACGCGACCGGCATCATCCCCAAAGGCACACCGGTCGATTACACCGCGCCGCATAACCGCGCGCGGCTGGCGGCCTGAACGTCCCGAGATTGATCACGTGTCGGGAGAGGGCGAATCCGCCGCAGCATCGCGGCCGCGCAAGGGAGCGCGGCTTGCGCTATCCTTGCTGATCGTTTTCGTTCTTCCCCTGTTGATGAGTGCTTGCGTGTTTGGTCGCGACAGCTCGGTTCCTTGGTACGATGCGCGGCGCGATTCGTCCGGCCTCGCGCCCGATCCGGCGAAGACGCCGGAGGCCGTCATTCAGGTCTATGCCGCGCGCGCCGTGTCGTGGCGCGGCATCTTCGCCGTCCATACCTGGATCGTGGTCAAGCCGACGGGCGCGGCGAAATTCACGCGCTATGAGGTCGTCGGGTTCGGCGTGTCGGAGACCAACCCCGCCATCAAGATCGATCGCACCGGCCCCGACAATTACTGGTTCGGGGCTAAGCCCGATCTGATCCTCGATCGCCGCGGCGCCGGCGTCGATGCGCTGATCGGCAAAGTGCGCGATGCGGTCGGGACCTATCCCTATCCCAACGAATACCGCGCCTGGCCCGGACCCAACAGCAACACCTTCACGACCTGGATCGCGCGGCGGGTGCCCGAGCTCGGCCTGGCAATGCCGTCGAACGCGATCGGCAAGGACTTTCTGCCCGGCGGCGCGGTTTTGGCGGCGGCGCCGAGCGCCACCGGCTACCAGGTCTCTCTCTTTGGCGTGCTCGGTTTGTTGATAGCGCGCAACGAGGGCGTCGAGATCAATCTGCTCGGCATGGATCTCGGCATCGGCTTCAAAATGCCGGGTGTGAAGCTGCCCGGCGTGGGGCTGATCGCCTGGCCGGCGGAAGCGGGCTCGGCGGCTTGACAGAAACGGGGCGAAAGGCGCCCTTTGGTTAAGTAGCCTGGGTAGAAAGGGTGAGGCATGGAGTTCGGTATTCAGTTCTTTCCGGATGTTGGCCCGGAAGAAAAATCGGCGCAGGCTTATTGGAACGAGAGCCTCTATCTCACCGAGCTCGGCGAGCAGCTCGGCTACGGCCATGTGCGCACGGTCGAGCACTATTTCCACCGCTATGGCGGTTACAGCACCAACCCGGTCGTCTTCCTTGCCGCCGCTTCGCAGCGCACCAAGAAGATGAAGCTCATGACCGGCGCGGTATTGCCGATCTTCAATTCTCCGTTCAAGCTCGCTGGCGAGCTCGCGATGCTCGATGCGATGTCGAACGGGCGGCTCGAGATCGGCTTCGCGCGCGCCTTCATGCCGCATGAGTTCCGCATCCTCGGCCGCTCGATGGACGAGAGCCGGGCGCGTTTCGCCGAGGGTATCGAACAGGTGCGGCTCTTGCTCGAGCAAGAGAACGCGACCAGCCACGGGCAGTTTTACAGCTTCGAGAACGTCACCTCGTTCCCGCGGCCGACGCAAAAGCCGCGGCCGCCGTTCTGGATCGCGACCACGGCAAGCGCGGAATCGCAGATCTTCGCCGCCAAGGGCGGGCATTCGATCATGACCGTGCCGGTGGGTGGGCCGCAGCAGGCGCGCCGGGTGATCGACACATATCGCGACGCTTGGGCGGCCGAAGGCCGTCCCGGACGTGGCAAGGTGATGATCGGCCTGCATATGTATTGCGCCGAGACCCAGGAAGAGGCCGAGCGCCGATCGCGCCCGCGGGTCGAGAATTATTTCACCTCGCTGCTCGACGCCCACACGCAGGAAAAAGCGCCGCCGTCGAAGGATTATTCGGCAGCCAACGAAAAGGTTATCGACGCGATGCGCCGCGCGACCTTCGAGGATCGCATGAAAGCGAACGTCGTCTTCATCGGCAGCCCCAAAAATCTGATCGAGCAGATCGAGGGCTACGACGAACTCTGCGGCGGGCTCGACAAGATCAGCTTGCAGGTCAATTTCCACGACATGCCGGTCGACGAGGCCGAAGCCTCGATGCGCCTCTTCGCCGAAGAGGTGATGCCGCATTTCAATAAAGAGAAGGTCGGCTGATGAGAGGACCGTCTTCCCCGCGAAAGCGGGGACCGGGGTAAGAGATACATTGTTTCCTGGATTCCCGCTTTCGCGGGAATGACGGTGATAGAATAGTTCGCAGAAGTCTTCGGGAGGGAAATGACATGGACGATCTACGCAATGTCGAGATGATCAGCGCGAGCCTCAGGCAAGAGCTCGACAAGCTCGCCAAGGCGGGGCGCATCCTCGAGCTCAACGGCCATGGCGACCGCATCTTCGGCCATGTCGCGATGCGCGATCCGGAAGGACGCGGCTTCTGGCTGAAGCGGCACCACATCTCGCTCGGCGAGTTGTTCGATCACCGCGACTTCATCCTCTGCGATTTCGACGGCAAGCAGCTTCACGGCAAGGGCCGCCGCCACAGCGAATGGCCGATCCATGCGGAGCTGTTCAAGGCGCGGCCGGATCTCAACGCGACTGCGCACACCCATCCCTTCTATTCGGTGATCTACAGCGCTGTCGACAAGCCGCTTGGCTCGATCTCGGGTCCCGGCAAGGCGCCGCCGCGGTTCACCGGCACCTCGGAATATATCGACACGCCGGAACTCGGCCGCGCGCTGGCCCAGTCGCTCGGCAAAGACTCGAAAATTGCGATCATGCGTCATCACGGCGTGATTTTCGCGGGCAGCACGATCGAGGAGATGGTGTTGCAAGGCATCGATGTCGAGCATCGCTGCCATCAGATGCTGACGGTCGGAAGTGCCAGCGCCGGCCTTAATTTCGAATGGCCCGATCAGGCCGAGCTGCAGCGCAAATTCGGCGACACGTCGAAGCGCGTCGGCGGCAGCAACGCGCAATGGGATCATTTCTGCCGTGTCCTCGCCCGCGCCGAATTGCAGGGCGATCCGCGGCTCTCGACGAAATGCTTGCTGTAAAGGGGAGGGTGGGGGAATGAGCGACGCTTTCAAACTGGCGACGGTGTCGAGCGCGGGCAGCCCGCGTTTCGTGGCGCTGGTCCTCGACGATAAATCTATCGCGCTGAACGCGGTACTGCCGCATGTCGCGTCGGCGCAAAAAGCGCCGCTCGCTTCGGACACGATGCTCGGCCTCCTCAATCAGTGGGAGCGCAGCTTCGAGGTGATGAGCGAGGCGGTGGCGCTGTTGAAGAAAGCCGGTCTGCAGGATAAACGCTGGGCGGATTCGGTCGCGCCGATTGGCGCCGTGAAGGTGCATGCGCCGATCGCACGCCCGCCCAAGATGTTCTACGCCGCGATCAACTATCCTCGGCCCGACCGTCCGCCGCGCGACGACAAGAAGGACAACATCGTCCGCCGGCCCTACATGTTCGAGAAGACGGCGAGCGCCGTCGCCGGTCCTTATGACGATGTCGTGAAGCCCCGGGGCTACAACGACATCGATGGCGAGGTTGAGCTCGGTGTCGTCATCGGCAAGCCGGGCAAGAGCATCCCGGTCGAGCGCGCGATGGAGCATGTCGCCGGCTTCATGATCTGCAACGATCTGACCGTCAGGAATTTCCGCGTGCCGGGGGAATTGCCGGTGCCGGGCGCCGATTGGCTCGGCAGCAAATGCTGGGACCAATTCGCGCCGCTGGGCCCCTATCTCGTGCCGCGCCAATTCGTGCCGGACTGCCGCAACCTCCGTCTCACCTTGAAGGTGAACGGCGACATCCGCCAGGACGGCAACACCAAGGACATGATCCATTCGCCCGAGGCGCAGGTCGCGCATATGTCGAACCAGCTCGCGCTCGAGCCCGGCGACATCATCTCGACCGGCACGCCGAACGGTATCGGCATCTATACCGGCATCTTCATCAAGGCGGGCGACCTCATCGAATGCGAGATCGACGGCCTCGGCGTGCAACGCAACCGCTTGTTGGCGGAGTAAGCGCGAAGCCGCAATGCTAACGTACCGACGGGCTCATCGTTGCCGTGATCGATTACGACGGTGCGCCGACGGCGGGCCGCCTGCAGATCGCGCGGCAACGAGCGAGCGGCCAGCAATTCGACGACGCGAATTACAAGCTGCGCCTGACTTGGAGAATCGGCCAGGCGCAGGCTTCGCAAGCCTCTGCGAGCTTCACGCTCGCGCGTAGTTGCCCGTAGGTGCGTTAGCGGCGAAGGGGGACTCATGAGCGACGGTGAAGACTGGGTCGATATCGGCGCGGCCGAAGAAGTGTCGCGTTTGCCGGTACAACGTGTGCTGGCGCGCCGCTTGCCGTTGGCTGTGTCGTTCAAGGATGGGCTCTTCGGCGCGGTCTCGAATGTCTGCAATCACGCCGGCGGCCCCCTGGGCGAGGGCGCGCTCGACGGCGATTATCTCGTCTGCCCGTGGCATCACTGGAAATTTCATCGCGCGACCGGTCTCGGCGAGCCCGGCTTCGAGGAAGATTGTGTCCCGTCTTTCCCGGTGAAGGTCGAAGCCGGCCGCGTGCTGGTCAATCTCGCCGCCGCAACCGCGCGCAACCGCAAGCCGCACCCCGCCCATCCGTTGGAGCGCGAGCCGGTGCGCGCGCCGGGCAGATTGCGGGTCGCCGGCATCGCGACGACCGCGATGGATGAAGCCTACCCGCGCTTCTCGGGCTCGGATCATCTGTTGCAGCACGCACTCGACGCGGCGGCGGCGCAGGGCGCGGAGACGCAGCTGATCGCGCTCAACGCGCTCAAATTCCGCGCCTGCGAGGGCTATTACTCGAAATCGGCCGAGGCCTGTACCTGGCCTTGCTCGATCACTCAGATGGACGAGAGCGATCAGATGGACCGCGTCTATGAAGCGCTCGTCCATTGGGCCGACGCGGTGATCGTCTCGACGCCGATCCGCTGGGGCGCGGCGTCATCGCTCTATTTCAAGATGGCCGAGCGGCTCAACTGCGTGCAGAACGCGGTCACGACGCGCGACAAGGTGCTGATCCGCAACAAGGTCGCGGGTTTCATCATCGTCGGCGGCCAGGACAATATCCAATCCGTCGCCGGGCAGATGCTCGGCTTTTTCGCCGAGCTCGGCTTCCTCTTTCCGCAATTCCCCTACATCGCGCATTCGCGTGGCTGGAGCCACGAGGACATGGAGCGCAATGTCGAGATCGTGCGCGACAGCGAAGAGCTGAAGATGGGCGCGGCCGAGCTCGCGCAGCGCTGTCTCGACTTCGCCAGGCGCCTCATCGATTCACACGAAATGACGCCCGAACACATCATGCGTGGCGGCCGCAAGGCGCATCCGCTCGATATGGAGTGAGTTCGCCTTCGGTGATGCGCGGATCGCAACGGACCAAAACCGTCATCCCCGCTCCGGAGCTTGGCGAAGGGCGGGGAATGACGCTGAAGGAACGGCTACGTGACCGAAGTTACGGCTTCTTGAATTTCAGGACGTAGACATCGATCGGCTGCTTGGCGCCGAAGATCTTGAAGTCGTGCGTGTCGCTGGGTTGGCGCAGGAAGTTGCCTTCATCGGCCAGCTTGAAGCCGGCGGCTTCGAGCTCTTTCTTCTCGATCGCTTCGTCAAGGCGATGGAATTCGGAGCTCGTCGTTGCGGGCGCGCCGGGCTTTGCCGCGTAATCGGCGATGACGAGCGTGCCGCCCTTCTTCAGCGCGGTGAACATCGCCTTGTCCATCTTGGCGCGATCGGTCGATGTGTTGGCGACGTCGTGATAGCCGTAGAAGAAGGTGATGAGGTCGAGATTCTTGACGCCTTTCGGTATCGGCGTTTCGAACGGCTGCACGTCGGAGACGACGCTCTTCATCGCCGGCGTTGCCAGGCGCGCCTTGAACGCGTCCATCGGCTTTTGCGGCAGGTCCGGACTATTCTGACCGTAGACCTTGCCTTTCGGCCCGACGCAACGCGCCATCAGCTCGGTGCTGTAGCCGGCGTCCGCCGCCATATCGAGCTCTCTCATGCCCGGCCGGCAGCCGACGAAAGCGAGCATCTCTGCCGCATGCCGGCGCTGGTCGTTCTGCTTGTCGGCGTCGGTGCGATCGGGCTGTGCCAGGATCGCGTTGTAGTCGGGAAGTTTCGGCGATGCGGCCTGTGCGTTGGTGGCCAATACCAGGCTAAACGCGATCAGCGATAGCGAAAATCCAGTTTTTCCTCTCATGGCACTTCCTCTTCCGGGGCGTTGATGGCGGATGAGTTTGCGCGCCGGGCCCCCCGGCCGCAAGCGCCTTGCGGACACGATCCCGTGTTGAAATAATCCCGCGAATAAATTGTGACAAAAGGGGATGGGGATGAAACGGGCATTCTGGGCTACGTGTCTTGCTGCAACTTTTATTGTTGCTTGTGCGACCGTCGCGTCGGCCGACGATTTGTTGCTGAAATTCGTGACCCTCGACAATCCGGACGCGCATCACAATGTGCGCGTCCAGCACCCATGGGCCGAGCGCATCAATCAGCAGGCGCATGGGCTGTTCCGCATCCAGATTTTCGACGGGTCGTCGATCGCCAATCAGCTCAACGTCTATAACCGCGTGCTCGACGACGTTGTCCAGATCGCCTGGGGCCTGCCCGATCTCGCCACCGGCAAGTTCAAGCTGACGCAAGTGGTCGAGCTGCCTTATCTCACGAACAATTCCGAGGAAGCATCGGTCGCCTTCTGGCGGCTCTATAAGACCGGGTTGCTCGACAGCGATTTCGACCAGATCGTGCCGTTGAAGCTGATCATCTTCCCGCAATCGGGCATGCAGTTCCGCGAGAAGCCGGCGACGCTCGACAATCTCAATGGGCTGAAGATCGTGGTCGGCAGCAAGATCACGTCCGAAGTCGCCGCCGCTCTCGGCGGCGCGCCATTGGCCTTCCCGATCAATCAATATTACGAGGTGCTGCAGCGCGGCACTGCCGATGCGGTGCAGATCGGCTGGACCGCGTTCCAACCCTTCAAGCTCGCCGAGGTGACGAAATATCATCTCGACGTGCCGCTCGGCAGCGCCCCCGGCTATGTCTTCATGGCGAAGAAGAAATTCGATTCGCTGCCGCCCGAGGCGCAGAAGATCCTGATGGCGAATGCGGGCGAGCAGGAGAGCCGCCAATTCGGCAAGTTCTGGGACGACGTGAACAACGAATGGCGCGACGCCACGCTGAAACTGCCCGGTCATACGGCGCTGAAACTCACGCCCGCGCAGGACAAGGCCTGGCATGAACGCGTCGAGACGGTGGCCAACGACTGGGCCAAGAGCCAACCCGGCGGCGAGAAGCTGCTCGCGACGTACCGCCAGATCCTGGCCGACGTTAGAGCGGGGAAATAGTGCGCATTCCTAATTATCCGTCACCCCCGCGAAAGCCGGGGTCCATCTGACGATGACTGGATTCCCGCTTTCGCGGGAATGACGGATTACGGATTAGTGTGAGGCCTTCGCAGGACGTCGGCGCGTTTTTTGATTATTTCAACTTACCGGCGTCCAGCTCATGAAGCCCATGGCGTTGCCGGTGCCGGCGATCGAGCGGTAGCACGGCACGTAATCGACGAGGTTGAAGGCGAAGCCGAGCTCGGCCATCGCGCCGGCGACCGGGACCCAGTTCTTGATCTCGGACGTGCCCGACTGGAATGTGTCCTCGCCCAGCGCCGCAAGTTCGTCGATGCGCCGCGTCTTCATCGCCTCGATGAGCGTCTGGTCGATGCTCTCGTCGATGACGAAATGGCTGAGGCCGCCGGACGCGATGATCGCGACGCGTTGGCCGCTGGGCCAGCTCTCTATCGCGCGCGCCAAGGTCTTGCCGAAATCGTAGCAGCGGCGGATTGTCGGCTGGTTCGGCGGGTAATAGGTGTTGCAGGCGAGGGGCACGCACGGGATGGTCTTGTCGCCCATGATCTGGCGATAGACGAAGCCATAGGCATGCGGCGTCTCATCGCCTGGCAGGCTTTTCATTGCCGCGACGTCGAAGCCGCTGCCGATCATTTCCCCGATGATGTGCCTGCCGAGATCGGGAACGCAGGGATACCGCGCGCCGTTCGGCGGTACATGTCCGGGCACGGCGATCAGCGTGCCGATCGCGGCTTTCGCCTCGCGCTCTTTCGTCCAGGGATTGTTGACCAGCTCTTCGCCCCAGAAGACGGTGAAAGCGGGGACGCTCGATTCGTTGAACATCTCCATGTGGTCGTTGCCCATGATCACGACCACATCGGGCCTGGCGGCATCGAAGATCTGGGCGAGCTTGGTCAGCGCCGCGCGGCAGGCGGCGTGGCGGCTGCGCCAAATCTCGGGCGTGATCTCCTTCTCGAAATGGTTCTCGGCGCGCGCCGCGACCAGCTCGTCGAAGCTCCACATCTTCCCTTTCCAGGGATGCTTCACCGTGCGGTCGAAATTGGCGCGCTGGATCCATTGGTCGGGCGGGGTCGAGAGCATCGGCCCGTGCGAGGTGCCGAGACCAAGAACGATCTTTGCCATCTGCGTTTCTCCTTGGCCGCCATCATAGCGTGAAACTGGCGCGGCGCCGCACCGCCTTGTCCCGAGCCGCCCGTCTACCTAGAAATAGGAAGAGAAACGCCGGATTTCAGTCCGCCGGCCCACGCCGCGGCCCAGCACCTAAGAGGCATGCCATGCTGAAACACGAAGACAACGAGAAGATTTGCCGGGTCGGCCCGGGAATGCCGATGGGCAATCTCATGCGCCGCTATTGGCAGCCCGTCGCTTTGTCCTTGGAACTGCCCGAGCGCGATGGCGCACCGATCCGCGTGCGGCTCCTCGGCGAAGACCTGGTCGCCTTCCGGGATAGCAACGGCAAGATCGGATTGGTCGATGCCTATTGCCCGCATCGCCGGGCGCCGCTGTTCTTCGGCCGCAACGAAGAGTGTGGCCTGCGCTGCGTCTACCACGGCTGGAAATTCGACGCCGACGGCAATTGCGTCGATCTGCCGAGCGAGGCGGCGACCAGCCCGATGAAGAACGGCGTCAAGATCACCGCCTATCCGACGGTCGAGCGTGGCGGCATCGTGTGGGCCTATATGGGCCCGAAAGAGCATCAGCCGGCCCCGCCCGATTACGAATGGACGCGTGTGCCGCCGACCCATTGCCACGTGTCGAAGACGTTCGAGGATTGCAACTGGCTGCAGGCCTTGGAAGGCGGGCTCGACACCGCGCATGGCTCGTTCCTGCACAACAATCAGCTCGGCAACAAGAAGCTGCTGCGTCAGCGCGACGGCGCACCCAAGATCGATGTCGAGAAGACCGATTACGGGTACTACTACGTCTCGACGCGCAAGCCGCAACCGGACGAGAATTACGTGCGCGTCTATCAATACATCATGCCGGCGCAGCAGATGCGCGCCAATGTGATGGGCCGCGAAGGCGGCCGCAACGACATCCCAAAGCTCGACGGCCATGTCTGGGTGCCGGTCGATGACGGGCATTGCTGCGTCTACAACTGGTGCTACGCCTACGATTCATCGACACCGATCTCCGACGAGTATTACGAGCATCTCGAGGAGACTTATGGCCGCGGTAAGAACGATTTCATCCCCGGCACGTTCCATCTGAAGAAAAATCTGTCGAACGATTACATGATCGATCGCCAGATGCAGAAGACGCAGAACTTCACCGGCATCGAAGGCATCAACACGCAAGACTTCGCGCTGCAGGAAGGCATGGGGCGCGAGCCGGGCTCGGGCGCGCTCGTCGATCGGGCGCACGAGCATCTCGGGACGTCCGATCGCGCCATCGTCTTCATGCGCCGCTTGCTGCTCGAGGCGATCGACAGCGTCGCCGCCGGCGGCCAGGCGCCGGGCGCCGATCCGCAAGCCCATCGCGGCGTGCGGCCGCATGAAGGCATCGTTCCCGCCGGCCAGGATTGGCGCCAAGTCTTCGGCGACGAGATCGCCGCCAAATGGTGACGAAGAAGCGTCCGGTGCTGCTAGCCAACCATTTGGTGGATAAACGATTATCCGGCCCGCCGATTATTCGGTAAGGCCGAATAGGCCTGCCGGATATGCGCGATTAATCGCGCGCTCGGGTCGCCCTATGTATTCGTCACGAGGCCGCCACTACCGGCGCCTCAGCCGAATACAGGAGCAGAATCATGCGTACCTCGTCTCTTCTTCGCGTCGCGACCCTCGCCGTCGGTTTGATGGCTTCGACAGGCGCCATGACCGCCGCTTTCGCCGCGGACGCCCATGCGGCCCAGCAACAGCAGGCCTCGAACGCGAGCCCCTATGACAGCCCGGACTTCGTCGTCCCGGGGAACAACATCAACTAATGCGAGCTACGGGAGGATGGGCGGCATCGGCGATGTCGCTCGTCCCTTTCGATGAAAACACTTCCGAAATATCTGGCGAGGCTCACCGTCATCTTGACGGCGAGCATCGCAGTCTTTGCCGATTCGCACGAGCCGCCGATCATGGTGGTGCAGCAGGTCGCGAGCCTAACCTCCAGCGGGCCGAACAATCCGGCGCCGCCGGTTCCCGCCGGCGATATTGTTCAGCGCGACCCGCGCTGATTCTTGCGCAGGAAATCGATCAGCGCCTGCAGCGCCGCCGGCATCTGCCGCCGGCTCGAATAGTAGATCGCGAAGGGCGCGCTGCTGGGCTGCCATTCCTCGAGCAGCGAAACCACCCGGCCTTGGGCGATCGCTGTCACCAGATAAGCGCGCGGCAACTGCACCAACCCGACGCCGTCCTGCACGGCTGGTGCCATCAGCGAAGTCTCGTTGAGAATGAGCGAGCCGCTGACCGAGATCTCGATGCTTTTCCCGTCCTTCTGAAACCGCCACGGCAACAATGCGCCATTCGACAGGCGCAGCCGGATGCAGTTGTGCTCGGCGAGCTCTTCCGGTGTCTTCGGCGTGCCGCGGCGTGCGAGATAGGCCGGCGTTCCGACCACCGCCGAGCGCCATTCGTCGGTGATCTTCACCGCGATCATGTCGCGGTCGATGCGGTCGCTGGAACGGATACCGGCATCGAATTGTTGCGCGACGATATCGACATTGGCGCTGTCGACCGAGATTTCCAGCTTGATGTCGGGGTATTGCGCCAGGAACTTCGCCAGCAGCGGCGCGAGCACAGATTGTGCCGCGGGCGGCGCGACGGTGAGGCGCACGAGCCCGGCCGGCTTGTCGCGGAACTCGTTCAGCGAATCGATCGCCGCCTCGTAATCGTCGATCACCGGACGAAGCCGTCCCAGCAACTTCTCGCCGGCCTCGGTCGGGGCGACGCTGCGCGTGGTGCGGTTGAGCAGCCGGATACCGAGCCGTTCCTCGAGATTGCGGATCGTCTCGCTGAGCGTCGCCGGCGAAATGCCGAGCTGCTTGGCGGCACGCGTGAAATTGCGCTGCTCCGCCACGGCCATGAAGGCGCTCAACTCGCCGAACTCCGTACCCCGCATGTCCTCATCTTAGAGGGATTGTTCGGGTTTATCGACGAAGCCATTCGCAACACGCCGGCTTATCGTTTGGCGCGTTAGCGGCGATGTTCTCCCGCAGAGCAAATACGAAGGAGAACATCATGCGTGCCACCACTGCGGTTTCATCGGTTGGGCGGGCTTATGCCCTGGCTTTCGGCCTTGGCCTTGCAATCCTCGGCATGGGCGTCGGCCTGGCGCATGCCGAAGGGGATTCGCCCGCGGCTCCTCAACAAATCGCCCAGGGCCTGGTCTCGCCGACGCCGGACAACGCCTTCGTCTGTCACGCCCAGCCCGGCGGGTGGTGCGACCTGCGCGATTGGCGGGGCTTTGGCCAAGTGACGATCAACTGAAATCCAAATCAAGGTTCACGGAGTTTTGTCATGCCTCAAAATGCAAAAGACGTCGCGGTCCTCGTCGGCAGCTTGCGCAAGGATTCGACAAGCCGAAAGACGGCGCTGGCGCTTGCCGCACTCGCACCGGATAGCCTCAGGCTCGACCTTGTCGAGACCGGTCATTTGCCTTTCTACGACCAGGATTTCGATACCGCTCCCGCGAGCACGCCGGAAGCCTACCGCGCGTTCCGCGAGCGCATCGCGCGCGCCGACAGCGTGCTCTTCGTCACGCCCGAATATAATCGCAGTTACCCCGCGCATCTGAAGAACGCGATCGATATCGGCACGCGGCCCTATGGCAAGAATGTTTGGTCGGGCAAGCCTGCGGGCGTCGTCAGCGTGTCGATGGGCGCAATGGGCGGCTTCGGCGCCAATCAATCGCTGCGCCAGCAGCTCGCCAATGTGAACATGTCGGTGTTGCAGCAGCCGGAAGTCTATATCGGCGGGGCCGACAAGATTTTCGATGCCGACGGCGGCGTCAAGGTCGAAGCAACGGAAGCGTTCTTGCGCGCGTATCTCGCCGGCTTCGCGTCGTGGAGCGATCGTCTCGCGCTGGCGGCCTAAGCCGCCAGCGTTTCTTTCATCGCTTCAGTAGCTGATGCCCTTCCACGCATGGTCGGGTTCGGAGATGTCGAAGACGATGCCGTGCGGGTCGCGATATTTGACCTCAACCGCCATGCCGGCGCGGCCTTCGAAATGGAACTGGCCGCCATTGTCTTTGATCTTCTGATCCATGCCGGCCCATTCTTTCGGGTCGTCGACGACGAAGCCGATGTGATGGATGCCGACGAAGTCCTTGCCGCGCTCGTCGCCGGCATCTTCGTCGGTCTTGAATTTCAGCAACGTCACGTTGACGACGCCGTCCGACAGGCTGATCGCGACGTCGTTCTCGTGATGCTTGGTGAAGCCGAAGACGCTCTCGAAGAACGCCGCTTCCTTCTTCAGATCGCCGACCGTGATCGCGATATGCCGGAGTTTGGCTGTCATCTCGCACCTGTCCCTATGAATTCGCTGGTGTCGCTTTTAGCACAGGATCAGCGCGGTTTCACCGGATGCGCGCGGACCGCTTCTTCGTTCACGTCGGCGCCCCAGCCGGGCCGCGTCGGGATCACCAGATAGCCGTCCTCGATGAGCGGCGGGTGGGTGACGAAATCGTGCTTCCACGGCACGTCGTCGACTTCGTATTCCATGATCCGGCAATTGGGGATGGCGGCGCAGAGTTGCGCGCTCATCAAGGTGGCAAGATCGCCGCAGAAATTATGCGGCGCGACCTGCACCTCGTAGGCATCGGCGAGCGTCGCGATGCGATAGGATTCGAGCACCCCGTTCCACGCCGGATCGACGATCGCGACATCGACTGCCTGCTTCTCGAAGAACGGGCGATAGGTGCGAAGCCCGTGAATGCCTTCGAGCGAGCCGATCGGCGTCGAGGACGAGCGCCGCACCAGCGCCAGCGCGTCGGGATCGTGGGTGTCGATCTCCAGCCAAGTGAGATCGTAAGGTTCAACGGCCTTGGCGACACGCCGCATGCCTTCCGTCCGCTGGCTGAAATTCAGATCGATCATCAGCCCGGTCTCTTTGCCGATGCCGTCGCGCAACGCGCCCAGCACATCGGTGATCGCGGCGATCGTAGCCCCATCGATGTTGCGGTCGAGCAGCTTCGGCCCGAGCGCGAAGCCGCCATCGAACATGCGCGGCTCGGGCCCATCGAAGAATAGCGGGTTGGTCTTCACTGCCGTGAAGCCTTGCGCGACGGCTTCTTTGCCGAGCGCGGTCAGATCGGCGAGGCTGCGGACGCGCGGCCGGCCCAGCACCTTCTCGAAGAACTCGCCATGCCGCACGCGAAAGCTGCCGATATGCGACCAGTAGAGCCGCATGCGGTCGCGTGTCGGCCCGCCGAAGAGCGCATGTACCGGTACGCCCAGCGCCTTCGCCTTTACGTCGAGACAGGCATTCTCGATGGCCGCGATCGCCTGATTGGCAAGGCCGCCGGTCGCGAGCTGCGTCATGCCGTGCAACGACGTGCTGATCTTGCCGACTTCGCGCGGATCCATGCCGGCGACGATGCCGGCATAGCGCGGCAACAGCGCGGTGAGGCTGCCGCTGATGCCGAAATTGTCGATGTACTCGGCCCAGCCGGTCAGGCCTTCATCGGTGGTGAGCTTCAGGAAGTAAAACGTACGCCACCCGGCATCGGCCGGCAGCGTCTCGATTTTGGCGATGCGCATCGGCGTCTCCCGGATTGTTGCTTTAAGGCGTAACGGTGTGGGCGAGCGCTTCGCCTTTGAGGCGGCGCGTCACATTCTCTTCGACGACTTGCGCCAGGCGCTTGGCCGTTACCGAACCTGGGGCGCCTGCCATATGCGGGGCAATGATCAGGTTTGGCGCATCCCACAATTGATCGCCCGCCGGCAGCGGCTCGGGTTCGGTCACGTCGAGTCCGGCACCGGCGATGGTGCCGTCGCGCAAGGCTTTGCCCAGCGCCTCGCCGTCGATGATGTAGCCGCGTGCGATATTGACGATGACGGCACTGCGCTTCATCAGTGCGAATTCGGCCGCGCCGATCAGATGCCGCGTCTCCGGGCTGGCGGCGAGGGCGACGATGACCGCATCGGCCCGCGGCAGCACGTTGTGCAGCTCGTCGATCGAGAGGCTTTCATCGGCGTTGGGATGCGGCGCGGCGCTGCGCGTCAGCGCGACGACACGCGCGCCGAACGCTTGCAGCAGCCGCCCGATCTCGCTGCCGATATAGCCGAAGCCGAGCACCGCGACGGTGCTGTCGATCGGCGCGGCGCAACGCTCGCGTGCTCCACCCTTGTCCCAGGCATGGTTTTTCTGATCGGCGAGCAGGATCGGGATTTGCCGCTGGATGCCGAGCAGCAGGCCGAGCGCTTGCGTCGCCACGGCCGGCGCGAAAGCCGGGCCGGCATTGGTGACCGCGACATTGCTCGGATAGCCGTGCCGCCCGACCGCGTCGTAGCCGGCGGAAAGCAGTTGGATCCAAGCGAGCTTCTTCGCGCGTGCTTTGAGGATCTCTGCCGTCTCCGCCGAATAATGCGAATCCGGCAGCATCAACACGTCGGCGTCGGGAATGGCGGCGGCGAGTTCGCCTTCGGTATCGACCGCGATGAGTTCGACACCCGGTACGTTTTTCAACCGCGCCTGGATCGCGGCCGCTCCCAATCGCGCACGCATCACTGCTTTCATGCGGCCGAAGTGTTGAAGCAGCGGCTTTCCCGTGTCAACCTGCGGCCACGTTTTCAAGAAATCCCAAGAGGAGGAGTTTCGGAATGGCCGACAATTTGCCGGGTGGCAAGAACGTCAAAGTCGAGATCGAGGACGGCGTTGCTTGGGTGACGCTCAACCGTCCCGAGAAGCGCAATTGCATGAGCCCGGCGCTCAACGATGAGATGGTCGAAGTACTCGATGCGCTCGAGGTCGACGATCGTTGCCAAGTGCTGGTGCTGACCGGCGCCGGCGAGGCCTTCTCGGCCGGCATGGACCTGCGCGAATTCTTCCGTGCCACTGACGGTCTGCCCTATGTGAAGCAGATGCGTGTGCGCCGCTCGTCGGCGACGTGGCAATTTCAGCAGCTCGCCCATTACCTGAAGCCGACCATCGCCATGGTGAACGGCTGGTGCTTCGGCGGTGCTTTCACGCCGCTCATCTCTTGCGACCTCGCGGTCGCGGCGGAAGAGGCGCAGTTCGGCATCTCGGAAATCAATTGGGGCATCATTCCCGGCGGCCAGGTGACGAAGTCGCTGGTCTTCGCGATGAGCTTCCGCAACGCGATGTACTACACGCTGACCGGCGAGACCTTCAACGGCAAGCAGGCGGCGCAGATGGGCATCGTCAACGAAGCGGTGCCGAAAGCCAAGCTGCGCGAGCGCACCAAGGCGCTGGCCGATCAGCTCAAGGGCAAGAACCCGCATGCGCTGCGCGCCTGCAAGGAAGCGATCCGCGCCTGCATGAATATCCCGTTCGAAAGCTCGGGCGACTACCTCGCGGCCAAGAGCACACAGCTCCGCTTCGTCGACGACGAGAACGGCCGCGTCGGCGGCCTGACGCAATTCCTCGACGAAAAATCCTATCGCCCCGGCCTCGGCGGCATGCGGCGCGAGAAGAACGAAGGGAAGTAGAAGTACAGCGCGCCTTCGCGACGCTCCCCCTCACCCTCCCGCTTCGCGGGTCCCTCCCTCTCCCCAGCGGGGAGAGGGTTAGGGGGAGGGGGAGGGGGAAACCATCGCAATCCTAATCGGATTCCGCCACCGGATGCTTCGGCCGCCAACGCGTCGGCCATGGCTCGCCGAGATCATCTAAATGGCACATGATCCGGCCGACTTCCAGCCAGATGGAACTGCCGCCGGCGAATTCGAGGATCAACGCCGTTGGCTCTTCGAAGGAATCGGTGCGGATCGCGAGCAGCACCAAGATCCGCTCCTGCTCGCGCGGATTGAAGCCACGGCGACGCACCGATTTCACCGTGTCGACGCAGAAGCCCGAGAGAATGCGTTCATGGTTGCTACGCGTCTCAGGCTGCGCCGGCTCCCAGCGGAACCGGTTGGCGACGAGGACGAACTGGCTTTGGTCCGGCAGATAGACCATCTCGCCGACGGTCACGAGCGCGTCCTGGAGAATGGCGGAGATGA
>DASZLU010000050.1:0-3719 GCA_035552195.1 Allostellaceae bacterium | reverse complement strand
GGCCGCACTGGATTCCCGCTTTCGCGGGAATGACGAAAGCGGCGTGCATCGCGGACTACGTTTCGCCGCCTGGCTCATCGTCCTCATGGTGTTCACCACGCTCGTCGCCGGTGCGTTCGTGGCCGGCACGCGTGCGGGTTACCTCGACAACACCTTCCCGCTGATGGAAGGGCAGTTCGTGCCGCCGGATTATTGGCATTTCGCGCCGCCGTGGCGGAACTGGTTCGAGAATCTCACCACCGTGCAATTCGATCATCGCGTGCTGGCGGAATCGACCTGGTTCGTCATCGCCGCGCTGTGGCTCGCCGGCTTGCGCGCCATGCTGACACGAGGTCAGCGCTGGGCGCTGCATGCGCTCTTCTCCTTCGCGTGTCTGCAACTCGCGCTCGGCATCACCACGCTGCTGACCGTGGTTTGGCTGCCGGTCGCGGCGGCGCATCAGGCGGGAGCGCTTTGTTTATTGAGTTCGGCGCTGGTCGCGGCTTACGCGCTGAAGTCCTGATAGCCGGGTCCCGATCGCGCTATACTCCGCCCATGGCGGATTTTCCGGCGAGAACCTTGGCCGATTGGATGGTGCTGGCGAGCAAAGAGCTCGGCGGCAAAAGCCCCGATACGCTCGCTTGGCAAACCGCCGAAGGCATCGCGGTAAAGCCGCTCTATACGGCCGCCGATCTCGAGCACATCGAGACGGCGGGCATGCCCGGTTTCCCGCCCTTCACCCGCGGCGTGCGCGCGACCATGTATGCCGGCCGGCCCTGGACGTTGCGCCAATATGCGGGCTTCTCGACGGCCGAGGAATCGAACGCTTTCTATCGCGAGAATCTGCGTCAGGGCCAGATGGGGCTCTCGGTCGCGTTCGATCTGGCGACCCATCGCGGCTACGACAGCGATCATCCGCGCGTCGTCGGCGATGTCGGCAAGGCCGGCGTCGCCATCGACAGCGTCGAGGACATGAAGATCCTCTTCGACGGCATCCCGCTCGAGAAGATGAGCGTGTCGATGACCATGAACGGCGCGGTGCTGCCGGTGCTCGCCGCCTTCATCGTCGCCGGCGAAGAGCAGGGCGTGCCGGCTTCAAGCCTTTCGGGCACCATTCAGAACGACATTCTCAAAGAGTTCATGGTGCGGAACACGTACATCTATCCGCCCGAGCCCTCGATGCGGATCGTCGCCGACATCATCGATTTCACGGCCAAGCGCATGCCGCGCTTCAACTCGATCTCGATCTCCGGCTATCACATGCAGGAAGCCGGCGCGACCTGCGTGCAAGAACTCGCGTTCACGCTCGCCGACGGTCTCGAATACGTCCGCGCCGCGCTGGCAAAAGGCCTTGCCGTCGACGATTTCGCGCCGCGGCTCTCGTTCTTCTTCTGCATCGGCATGAACTTCTTCATGGAGGTCGCGAAGCTGCGCGCTGCGCGCCTTCTCTGGGCGAAGCTGATGACGCAGTTCGCGCCGCAGAAGGCCTCATCGCTGGCGCTGCGCGTCCATTGCCAAACCTCGGGCGTCAGCCTCACCGAGCAAGATCCCTACAACAACATCGTCCGCACCGCGGTCGAGGCGATGGCCGGCGTCTTGGGCGGCACCAATTCGCTGCACACAAACTCCTTCGACGAAGCGCTGGCGCTGCCGACCGAATTCGCGGCGCGCATCGCCCGCAACACGCAACTCATCCTCGCCGAGGAAGCAGGGCTTACCCATGTCATCGATCCGCTCGGCGGCAGCTACTTCGTCGAAAGCCTCACCCATTCGGTGGCCGACGCCGCGGCGTCGCTGATCGACGAGGTCGAGGCGATGGGCGGCATGACCAAGGCGATCGAAGCCGGCCTGCCGAAATTGAAGATCGAGGAATCCGCCGCGCGGCGTCAGGCGCGCGTCGATCGCGGCGCCGATGTGATCGTCGGCGTGAACAAATATCAGGTGAGAAATCCGGCCCATGTCGAAGTGCGCACCATCGACAACACCGCCGTGCGCGAAAGCCAGATCGCGCGCCTGAAGCGCGTGCGCGCGTCGCGCGACCAGGCGAAGGTCGATGCGGCGCTGAAAGCGCTGAGCGAAACCGCGCGTTCGGGCAACGGCAATCTGTTGGAGCGCGCGATCGAGGCGATGCGGTCACGCGCCACCGTCGGCGAGGTGTCGAGCGCGCTCGAAGACGCTTTCACGCGGCATCAGGCGGTGACACGCGTCGTTTCCGGCATTTACGGCAGCGAATATGTCGGCGATGCGGATTATGCGCGCGTGCAGGAATCGGTCGCCGCTTTCGCCAAGGACGAAGGTCGGCCGCCGCGGCTCTTCGTGGCGAAGCTCGGTCAGGACGGACACGATCGCGGCGCCAAGGTGATCGCCACCGCGTTCGCCGATCTTGGTTTCGCGGTCGAGATCGGATCGCTGTTCCAAACGCCGGCAGAAGCGGCGCGTCAAGCGGTCGAGCGCGATGTCGATGTCATCGGGGTCTCCAGCCTCGCGGCCGGCCACACGACGCTGATACCGGCGCTCATTGCGGCGCTCAACGAAGCGGGCGGCGCGCATATCCGCGTCGCGCTTGGCGGTGTCATCCCGCCGCAGGATTACGCCGCGCTCAGGGCCGCGGGCGTCGGCGCGATCTTCGGCCCCGGCACGAACATCCTCGCCGCCGCGGCCGAGATATTGAAACTCATCCAGAGCCAGCGGGCGCCGGCCTAGGCTTCGCAGGCTAGGCGGATTTGCGCGCCAGTGATTTGCGCGCTTCCACGGTCCGCTTCGCGCGAACCGCCAATTCCTCGTAACGCCGCGCCCTTAACATCAGCTGCCGCCGATCGGCGGGGTCGGTTTCCCGAAGCGATTGGAAGCGGGCTTCCATTGCGCAGCGACGATATTGATCTTCAGCCGTCATGGGTCAGGCCGTTTTCCGTTTCCGCGACAGGCGCTTTGCCACGGTCTGTTTCGCCCGGCTGGCCATCACATCGTAATGTTGTGCCGCCAATAGAAGCTGTCGCTTGCGGTAGGGATCGGCCTCGGAGCCCGACAGGGCGCGCGCCTCCGCCGCCAGCTGGTGGTACTGATCTTCCGCCGTCAAAATATCATCGGACATTGAGATAACTTTCTCCCTCTAAGCCATGTCCGAAATGTGACATAGCGAAGCACACCTGAAAGCTATCCCCAGCGAACTCCGGGACGGCTTAAACGGTTCCATCCAATTTTGCCCGAGGCCGCGTCGGCGGCAGGGCACCTTGTTTTCGTACGTATAAAGCGTATACTATATTCTTCTTATTGAACGAACAAGATATTTTTGACGCAAATAGCGTTCTTCATGCTTGGTGCGGAGCAAAAAATGAAAATTTCCGAACAAAGCCAATTTCGCGCGGCCGATCAGGTATTTGGGTTTTTGGCTGTGCCCAAACGAAGCCAAACACGAGCCCGGTCCGGCCGCGATCAAGCATTGGCGAGCTAGCCGCTATGCCCCTGTCTTGGCGCGGGAATCCGCGCTAAGAGCGGGGGGTTCCGCAATGCCTATCCTCCTCCTCATCGTCTTCATCGATCTGCTCGGCTTCGGGATTGTGATCCCGTTGCTGCCGTATTACGCGCTGAAATTCTTGGCTTCGCCGTTCGAAGTGACGACGATGATGGCCTGCTATTCCTTCGCCCAGTTCTTTGCCTCGCCGATCTGGGGCCGGATGTCGGACCGGATGGGGCGCAAGCCGATCCTGCTGGTCAGCCTCGCCTGCTCGGTTCTCTCTTAT
>DASZLU010000049.1:0-7410 GCA_035552195.1 Allostellaceae bacterium | reverse complement strand
ATGCGAACGATCGCAAAATGCGCCATCGCGCCCTCATATTTCGCGCCGAGGATATCGGCGAGCCAGCGTGCCGAGGCCTCCTTGTCATGCGCCGGGACAATCGTGTGATTGAGCTCTAACCCCATCGCACACCTCCTTTGCCGCCCGATTCATGTGACACCGAAACCGGCTTTCCACAAGCGCTCTTAAGAGTGAACCGCCAAGCCACCCAGATCGTCGATCACCACGGAGACGCAGAGGGCACAGAGAAAAAACCGCTGCGCGCAGAGCGCGCGGCCATCGATCTTTTCTCTGTGGTCTCTGTGCCTCCGTGGTGAAATTCCTTCGCGTTCAATGCCTTCTCACACCGTCACGATCTTGTCGACATGGAGCTTCCAGTTGCCTTTCGCTGTCGCCGCCACCGCCGCGCCCGAGAGCCACGTGCCGGTCGGATTGCCTTCGCACTCGGTCGGCAGGATCATGCCGCGCAGAAAGCGCGTCGCCATCTGCCGCGAGCCCCAGGCGATGACCGTGTCGCTGCCCGTCTCCCACCACGCATCGCCGGGCGCCACGTTGCGCACGCTCTCGGCATCCTGCTGCACGTTGAAGCTGCCTTCGAGCAGGCAGCGGATGCCCGGGCCGGGGTGCTGATGCCGGTCGGCGATGCGGCCGGCCGGCGTGTTGATCTGGTCGAGGCGGAACAGCCAAGAACTGCCTTGCGGCATGGCGAGCGAGGTGATCACACGCATCATGCGGTGATGGGTCAGCACGTTCTCGCCCTCGGCCATCGCCGGCGCCGCGTTCGGCAGGGCCAGCTCCCAGCGCCAGATTTGCGCCCAGGCGGCCGTCGAGGCGAGCGTCACCGCGCCATCGCTATAGACCGCGTCGTCGGCGTTCAGGGTCTTGCCGTTGATCGACACGCTGCCGTGGCGGACATAGAGCATGCGATGTGCCGCGGGCAGCGCCGCGCCGGTTGCGCCGCCGCCGCCACCGATCTGATCGTGATAGAGGTTGAGAGCGTAGGGCATGGCTTCCTCCGGTTTCGGTCGCTGAACGATTTTGCCGCATCATAGCAAAAGCCCCGGAACTTCTGTCGGCACGCCGACTTCTTGATTCCGCGATCCGGCCCTTGTCGTTTATCGGGAACAGCCCCTTGGCCTTCTACATTCGCAAGATGGCCAACGGGAAATCCCTGTGGCTGAAGCGCTTGGCGCCCGTCATCGTCTGGGGACCGAAGGTCCAGGCGATGACATTCGCATCGAAAGGCGCCGCCCGCATGGTGCTGCCGAACGTGCCGAAAGCCGATAAGGCCGAGATCGTCGGCGACGAGACGGCCGACGGCGGGTAGTTTTACGATCGTGGGCGGTCGCAGAATTCGTCGAAAGCGTCGGACTGCGCCGCCATGCCTTTTTCGATCAGCGCGCGCATCAGATTGTCGCCGAGCCGCGCGGCGTTGAGCAGCACATCGGGCGGCGTCGTCAAGATCGAGGCGAGGAGGCTGACGCGGATCTCGGGCGAGGCCGTGTCGAACACGGCGCGGCATTTGCTGATCGAGAGGCCGGCGGCGAGATGCGCTTCATTCGCCTCGGCGAGGATGCGGCCGGCGACGGTGAAGGCGACGAAGTCGAGGATGCCGGGGCTCAACTTGTCGACGCGGCCCACCACTGTCGTCGCGGCGCCGCGATCGAGCTTGGCGGCAAGGGTCGTATAGGGTCGCCCCCGCTTGATGCGGTCATAGACGTTGCCGGCGCGCTTCTCGCTGCGGGCCGCCCATTCGGCTTCGGTCATCAAGGCGGATTCGGCGAATTCGGTCTCGGCGCCGTTATCGCCGACGCAATAGACCGTGCCGTCGGCGACGTCTTCGACGGTATAGCGGCGGCCGTTCTGCGTGTAGGCGAGAGAGCCGCGCGGGAATTTTCCTGGCATGCCACCGACTATAGCGCAGGAAAGCCGCAAGAAGAAAACGAGATGGCGCGAAAACTCGTTTCGCCGCCTCGTTGTGACTTTTCTTTGTGCCTAAGATTGCATCACGGTGACAGGCGTCGCGCCCGCGCCGCTTACCCTTTGAGCCGCGGGATGAGGCGCTGCGCGTTGCCGCGATGGATCGCGTCGAGATCGGCTTGCGACAGCCCGAACGCGTCGAGGCCGCGCAAGCTGTCGCCCGCCAAGCCGAACGGGTAATCGCTGCCCAGCAGCACTTGCGACACCGGCACATAGGTGAAGAGCGCGGCGAGCGTCGGCTTGTTGGCGGCGAGGGCCACGTCGTAATGCAGCTTCTTCAGTTCGGCATCGACGCCATTCGGAATCTTTTCCTTGAACAAGCGCTCGGCATGGGTGGTGACCCAGCGTCCGGCGAGAAGCGGCACGGCCGCGCCGGCATGGCAGAAGACCCAGCGGATATCCGGGTGCCGCGTCAGCGTGCCGGTGAAGAGCAGGCTCGCGACGGTGCGATTGGTGTCGTGGGTGAATTCCATCATTGCCGGTGGAATCCAGTTGAGCGCCCCGGCGCAGCAATCGGGCAGCAGCGGATGGACGAAAACCAGCGCTTTGCGCTTGTTGAGTTCGGCGAACAGCGGCACGAAATCGGGATCGCCCAGCCATTTGTCGTGATAGGAGGTCATCAGCTGAACGCCGTCGGCTTTCAACGTGTCGAGCGCATAAGAAACTTCGGTCAGCGCGTCGTCCATGTTCGGCATCGGCACCGAGGCGAAATGCCCGAACCGGTCGGGATGCGTCTCGCGCAGGCGCTTGGCGTGCTCGTTGATGGCGCGCGCCAGTTTCCTGGTGGCATCGCGATCGCCGCGATGGATGCCCGGCGGCGACAGCGACAGCATCGCCGTGGCGACGCCGTTCTTGTCCATCTCCTCGAACGTGGCTTGAAGCGACCAGCCCTTCACCTCGGGCCGCTGCGCCTGCGCCCCGATCGCCCCGAGATATTCCGGCGCGAAGAAATGATGATGGATGTCGATGCGCGTTCCCGCTGCGGCCATGATCCCTCCTGTTGTTGAGGCGATTATAGCGCGGATCGGATCACAATGAGAATTTGCCGCCGCGCTGGCGCGGGACTACCGTCTTGATGAGACCCGCAGCGAAAGGGCTTCGATCATGGACGAGCAACGTCGTCTCGCGCGCGAGCGGAAGATGCTGACGCGCCTGCCGGTGATCGATCTCGCGCCGTTTGTCGCGGGCGGCAGCGCCGAAGACCGCCGCGCCGTGGCCCAAAAGCTGCGCGAGGCCTGCATCGATATCGGCTTCTTTTATCTGAGCGGCCACGGCATTGCGCAAAGCGAATTCGACGCCGTCATCGCCATGGGCCACAGATTTTTCGAGTTGCCGCTCGCCGAGAAGATGAAGCTTCACAGCAACCGCAGCGCCGTGCGCCTCGGCTACCGCCCGCTCGGTGGCCCCAATCCCGGCGGCCCCAATCCCGGCGGCCCCAATCCCGGCGGCCCCAATCCCGGCGGCAACGGCGACAAGCCGCCCGACCTCAAGGAACGCTTCCACATGGCGCGCGAAGTGATGGCGGGCGAGCCGGAGGAGGGGCGGCGCGATGCCGGTCTTTCGCAATGGCCGGAAGCCGCCGTGCTGCCCGGTTTCACTGCGATGATGCGCGCGCATATCGCACGGCGCTGCGACGTGGCGCGCCATCTTGCCCGCGCTTTTGCGCTGAGCCTCGATCTCGCCGAAGATGCGTTCGATGCGATCTATCGCTATCCCGGCGGCAGCGTCGTCTTCAACTATTACCCGCCGATCGATCCCAAGACCCACCACGACGGCGAATGGAGCTTCTCGCCGCATGCCGACTACAACGCCTTCACGCTGCTCTATCAGGACCAGCTCGGCGGCTTGCAGGTGATGAATGCGGCGGGCGCGTGGATCGATGTGCCGTTCGTCGCCGGCACGATGGTCGTCAACATCGGCGATCTGTTCCAGAGCTGGACCAACGATCTCTACACCTCGACCCTGCACCGCGTTCACAACCAGGGCACGGCGGCGCGGATCTCGGTGCCGCATTTCGCCTCGCCCAACGGCGCCGCGATGATCGAATGCCTGCCGAGCTGCACCGGTCCCGGCAACCCGCCGCGCTACGCCCCGATCCGCGCCGAGGATTTCGTCGCCAAGCTGCTCGCCGAGGCCTATCGCACCGGCCTGCCGGCGCTCGGCGCCAAGACGGCGGAGCGGCTGAAAGGCGCGTAAGGGGCGCCTACGTATTTTTCCGAACTGACAGTTGTCCCGACTTTCCTTATCTCTGAGCCAGGTTGGGGGCCGGAGAGGAAGCAATGTCGGACCGCCTAGCAATCCTGAATTTTCTCGAGACCGCCGCGCTGCAGATGGCGCAGCTTGCCCGCCGCGACGGGGTGCCGCCACGCGTCTCGGCCGAGATGAGCCAGATCGCCCTCGAGCTCGCGACCGAAGCGGACCAGATCAAAATCGAGCTTCAGCTCGACGGCCTCAGCGCCCGGACGGCCAACAGCAACCGCCGCGGCCTCAACGCCCTGTCGGATTAGGACGCGCGCCCCGCAGCTTTCGCGGGAATGACGAGAAGGCAAAGGCAGCGTAGAATAGCGGCAAACCCGCGAGGAGATGCCGCGATGACCGCCCCCGATACCGGCTCGATTGCCCTCGGCCGCGACGCTCCGACATCCGCCGCGCTTTACCCTCTCAACGTCGCCATCGCCAATTACGATCGCACGCGGCCGCTGATCGACGGGCGGGTGAAGGCGAAGGGTCTCGCGATCACCACGCATACGCCCGATATGCGCGGCGATTTCTGCACCAGGCCGGTCTACGAGGCATTCGATGCGTCGGAGATGTCGTTCTCGTGGTATCTCGAGGCGCGCGACCGCAACGCGCCGTGCCTGGCGCTGCCGTTCTTCCCGATGCGCATGGCGGTCTGGGCCTATGTCTTCGTGCGTGCCGACAGCAATATCACCAAGCCCGGCGACCTCGTCGGCAAGCGCATCGGCGCGCAGGGCTATCGCTACACCGTCAATCTTTGGCTGCGCGGAATTTTTGAAGAATATTACGGCCTCCGGCCGCAAGACAGTGTTTGGGTCACCGCCGAGACCGAAAATAACGGCTACGTCGTCCCGCAAGGCATCGCGATCGAGAAGCGCCCGGGAACCGATCCGGTCGAGAACCTGAAGACCGGCGTGGTCGACGCGATCTATTGCACGGGCATTCCGGACGCCTTCGCGCGCGGCGAGAGCTGGATCCGCCGCCTCTTCCCCGACACGGCGCAAGAGATGCGCTCCTTCGTCGCCCGCACCGGCATCATGCCCATCACCCATGCCTTCGTGATGAACAAGCCGCTCAGCGAGCGCGAGCCTTGGATCGCGGAGAGCCTCACCCGTGCCTTGATGCAATCGCAGCTCGTCGCCGACGAGATCTACCAAGCCGATGCCAAGCTGATGTCGCTGCCGGAATCGGTCTTCATCCTCGAGCAGCAACGCGCCCTCTACGGCGACCACCCCTATGCGCACGGCATCGCCCCCAACCGCAAGATCGTCGAGACCTTCGTGCGCTACGCGCACGCGCAGGGCTATATCTCGCGCCGCATTCCGGTCGACGAATTGTTCGTGCCGGGGACGCTCGGGCTTTAGCGGCACCCCCTCTCTAACTTGCTAAGTCGGGGGCGAGCCGCACTTTTGGCCCAATGGACCGGACCGGTCACCGAGGAAATCCCCTGAGCCTTCCAAGTAGCCGCGAACTACTGATGCGTTGTCTGCACGGTACTGCAAAAAATCGTTCAGTCCTTCGTGTTGCATGAACTCGTGAAAATTCGCCGGACTTTGCCGTCTTCGACACCAACATCGAAGCGCACAGATCTGTCGGCCCCTGCCTGATACACCCAGGCGGTTGTTTGTATCAATGACGGTTTGGCCTGAGCGTCAAGCTTCGCGACTTGCTGCATCATCCTTCTTACCTGCTCGGCCGAAGCTGGATTCGGTAAGTTTGCTGCTAAGGCAGCCTTTTGCTGCTGGATCGTTTTGTAGATGTCGAAATCAGGCATTCCTTGGAACACATTTGTTGGCGCTCCTTTGATCTGACGAACCTGACTTAGAGTGTCGCCAACGCGAATTCCGTCGATCTTTCCCGCGAAAGGTGGGTCGAGCCGAATACCGCTGATTTGTAGATCGGAATCGAAGAAGACCCACACGCCGAACTGATCAAAGTGGTATTGATAGGCTGGACTATTAGGGGTGACGGCGGGAGCGCTTTTCGGGCCAACCTTAATTCCATAGAAGGCTTCCACCGCCGTAACGGAATCGCCTTTACTGAAGGGGCAGGTCCTCAGAAACATCCCATCAGCCACAGAGACACTGTCGGCAAAGCAGTTCGATGAACCGAGCGCGATAACGGCGAGAATAGCCGCGCCAACCCTCCTCATAGAACTGTCTCCCTACTTACCCGTCACTGATCAAACTGTTCGCAAAGCACCTACGCCTTCCTGCTCACTTTCGTCTGAGCCGAATGCGCGCACTCATTAATATCGAGGAAAATGTTAAGTCGCCGTCAAACTTTTGAGCAATTTTAGATACCCGACGTCAGCCGTCGCAGGCTCTCTGATCGACGGCTGGGCTTCTAATCATGCGGCAGCGGCAATCTACAGCTTGTGCGCAATGTCGTCCGTCGTGCTGATGTGCAAGCGGCAGCGGGCATCGTTGTGCAGCAAGTCCAAGAAATGCTGTGACGATTCCACCGCATCTTGGGTTAGGTCCGCTCCGATCTCGACTGTGTTGCAAAACTCGTTCGGTTTTGACGCGACCTCTCGGGCGATGTTTCAAGGCGCGTTCGTTTTGGCGATCGGCGGCCTGGCCTGTTGCTGCACTGGCTTCCGCTGTCGCTAGGCCGGGGAGGCACTCACGAGCCGTGGCGGTGGGCGATAGAGAAGTTTAGCGAGGCGCCTTAGGTTCTGCGCTGTCGCCGTCAGCAGGACCTCGTCTTTGACGCCGCTCAGCCCCCGCAGCCGGAAACGATCGAGCTTCAGGATACGCTTCATATGCGCGAATCGCATTTCCACTTTCTTGCGCTCACGGCATGACTGTTGGAATGCTTGGATGTTGGCCAATGCACGGACGTGATCACGCACATCTTCATCGACGTCGCGCGTAACCTTGCGCAAATCGGCTGTCGTGCACTTCGGCTTTAGGACACAGGCGGAGCATTCGCTCTTCTTGGCCCTGTAGTAGAGAATATGGCCCTGATCGATGTTGCCGGTGGAGGTGAGCTCGTTGCCGGCCGGGCATCGGTAAATGTTACGCCCCCGATCGAAGACAAAGTTGGCTCGGGCGAAGGTGCCATCGGAACGTGCCGATTTGTCCCATACCGGAACGTGCGGTGCGATCTTGCGACCCACCAGCCATTTAAGCAGTCTGACCGCGCCATACACCGTGTCGCCGGCAAGCCGCTGGGGCCACAAACCAAAGC
>DASZLU010000048.1:0-8296 GCA_035552195.1 Allostellaceae bacterium | reverse complement strand
GCCCTTGGCGACGAAGCTCAGCCCTGGACCGGAGCCGAGGCCGACATCGATCGCGTTCGCCGTCAGCGCCTGCTGCAGCTTCGCGGCGCCGCCGAGATCGAATTCCTCGACCTCGATGCCGTGTTTTTTGAAGATGCCTTCTTGGATGCCGACATCGAGCGGCACGAAGGAGAAGATCTCGCCTTGCGGCTTGCCGACGCGGAGCGGATCGGCCTGCGCTGCCAGGCCCAGCGACAGCAGCGCCAGAATCGCGCCCGTGGCCACAAACAGCCGGCGCCCAAAACGCGTCTTCATCGCAAAATCCTCCCCGAACGATGACCGGTTCTTGTTGGGGAGAGGATGGCCTATTGCCCGGCTATTGCCAAGGTGTTAGCCAGCGCCTCGCGCAGCTCGGGCAGCTTGGGCGGCTTGTCGAGCGTGCGATCCACGTTCGCGGGCAGATCGCTTTCGCCGCCGCTCATGCGCCGTCCCCAGCCGGTCAGCAGGATCACCGGCGTGTGCGCCGACATGGTCTTGATCGCGCGCGCGACTTCGTGCCCGTCCATATAGGGCATACCGAGATCGGTGATCACGACCGAGAAGGCCTCCCCCGCCTCATGCGCGGTTTTGAACGTCTCGACACCGGCACGGCCGTCATTCGCCGCGGTAACGGTGTGGCCATCAAGCTCCAGCACCAGCCGCATCGAATCGAGGATCACGGGATCATCGTCGATGATGAGGATGTGGAGCGGCGGCACCGATTGCGGCGCGACGAACGCCGGGGCCATGATCGTCAACTGCTCGGCGACCGAGAAAATCAGCCGGAAGGTCGTGCCCTTGCCGAGTTCGCTGTCGATTTCGAGATCACCCTCGAGGCGCTGTACGACGCCATAGACCATGGCGAGGCCGAGACCGGTGCCACGCTCGCCCTTCGTCGTGAAGAACGGCTCGAGGCAACGGCGGCGCGTATCGTCATCCATGCCGACGCCGGTATCGATCACCTCGATCTTGACGCGGCGCGTGTCGCCATGCGGGTTCGCCATGCCGGTGCGGATGGTAAGCCGTCCGCCTTGCGGCATCGCATCGACCGCGTTGAAAAGCAGATTGGTCAGCGCCTCGCGCACTTCGCTGGCGATCGCCTTGGCCGACGGCAGGCTGACGGAAAGATCGGTGCGCATCTCAATGGTTACGCCGGCGCGTTGCGGCAGGTCGCCCCAGCGCGCCCGCGTCAGATCGATCACCTGATGCGCGAGCAGGTTGAGATCGACCGGCTCGAACGTCATCTGCGGATCGCGCTCGCGATAGAATTCGCGCATGCGCGCGACGGTCGCGGTAACGTCGTCGGTCACGCGATCGACGATCTCGAGGTAAGAGCGGATGCGCGGGCTGAGATTGCCGGTCTCGAGCAGCGACTGGGTGTGCAGCGCCATCGGCGAGATCGCATTGTTGATGTCGTGCGCGATGCCGCTCGCCATCTGGCCCAACGCGCGCAGCCGCTCCTGCTGCATCACGGTCTGGCGGCTCTGGCGCAGATCGTCGTAGGCCTTTTGCAGCGTCTCGCGCAGTTGCGCCTGATGCGCGGCGAGCGAGACATGCTCGGAAAGCTGCTTGATGAATTCGCAATCGGTGCTGGTGAAACTCTCGGCCTCGCGCCGCGCGATCGCCAGCACGCCGAAGACCGTCGCCTCCGTCATCAGCGGCGCGATGACCAGCGCGCGCAGCCCGCCGCCGGCAAGACTCGTGGGGAAACTGAACGGCGTGTCCGAGATATCGGCTTCGTAGACAAGCTCGCCCTTGGCGCAGCGCGCCAAGCCGTTCTCGTCGACGGGAATGCGGGTCTGCTCCAGCATCGCCATGGCGGAGGCGACCGGCCGGCTCTTCAAGCCGAGATGCGCGATGGTCATGACGCGCTCGTCGGCGCTGTAGAGCCCGATCACGGCGAAATCGACCGGCATGTAATCTTCGAGGCTGCGGGTCACAACCTGGAAGATGCTTGCCATGTCCTGCCGCTCGGCGACCGAGCGCGTGATGCGATCGAGCAGCCGCATCCGGCCGAGTTGGATCTGGGCCCGGCGCTCGGCTTGCTGGCGCCGCATCACCTCGCCTTTCAGCGCATCGTTCGACTGCTCGACCTGCTTGGTGCGGTCGCGCACCCGGCCCTCGAGCTGCAGGTTCAAATTCTGCAGCGCCGCCTCGGCGCGCTGGCGCCGCCCCATCTCGATCGCGCCCATCTCCATGAGGCTCATCAGGAAGAACAGCTTGGCGAGGAACTTGCCGAAATGCGCGATCATCGCCGGCGCGTCGTCATAGCTGTGCGAATAAAGCATCACGATATTGGCGATGACCATGACCGCCGACATCAGCGCGAATGCGGTCAAGATCTCGTTTTGCGCGCGGCGTTGCCAACAGAGATAGGTCACCGCCGCCCAAAGCCAGGGCGCGAGAACGAGGGCCGGCGCGGTGATGCCGAGCACCATCGGGTTCGTGTATCGGGGCAGCGCCTCGAACAGGACCAGCAGCGCCGCCGCTACCACGACCAGCGCACCGAGGAAGAAGGCGCCGTGGCGCTTGGCGCGCTCCGGTATCAAGAGGATCACCAGCATCGCCAACGGCAGGATATGGCTGGTCGGCGCCCAGGTTGCCGCGCGCCAGCGCGTTTCGAGTTGGCCGAAGATCGTGTATTCGGCCAGCGGCCCGACCACCGCGACGGTGTGGATGAATTCGAGGGCCACAAGGACCGGCAGAGCCAGGGCCAGGAGCCGCGGTACGGATTGACCGCTACGGGTCCCGATCTCCCACAGTATCAAGCCGACGATGGAGGTCACAACGAAGATGCTCGTACTGAGCATCGTCTGATAGACAGCGGTATCGAGGATGGGGAACGCGATCAGCCCGGCGATGCCCAACGCAAAGGCGCCCAGCGTGAAGGCGAAATTCCGTCTGAGGTTCAGTTCGCCATCGCCTTCCATCACGCCCTATCGCCGATTCGGGTTGCGGATCGCCGGGTCAACCGGCCCGCCCCTCTATTCATGCGGGAAAAGATATCCAAATGCCGTGGGTCACGCTAGGCCCCGTGAAAATGCCCCTGCCCCGGTTCGGGGTTGCATGCCGCCTGATACGTTCGGCTGATATGCCATCGCCTCGTGAGCGGATACAACGGCGCCACTCGAAACGCCCAGAAACGGCGCGAAACGGCCAACCGCACCGGGCCGAGAAGGTCGTTGGCGGTGGTTTACCGATAGAAAGGCATCCTGCCGTGAATCCCGCCGAATGCGACGAAATCCCGCCATCGCAAGGCCGTTCCCGTAACTGCCGGTTAACCAGTCCCGCCTATCATCCTCACGGATATTTCAGCGTCCTGAAGGTTTTGCACCTTTGATCAACACCCGCGGCATCATCCGATCGCAAGGCGATCGCCCACGCACTGACGTGGGTTGGGCCGAACGCCGTCAGTTCCGCCGCAAGGCTGTCATCTGGGCAGCCAAGCTCGAAACCGACCACGGCGTTTTCGACTGCATCACACTCGACCTCTCTCTCGGCGGCGCCCGGTTGCGGTGCAGCCGCTCGATCGCGCTGCTCGAGCCGGCAACCCTGGTACTGGATAAATTCGGCCGATTCCCGTCGGAAGTGGTCTGGACCACCCCGACCGAGATCGGGCTGCAATTCACCGAATCGCCCGAGCAGGTTGCCAGTCGCTTCGGCGACATCCTCCCGCTCGGCGCGTAGGGTCCCCCTACCCGACCATCGTTAGCGAATAGTTCGGATCGGCGGCGCGGCATTCGGCCTCGGCGAGGCCGAGTTCGCGGCGCACCAGATTCGTGCCCTGCACCAGCGCGACCATTTTGAAGAACGCGTGCTTGCGGCTCATGCCCTCGCGCCCCATGCCGCAATCCGATGTAATGATCAGCCGCTCCGGTGGAATGTGTTTCAGCGCGGTGCGGATCAACGTCGCGACCTCGTCCGGCGTCTCGATCTGCAGCGTGTGGTGATCGATGACGCCGATCGCGATCTTCTTCGATTTGATGGTCTTGCCGATCGCCTCGAGATCCATGCCGCCCGAGGTGCAGGTCTCGAAGGTCAACACGTCGGCCTCGCAGCGCTCGTAATATTCGAGCGACGGCTTGTAGCTCTGATTGCTGGCGAACATGCGCTGCTGCGAGGGATTGCCCCAGCAGCTATGACCCCAGACCTCAGCCTTGTCGCGCAGCCCTTTCACGGTGCGGTTGAATACTTCGATGAGAAAATCTTGGGAGATTTCCTGATCGATGGCGCCGCGCAGCGGCGCGAGGTGAAGCTGCGGCTCTTCCATCTGGATCACGGTGCAGCCGGCGGCCACGACGTCGGTGAGCTCGGCGTTGAGCGCGTCGGCGATGGCGATGATCCGGTCGCGGCGATTCTTGTAGTGCGTGTCCTTGAGCGCGAGGCCCAAGAGCTCGGCGGTGATGGTGCCGAATTTGATCGGGCGTTTCGTGAGCGCCTGTGCGGTGAGATAGATCGGCGTGTAATGCAGCTTGCCGCGCCCGATCGGCCCCGCGATCGTCGGCTGCAGCCGCGCTTCGAGACCTTCGTGAAGAATGTGGCCGCGCAGGAACGGCACGCGGCCCATCAGCACCGGCCGGCCATAAGCCTGCGAATAGTCGATGCCGTCGAGCCGCATCAGCGGATAGGAGAACCAGCTATAGCCGCCGGTCTCGGTATCGAAACGCGCGTCGCCGTCGGTGACGATGTCGAGTCCGGCCAACTCCTGATCGCGCAAGAAGCACGAGACCGCGTCGGTGTATTGCTCGCGGAAGCGCGAATTGATCATCGCTTCCATGAAGCTGCGGCGGCCGAGATTCTCCGTGTACCACAGCGGCCGCGGCAGCGACCCGGTGATCGTCGTCGGCAGCTTGATGTCTTTCGTGGCGGTGAACATGAGCCCTCCCTCCGCTGTGGTTTGCGACTATTCTATCCCGTGCGCCTGTTCCGTGAAGCATCGGCTTGCCCACCTCATGGGCAAGGGGGTCTGGCATAAGAAAAGCGCCGCTGTTGCCAGCGGCGCTTTCATTCGGGGCCGACAGAGCGGCGTTATTTCGCCGGGACGAGGTTGGAAAGCCGTTCTTTCGTGCGGCGCTTCTCTTCGTCCATCTCGCGCTTCGCCGTCGTGAGATCGAAGCGGTTGCCGTCGATGTCGTGGCCTTTGTCTTCGACATAGGGGCGATCGATCGTCGGGTCTTCGAGGCGCGGGTCGGAGGGCGGGAACCCCTTCGCGGTCAGCTTCGCGTAGATGTCGCCGCGCGTTTCGCTCGGAATGGTGAAGCCCCAATGATGGATACCGTGCGGCGCGGTCGGGCGCTTGCGCGACAGCAGCGCGAAATCGACCCAGCCATCGGTGATCCAGATATCGCCTTTGCTCTCGCCGGTGCGCTTCATGCCGAAGCATTCGCCGTAGAACGCCGCCAGCTTCTCGGTATCGTCCGAGAACAGCGCGATATGGCGAATGACCGGACGCTGGCCCTGCGCGAGCTCGGTCGCGCCGGTGCCGCCGCGCACGTCTTTCATGCCGGTCGAGACATCGAAGCGGTTGCCCATCGGGTCCTTCACCGCATCTTCGGCATAAGGACGATGCGCTTCCGGCGCGTCGACATAGGGGCTGTACGGCTCGATGCCGTAATTCTTCATCTTGGCGAGCAGCGCCGGGCGCTCGGCCGAATCGATGGTGAAGCCGAAATGATTGATGCCGACCTTCGGCGCCTTCTCGCTGCGGCGGCGCAGCAGAGCGATGTTCATATAGCCATCGGTGACCCAGGCATTGCCGAGATCGTCGATGCCGGTGACCTTGGTGCCGAAAACCTCGCCATAGAATTTCGCGAGATTCGTCGGATTTTCTGAAAAGATCGCGATATGCCCGATACGCCCGCCCATTCTACGTCTCCTGCCCAGTTCAGTGGTTGCCCGGATGGTCGCGCCGGGCGCGGCGGGTGTCAATCGGGATCGGTCGGCGGGGTCAGTGCCGGAGCGACAATCCCGCAACGATTTCTTCAATGCGCTCCAAAGTCACGCCGTGCCGCTGTTCAACAGCGAGTGGGTGATCTGTCGGCTCAAGGACGATCGCCGGTCGGACGCCATCACTGCGCAAATGAAGATTTGTCTTCAATCCCAAGGTTGTCGGATAGCCAGGGATTGCGTTGCAAAGCCAGCCGAACTTGGCCGGTTCGCTTGCGCGATTAGTTGCGTCCCACAAATCAAGAATACGGTCAAAACTCGCTTGCGACACCGAGACCCAAACACCCCAGACAAACTTGTCCTCAGCGCCGATAATCGGCAGTTCCAGGCAACCGCGAATAAAGAAATCATCATCGATCCGACAGCGATCGCTGTCGATTTTCCCTCGTTTCGATCTTTCCTCGGCGCTGAGACCGTTCCAGTGATCGGGCGGGGCGCAGGCGAAATCGAGCGGCAGCGTCGAAAATGACTTACCGCAGCAACGACAGGTCCAAGCGTGATCCACGCTTAGCTCGTCTTGCCGTAGAGCTGATGCGCCCGCGCCTCGAAAGCGCCGACCATGCGCTTCACCGCCTCGTTGAAGAACATCTCCATGATCTTCTGCAGCACCTTCGAGCGGAACTCGAAATCGACGTAGAAGTCGATGAGGCACTTGCCGTCGCTTTGCGGCAGGAAGAGCCAGTGGTTATTCAAATATTTGAACGGGCCTTCGCTGTAGCTGACGTCGATACGGTCGGGCTCGCTCAGGACCACGCGCGAGGTGAAGCGCTCGCGTACCATCTTGTAGCCGATCAAGAGATCGCCAAGAATCTCGTTGTCGTTGCGCTCGCGGATGCGCGCGCCGACGCACCACGGCAGGAATTCGGGATAGCGCTCGATATCGGCGACGAGGTCGAAAAGCTGCTGGCGCGTATAGGGCAACAGCTTCTTTTCGGCATGCGTCGGCATCGCTACCGAACGACTGAATCAATCGCCGTCATTCCCGCGAAAGCGGGAATCCATGAGAGGCGCCGTACCGCCTCCATGGCCCCCCGCTTTCGCGGGGGTGACGAATTGAAGAACAGCGTCATGCCTTCGCCGCCAGCGCCGCATTCCGCGCCGCGCGCAGCTTGGCAAAATCGTCGCCGGCGAGGTAGGACGAACGCGTCAGCGGCGAGGCCGAGACCATGAGAAAGCCTTTGCCGAAAGCCTGGCGCTTCATCGAATCGAATTCGGCGGGCTCGACGAAGCGCTCGACCGCGTGATGCTTCACCGTCGGCTGTAGATATTGGCCGATGGTGAGGAAATCGACATGCGCCGAACGAAGATCGTCCATCACCTGCAGCACTTCGCCGGTCTCTTCGCCCAAACCCACCATGAGGCCGGATTTGGTGAACATCGACGGATCGATCTCTTTGACGCGATCGAGCAGGCGGAGCGAATGGAAATAGCGCGCGCCGGGCCGGACGCTGGCATAGAGCCGCGGCACGGTCTCGAGATTGTGGTTGAAGACATCGGGCTTGGCCGCGATGACCGCTTCGAGCGCGCCGTCTTTCTTCAAGAAATCCGGCGTCAACACCTCGATTGTCGTCTCCGGCGCGGCGGCCCGGATTGCCTTGATGGTGGCGACGAACTGGCCCGCGCCGCCATCGTCAAGGTCGTCGCGATCGACCGAGGTGACGACGATATGTTCGAGGCCGAGCTTCGCCGCCGCCTCGCCGACATGCTGCGGCTCATGCGGATCCAGCAGATCGGGCTTGCCGGTCGCGACATTGCAGAAGGCGCAGGCACGCGTGCAGGTCGCGCCGAGGATCATCACCGTGGCGTGTTTCTGCTTCCAGCATTCCCCGATATTGGGGCACGCCGCTTCTTCGCAAACCGTGTTGAGCTTCAACGTCCGCATAAGGTCGCGCGTCGCGAAATATTGCGGCGAGTTCGGCGCCTTAACCCGGATCCAATCGGGCTTGCGCGCCGCCGGATTGTCGGGGCGATTTACTTTTTCCGGATGGCGGGCCTTCTCGGGATGGCGAAATTTGTCCGTGTCGTTGATGCTCATGCGATGACCTGCGGCACCACCAGGAACAGATCGGTGTCCTCGGTCTTCTCCCCAGCGGCGGTGATGAGCGCATGCGCCTGACCGCGATGGTGCGTTTGATGATTGAAGAGATGCGCGACGAGCAGCCCGCGCGGCATGGAGATTTCGCGATTGGCCGCGCCGCTGAACCAGGTGAGCGACTGATCGAGCCAGGCTTGATCGACGCCGCCGGCCCAACCCTCGATCCGGCGGTCGGTGTCGTAGCGCTGGGTTTTGAGCGCCGCGAAATCATCGCACCAATCGGCGCTTTCCTTGAGC
>DASZLU010000047.1:0-1551 GCA_035552195.1 Allostellaceae bacterium | reverse complement strand
TTGCCCTTCACTTTCGCCGCGTCGAACACATGCAGCGGCCGGGAGCGGTCGTAAGTCATGAAATTGGTGATATCGACCAGCGCGTTGATCGGCCGCAGCCCGATCGAGCTCAGCCGCTTTTGCAGCCATTCCGGCGCCGGGCCATTCTTGACGCCGCGAACCAGCCGCAGGGCAAAACCCGGACACAGCGTGGCGTCCTCGACCGTCACTTTTACGGGGCAAGCGAATTCGCCCTTGATCGGTTTGATCGCGGGGTCTTTGAACTTGCCCATATCGGCGGCGCTCAAATCGCGGGCGATGCCGTGCACGCCGGTGCAATCCTGACGGTTCGGCGTCAGGTTGATCTCGATCACGGGATCGCCGAGCCCGGCCCACCGCGCGTACGCAGCCCCGATCGGCGCGTCCGCCGGCAATTCCATGATGCCGTCGTGATCGTCGGAAATTTGCAGCTCGGCCGCCGAGCACAGCATGCCCCGGCTCTCGACGCCTCTGATCGTGCCGACGCCGAGCGTGATGTTCTTGCCGGGAATGAAGGTGCCGGGTGCCGAGAACACGCTGACCAGGCCGGCGCGTGCGTTGGGCGCGCCGCAAACCACCTGCACCGGTGCGGCGCCGTCGCCGGTATCGACCATGCAGACCCGCAACCGATCCGCATTCGGATGCTGCTCGGCCGATATCACCCGCGCGATCGTGAACGGCGCCAGCGCCTTCGCCTTATCCTCGATGTTCTCGACCTCGAGCCCGATCATGGTGAGCTTGTCGGCGAGCGCCTCTAACGGCTCGTCGGTGTCGAGATGTTCCTTCAGCCAGGAGAGGGTGAATTTCACGAACTCAGCCCTCCCGCCAAGCTCGGCACATCGAGTGGCTCGAAACCGTAATGGCGGAGCCAGCGTACGTCGCTTTCAAACAGCTGCCGCAGGTCGGACATGCCGTATTTCAGCATCGCGATGCGGTCGATGCCCATGCCCCAGGCGAAGCCCTGATAGACATCGGGATCGATGCCGCACGCGCGCAGCACGTTGGGGTGCACCATGCCGCAGCCCAAAATCTCCAGCCAGTCCTCGCCCTCGCCGAACCGGATCTCGCCCTTGTCGCGCCGGCACTGAATGTCCACTTCGAGCGACGGCTCGGTGAACGGAAAGAACGAGGGGCGGAATCGCATATTGATGTGATCTACCTCGAAGAACGCCTTGCAGAACTCATGCAGGATCCATTTGAGGTGACCGAGATGCGAGCTCTTGTCGATCACGAGCCCCTCGACCTGGTGAAACTGCGGCGTATGCGTCGCGTCGGAATCGATGCGATAGGTGCGCCCCGGGCAGATCACGCGGATCGGCGGCTTTTGGGTCAGCATGGTGCGCACTTGCACCGGCGAGGTATGCGTACGCAGCAGCATGCGCGAGCCGTCTGCCTTCGGATTGAAGAAGAACGTGTCGTGCATTTCCCGCGCCGGATGGCCTTCGGGGAAATTCAGCTTTGTGAAATTGTAATCGTCGGTCTCGATATCGGGACCTTCGGCAATCGCAAATCCCATATCGGCGAAGATCGCGG
>DASZLU010000046.1:0-3026 GCA_035552195.1 Allostellaceae bacterium | reverse complement strand
CTTCCCCCTCACCCCAACCCTCTCCCCAAGGGGAGAGGGAGCAGTCGAAGGCGAGCACGCCAACTAAACCCTCGCCCCTTGGGGAGAGGGAGGGGCCCGCGAAGCGGGAGGGTGAGGGGGCTGCTTCAGCATCCGCCGCTCGCCCTGCTGCTCCCACCGCCAACGGCCACGCGGGCGCGCGTGTTTTCGCCAGCCCTTTGGCGCGGCGTCTCGCAAGCCAAGCAAAGGTCGATATCTCCGGCATCAAAGGCAGCGGCCCCCATGGCCGCATCGTGAAGCACGATATCGAAGCGGCGTTGAAAGGCGGCACCGCGCCGCGCGCGGCTGCCGCGCCGGCGCAAGCCCGGGCGCCGAGCGTGCCGGTTCAGATGCCGGCCGCGAGCGGAGGCGGCGGCATCGTCCGCTACAACCGCGATCAGGTTCATGCGCTGGCCGGCGGTACGCCCTATACCGAAGTGCCGATCACCGGTATGCGGCGCGTCATCGCCAACCGCCTCGCCGAAAGCGAGGTGGTGCCGCATTATTTCCTCACCGTCGATTGCGAGCTCGACGCGCTGCTCAAGCTCCGCTCCGAGATCAATGAAGGGCTCGGCATCAAGACTTCGGTGAACGATTACGTCATCAAGGCCGCGGCGCTCGCGCTGCGCAAACAGCCGATGGTCAATGCGTCCTGGAGCGAGGATGCGATCCTCAAATGGGACGAGGTACATGTCTCGGTCGCGGTCGCGCTGCCCGAGGGCCTCATCACCCCGATCATCAAGAACGCCGACAAGAAATCGATCCCCGACATCTCATCCGAGATGCGCGATCTCGCCGAGCGCGCCAAAGCCGGCAAGCTGAAGCTCGACGAATTCCAAGGCGGTACGATCTCGATCTCCAATCTCGGCATGTTCGGCACCAAGCAGTTCACCGCCGTGATCAACCCGCCGCAAAGCGCGATCATCGCCATCGGCGCCGGCGAGAAGCGGCCGGTGGTAAAGAACGACCAGCTCGCCGTCGCGACGGTGATGAGCTGCACGGGCACCTTCGATCACCGCATCGTCGACGGCGCCCTCGGCGCGCAATTCATGGCCGCGTTCAAGAAGCTGATCGAAGTGCCGATCGCGCTGCTGGTCTGAGGTTAGATTCACCACTGGGGCGCAGAGGACACGGAGAGGTAGGTTTCGCGTGGGCCGCGCACCATATCTATATCCGTGTTCTCTGTGTCTCCGTGGTTTACTTTCTTAGGAGCATCTCTTGGCTGAAGCTTTCGATACCATCGTGATTGGCGGCGGGCCGGGTGGCTATGTCGCGGCGATCCGCGCGGCGCAGCTCGGCATGAAGACCGCGGTCGTTGAGCGCGAAAACCTCGGCGGCATCTGCCTCAACTGGGGCTGCATCCCGACAAAGGCGTTGCTGCGCAGCGCCGAGGTCGGCCACATCCTCCAGCATCTCGGCGATTACGGTTTCTCGGCCACGAATATCGCCTTCGACACCAAGAAGATCGTCGAGCGCTCGCGCAAAGTCGCGAAGCAGCTCTCGAACGGCGTCGGCTTCTTGATGAAGAAGAACAAGGTCACTGTGATCGATGGCTCGGCGACGCTCTTGGGCCGCGGCAAGCTTTCGGTGAGCAAAGACGGCAAGCCGGTCGGCGAATACGCGGCCAAGAACATCATCGTCGCGACAGGCGCGCGGGCACGCTCGATGCCGGGTCTCGAGCCCGACGGCAAGCTGGTCTGGACCTATCGCGAGGCGATGGTGCCCGCGACGCTGCCGAAATCGCTGCTCGTTATAGGCTCGGGCGCGATCGGCATCGAATTCGCCAGTTTCTATCGCGATCTCGGCGTCGATGTGACGGTGGTCGAGGTGATGGACCGCGTGCTGCCGGTCGAGGACGAGGAAATATCCGCCTTCGCCAAGAAGGCGTTCGAGAAGCAGGGCATGAAGATCTTCACCTCGACCCAGGTGAAAGAGCTGAAGAAGAACGCCGACAGCGTCGTCGCGACCCTGGTGCAGGGCGACAAGTCGCAGCAGGTCGAGGTCGAGCGCGTCATCCTCGCCATCGGCATCGTCGGCAATGTCGAGAACATGGGTCTTGAGAAGACCAAGGCGAAAGTCGATCGCACGCATATCGTGATCGACGAGTGGTGCAACACCGGCGAGCCGGGGCTTTACGCCATCGGCGACGTCGTCGGCCCGCCGTGGCTGGCGCATAAGGCGATGCACGAAGGCGTGATGTGCGTCGAGCACATCGCCGGCCTCAACAACGTCCATCCGCTCAACGTCAACAATATCCCGGGCTGCACCTATTGCCGGCCGCAGGTTGCGAGCGTCGGCCTGACCGAGGCCAAGGCGAAAGCCGCCGGCCACGAGGTCAAGGTCGGGCATTTCCCCTTCATCGGCAACGGCAAGGCGATCGCGCTCGGCGAGCCCGAGGGGATGATCAAAACCGTGTTCGATGCCAAGACCGGCGAGATACTGGGCGCGCATATGGTCGGCGCCGAGGTGACCGAACTCATTCAGGGCTACACCATCGCGAAGACGATGGAAGGCACCGAGCAGGACATCATGGCGACGGTCTTCCCGCATCCGACCCTCAGCGAGATGATGCACGAGTCGGTGCTTGACGCTTATGGCCGCGCGCTCCACATCTGAAGCGAGCGCGGCCTCCGTTCGCGAGAAAGCGATTCAGCGATGATCACGCCCGCCTATGTGCGCACCATGGCGGCTTACAATTCCGAGATGAACCGGCGGCTTTACGAGCCGGCGTCGCGGCTGAGCGATGCCGCGCGCAAAGCGGATCGCGGCGCCTTCTGGGGCTCGCTTCATCGCACGCTGACGCACATCCTTTATGGCGATCGCACCTGGATGTCGCGCTTTGCCGGCTGGGAAAAGCCGAGCGTGTCGCTCAAGGAAAGCGCCGATTGGTGCGATGATTTCGCGGCGCTCAAAACCCAGCGCTACGACACCGACCGCCGGATCGAGGGTTGGGCCGGCGGCGTCGATCAAGCCTGGCTCGATCAGTCGCTCACCTGGTTCAGCGGCGC
>DASZLU010000045.1:0-2214 GCA_035552195.1 Allostellaceae bacterium | reverse complement strand
CGTTGACAATTTGCCCACCTATAATATTTATAGGTGGGATGGCAGACGTTGTCGCCCCACCTCGGCTTTCGGCTGCTAAGGCTTTGACCGTGATCCGCGAAATCGCGGTCGACAGCGGGCGGATCGTTCTGATTCCCCATGCGAAGAAGCGTTCGGCTCAACGTTCCATCAGCCGACGGCAGGTCGAACGGTGTTGCCAGAAGGGCACGATCACGGAAGGACCGATTCTGAACGCTAAAGGGCAATGGCAGGCGACGCTGTACCGGCACGCCGCCGGAGAAGAAGTGACATGCGTAGTCGCAATCGAATGGGCAACCCGCTTGATTGTGATCACGGTATTCTAGAGGATGATCATGGCCCACCACTACAAGGAGAGCGGTCTCGACAACGTCTATTTGGAGAATGGATACAAGGCGATCGAAACCCCTTATGGAACCGGCATGGCCGTTCAAAATACCGACGGTCTTCATAAGGCGATCGGGCTTTGGCTCGTCGCTCAGCCAATACCTCTAAACGGCGCGGAGTTACGCTTCCTCCGAATAGAGATGGAATTGACTCAGCGCGACCTCGCGGGGATTCTCGGCGCGAAAGAACAGACGCTGCGTATTTGGGAAAGAGGCCGCGGGAAGCCAATCCCAGGTCCCGCCGATCGACTGCTTCGGGCCATTTATTCGGAGTTCGTCACGGGCGACGGTTCCGTCAGGCGCTTGGTCGATCGGTTGGCGCATCTCGACCACAGGGCCCGCTCCAGCGCGCGGCTGCGAGACACGCCGAACGGCTGGCAAGTGGAAGCGCACGCGTCGCGCCACCGCGCGCCGTGATGGCATTCCCAACGCCACGGCGTTATCTTCCCGATCGCCGCGCTACGCCAGCGCGATGACGACGGAATCCAGCTACGGGGCCACGTATCAGGGGCGGAACAGGGAATGGCTCAAAATCGATCCGCGCATTCCAACGTGGCGGCGGAAATGCGGCGCCCCCCGGCGCTCGCGCACGCGGGCTATTGCGGCGGCAGTCGCTCGAATGTCGGCAAGCCCTCGGGGATATGATGAAAGGGTTGCTTGTCGATCGCGTAGATCGCCATCCTCGGGCCGCCAAAAGCGCAGGGATCGTCTAGCGTGCCGACTTTCAAGATCACCGCGGCCAAGCCGGGTCGCCGCGTGGTCAGATGCGTGCCGCATTCGGCGCAGAATTCTCGGGTCAAGGCCTGCTCGATATCGTTGCGCGTGAACGATTTGGGAGCGCCCTCCGTATAGCGAAAGTCATCCGGCGGCATGAGCAGAAACAAGGTTCGCAGCGCCGCCGGAGATATACCGACATTCACGGCAATGGCACTGCGCTTTCAGCATCGACTTGCCTTCAGCGACGTAGCGCAATTTACCGCAGTATCAACCGCCTTCGAGTTTCATGGCGCTCCGATGTTGCAGCTGTGCGCAGGCGCACGTTCTCTCGAAACCGTTCGATTTTTGGAGGAAAAAGTCACCGGGCGCAATTCTCGCGGACCGCGCGACCGCGGCCCCCTACTGCCCCCGCTTCGCGCTCGTAGCGAACCGCACCGCTTCCTCCGCCGCCCGGAACAGCGCCTGCGCCTTGTTGACGCATTCGCGGTGCTCGTAGGCCGGATCGGAATCGTAGACGATTCCAGCGCCGGCCTGGACATGCATCAGGCCGTCCTTCACCACCGACGCGCGCAGCACGATGCAGGTGTCCATTTCGCCGCCCGCGCCGAAATAGCCGATGCAGCCGGCGTAGATGCCGCGCTTGTCCTTCTCCAGTTCGTCGATGATCTCCATCGCGCGCACTTTTGGCGCGCCCGAAACGGTCCCCGCGGGAAAGCCGGCCGACAGGGCGGCGACGACATCGAGGTCGGGCCGCAGCTCGCCTTCGACATTGGAGACGATGTGCATGACGTGGCTGTAGCGCTCGATGAAGAAGCTGTCGGTCACCTTCACCGTGCCGATCTTGGCGACGCGGCCGACGTCGTTGCGACCGAGATCGAGCAGCATCAGATGCTCGGCGCGCTCCTTCGGGTCGGCGAGCAACTCGGCTCCGAGCGCGGCGTCCTCTTCGGGCGTCTGGCCGCGCCAGCGCGTGCCGGCGATCGGACGGATCACCACCTTGCCCTCGCGCACGCGCACCAGGATTTCCGGGCTGGAGACGACGATCTGGAAGCCGCCGAAATCGAGGAAGCAGAGATAAGGCGAGGGATTTACG
>DASZLU010000044.1:0-2540 GCA_035552195.1 Allostellaceae bacterium | reverse complement strand
CTCGGCCGCGTTCGGCTTACCGTGGATGCGCCGCTTGCCGCGCGGCGTGAATTTGAAATGCTTCACCACGTTGCTGACGTAAGAGGCTTTGCGGTCGAGCCCGGCCTCGGCGAGGCAGCGGTCGAGCAGCTTGCCGGCGGGGCCGACGAACGGCCGGCCCTGCAAATCCTCCTGGTCGCCGGCGGTCTCACCGACCAGCATCAGCCGCGCCGTCGCCGGGCCCTCGCCGAAAACGGTCTGCGTCGCGTCGGCCCAGAGCGGACAAGCTTTGCAGCCCGCCGCGATGTCACGCAGCTTGCCCAGACTGGCACGCGGCGGGATCAGCTCGGCGGCCGTGCCGGTGGTGGATTTGCGAGTCGCCATCGAAATCCTAACCGTCAGAGGGTGACGCGGTTCCACGCGCTGCCTATTCTCAAGCGCTCATGACCGACACCTCCGCGCCGACCGCGCTGCGCAGCAACTTGCCGGAATATTCGGTTTCCGAAATCTCCAACCTGCTCAAACGCACGGTCGAGGAGAAATTCGCCTATGTGCGAGTGCGCGGCGAGATCTCGGGCTTCAAGCGCCACTCTTCGGGCCATCTCTATCTCTGCCTCAAGGATGAGGATGCGGTGCTCGATGCCGTGATCTGGCGCATGACGGCGCAGCGCCTGGGCGGCCTCAAGCCCGAAGATGGGATGGAAGTGGTCGCAACCGGCAAGCTCACCACCTATCCCGGCCGCTCGAAATACCAGCTCGTGATCGAGAGCGTCGAGCTCGCCGGTATCGGCGCGCTGTTGAAGCTCTTGGAGGATCGCAAGAAGAAGCTCGAAGCCGAAGGTCTCTTTGCCGAGGATCGCAAGAAGAAGCTGCCCTTCCTGCCCGAGGTGATCGGCGTCGTCACTTCACCGACCGGCGCGGTGATCCGCGACATCCTCCACCGCCTGACCGATCGCTTCCCACGCCGCGTGCTCGTCTGGCCGGTGATCGTGCAAGGCGAGGGCGCAGCCGAGCAGGTCGCTGCCGCCATCGAAGGCTTCAACACGCTCAAACCCGGCGGCGCCGTACCGCGGCCCGATCTGCTGATCGTCGCGCGCGGCGGCGGCAGTCTCGAAGATCTGATGGCCTTCAATGAAGAGATCGTGGTGCGCGCCGCCGCGGCCTCGGCGATTCCGCTGATCTCCGCCGTCGGGCACGAGACCGACACGACGCTCATCGATTATGCCAGCGACCGCCGCGCCCCGACGCCGACCGCCGCCGCCGAAATGGCGGTGCCGGTGCGGATGGAGTTGATCGCCGAGATCGAATCCAAACGCATGCGGCTGATCCGCGCCTGGTCGCGCAGCCTCTCGGAACAACGCACGCATCTCGCCGGCCTCGCGCGCGGCCTGCCCGATCCGGCGAGCATCATCGCCCAGGCCGAGCAGCGGCTCGACGACCGCGCCGAACGGTTGCGCAACGGCGTGGCGCAGCTCCTGCGCTTGCGCCGCGCGCAACTCGACACCGGCACCGCGCGTCTGCGGCCGCAATTGCTGAAGACCGAGCTGACGCAATTGGATCGCCGTTTGCGCGAATTGTTGCCGCGCCTCAACGATGCCACCGCGCGCATGCTCCAGCGTCAGCATGGTCTCATCGATAGCGCCGGCGCCCGGCTCACCGCTTTCTATCGCGCGCTCGAGCAGCAATTGGAGCGCGGCTATGCCATCGTCCGCGCCCGCGGCCATGTGCTCACCGCCGCGAGCCAGGTGCCGCCCGGCACCGCACTGACGATCGAATTCCACGACGGCACCGTGGTGGCAAAATCGGAAGGCGAGGCGAAGGCGCGCAAGCGCAAGACCGACCCCGCCGATCAGGGCAAGCTCCTCGGCATTGCGCTCGCTGCGTTGCTGTTGCTCGGCGGGACGGCGCGAGCGAACACGCTGACCCTCGACGGCGCCATCACGCAAGGCGGCTTCGTCGCGGGCCAGGTCGATCCCGGCGCCAACGTCGCGCTCGACGGTAAGACGCTGCGCGTCGCGCCGGACGGGCATTTCATCTTCGGTTTCAATCGCGACGCGGCGGCGAAGTCAGTGCTCGATGTCGCCTATAAAGACGGATCGCATGAGCGTCGCGACCTGACGGTCACGCCGCGCGAATGGGATATCCGCCGCATCAACGGCCTGCCGGAAGAGCAAGTCTCGCCCGATGCGACAACGATGGAGCGCATCCATCGCGAAGCGGCCGAGATCAACGCGGCGCTCGCGTCCAATAGCGACGGGCTCGCTTTCGAGAACAAGCTGATCTGGCCGGTGACCGGCACGATCAGCGGCATCTACGGCAGCCAAAGCGTGCTCAACGGCGAGCCGCGCGCGCCGCATTACGGCGTCGACATCGCCGCGCCCGCCGGCACGCCGGTCAAAGCCGCCGCGGCGGGCACGGTGGTCCTGGCCGAACGCGATCTCTATTTCACCGGCGGCACGGTGATCATCGATCACGGCTACGGGCTCTCGACGACCTATGTGCACTTGTCGAAGCTCGACGTGAAAAAGGGCGACCGGGTCACACAAGGCCAGGTCATCGGC
>DASZLU010000043.1:0-20143 GCA_035552195.1 Allostellaceae bacterium | reverse complement strand
CGCCGTGAACGTCGCCCCGCCCGTCTCCGCCAGAACCTTCGTGATCGCCGCCGTCAGCGACGTCTTGCCGTGGTCCACGTGACCGATCGTGCCAATGTTGCAGTGCGGCTTGTTCCGCTCGAACTTTGCTTTCGCCATCTCGCTATCCCTGTGTCGATCTATCGCCGTGCGATGCCACGCGGCCGATGCGCGCTGGAGCGGGTGAAGGGAATCGAACCCTCGTCGTAAGCTTGGAAGGCTTCTGCTCTACCATTGAGCTACACCCGCGGCCGGCCGGCATCTCACCTATCGGCGCCGCCAGGCGTCGATATATCGCGAAATTTCGTAGGCGAAAAGGGCTCGCCGCACGGGCTTGCCGAGACAGTCCGCTTTCGCCTTCGGGGCTACCGCGTGACAACCGTCGCTCGCGAAGCGAGCGAAGGCTGGTGGTGGGGGAAGGATTCGAACCTTCGAAGACCGAAGTCGCCAGATTTACAGTCTGGTGCGTTTGACCGCTCCGCAACCCCACCATAAGGCACGCTCAAGCGGCCGGCGGTCTTACAAAAAACCGCGCCGCTGCGTCAACCTCAACACGGCATTTCGGGGTGGCATTTCGCGCCGGATTTGCTCTACTCAGGCGCTCAAGAATACGTACAAAACCAGGAGCGAACGCGATGAGCCGGTTCCCCGAGATTACACCCAACGCTTATACCGACGAGCAGAGCGAGCTCGCCGAACGGGTCGCCGGTTCGCGCGGCGGCATGCGCGGGCCGTTCGTGCCGGCGCTGCACAGCCCGGGCATCCTGCGCGCGATCGAGGCGACCGGCGCCTATGTGCGGTTCGAGAATTCGCTGTCCGAAGATTTGAAAGAATTGGCGACCATCACCGTGGGCCGCTTCTGGGATGCGCAATATGAATGGTACGCCCACGCCAACCTCGCGCTCAAAGCAGGCGTCGATCCGGCGATCGTCGAAGCGATCCGCAAAGGCGAAGCGCCGAGGAACCTCACCCCGGCGCAGGCCGCGGTTTACAATTTCTGCGTCGAGCTCAACGGCACGCACAATGTGAGCGATCAAACGTTCGAAGCCGTACGCTCGCGCTTCGGCACGCGCGGCGCGATGGACCTCATCGGCATCAACGGCCATTACAGCATGATTTCGATGATCCTCAACGTCGCGCGCGTTCCGACGCCGGATGGCTCGGTGCCGCTGCAGCCGATGAAGCACAAGCGCTAGGAAAAGACATGGTGCCGCGGCGCCGCCCGTCACATCAGCGGCACGATCAGCGGCATTCTGGAGCGCGCGAGCAGCGTGACGCACCGCCGATATCGGCCAAAGGCGCGCAATTCGTCTATGGCCGCCACGCGGTCACGGCGGCGCTCGCCAATCCGCTGCGTGCCGTACTGCGTTTCCTCTGCCTGCGCGAGACTATCGAAGAAGCCGCGCTGCTCCTCGCCGAGGCGCGTGCGGCCCAGCGCCCCCCCCGCCCCGAGCCGATCGAGCGCCGCGCGCTGGAGATGCTCTTGCCGGCCGACGCCGTGCATCAGGGTCTCGCGCTCGAAGCCAAGCCGCTCGCCGAGCCCGATCTCGACGATGTACTCGCCGCGATCCCGCAAGACGGCGAGCCGCATATCCTCTTGCTGCTCGATCAGGTGACCGATCCTCACAATGTCGGCGCGATTCTGCGCTCGGCTGCGGCATTTGCAGCGCTCGCCGTGATCGTGCCCGAGCATGGCGCGCCGCCGGTGACCGGCACGCTCGCCAAAGCCGCGTCGGGCGCGATCGAGACGGTTCCGCTGGTCCGCGTCACCAATCTCGCGCGCACCATCGAGCGATTGAAGACCGAGGGTTTCTGGTGCGTCGGCCTCGATAGCGATGCGCCCGAGTCGCTCACAAAGATTGAGCTGCCGGCGCGGATCGCGCTGGCGCTCGGCGCGGAAGGCGCCGGCTTGCGGCGACTGGTGCGCGAGCAATGCGACTACCTCGCCAAGCTGCCGGTGCGCGGCGCGCTGCATTCGCTCAACGTGTCGAACGCAGCAGCCGTTGCTCTTTATGCCCTGACCGAGAAACCAGGCCTTCAGCGCAACAAGTGAGGCCAGAGGCCGGTCGCGCCGACGATGATGAGATAGAGCGCGACGACATAGTTGAGCAGTCGCGGCACGGCAAGGATCAAGATTCCGCCGACCAACGCGACGAGCGGCGTGATCAAAACGACGTTAAAGGCCATGCAATTCTCTCCCGCTACAACGCGACGCCGCGGTGGCGCCCCAAATGTTCCAGGGCAGCAACGCACTCTATCTCGGCGCGCTTTCGGGAAAATCTGGGGCGAATTCAGGGAAACTTGGTGCCGAGCGTGGGCGAGCGAGCGTTACGGCTTCGTGCAGGTATAGGAAACAAAGGTGTCGCCGGTTGAAGCATCGCCCGTGCCCGCAACCGCGTTGCGGCCGTATTGGGCGCAGAATTTCTGCGCTGCTTCATTCGCCGCGGTCGAACTTCCGTTAGCCTGACTGTAGCGAACAATGACGCCCTGCTCAGAGCCGTTGAGCAGCACTGGCTCGCCGCCGCCACAAGCAGCGAGCAGCAGAGCAATACCAAATGAAAGAATGCACAGCGTTTTCATGACGCGAAGTGTAGTCGTAGCAGACGAAGGCGCCAAGGTAGCTTCGGGCTAGCGGCAAGTGGATTTAAAGGCTCATTGGATTCAACGGGCGCGCCAGCGCAGCAGCCACCATTCGAGCAACGCGACGAACTGCGCGCTGGCATAGCCGATGACACCGAACAGCAGCACGCCGGCGAAAAGATCGGGCGCACGGAAAGCGCGTGCCTGCAGCATGATCCAATGTCCGAGGCCGGGACTGCCGGAGAGAATTTCGCCAGTCGCCGATAGGATGAGCGCGATGGTCAGGCCGAGCCGCATGCCGGCGAGGCATTTTGGGGCATCGCATTGGGTAAGGCGGCCGAGCAGCGGTGCTACAATCGCCGGCCGCCAGAGGAGAGCAAGGATGAGCTGGGCTTATTCCCAAGGTCTGCACGATATCGGCAACGGCTGTTACGCCTATCTTCAGCCCAACGGGACCTGGGGTTGGAGCAATGCCGGCCTAGTGACTGATAGCGGGCAGACGCTGCTCGTCGATACGCTGATGGACCTGAAACTGACGCGCGCGATGCTAGAGCGTATGCGCGCCGCCGTTCCCGCCTCCGCCCGCATCGATCTTCTCTTCAACACCCACGGCAATCCGGATCATTATTTCGGCAACGAACTGGCCGGCGCGGCGACGATCGTCGCGACCGAGCGCTGCGCCGCCGAAATCAAAGGTACCCGGCCGGAGATGCTTGCTGCCATGATGGCGAATTACCGGATGCTCGGCGAAGGCGCCGCTTTCGCGCATGAGGTGATGGGCAATTTCGATTTCACCGGCATCACGCTGACGCCGCCAACGCAGACGTTTCGCGGCGCGCTGAGCTTCAACGTCGGCCGGAAAGAAGTGCAACTGATCGAGGTTGGTCCCGCGCACACGAAAGGTGATGCGATCGCCTATCTGCCGACGGATAAGACCGTCTTCACCGGCGATATTCTCTTCATTGGCAGCCACCCGGTGATGTGGGCGGGGCCCGTCGGCAATTGGATCGCGGCATGCGAACGCATCCTGGCACTCGATGTCGATATCGTGGTGCCGGGGCACGGCCCGATCACGAATAAGGACGGCGTGCGCGAGACCCGCGATTATTTCCGTTGGATCGAGGGCGAAAGCCGGCGGCGCTGGCAGAACAAGATGCCCGCTGATCAAGCAGCGCGCGAGCTGGTGCGCGCACGCTACACGCAATGGGGCGAAGGCGAGCGCATGGCCGCGAATGTTCGAGCGCTCTATCGCGAATTCGACAACCTGACCGCCGAGCCCAACGTGCTCGAAGAATTCACTGCGATGGCGCGGCTCCACGCCGAGCTGCGGGCCTAGGGCCACCGCCGTTCAATCAATCGAATTCAGCGGCAGGGCATAGCGCCTATCGATCAACTCTTTCGCGCTGAGTTCGCCTTTGAGCAGATTCTGCGACCGGAACCAGTCGATCTCGCGGTCGACATCCGCCGCGGAGATACGGCCATCCTTCACGCTATAGGCAACGCCGCGCAGGATCTCTTCCGGCGCCAAGCCGGTGAATCGGGCGATGATCGCAAGCACGGCAGGCTGGTCGGGACCATCCTCGCGCTTGCCGCCCGGACCGGCGAAGGCATTATGCATATCGTTCATGCCCTGACGATACGCGGCAAGGAAGCGTTTCATTATATCCGCATTGCCATCCGCGAGCTTCGTGCTGGTGAAGATCGCGCTGCCTGTCGTCCATTCGACGCCGACATCGCTGACCCAGCCGATCAATTTGGCCTTGCCCGATTTTTCGGCCGCGATCGCCGGCCCGCTGGGCAGGACGGCGCCATCGACGGTGTTGCCGGCGAGTGCCGCGATGACATTGCTATTCGACTGCAGCGGCCGCACCGTCACCGCGCTCATCGGGAAGCCGTATTTCTCCGCCGCCAGGCCGATCGCATAATGCAAGCCGGTGCCGACCTGCGTGATCGCGATGGTATGGCCGGGGAAATCTTTCGCCGTCTTGAGCCCAGCACCGTAGCTGCCGTTTGAAGCCAGATAGGCGAGCGCATGAAAGCCCGGCGCTTCGCTGCTCGACGTGCCGAGCAAGCGCAGATGGCCTTGCGCCGCGAGCGTGTAAAAGCTTGCCGACATGCCGGCGATGCCGAAATCGAGATCGCCCGAAGCGACACCGACCGCGATCGGCTGCGCCGAATCGAAGAACACCATCTTCACGTCGAGACCCTGCGCCGCAAAATAACCGCGCTCGAGCCCAATGGGAATCGCGGCGGCGCCGAAGAGTTTCGATAAGCCGACGGTGACGGACTCCGCCTGCGCGAGACGCGGCGCAACCGCACCGCCGCTCAGCATCAGTACCGCCAAGGCGACGCGCAGCGTCTTCATCGATTTTCTCCGGCGCGCGCCGCCTCACCGCAGCGCGCCAGCCAATATTTCCAGGCGCGAGAATTCGGCCCCTGCGGCGGTCCGCCGGATTTGGCGACTTCCGCATGATCAAGATAGGTGACGTCGCCAAAACGCATCGCCTCGGTCTGGATCTTGGCGTTGTCGCGCAACCGCACCGCGGTGTGGACGGCGTCATAGATCGATTTTGCGGTCACCACACTCCCGTGACCGCGCATCAACGCAACCGTCGACGCATTGAGACACGCGGCGAGATCGTGGCCTTGCGCCATCGTCGTGACGAGCATCCCGACCTCGGCGAATTTATCGCGGCTATCCCAAACCGGAATCTCGGCACCGATCGCCGCCGCGGTGATGAACAGCGGTCGCAGCTTCACCGCTTTCGCAACGCTAAACGGGATGACTTCATGTACGTGGTTGTGAATGACGGAATTAACGTCGGGACGATGCTGGAAGATAGCACCATGGATCGGACGCTCGACATACATCGGATGACCGTCGCTTACCACCGGCTTGCACTCGAGGTCGTATTCGCGGATGTCGTCGAGCGTCACCGTTTCGGGGCTGCAGCCGGCGGCAAGGAAGAAGCGATCCGGCCGCTCCGGATGGCGCATGCTGATATGGCCATAGGCGTCGCAGATGCTTTCATGCGCCAGGATGTGGTTCGCAGCAACGAGATCGCGAAGCGCGGCTGCCAGACCCGGCATGTACTACCTCCCTGCCCCATCGGCGAAATTTGTGGCGCGAAAGCTGCTGCCAGCGCGTGGGCGGATCAAGCGCGGATCGATCTCAAGCCGCATTTCCGAATATTCGGAAATGCGGCTAAGTGCGCGGCGCTGTTTGAAAAACACGACCCTCCTGCGCAACGATGCGGCGGCCTTGCCGAGAAGAACATACGGCACAGCCTATCGACCGGGAGGATCACGCCGCCAATGCGCTATTCGATTCTTTTGCCTGCACTCGCTGTCTTGGCTATGGCAGGCACGGCCTATGCCCAGCAGGCACCGGGCGTAAGCGCGACCGAAATCAAAATCGGCCAGACCATGCCCTACAGCGGGCCGGCTTCGGTGAGCGGCGCCAATGGCGTCGCCGACATCGCCTTCACGCAATCAATCAACGATCAGGGCGGTATAAACGGCCGCAAGATCAATCTTACGTCGCTCGACGATGCCTATACGCCGCCCACTACCGTGGCGCAGACGCGTAAGCTGGTTGAGTCGGAGGGAGTCGCGTTCATCTATCGCAGCTTGGGAACGGCGCCGAATCTCGCGGTCAGCCAATATCTCAACGACCATAAGATTCCGCAGCTTTTCATCGGCTCGTCGTCGAGCGCCTGGAACGATCAGCAGAAGCGGCCCTACAGTATGGGCGGATCGATCAGCTACGAGATGGAAGCCGGCATCTATGCGCGCTACGCGCTGTCGGTCAAACCGAATGCGAAGATCGCCGTGCTCTATCAGAACGACGATCTCGGCAAGGATTATTACGCCGGTCTCAAGAAAGCACTAGGCGACAAGGGGAGCCAGTACATCGTCAAGGATGTCAGCCTCGAGATCACCGACGCGACCGTCTCATCGCAGATCGTCACGTTGCAGTCGTCCGGCGCCGATGTGCTGTTCGTTTTCGCCACTGTTCGGCCGACCTCGCAGGCGATCCGCCAAGCCTTCGATCTCGGCTGGAAGCCGCTGATCTTCATCATCAACAACGCCAACACCGTCGCCGGCACCCTGAAGCCCGCGGGGCTGGAAAAATCTGTCGGCGTCGTGAGCGGTACCTATGTGAAGGACCCATTCGATCCGGCTTGGAAAGACGATCCCGGCGTGAAGGAATGGACCGCCTTCATGGACAAATACCTGCCCAAGGCGAACAAGACGGACATCGTCAATGTCCTCTCGCCAACGATCGGCGCGATGCTGGTGCAGACGCTGAAGCAGGCGGGCAACGATCTCAGCCGCGAGAACATCATGGGCCAGGCGCGCAATCTTCATCACGTGACGGCGCCCATGTTGCTGCCCGGCATCAGCTACAACACCAGCCCGACCGATTACCGGCCGCTGAAGCAGCTTCAGCTCGTGCGCTTTGACGGGGAACGCTGGGTGCGCTTCGGCGACGTAGTCACCGGAGAGTGACGGCGGGATCGGCTTGCGCCAGCGGACGGACATGCGCGAGCAGCACCTCGCCGATCTCCGGCACGTGCGCTTCGATGCGCTCGGCCGGCCCGCCGACGGCGATCGCGAGGCGCTGGGCGTGCGACGATACGGGCAGCGGCGCCGCGACGATCGCCGCAATCGGATTGAACGAATCGCGGATGAAGGCGTAACCCGCTTGTCGGCAGGAAACGATCCGCTGCATCAAAGCTTTCAGCGGCAGCTCCTCACGCGTGCATAAACCCCGCGCCAGCGAGCGACGATAGACGCGCTCGATAAAGCGGTCTTCCTCGAGGCTGAGCAGAGCATTTCCCACGCCCGATTTGACCAGCGGCCGATGCGTCCGGCGGCCGCTGGTCGCGCGACCGTCTTGCGCCGATTCCAGCACGGCGAGATAAAGCACCTCGAGTTCGTTCGGCGTACCGAGGAGCACCGTTTGGCCGGTCGCTTCGCGTAATTGGCGCAAGGTCGCGACCGGATAGCTATGCGGCAGCAGGTCGGTCATGATCCAATCGCCGAGTTCACCCAGCCGCGTCGTCGGAAAATAGGTGCGCGTGATCGGATCGAAGCTGACATAACCGCCACGCGACAGCGTTTTGAGGATGTCCGCGACGCTGGACGAGGGATAGCCGAAATCCCGCACCAGATCGGTCAATGACAACGGCCTCTGGACCTGACGGAAGCGCTCCAATATCTCGAAGGCGCGGGTGATCGAACTCATGGCACCCGATCCTATGCCCGCCGCGCTTCCACTTCTATCGCCTCGAAGGCGCGGGGGCCCGCGGGGACACGCCATTTCCGAATAGTCGGAAATGAGGTTCTATATCCGCTCGGCAATTGAAACTTGCGCCCACCTCTAGCCACCATCTCCGCATCGACCGAGTAGGAGGAGTTGATGAGTTCCGGCAAAGTCACCGCGGTCCGTAGCGTCACGCTGGGCGTGCCCGATCTGACCGCCAGCAAAGCCTTCTACACGGGCATTTGGGGCCTCGCACCCGTGAGCAAACACACGGATGCGGTTTATCTCCGTGGCACCGGCCCTTATTACCATGTCCTCGCGTTGACCCAACGTGCTAGACCGCAAGTCTTGGAGCTTGACCTCCTAGCCGACGATCGCGGCGCAATCGATGCTTTGCATCAACAGATGAGCGGGACCGAGGCAACGCAACTGACGGCGCCTGGGCGGCGCGACGCGCCCGGCGGCGGCTATGGCTTCTCGTTTGTCGATCCTGACGGGCGCCGCGTCAACGTCCTTACCGAAGACGCGCGCCACGCCGAGACGGCACCGCACCCCGACAAGCCGGCGAAAATCACCCATGCGGTGCTGAACTCGCCCGATATGGCCAGGATCTCGGCCTTTTATGTCGATCACCTCGGCTTCGAGACAAAGAACAAAACGCCGCGGATGTTCTTCCTGAAATGCAATCAGGACCATCACTCGATCGCTTTCGCGACCGGCAAAACGAGCACGCTCAACCACCTTGCCTTCGCCATGCAGGATGTGAGCTCCGTAGCACGGGGCGCGAAACGCATGATGACGAGCGGCTACCCCATGGGGTGGGGCGTCGGCCAGCACGCGGCGGGCGAAGATGTCTATGCCTATTTCGAGGGGCCCGAAGGCGGCGGCATCGAATACATCACCAAGGTGCCAGACGGCTGGCTCGGCAGCGCCGACAATACCGAGAATTGGGATATCGCGCTGCGGCCTACCGAAAAGCAAGCCGCGGCGATGCAGCGCATTCCCTTCACCACCGCCTCGTAAGGACAATCATGGTCACTCGTGAAGAGAATGATTTACTGACGCGCGTCGGCCCCGGCACGCCGATGGGCGAGTTGATGCGGCGTTATTGGATCCCGGCGGCGATGTCGAGCGAGGTGGTCGCCGACGGCACGCCGCTCCGCTTGATGCTGCTCGGCGAGCAGCTCCTGGCGTTTCGCGACAGCGCCGGGCGTGTCGGTATTCTCGACCATGCCTGCCCGCATCGTTGCGCCTCGCTTTTCTTCGGCCGCAACGAGGAAGGCGGGCTGCGCTGCATCTATCACGGCTGGAAATTCGATATCGACGGCAACTGCCTCGAGATGGCGAACGTGCCGCCGCATCAGGATTTCAAGCACCGCGTCCACGCCAAGGCCTACAAGACAATCGAGCGCAACGGTTTGATCTGGACATATATGGGTTCCAGCGAGCCGCCAGCGCTGCCGCAAATCGAAGCGACGACGCTGCCGACACAGGCAGTCACCTTCAACTGGATGCAGCGCGAATGCAATTGGCTGCAAGTGCTCGAAGGCGATCTCGATACCTCGCATACCGATTTCCTGCACGGTGGCGCGCGCACGGAAAAGGTTTTCGCGCCCGACGATCCGCGGCGTTTCGGCGCCATCAATCGCTCGCCCGAATACGAGATCAGCGAGACCGAGTGGGGCACGATGTACGGCGCCTTCCGTCCCGCCGATCCCGGCCAGACCTATTGGCGAATCGCGCATTTTCTCTTCCCGTTCTGGACGATTACGCCCAGCGGCCCGTTCGGCCGCCATATTTACGCGCGCGCCTGGGTCCCGATGGACGACACGCACACGATGGCGATGCGCATCATCGGCAATGCCGGACGTGTCGATCCCGGCGGCGCCAAGCAACTCGGCATCATCACCGGTCTCGAGGATCTGCAGCCGAACACGACGGATTGGTATGGTCGCTGGCGCCCGCGCACCACCGCCGCGAACGACTATTTGATCAACCGCGACAAGCAACGCACGAACAGCTTCTCGGGCATTCCCGGCATCGCCGCCGAAGATCAAGCCGTCACCGAGAGCATGGGCAGCATGGTCAATCGCATGGGCGAGCATCTGGCGCCGAGCGATCGCATGATCGCCGTTACGCGGCGCCGTCTGCTCGACGCGGTGCGCGCTGTCGAGCGCGGCGAGGAACCGCCGGCGGTGACCGCGGAAACCTACACCGGTGTACGCGGCGGCTATTTCATCGCCAAACAAGGCGGCGGCATGTTCGACGCCTATCGCGCCGCTGGAGCGACGAGTTGAGGCGAAACGCTGCCCGCTTGCGATGATGCAACAGTGTTGGCACCTATTGTCGCGGGACGGGGATACACCGTGCGCGTAGGGTTGGCATCGCTGCCATGTTTGCGCCGGAAACCCTGACCGATTAAGACCGATCAAAACACTTGGGAGGGAAACGATGCCGAGAATTCCTTATGCCGATCTGGACGCGTTGCCCGATGACGCGCGCCAATATCTCGGCGCCCGCCGCAGCCCGCAGGGCAATGTCTTCAAGATGATCGCCAATGCCGGCAAGGCGACGACCGGTTATCTCGGCTTCGGCGCTTACTTGCGCCAGAATCTCGCCATCGATCTGCTGCTCTATGAATACGTCATCGTCCGCGTCGCCAACCTGTCGCGCGCCGGTTATGTTATTCGCCAGCACGAGGCTTTCCTGCGCAAGCAAAAAGTCTCCGAGGACATCATCCTCGCGCTGCGCGTCCGGCCGGACTCGCCGGTTTTCACCGACGCCGAGCGCGCGGCGTTGCGACTGACCGACGAAATCGTGCTCACTGTCCGCGCCTCGGACGTGACCTTCGCCGCCGCGGCCAAGCATTTCAGCCCGGAGCAGTTGATGCACATCACACTGACGATCGGGCAATACATGATGACGAGCCGGATCGTCGAAACGTTTGACGTCGAGCTTCAGCCGCTGAGCAGCGAGGGCTGAGAGCCGCGATCTCGCTGTGACCATAGTATTGCGGCACTTGCACCAATCGCGGGGCTATATCATCCGCATGGCTCTGCACGCTCGACTGTTAGACATCGCCGCGACCTTCGCTCTCGTGATAGCGAGCCTGGGCACGGCGCACGCCGCCGCCATCAAGATCGGCCTGTTGCGCGAAGGAACCCTCACCGCGCCGATCTATATCGCCAAGGAAAAAGGCTATTTCGCGCAGGAAGGCATCGATTGCGAAATCGTGCCGTTCGACGCAGCGCTGCCGGTCGCGGTCGCTGTCGTCTCGGGCGATCTCGACGTCGCGGTCAACGGCTTGACCGCCGGCTTCTACAAGCTTGCCTCGCAAGGCGCGCTGCGCATCATCGCCGGCTATGGCCGCGAAGCGCCGACCTTCCGCGCGCAAGCCGCCGTCGCCTCGAAAGCCGCCTACGCCGCAGGGCTCACCAGCGCGGCGGCGCTCGGCGGCCATTCGGTCGCGATCTCGCAGATCGGCGGCGCGTCGCATTACATCCTTGGATTATTGGCCGATAAATACAGCTTCGACCTGAAGACTGTGCAGCTGATGCCCGTGCAAACGAATCCCAACGCCGCGACCGCGGTCGCCGGCGGCCGTGCCGATGCGGCGGTGGCGCCGGGCCGTTACCTGATCCCCGCGATCAACAACGGCGATGTCAAGCTGCTCGCCTGGATCGGCGACACGACGCCCTACCAATTGGGCGCGGTGATCACCAGCGTACAGAGATTGAAAAGCGAGCCTGAGGCGATCGCGCATTTCCTGGCCGCCTATCGCAAGGGTGTACGCGACTATCACGACGCCTTCACCGGGCCAGGCGAAAAACGCCAGGACCAGCCCAGCGCACCCGAGATCGTCAAGATCATCGCGAAAGACACCGGCACACCGCCCGAGACGGTTGCCGACAGCATCGGCTATATCGATCGCGATGCGGCGCTCGACGTCGCCGATATCGCGCGGCAGATCGCCTGGTACAAGAAGCAGAATCTGCTGACGGGGAATCTGACGGCGGAAGAGCTGATCGTCCCCGACTTGAAAGCCGCCTCACACTGACGGCGTCAGCCGGTCAAGTAATCGGCGACCTCGCGATGAATGCGCAAGAGCTCGGTCAGCGTTTCCAGGCGGCGCCGGCCGAAACCGCATTCCGTCGCAACGCCGAAGTCGGCGAGATACTGTTTCGCTGTCTTGATCCGCGCCTGCGTGCCCGCGACGCCGTCATCGTAATGGATCAAACCGAGAAAGACCCGCGCGTCGCCGACCCGCAAATCGCGCAGCGGCGCGAAATATGCATCGTCGCTGCGGCCGATCGGCACGGGCAGGTGCACGAAGTCGAGCGGCCGCTGCGCGCGCGATGCTGCCCCGTTCAGCATACGCACCGCGACCGACAGATCTTTCGGTTCGACGGCATGGCGATGATTGAAATCGCCGTAGCAGATGTGAAAGCCGAGCGCGACACCGGGCGGCACTGCCGGTCCCATCACGCCGACCTCTTCGACCCAGCGATCGAACATATCGCCGCCGATCCTTGCCGCCTGGCCCCGCTCGATCATCGTCGTCTCGACCGCGACATCCCATTGAATGGCAAGATCGTCATGCGGGATCGCGCGGCACATCTTTTCGACCTCGCGCAGCATCGCCGCTTCATAGGCCTTGTGGATGCGCACACCGTCTTCGGGACTGAAGAAGGACATGAACCCCGCGAGCGGCGTGGGCATGCAGACTTGGAACCGCGTGCCGCGCGGGATGACGCCGCGCTCGCGCAGCGCCTTGAATGCCGCATATGATTCGATCGCCCAATCGGCGTATTTCAGATTGTCGAACTGAATCGCGTCGGTCGGCGATTTGAGCCTAAACTTCCATTGGTCCTGATTATCCCGCGGCAGCCACTGCTCCTTGCCGTCGCGCGGCGCGGGGCGATGAACCAGCTCGATGTCGGGATGGTTGTTGAAGACGAACACTGCCTGGCACACGATCCAGTGGATGCGACGGCCGACCTCGCCGTCGGGCAGTGAGCCGAGATGCGGACCGAGAGCGCGGGCACAGGTCTCGAAGACCTGTGCTGCGCTGTCGAGCGGTACGCTGCCGACCAGATGAACGTTACCCGCGAACCTTGCCATCGCGCGACCGGCGTCCTTCCTACTGAACGACCAGGTCGGCGATGTTGATCTTCTTATGGAGGAAGTCTTCTTTCTCCATCATTTCCTGAAAGAATTGCAGATCGGCCGTGGTCAGCGCCAGATTGAAATCGTCCGTGATCGGCGCCGCGAATTTCAGATATTTCTTCTCGACCTCTTCCGCGGCGGCCGCATCTTTGACCGCATCCGCAATGCCGAGCTTTAGCGCGGAGATGAAAGCCGCGCGCTCCTTCGGGTGCGCCACCGCCCAATCCTTGTTCGCGAGCCAGACCAGACCGACACAATCCTTCGACACGTCAGCCATGAAATCGGCAGCGATAAAGCCAACCCCATTCTTCACGATCTGTGTCCGGAAGGGGTCGACGGCGATGACCGAATCGACCTGGCCGCTTTTCAGCATGTCCGACATCGGCGGGAAGGTCATGTCGACCTGGGTCACCGCATTGCGATCGATGCCGTTCTTGCGCAGCCAGCTCTTGAGAAACAAATCGAAGGTGCTGAGCAGACCCGGCGTGCCGATCCGCTTGCCGACGAAATCGGCCGGCGTCTTGTAGGGCGTGCCGGTCTTGAGGATGAGCTGCGCCGGCTCCTTGCCCGCGAGGTTACGGTTGTAGCCGGTGATCGCGACGAGGTTGAGGCCATTCTCGGCCGTCTGGAACAGATTGACCGCCGTCGCCGGCCCGACATCGATGCTTTTCGCGGTCAGCACCGACGGGACGTTGGATGGGATCGGGATCGGCGTCAACGTCGCGTCGAGCCCCTCTTTGGCGAAGTAGCCTTTTTCCTGCGCCATGAAAACCGGGACGAAATCGCCATTCGGCACGTAGCCGATCGCCAGCTTCATTCCGTCGGCCCAGGCTGGCGCGGTCGCGCCGAGGCACATGCAGGCCGTGATAAGGCTTAGAATCTTGCGCATCCAGGCTCTCCCCCGTTGTGCACGCGCCTCGCACGGCACGCGCTTTCTCGTGGGGCCGATCTTATGCCGGTGGCGCGGCGCGAGCCGATATCCGCGGTTGCAACACTGACGTTACAATTGCGAACCGAATGGTGCCGCGTCTAAAGCGGAATGCCCTGTTCCTCGACGACCTGTTGCCAGTAATTCCAAACGAAAGGCGCCGAGCTGAGGCCGGACTTGCGTTGCTCCGCCATGCGATCCCAGATGCCCGCCGGGAACGGCTTCGCGCCGCCACGCGTCAGTGCGTCGAGCTGGAACCGCGCGTTTTCTTCCATCACCAGGCAATTCTGCAGGCAGTTCTCGGCAGTCTCGCCGACGACGACCGAGCCGTGACCGCGCAACTGGCACGCGGTGCGACTACCGATCGTCTGCGAGACCGCGCGCGCATCATCGTCATTGAGCACCAGGCCGGGATTGTCCCAGGTCGGAATCCCGCCCCGGATCACATAGCCCTGCGCGAAGACCGGCTCGATCTCCTGGCCGAGGATGCCCATAAGCGTCGAGTTGTAGGCATGAAGATGCGCGACGCACTGGATCTCGGGCCGGTCGCGATGGATCTGCGTATGGATGCGCCATTCGGCCGGAACCGACATCGGCCGATCACCACCCGGATGGTTGATGATCTTACCGGCGAGATCGAAGACGAAAATCTGATCGACCCGGACATGCGTCTTGCGATTGCCCGCGCCGGGGGTCAACAGCACGATGTCGGTGTTCGGCACGCGGAGCGAAATATGGCCGTAGACTCCGATCGTGTCATGTATGCCGAGGATGCGGCAGAGAATCGCGAGCTTGCGCCGCAACTCCGCTTCCTGATCCGAAATGCGCCGCGATTCAACCATGCTTCGCTCCACGTTACATATGGCGTTCTGTTCAAAGCTTACTTCGCGGCAGCGAATTCCGCTGCGTATTTACGCACGGCCTCGACCACCTTGCGATGCGCATCGTCGATATTCGCCCAGGCATCGATCATCGGCGCCGCCCTCTCCTGCCACTTCTGCTGTAGATCGGGGCGGAGCGTGACGACGCGCTGGGTGGGATCGGATTCGAGCTTCTTTTGCACGGTGGTCGTGAGCTGATCGACGAACTGCCCCACGTGGCGCGTCTGTGCCTCGCCCGAATTATCGTCAAGAACCTTCCGGATTTGCGGCGACAGCCCCTTGTAAACCGCCTTCGACATCCAGACCCCGCCGGGTCCGCCGCCTAGTGCCGCTATGATGTGATAATGCGTCGCCTCGTCGAGCTTGAAATCGGGCAAGGCCGAAATCGGGAAATTCAACCCGTCGGCCGTGCCGCGCTGCAGCGCTTCATATGTATCGGTGAGCGGGATCGACAGCGGCGCCGCACCGAGCTTCGACATCAATGTCGTGCCGATCTGACCGCTGGCGATGATCTTCAGATTGGACAGGTCTTCGAGCGGCTTCGTCGGCGTCTTCACCAGATTCATCGCCTGTTGCGGGAAAGCGTAAAAGAAGAGCGGCACGATCTGATCGAACTCTGAGTCGAGCAGGCCGCTCTTATAGAGTCGCCAGAAGACATCCGACTCCTGCTCGGCCGATTTCATCAGGAAGGGCAGCGCCATCACCTGGCTGAGCTGGAATTTGCCCGCGATATAATTGAGCGAGCCGAAGCTGATCTGCATGACATTGCCCAGCAGGCGATCGTAATAGTTCGTGCTGCTGGCAAGGGCGAAGCCGTCGCGCACATCGATGTGAACGACGTCTTTACCAGCCGCGTTAACGCGATCGGCCCAGGGATGCCAAACTTGATTGCTGATCGTCGATCCAGCCGGCGAGATCGTGGAGAAGATCAGCCGGGCTTCATCGGCACCGGCATGAGCGGCAAAGCCGAACGCCATTGCAAGCGCGGCAAAAATCGCGAAGATTCGCTGCATCGAATTGTCCTCCCCGGTGCGATCTTAAGCGCGGTGACCTACGGCGATTTAGCGCGGCCGACGCAACAGAGAAGTTACATTTTGCAGATGCGCGCGGCGCTCCTGACTTTTAAACTCGCCCCGCAAGCGAGGTGTTCGAGGTGACATCACCGGTTTTCGTATCCGCCGCCAGCGTGGCCAAGGTTTTGGATTGGCGCGCCGTCGTTGCGCATGTGAAGGCCGTCTATGCGGCGCCTGCGCAGCCGGGCGCACAGCCGCCGCGTCTCGTCACGCGCGGCGACGGCGCACGGCTGCGCACGCTGACCGCCGCCCTGCCCTCGGGCCGATTGCTCGGCGCCAAACTCATGGCGTCCTCGCGCGCCAAGCGCACAGCCTATCTCATCACGCTTTTCGACCAGCAGGAAGGCGGCGTTATCGCCTTAATGGATGGTAACGCGATCACCGCCTGCCGCACGGCGGCAACGTCCGCAGCAGCAGTCGATTGCCTGGTACCAGCTGATTGCACACCGCTGAGGCTCGGCATTCTCGGCAGCGGCATGGAAGCGCGCGCCCATCTCCTTGCGATTGCCGCACTCCGCAAGCCAAGCGAAGTGCTGATATTCAGCCCCACGCCGGCGAAACGCGCCACCTTCGCCGAGGAATTCGCGCGCCGCCTCGCCGTGCCGTGCCGCGCCGTGGCCTCACCAGCCGATGTGGTCGCGGGTTCGGATCTTCTCGTCGCCGCCGCGCGCTCGCGCGACGAGACACCGATCTTCCGCGGCGCCGATCTGCGCGACGGCATGATCCTGATCTCGATCGGCTCAACGTTGCCGGAGCAGCGGGAAATCGATCCCGAAACCATCGCCCGCTGCGACCTCATCGTCGCCGACGAACCTGAGGAAGTCGGCCATCAGACCGGCGACTGCATCGCCGCACGTCAGGCCGGCGTGCATTTCGACGACAAGCTCGCATCGCTGAGCGATCTGGTGACCGGCAAGCTCACCGATCGCTTGATCGCGTCGCGTCTCACGATGTTCAAATCGGTCGGGGCCGGCATTCAGGATATCGCGGTCGCCGAATTCGTGCTCGACCGCGCCATGAGCATGGGACTTGCGACGGAATTGCCGCTCGAGCTTGCGATCAAGCGCGGCTCAGGCGAGGCGCAGTGGTTTTAATTGCTTTAAGTTTGGACCAGGGAGGATGGGATGGCACAATATCGGAAGCGCGAAGCGCGGGATTGGGCGCGCAAGAACATGCAGGGCTGCGCCTGCGTCATCATCCCCTCCTTCAGCAACGATCTCGAACGGCTGAACGAGAACGCCATCCGGCACGACGTGCGCCGGGTCATTGAACTCGGCTTCGAGGGCGCGCTCCTCGTTTCGGAAGTCGCGATCACCGTCGACGAATACCGGCAATTCACCGAATGGGCGACGGATGAGGCGCGCGGCCGGCTGCACCTCGTGGTGCATGCAAGCTTCAATACGCTGGCGCAGAACATCAAGGCGACGCAACTCGCGGCCGCGGCGGGTGCCGATTACACGCTGCTCTCTTATCCGGCCAATTTCTATCCCCAGAGCAATGAAGAGGTTTACGAGTATACCCGCGCCTTCTGCGAGGGCACCGATCTCGGCGTCATGCTGTTCGCCGTGCCGCTTTGGAATTTCTCGCGACTCCATCCCGCCGATCTCGATTTCACGCTTCTGCGGCGGCTGGTCGACAACGTGCCGAACATCATCGCGATCAAGGCGGAGGGCGCGCGCAGCCTCGCCGGCTTGCTCGATGTCTATCGCCAGTTCAAGGACGACGTCATCGTCACCTGCCCACTCGAGCGCGAGATTATCCCGCTGATGTCGGTGACCAAATTCCAATACACCGGTACGAGCAACACCGAGTTCTATGGGCCGAGTGTGCCCAAGATGTTCAGCCTCGCCAAGGCCGGAAAGATGGACGAGGCGATGAATCTCTTCTGGCAGATTCAGCCGGCGCGCGAAGCGAATCAGCGGGTCGGCGCGATCACCACCTCGACTCTCTTCATCAACCGCATGCAGTGGAAGTTCCAAGGCTGGCTGCAAGGGATGAATGGCGGACCGCTGCGCCAGCCGACGATGAAAATTTCCGATAGCGCAATGGCGACGCTGCGTCGCGGCCTAGCCGACGCGAAGCTCAATCCGACTCAGGAGCCGAACAGCGCCTTCTTCATTGGCCGCAACCCGACCTGACTATTTCGCCTGATTATTTCCAAGGCGCATCGATCGCGAGCAAGGCGGCCTCGGCGCATTGCTGATCCTGCTCGGGCGTGCCGCCGCTGACGCCGATGCCGCCGAGCACCTCTTGCGCCGGGCGCACCGGCATGCCGCCGAAGGTCGCGACGATCGCGACATGGCCCATCTGCGCGACCGAGTTGAAATAGACCGGCTCGCCCTCGGCCCAGTGGATCAGATCCTTCGCCGGGCGTTTCATGATCGCGGCGGTGTAGGCCTTGCTGTGCGCGATGTAGGTGGTGAGCGGACGCGTGCCGTCCATGCGGCGCGTCTGCACGATGAAGCCGGCATTGTCGACGACGCAAGTCGTCACGTTGCAGCCCAATTCCTTGGCCTTGGCTTCGGAGGCGGCGATCAGCCGCTCGGCGGTCTTGAGCAACAGAGACATGGTCGTTCCTTCTAGAAAAGCGTGCGGAGGAATTGGTCGAGGACGCAGTTGAAGACCGCTGGGTTCTCCCAATACATCGAATGGGGGCCGGCCGGAACTTCCAGCAAAGTCGATCCCGGCAGGAGCGCATGCGCCTTGCGCAACGTCGCCATCGAGATGACGCGATCGTTTTCTCCGGCAAGGAAAGCGACGCGCACGCCCGAGCGCCCGACTTCATCGGGGGTAGGGCCCTTGTCGCCGAGATTGCGGATCGATTGCTGATTGGCCTTGTTGAACGTTCCGGTTTTCTGGAACAGCCACGTCAATTCGGGCGAGCGCTGCTGGAAGGTTTTGCTCATCAACCGATCGAGCACACTCAGCTCCTCAGCGGCCGCGCGATCCTTCTGTGTCGCAGCGCGCAGCTCGTCGTGATCCATGTTGCCGGCCGAATGGCCGAGCACGACGCCGGCGATACGCTTCGGGTGCGTCACCGCGAGGCGAATGCAAGCGAGTGCGCCGATCGATTGACCGAACAGCGCCGCCTTCTCGATCTTCAACCCGTCGAGCACACCCAGCACGTCGCGCGGGAAATTGCGCGCGTCGGCGCCGCCGCCTTCGGCTGCATCTGACCCGCCGAAGCCGTGGAGATCGACGGTTATCGTCCGATAGCGCTGCGCGAAATACGGCACCTGCTGCCACCAGATAGCGTGATTGCCGCCCGAGCCATGCACCAGCACCAAGGCCGGCCCATTCCCCTCGGCTTCGTAATAGATGCGCGTTCCGTCGACCGTCGCGTAAGGCATGATGTTCTGCGCCTACTTCGAGCGATTACCGTGAAAAGTCAGCTCGACGAGCGTGCCATCCGGGTCGCGAATGTAAGAAAGCGTCGAGTTGTTCTGGGGCCGGTAGAAAGGCTTGGTGTATCGCACGCCGATTTCCTTCAGATGCGCGAGCATCTCATCCCAGTTCTCGATCTCGACGGCAAAATGGAACGGGTCCATTTTCCGCTTCTCGGTCACCGGCGTGAAGTGGATATCGAAATCGCCGCCCGTCATCAGCAGCACCTTCGTGTCGCTGAAGGCGCCGACATCGACATGCTTCAAGCCGAAGACCTTGGCGTACCACTCCTTGGTCTTTTCGGGATCGGTGGTCGGGAAATTGACGTGATGGATCGCGTGGATCTTACCGGACATCGGGCGCTCCCTGGCGCTGCATCGCGCCAACAACGCGCAATTTTGCATCGTTGGCCGAAACGAGGCTAGAGAGGGTCGCTTGCAAAGAGAACCGTAGTGTATCTAAATGGACTGTTGCAAAAGCGTAACGAGTGAGACCCGCGTTTTGGACCGGTTCACGATCATGAACACCTTTGCGCAGGTTGTCCGCAGCGGCAGCCTGACGATGGCCGCGCAATCGCTGGGCATCTCTCGTCCGCTCGTATCCCGCCACCTCGCCGTGATCGAGGAACAGCTCGGCGTCGAGTTGATCCGCCGGACGACGCGCGCGATCCATCTGACGCCGGCCGGCCGCAAGCATTTCCAGTTTTGCGAGAAGGTCCTCAAGGAGTTGCGTGCCGAAGAGAGCTCGATCGTCTCGCTCTATCAGGCCGCGGAAGGCTCGCTGCGGGTCATTTCGCCGAAATGGATCGGCAGCCTCGACATCGCCGACGCGGTTGCGAGCTTTG
>DASZLU010000042.1:0-113579 GCA_035552195.1 Allostellaceae bacterium | reverse complement strand
CCATCGGCGACCGGCAATTTCGCCATCAGTCATCTGCCGGTGGGGGCGAATGGCTCTGGGGCGTCGGTGACCTACGCCGTTTCGGGCGACGACAAAGCGGGGGTCGACATGACCTTCGGCTGGTCGTGGCCGACGGGCGGCAACAGCTGGTCGGGCGTGAGCGGCGGCTCGGCGATAGAAGGCTGCGACACGGGCTCCGCGATCGACGGCGATCAGCTGACCTTCGGCTATACCCAGAAGGCCGCTGCTCCTGCTTAGGTGGCTAGCCTTCGCCATGGGAAGTGCTGGCGTCAAACTGTGGCGCCGTCGAGCGAAGGAACATCTCGGCACGGCCCATCGCTGTCGAGTTGCCGCTCTAGTCTAAAGGCGCCGAAAGTGCGCGGAATGAAGGCGTGTATCCTTGACGGACTGGAGACGTCTGAAATGGGTCAGATCGGTAATGAGCGTGCGAGCAGGCTAAGTCTGCTTCTACGCCGTTACTGGACACAGCGACCGCAAAAAACGAAAGTCGCAAAAGTGCCAACATCGGAAGTCGCAGCCACCGCTGGCTCGACCTGCAAGCGATCGTAGCGTTGCGGGTCGAACTGCCGCTAAGCATCGCGGTAAAAGCGGGTTGGTGCACAAAGCCAATGGCATCGTAATCCACGGCACGAGGAAGTCGCGTATGATCAAGGACTCGATAAGCTTCTTGTTGCGCAATTTTCCTGTCGTCGCTTTCGCTGCTGCCATTTTGATGGCTGCTGTTACGCATCAAGGGAAATCGGTGACGGAGCGGTTGCTCTCCTGGGTTCTGCTGCTGGGTATCGGGGCCACGGGCCTTTGGGCGGGACTAACGCATGTCTTTTTTCCCGCCCGAGCGGCAGCGCACATCGGATGGGAGGTGAGTCCGTTTCAGTTCGAGGTCGGCATGGCAGATTTGGCCATCGGCATTACGGCTTGCATGGCCTTCTGGCGCCAACTGGAGTTCAAGGCGGCAACGGTTGTCGTTGCAGCCGTGTTCTTACTAGGGGACGCAATTGGACACGTTCGCCAGATGGTCCAAGCGGGAAATTTTACGCCGGGAAACGCTGGCGTTCCATTTTATATGGACATCATCTGTCCCTTGGTCGCGCTGGCGCTGCTCGCAAGGGCATTCAAGAGAAGTCGGGTAAGTGTTTGAGAGGCCGCGGCGCCGCGATGACGCCTAACGGAGGCCGGGCCTAGCCGGGTTTTGGTCGCTTATGTGCCGTCGAACAAGCACCTCATCGCGTCAACGCGTATTGCATGACGTAGGCGACCGCACCGGCGAGGTAGCCCAACGTCGCGAGGCCCGAGACTTTGCGCAAGTACCAGAGAAATTGGATTCTCTCGACACCCATCGCCGCGACACCGGCAGCCGAACCGATAATCAGGATTGAACCGCCGGTTCCCGCACAATACGCAATGAACTCCCATAGGAAGCTGTCGACCGGATACTGCCCCGACGCGTACATCGCCATACTGGCCGCGACCAGCGGCACGTTATCGATGAGGGCGCTCAGCAAACCGAGAAACAGCACGACGAGCCCCTGTTGCCCGACCGTCCGATCGAGCCACCCAGCGAGTGCCGCGAGAATCCCGCTATATTGGAGGGTCGCCACCGCCAATAGGATGCCGACGAAGAAGAGCAAGGAACCATGGTCGATTTGGCTCAGCGCCCGCGCCACGGTTAGCGGGATTCGCGCCTCCGTCCGCTTGCCGCGGTTCATCAATTCTCCGGTCAGCCACAAGATGCCGAGCGCGAGCAGACTCCCCAAGAATGCAGGTAAATGCGTCCCCTGCTTGAAGGCAGGCACCGCCACCAGAAGCGCCAGGCCAAGCACGAGAATGACATTCCGCTCAAACGATTTTGGCGCAAGGGCGGCGGTTGCCGTCGCATCCGGCGTAAAACGACGCCCTCTCAGTTGGAAACTCACAACCGTAAGAGGAACCAGCAGGTTAACGACGGAGGCGAGGAATACGTCCGCGATAATCCCCTGCCCGCTGATGTGACCTCCGATCCACAGCATCGTCGTCGTAACATCGCCGATCGGCGACCAAGCACCGCCGGCGTTGGCCGCGATCACCACCATCGATGCGAACAGCAGTCGATCCCGCGCGTTGGCAAGCAGCTTGCCGACCAGCGACACCATCACGATCGTCGTGGTGAGATTGTCGAGGATGGCGCTCAGGACGAATGTCGCCCACGATACGAGCCACAAAAGGCTCGTCAGCCTGTCGGTACGGATGCGCGAGGTGATTATCTCGAACCCGCCGTGAGCGTCGATCACCTCGACAATCGTCATCGCGCCCATAAGGAAGAAGATGATCTGCGCCGTCGACCCGATCGTGTCGTTCAACTCGCTCGCGATGCGGACATGATCGGCCGTGGCGAAAGAGTAGATCGTCCACAGCAGTCCGGCGCCAAGCAGCGCCGTCGCCGATTTACTGATCCCGATGGGATGTTCGAGCGCGATTGCCGTGTAGGCCAAAACGAAGATCAAGGCGATGGCGACAAGCACGTCGGCTAGCCCCGCAACACGGCTACGCAAAGAACGACAAAGAGAAATGTCCGCGCGTGCGGTCGGGCGATGGAAAAAGAACAGCCGAACCTTCGACCGCCCAATATAAGAAAACGACGGCCGTCTATCGCAGCGCTCGGGCAGATTGGCGTGCTTCGCGTTGCGATACTGCGGATGCATCGGCGGAGCTTCGCAGCGCCGGTGCGGGCCGGTTCGACGCGTAATCGGGTTCGCGGGTCTTCGGCTTGCAGGCCGTCATTCATGGGCACACGCTTTCAGCGTGGCGGCCCGACCATCGCATAGCCTGTCGCTGCGGCGTGCAGCGAACACCCGAACCGTTTCTACACCGCCCGAGCAATAAAGCAAGATTGGCTTGAGTAGCGCATGAACGTCGAAAAATTCCCTTGAGGACATCAGCGGTATTAAGCGATGCGCTGCCCGGGTCCCAACCAGACCAGACCGCCGTTGCACTGAAGCCCGAACCCAAGCCGGATACCGAGCGCCTAGCGCCTCCTCGCGAGACCGATCAAATGTCCGCTTCGGGTCATGCGCCGGCAAAACGATAATTCCGTGCTCACGTCGGTTTCTCGCGCCAAAGCGGAGCTTGTTCGCGCGCGTGATGACTTCCGAGAAGCGCCAATCTCAGACATTGCTATGTGCCTAAGTGGTCGCGTGCTGGCGGTGATATAGCTCGCTGACACAGAAAACGTCTTCTGTGGTATCGTGAAGGTCGCGAATACCCGGTGGTGAGGCGTGGTCCCCCTACTTCGCGCCAATTGTGCCTAAGGAGGACACAAAGGCAGCCTGCCGACAATCTTCCGTGGCGGCGAACAAATCTAATCGCTTCGCGCTCATAGCCTCGTAATCACAGAGAGCCTTAAATTCGTGTAGCAAATCTTCAATTTCGTCGAATATCAGCACTGTGCCTGATCGGATGTAGGGATTTAGTAGCGTCAGCACTTGCATGGCGGAGCTGTAAAGGTCGCCGTCAACATGTATCCAGAGCTTTTCTTGCGGCCGGTAATCGCGCAAGAACATCGGTAAACTCTGATCGAACCATCCCTTCACAAATCTCACGCGGCGATCATCGATTGATGGTGGCTGGCCGCCAACGTCAAACGTGCCTTTCGGATTCTTTTGATTCCAGTCCGAAGGTAATCCCTCGAACGAGTCAAAGCCCCAGAAGCGGGCGTCAGGATGTTTGTTACACGAAGAAATGTGGCGGATTGATTCACCCTGGAAGACGCCAAATTCGAGATAATCGAATGACGTACCTCGAATCACTTCTGAGCTGATGAGGTCATACAGTTCAAAGCGGTCCTTTGTTCGACGCCCCGGGGCGTCAAAGCGCGCCGCATAACGGGCAGCATAGACGGCGCGAAGAACGAACTCCGCCCTGCCGCCGATGATAGCCCGAGCCAGCCGACGCTTCGAGGCGTTTTCCACCCGATCCTCCAACTCGGTCTACTGAGTGTTTAGACTACAGTGCACGCCTTCGTGGCAAAACGATGGCCGTGGTTCTGAGCCTGAAGGTTAGGACGCCGGCGTTCTATTTACCCGCTCGCGCCGGGGTCCGTTTTGCTCGCTAGCGTCCTAGATAATCTAGACACGCCAGGTTGGAGATGGATCTGCGTGTCGCGCGGTAGGCTCCGCGAGGCTACACTTTTGCTCGGATCGTTTCGGGGCGAGCGTAAAGAGAGTCAGCCCCGTCCTGATGTCCGATGACCTCAGAGGCACGAGTCCCAGCGCATCGCGAAAAATGGCGGGCGCCGTTTTGACAGTCACGTTAACGTCAATATTTCGACAAAGGGCACGGATCGCTCGCCAGCGGCCGAAGCTCTCTCCGGCTCTAGTATTGCGCGACACGCGCTGATCAGTCGCGAAGGCGGTGAAAGTTGTCACGGCGGTAGCTTCCGGGATATAGGAAATCGTAGGATAGGAGATAGGCGGGAGAGGCTTCATGGACATTGACCCCACAATTATTTGGATAGGGTCGTATGTGGTCACGTTCTTCGCCGGTTATGGACTTAGAGCCTATATCTCCCACCGGCGCCATAAGAGGATCGCGGGTTAGACGATAAGAGGGACTATGGAGAAGCGCTTAGCCGGACATAGAAGATACTAACGCCCGCGCTTGGCGCCTCGCGATGCGTTATCTACCCGCTGCTCGAAACCTGCTGCCAAGCGAAGAATCAGGTCGCGATCATTGCTGTCGCCCATGGCCGCGGCAGTGTGGCGCAATTCAATAGCCTTTGCTCGCATGCCCGAGGCTGATTGGGCATATTGCTCTTGCGCCTTGTATTGCGCCGGTAACAGTGCCCAATAATCCAACCTTTCATTTGCCCGCATGCTCGTATCTCCTGATACGAGCCGACGATATGCTTTTATTGGCTCAACAGTAAGGCGCACTGCCACAGGCAAGGACAATTGGGGAGCGCGCGTTGTCTAAATGCGAGGCTAATCACAATTTGGGCTGAGTAGTCCGTCGTCAATTTGACGATTCCGCCTCAGCAGCCACTGCAAATCGCGCAATATTTGACGCCCAGCGATCAACGAAAGGGCGAGGATGTAGACCACGACACCGCACAACATCAGTGTAGACAACTGCAGCACCGGCCCCCAATTCGGTAAGCGCTGCGCCACAGTAATCACAGCCACGGCCATCGCCAGGGTCGCGGCGATGGGTGCAATAGCTTCCCGCAGAATAACACGTGCCGGCAAGCGAAGCAGTTTAGATAACATGCGCAAATAGGCCGGGGCGGCTAAAATCGCGCCGATGCTGAAGCCGGCCGCGACGCCCTCACCGCCGTAGCGCGCGCCGAGCAATGTTCCCGCGGCGAGGAAGACGCCGGTCAGTGCGATCAATCGGAACTGATACTCTGATCGGCCGAGCCCCATAAAAATCGCCCCGATGAAGCTGTAAACACAGAGGAAGAACCCCGCTGGTACGAGCAGCGTCAGGATGGGCGCGGTTGTTGCCCAGGCCGGTCCCAATAGCAGCAAGACAACGGGATGTGCCACGAGCGCTAAACCACAGAAGAGAGGCGCAAGAGCCGTCATGATGCCGCGGAAGCCTCGCAGGGCGAGCCCCGCGGCCTCGTGATTGTCGTTTCCCCGGTGCGCCACGGAGGTAAAGATCGATAGGTAAAGTGGTCCCGAAATGATCAAGTCGGGAATGCGCACGATCTGATAGCCCATAGAATAATGACCTGCTGCAGCGACGCCAATGAGACCACCGACCAATATGGTCGGTAGGCTTTTGTTGGTGAAATCCGCGAGGTTCGCACCAACTGCATTGAGTCCAAAACTGAGATGAGGCCACGCTAAGCTTGGCTTACAGAAAAGACGCGGTCGAAAGCCAGAGACGGGAAACAGCCAACCAGCCTTCACGATCCAGAATACACATTGCTGGATTACCAGGCTCCACGCTCCAGCGCCCGCTAGGGCAGCCACGATGGCGATTCCCGACGAACTCAGGTTTGAGATAACATCGCCTATCGCAAAGAGCGTGAATTTCCGCTCCCGCGAAATCAATGCATTGGGAACGGACAAGCTGCCACCGAGCGGCAGGATAACCGCGAGGGCAACGATGATTGGGACCAATTTCGGCGTAGAAAGAACGATGCTAATCGGCCAAGCCAATAAAGACACGAGCAAAGCCAGTGCGATCGACATGGCGAGAGAGAACCAGAATATCGTCGAATTTAGCTCCTCGGACGAATTGTGTATGCGTATGAGCGCGTTTCCAAGTCCCGCATCGGAGATCGTATTGGCCACTAGAATAAACGGCATTGCCAACGCGACCAGACCAAAAGCCGATGGGCCGAGCAGCCGCGCCAAGATAGGCAGCACGGCCATTTGCATCCCAAGCTTAAGCACATTGACGGCGGTAAGGGCCAAGGTCCCGAGAACGACCCGCCGATCGCTGACAAGCGCCGCGGCCCGTAATCCCGTGATAGAAACCATCGGAAGGGGAACCCCTCTCGCAATCTTAGGCGTGAAGGCCAGAACCGGACGGAGCGGCGACCATTCCTAATATACAAAACTCAGTTGACGAAGCGCGCGAGCCCCACGGCGTTCTTTACCGGCAACACTTTGATGCGACGAGCCGCGACTACATCGAGCAACTTTGCGAAGGCTTCCGGCTGATAGCCCCACTCGCTGGGCCGGGGCCCGATGTCATGCGTAAAGAAGATAAGCCACGCATTTTCACGGACGGCAGTATCGATCCATCCGAGTATTGCATCGAAATCCGGACCGATCTGTCCGAGCGGAACCGCCTTCAATTCGCCGAAATCCATCCGGCCGCGATTTACGCCCGGCCAAATGCCCCGACACACGCCAAATTGGCGCGATACCAACATCTTTTGTGGAAGCCGAAGGTCGCCGAACGGATAGGCAAAGGTGCTGCATCGATGGTCCGGCAATGCCTTGGCCAGAAATTCCGCATTTCGCTTCAAATCGTCGAGAACGGTTGACGCCTTCTTGTGCGCTACGCGCAGATGCGAAAACGTGTGGCAACCGATCTCGTGACCTTCCTCATCGATTTGATGCAGATCGTCTTCGCTGAAGTAGGAAATGCCATCAACCTCTCGGCCGCAGAAGGAGCCTGCCGCATAGAAAGTCCCAGTCCAGCCGCGTTCTAGGAGCATGCGACCACCCTCCGTGACCGCGGAGCGGGGAAAATCATCGAAGCAGAACGAGACCACGGGCTCGGCAAGATGGGTGTCGAGTGCGCGCGCCTTGATATTACGCGTTAAACGAACCTCGATACCGTTCAACTTACGCGACATGAGGGCGAGCGTGTTCAAGATGCTAGCTCCAACGCAGGGGCATCGAAACGGATGTCGAGCGTAACCACATCGCTATCGGAGAAACCCTGATCGATCGGGCGAACAAACCACTGCTCGCCGTTGCGACTGTCGTGCCGGAAGGCGAGTTCTTCTAGCATCTGGACGGATGCCTTGTTTTTCGTCGTGGGTTTGTATTTGACCACAAAATTCTCGGCACCCGCTAACAATAATGCGCGCCGCAAATATTCAAAAAAGGCGTTCTCGACGCGCTTGCGCTGGACACGGCAACTCATAAAAAATGACTCGATCGCCCCGCGGCTTTCCGTGAGCACGCAAAAGCCGATGGCGCCATATTCGCCGAATCTATCCGTGCAGGTTAAGACAAAGGTCCGCTCCGGCTGCTCGGCCATAAGCACCCGAAGTTCTTCTTGGGTATAGCGCCGTCCCGAGAAGTTGAGTTGATTGGTGCGCTGTGACAGCTCGTACATACGGAGGAGGTTGTGGGGCTGAAGCCGGGTGATCTCCAGCCTGATATGGCAAGTCCGGAGAAAATCCGCATAGTTGAGCGTGCTGGTGTCACGTGCGACGATACGAAGTTCCTCGCTCTGGTACATTTCCCGCCGCTTGCCGCTTTCGGCGGTAATTGGCACGTCGCAACGCGGGTGGGCCATGAGATCGGCGATCTCGGTGTGCGAAAAGACTGCGATCTCAGGTATGAGTTCCTGAATTTCGCCCCGCTCGAACGGTTGATCGTCCACGAAGGCGAAGGTGTCGGCCCCTACATCCATTTCGGTGATAATGGACTTGATTGCCTCGCTTTTGGGCCCCCAGCTTATTTTCGGGAATACGAAGTACTGACGAAGGCCGAACTTCTCGAGCGCGGCATAAGCCAATTCCGGATCGTTCTTCGAAGCGATCGAATTGATAATTCCGCGTCTATCCAACTCCCGAATGGCGCCTGCGGCTGTTTCGAGAAGGGTAACGCCGTCGACGCCGTCTTCGACCAATGTGCCCTGCCACAGCGTATTATCGAGATCCCACACGACGCATTTGAGTTTGGGCGCTTCTTTCGGTTTGTTCGTGGCCATCGCCCGCGCCGGCATGGGCACGACGGAACGCGAGAGGCGACAAAAATCGATAATGCCAAAGACGATCGCAGGTACGCCTTCTTCGACGGGCTCGATTTGGATCGTGAGCGGCTGGCTAAGGTCGACCAGTTTTCCGATTTCCGCGACCGGAATGAGGACACGATTATAGCCAGGCGCCAGAGGCGCAGCCGACTGGAAGAGGCCGTTCGCCGCCCCCTTTGCGCTCGTCATAATGGCGATGGTGAATGGCCAACTCCGGCTACTGTCGTGCCAGGCCTCTAACACGAACACGTCCGTCGGTTGCAGCGCTTCTCCCCGGCCAACAATATCAAGCTTTAGGGCATTCAAACGCCAGCCGAGTTTATCGCGCAGGGCCGCCGGAAGCCCATGCGCTAGGAGACCGTCCGTTGCGTCGGCGGCTACTTCGAGCATGGCGGCCGCGCGACTTTGCTTCAGCGCAATGCGTCCCTGCCCTTCCAGCTTGCCCCAGCGCCGGAAGGCAATTCGCATCATCTTTAATGACGCGATGTTCTGATCTGTTGCTCGTTCGATGCCATTTTCAAATCGGCGGCAATGATGATCGAGCCGCGGCGTATAGTAGCTGCAACTATTGTAGCAAGCGGGGAACGCGCACTCAGTGCAATGTTCTCCCCAGGCGATCACGCTGCGGGCTGTCACTGCCCGCTGAGTTTCTAGGAATGCGTTTGCCGCGTCAAAGGGTAGCGCGAGACGCGCCGCAGGAATGCTATCAGCGGTTTGCCTCATGCTAAGCCTCTGCCAAATTTTTGCCCCACAGCACGGCGGTATTAACGGCTGGCTAAAGAAGAGGTTGCAATCGTGTTCACCAGCAGCCAATCCGGGTTTTTGAACCTTGCGACTCTTTCACTACTGCCAAGTTCGAGCCATGCAACGGCGCGCTGGCTGGCCGACGGGACGGTTAGATCACTGATTGATTGAGCCACCCGATGTCCGCTTGGCGCCAAAAGCATCCCTTGCGACCATCACTGAGTTAGGTCCGCAATCGCCACGAAAATGGACTCGCCCTCGGACAAGCGCGTTGGTCCGAGAAGCGCCAAACATGGAGATCCGCCGTTAGCGAGAAATCTCGGGCTCGCGCCACAGACTCCAAATCCAGCCGGCGAGCGTCGCGACCAGCACGGGATACGCGTAGGAAGGCAGGGGCGCCGAGGTTTGCGTCAATGGCTCGCCCCAGAACATGCTCGCCGAGGTGACAATGAACAAAATCGCGCCGACGACGCCGAGAATTCGGATCGGCAGCGCAAAGAATTTGGGAACGCTGACGAGGAGGAGCGCCGTCGCCCAAAGAGCGGTGCCAACGGCGAATGCCGGCATGTTGCCGGCAACCCCACCAGCCGTTTCGGAAAGCAAGATGGCGCCTTGTCCAATCGCAAACACGAAAAACCCAGCGGCCACGAGATCGTTTCCGGCGCGGGAATATTTCATCACCAACGCCGCGGACGCCATCACGAGCCCGGCGCCGTCGATCGCCCACAGCATCGCCTGAATATTTTGTTGCGTTATCATGGCGCCTGCCAGGCCCAGCACGCCCCCCAATGCGAGGCCGACGCTCGCGACAATATTGATAGAACGACGCATTTTCCCCCCAGTCAAAACGGCGCGGACGTGAGTACGAGAACGAGAGACGGTCATATCGCTCCGCGCGGTTAGATTCCTAGAACCTCGGATAGAATCCGTCGAGCCTGCGATCGCCCCGCGTTTCTAAAGCGCGCGGATGATCTTCGCCGGCACGCCGGCGGCGAAACTGTTCGCCGGTACGTCCTTGGTCACCACCGCGCCGGCGCCGATCACCGAATTCTCGCCGATGGTGACACCGCCGATGATCGTGACGGCGGCGGCGATCCAGACATTGTTCGCGATGACGATCGGCCTCGCCTCGACATAAGCGCGGCGCTCGGCCGGCTTCATGCCGTGGTCGGCCGTGATGATGTTGACGTTGGGCCCGATCATCACGAGGTCGCCGATCGTGACGCCGGCCATGTCGTAGATCGTGCAGCATTGATTGATGAAGACCTTGCGCCCGACCCGGAGCGCGCGGCCGCCGCTAGAATAGAAAGGCGGGACGAGGTTGAAGCTCTCATCCACCGCTTGCCCGGTCAGCTCGCTGAACAGCGCGCGCACGCGCGCCGCATCGTCGATGCCGAGCTTGTTGATCTCGGCGGTCAATCGCATCGCGCGCCGGTAGGATTCGGCGTTCAAATCCCATTCGGGGCTCGGAATGGGAATGCGCTTTGCCTCAGCCATGCTTTTGTTCAGCCGCGCCGGGCAACTTTATCGGCGAGCACGGCGAGCAGCAGGCCGAGCGTCAAATAACCGAGCGTCACCTCGACGCTGACGATGATCTCGCCGAGATGGGTGCGCGGATGCACGTCGCCGAAGCCCAAGGTCATGTAGGTCGTGATCGAGAAATAGAAGGCGCTGTAGCCGGGGTGGCAATTCTCCGGCGCAAACCCGTTGCAGACCGGAAACTCGATCAGCGCCGGCCACGCGTAATAGATCGCGCCGAAGAACACGATGAGCGCCGATGCCAGCGCAAAAACCCGGGCGATGCTGCGGCCGTAATCGATGAGGCCCCAGGCCCAGAACAGCCGCGTCAGCCACGCCTTGCCCTGCCAATGGATTTCGAGCGTGTCGAGAAAATCCTGGTCGGAGGCATCGCGGCGGAACAGCGCGTTGCCGTAGCAGGAATCGAGGCCGCGGATGCCGTGGAACTTGCCGCGCATCCGGCGGCGATCCCAAACGAGATGCGCGACATTGGCGCCGGCGAGCTGCGCGCAGGACAGATCGGTGCCGTTGATCTCGGCCGAGAGCATCGAGCAGTCGCTGAGACTGGCCCAGCCGAGATCGGCGCCGTCGAGCTTCGCCGCGTTGAGATTGGCGCCGTCGAGATGCGCGCCGAAGAGATGCGCCCCGGTCAGATCGGCGCCGCCGAGATGCGCGCGCTCGAGATGCGCCTTCAACAGATTGGCTTGCGCCAGCGATTCGCCGGTGAGATCGGCCTCGACGAGATCGATCGGCACATCCGCGTGTTCCGCGCGCCACGCATTCCACGCCTCGACGCCGCTTTTCAGCAGCGCTACCTGTTCCGGATCCGCCATCCCGCCGCTCGTCCCCCGAAAGCGCCGCTATGCCGGCTTCTCTAGCAGAAACACCAGCACCCCGCCCGCTTCCTCGCGCTGCTCGATCAGCTTCGCCCCCGTGGTTTGGCAGAAATGCTTGAAGTCGTCGACAGCGCCGGGATCGGTCGCGAGGACCTGCAGGCGCCCCCCGGCGGCGAGGCCTTTCAGCGCCTTGCGCGCCTTCAAGACCGGCAGCGGGCATTTCTGTCCCTTGGTGTCGACGATCAGCGGCGCGTCCGCCATCTCAGAAGCCGACCCGCCGGGATTCGGTGATCACGTCGATCTGCGTATCGGGATTGAAGAGCTCGGCGATCGTATAGTCGCGCGGCTTCTGCGGCGCTTTCAGCCCGGCGATCTTCGCCGCCGCCACCGCCTCGTCGAAGGTGAGCGCGCGGCACTTGATCATGCCGAAGCACCGGCCCGGCCGCAGCAGCGCCTCGTCGACCTTTTTGAAATCGTCGAGATTGGTGGTGAAGATCACCTTCTTGTGCGGAAATTTGATCAGCCCGTCCGACACGTTGAGGAAGCGCGCGATCATCTTGTTGCCTTCGCGGCTGCGGCTGCCGAGGATCGTGTCGGCGTCCTCGATGACGAAGACGTTCTCGCTGGTCCCGGTCAGGAAATCGACGAAGGTCGAATCCGACGACAGCAGCTTCTCCTCATAGGTCACCGCGGCGTTGAGGCTGTATTCGTGCAAGAGCCAGCGGATGAGCGAGGTCTTGCCGGTGCCCGGCGGCCCCGAGAGAAAGAGCAGCGACGAGTTCGAGGCGATGAAGCCGTCGAAATAGCCGCGCAAGCCGCCTTTGATCCAGGGATAGAATTCGTCGTGCACCGGCGCCGCGGGATCGAGGATCACGCTCGATTGCCGCGTATCGTCGCCGAACATGAAATGCCAGGTGACGGTGGCGAGATGCTTCTTGCCGATCTTCTCCTCGAGCGCGTCGCGCAGCGCCTTCACCGTGTCGCGGTCGACGCCGTAGATCGCGACCGAGAAATACGAGCGCCGCGGCGTGAACGGATCGGCATGGCTGGCGCAGCGCACGCCGATCAGCATCTCGATCTTGTGCGGCAGCTGGCCGATGCGGATGACGCAGGTCTCGCTGTCGACATCGACGGCCCAGCAATCGCGCCGCGGCTTGTCATGCAGCGCCAGCGCCGCGTTCTTCACGATGTCGGTCACGTCGACGCGCGAGGCGTCGAGCGTGTAGTGGCGCTCGACGATCGAGATATCGCTCTGCGCGCCGTTGATGAACTCGAGCGCCGCGGACATGCCGAGCTCGTGGAGGCGGGTTTGGATGCGGCGGTCGGGGAGGAAATTGCTCATATATGCGACTATAGAGTCCCGATAATGCCTTGAAAACGCCAGCAACCCCCGCAACCACCAGCGCCCGCGGCTGTTCTTATCCCATCGTTGTGACCAGGGAGATGATTATGAAACTGTGGCATGGCTTGGCGATGGCGGGTTTGATGGTTTCGCTCGCCGCTTGTGGTGAAACGACCGGCGATCGCGCGCTTTCGGGCGCGGCCATCGGTGCGGGTTCTGGCGCGGCGATCGGCGCCGTTGCGGGTCCGGTCGGCGCCGGTACGGGTGCGGCCGTCGGTGCAGGCGTCGGCGCGGCGACAGGCGCGGTGACGAGCCCGTCCCAGGTCGATCTCGGCCGGCCGGTTTGGGATCGATAATCCCAGCGGTTAACGAAGACGACAGGAAGGTGGCGGCTCTTGCGAGTCGCCACCTTTTTCATTGTTTACGGCGGAAAACCGCGAAAAAGCTCCAAGCGTTGGCTGCACAATTTGGGCAAGCCCGTCACAAACGTCCACAATTCGCCCCGGCTTGCCGCGAACGATCCAGATCGCGTCATCAAATCGTTCAAGCCGGTCGATAGATTGTACTCATCGAACAGCGGACAACGTTCCTCGCGGAGTACAAAACATGCGGATGCCAAAACCCGTCCAAGAAATCAAAACCGTTGCCATCAGCGCCGATGCATTCGACGAGGCGACGAGCAAGCGCCTCATGGCCGCGATGGAAACCTTTATGAGTGCCGATTTCGTCGAAGAGACCGCCTACGCGCTGACGCAGCAGCGCGCCGCTTAACCCTTTCCTCCATGGCGAATGCGAGGGGCCCGTTCTCCCCTCCGGGTCCCTCGCAAATTTTTCACAAGCACCTTCCTAAATAAGCACCTTCCGATGAATGACCCCGGCTTTTGCCGGGGCGGCGAAACGAAAGAGCGCCGGTTCATTCCTTCGGCATCGCGCCGGCAGCCGCGACAGCCTCCGTTTCTTCTTTCTCCTCCTTTTCCTCCTCCCTCGCCTTCCGCGCCGCGTCGTCCGCTTGCATCGCCTTGAATTTCGCGTCGGCGAGCGCGGCGGCTTTGGCGTCGACGAGGCGCTGAAGCTTCGCCATCGTCTTCTCGCGCCGCGCCTGGTCGGCGGCGAGCTCGTCGGGCGTCTTGGCGAGGATCGCGAACCGCCCGCGCCCGGGCTCGCGCGTGATCATGCCGGTCATGCGCGCCAGCAGCGCCAGCGCGGCGAGCTTGTCGTGCATTTCGAAACGCTGCGCCCGCGCGCCTTTGCGCCCGCCGACCGAGATCCACTTCACCGCCGCGCGATCTTCCGCGGTCAGATCGTCGGAATCGATCAGCTCGACACCCTCCGGCCCCCAGCGCGCGATGCGGCCGGGATCGACGAAAGCGATGCGCATCGCCTCTTCGATGATGCGATCGCCCGAAAGGCGCAGCCGCTTCTCGCGCTCTTTCATTTCTTCGCGAATGGCGAGCTGCACCTCGGGCCGGCGCAACAGCTCGGACGCCCGCCCGCCCGCCTTGCCGCGCGCATAGCCGGCGCGGATCGCCGCCGCCCGGCCGTTGAGATCGATGATGTATTCGAGCACGAAGCGGCGATGCCGCTCTTTCAGCGGCGGCATGAGTTCGGCCTGCCCTAGCTCTGAGGGCACCGGCTCTGCGGGCGCGGGCTCTGGCTCTGCGTCTTCCGGCGGCGCAAACAACCGCCGCACATCGAATGGATCGGACATAAGAGGATTCCCCAAATGAAAAAGCCCGCGCTGGGCGCGGGCGGATGGATGGATGATTTCGATTTTTAGAAAGCCGTCATGGCCGGACATGATCCCGCCATCCCCGACTTTTGAATTCGGTGATCTTTTTAGTTCGTCATTCCCGCGAAAGCGGGAATCCAGCTCCCGCTAGAACCCAGAACTCTCTGACTTCATCGGGAAGCAATGCACGCAACCGAAACTTACGCCGACAGATCGACGATCTGCCCCAGGCCCGGATTGCTCGGCAGCGACGCGGCGCCGCCGGCCCCGCCACCGCCCAGCAGCACATTGGCGACGTTCTGCTCGGCCTGAAGCGTGCTCGAGAGCGCTTGCATCGCCATCGAAACTTGCGGCGGAACGGGGGTGCTGACGGAGCTGACAGGCATGGGCTCACTTCGTGCGGAAAGAGAATTCGACGAAAACGATGCTACCGCCCGCGCCTTAACATCGATTAAATGCCCAGCATCCCCGATCAAATGAGGGCCCGATGAAATGAGGGCCGATGAACTGCGTCCCCCAATGAACGGAGAGCCCGGCGCTGCTGCCGGCCCCTAACCCAGCTCGCTCAGGATGCCGGATTCATAGCAGTTCGATCCGGATTAGTCAAGAACAAAATGAGAACGAATATGCTATTGTCCGCTGTCGCGCTCCGCGAAAGCAGGGGTTCGGCAGCGGCCGCGCATGCGGAACCACGCCTCCCGGCCGCCGGTTTTCTACCCATTGCAGGAGATTCCGCTCATGTCGCTCGAAGACGATATCTTCGCTCTCGAAGAGAAATTCTGGCCCGGCGATGCCGCGTTCTATAGCGCGCATCTCGATGCTCAATGCGCGATCGCCTTTACCGAGATGGCCGGGGTGATGCCGAAAGAGCAGATCGCCGGCATGATGAAAGAGCCGCAGCGCTGGAACGATCTGAAGATCGAGCGCAAAGGCTTTTATCAGCCGACCAAAGATGTTGCGATCATCGTCTATGCCGTGGCGGCAATCCGCGCCAACGGCACACCGCATCTCGCCCATGTCGCGAGCGTCTATGTTGATCGCGACGGCGAATGGAAGATGGCCGGGCATCAGCAAACGCCGCTGCCCGCCCGATGACGCCTGAAGGCGACGGAAGGGGCGCGCCGCGGCGCGCCCGCGCCGCCTATCGCACCGTTCGCTTCATCACGATCTCGTCGCTGATCATCCCGACGAACTCATAGCCCTGCGCGGCCATGCGGTTCATCTTGAGCGTCAGATAGAACGCGCGCTTGTTGGCGTCGTCGGGCCGCGGAATGTCTTTCAGCTCGGGATAAAAGAATTCGACCTTGCCGTCGGGATAGACGACGCACATCCGGTCGACATTGTCCCAGCGGATATCGATGAATTCGGTTCGCAGCGCCGGCGCCTGAGCCTGCGCCGCGCCATCGCTGCGCGCCAGGCCGATCACGCAAACCGCCGCGAACGCAGCCCAGCCGAGAGTGTTCGATTTCATGGGGGTCCCTCCTTGAATGTCCCACGCCACACTGACACCCCGAATCGGGGAGCGGCAAGGGCGAAGCGGGTGAAGAAGCTTCCCCTCACCCTCCCAGCGCTTTCGCGCTGGGCCCCTCCCTCTCCCTCAAGGGGAGAGGGGCTTCGTACGCAGGCGCGCTTCTATCGTCCCGCTTTGACGTCGGCGAGCAGCGCGCGGAACTTGGTCAGCACCTCTTTGCCGCCCGGGCTGGCTTGCGACCATTCGTCCAACACCTTCTCTGCCTCGCTTTGCCATTTCCGGGCGGTTTGCGGATCGAGCCGGCCGAACACGTGACCTGGCATCTTGGCGGTGGTCGCGCGCGCGTCGTCGGCCGTCTCTTGCCACACCTCGGCGAAACGACGCGATTGCGCCTCCGTCGCGTTGTCGTCGATCGCTTTCCGTGCCTGGGGCGGAAGCGCGGCAAAGCGCTTTTCCGTCAAGAACACGATCGAGGTCGAGCTGCCGAGCGGGACCTCCAAATGATACAGCGTCACCTCTTGCAGCTTGAACGTCGTGAAGGACGGCCATGCGCCGACGACGCCGGTGGCGGCGCCGCGCTGAAGCATCGAATACATATCGGCGGTCGACCCGCTGATCGGCGCATAGCCGAGCCGTTCCACCAGCTCGCTGCGCTCTTTGCCCGACACGATGAGCTTCATGCCGCGCGTTTCCGCGATCGATGCCGGCGCTTTGACGAAGTGGAGGAACGAAGGCGGCAGCACCGCCAGCATCACCGGTTTCAGATCGCCGTATTCCGCGTCCATCGCGCCCGATTTGTAGAGGCGCCACAAGGCGACCGACGCCGCCACCGCATCGTTGGGATCGATCACATAGGGCAAGCCGGCGGCCGCCGACAACGGAAAGCGATTGCCGACCAGCCCTTCCATCCCGAAGGCGATCTGCACCACGTCATTGGCGACGCGGTCATAGTAATTGGTGGCGTTCGCGATCGTGCTGCCGTTGCGCACATCGATATCGAGCGTGCCGCCCGATGCCGCGTTCACCTTCGCCGCCCACGGAACGAACACTTTTTGCACGAGCGTGGTGTCGGGCGACGACGTCGTCGCGAAGATCAGCTTCGCCGGCTCGGCATGACCCGCGAGCGGCACCATGACAGCGGCGATGACGAGCGCCGCAAACCTCCCAAGCACCATTTTGTCCCCCGTTGGTGAAGCCGACGCGGATTGACGCGTAGCGTACAACGCGGTGGGTCTCTGAGACAGGGCGCGGAAAGATCGCTACGACGTCATTGCGAGCGAAGCGAAGCAATCCAGTGGTTGACCGGACTGGATTGCTTCGCCCTCTTGAGCTTGTCGGACGGGGGGCTCGCATAAGCGTGAAAGCCATTGCGATGCGCGTCTCGTCGCCGCATTCCAAATACTCTCTCATCGTCATGCCCGCGAAGGCGGGCATCCAGCGGGCGGTTGATGGATTCCCGCTTTCGCGGGAATGACGAGTTGAGAGAATCGCGCGCAGAGAAGAATAAGCGCCGACGTTTGAAGCAGACTGGATTGCTTCGCTTCGCTCGCAATGACGGTAGAAGTTTAGGCGGCTCGCTTTGGGGGCCTACCCCTCACCCTCCCATCGCTTTCGCGATGGGGACGTCCCGGCCAACCGCTCTTCGCGGTCGGCCCCTACGGGTTCGATCGCGAAGAGCGATCGAACGGGGCGTCCCTCTCTCCGCTGGGGAGAGGGGCTTTTAAAGCGTCCTCACCCGAACTTGTTGCTCTGCGGGAAGCCGCGCGGGGCGATGCGGCCCGAGCTGGCGCGGGCGCCTTTCCAATCTTTGAGGTCCGTCTCGGTGCGCGTGCGCTCGCCGCTGCGCCACGACAGGCCTTCTTTCGCGACGATCACCTTCGCGTCGCCGAGGCCGCCGTCATGATAGCGTTGCAGCATCACGCCGCGGCCGCGCGACATTTCGGGCAGCTCGCTTAAGGGGAAGACGAGCAGCTTGTGGTTGTCGCCGACCACCGCGACCGTGTCGCCGTCGGCGGGCGCGCAGACGACGGCTTTGGCGCCATCGCCCTTATCGTCGGTTCCCAAATTCAGCGCCTGCTTGCCGTTGCGGGTTTGCGCCACCACCTCGTCGGCCGGGACGACGAAGCCGCGGCCGTCGCTCGAGGCGAGCAACAGCTTGGCGCCCGGCCTGTGCGCCATCACCGCGACGATATCTTCCTCGCCGGCGAGCTCGATCATCAGGCGCACCGGCTCGCCATGGCCGCGCGCCGAGGGGAGTTTCCCCGCGTCCAAGGTATAAAAACGCCCGTTGGTCGCGAAGACGAGCAGCTTGTCGGCGGTCGTGGTCTCGATGACGAAACGCTCTTCGTCGCCTTCCTTGTATTTGAAATCGCCGTGGCTGAGGCCGTGGCCCTTGGCGGCGCGGATCCAGCCTTTGGCCGAGCACAGGACGGTCACCGGCTCGCGCTCGACCGCCGCCTCGAGCGCCGCCATCTCGATCTCGGCCGGCGGCTCGCCGATCTCGGTGCGGCGCTTGCCGATGGGGTTGTGCGCATATTCCTTGCGCAGCTCGGCGATCTCGCCGCCGACCGCCTTCCATTGCAGCTTCTCGTCGCCGATCAGCGCCTGCTTGTCTTTCTCCTCGCCGGTCAGCTCGGCGATCTCTTTCTTGATCGCGATCTCCTCGAGGCGGCGCAAGCTCCGCAGCCGCATGTTGAGGATCGCCTCGGCCTGCATTTCGGTCAGCTTCCACTTCTTGATCATCCGCTCTTTGGCGTTGTCGTATTCGCGGATGATGCGGATGACCTCGTCGATGTTGAGGTAGACGATCATCTGCCCGCGCAGGATCTCGAGGCGGCGGGCGATGGCGTCGAGGCGGAACCGGGTGCGGCGCTGCAGCACCTCGCGGCGGTGATCGAGCCAGGATTGCAGCGCCTCTTTGATATCCATCACGCGCGGGATGCTTTGCGCATCGAGCACGTTGAGGTTGAGCGGGATGCGCTTTTCCAGCTCGGTCGCGCGGAAGAGCGATTCCATCAAATGGTTCGCGTCGACGTTGCGCGTCTTCGGCGTGAGGATCATTCGGATCTGTTCGGTCGATTCATCCTGCACGTCGTCGAGCAGGGGCAGCTTCCGCTCTTCCAAAAGCTGCGCGATCTTCTCGATGAGCTGCGATTTCTGGACCTGATAGGGGATTTCGGTGACGACGATCTGATAGGTGCCGCGCGCGCCTTCCTCGACATGCCAGCGGGCGCGCAGGCGGAAGCTGCCGCGGCCGGTCTTGTAGGCCTCGATGATGTTGGCCTTGGGCTCGATCAAGACGCCCCCGGTCGGAAAATCGGGGCCGGGCAGCATGTCCACCAGATCCTCGATGGTGGTGGCGCGCGGCCGCTTCAGGAGATTGGACGCGGCGTCCAAGAGCTCGACGATGTTGTGCGGCGGGATGCTGGTCGCCATGCCGACGGCGATGCCGGCGGCGCCGTTGGCGAGGAGATTGGGGAAACGCGCCGGCATGACCACCGGCTCTTCGTTCTCGCCGTCGTAAGTCGGGCGGAAATCGACCGCGTTTTCGTTGATTCCGGCCAGCATCGCCTCGGCCACGGCGGTGAGGCGGCTCTCCGTATAGCGCATCGCCGCCGCGCCATCGCCGTCGACGCTGCCGAAATTCCCCTGCCCGTCGACCAGCGGATACCGCTGCGCGAAATCCTGCGCCAGCCGCACCAGCGCCTCGTAAACCGCGACGTCGCCATGCGGATGGAACTTGCCGATTACGTCGCCGATGATGCGCGCCGATTTCTTATAGCCATTGCCCGGCGCCAGGCCGAGTTGGCTCATCGCATAAAGCACGCGGCGATGAACCGGCTTCAACCCATCGCGCACATCCGGCAACGAGCGCGACACGATGGTCGACAGCGCATAGGACAGATAACGCTCGCCGAGCGCATCGGCGAAGTTCACGTCACGAAGATCGGCGGCGGCGGAATCAGGTGGCATCGGCGGCACTTAAACTTTATGTGGTGCAGATATGCATGAAGCCCCCTCACCCTCGCTGTCCCAGCGGGGAGAAGGCTGGGGCGAGGGGAATCAGCTAGTCGGTATAGCAAACACCTTGGTCAGCGCGTCAACATATCGGCTGCGCGCCGCGGGTAATTTATGCTGATGCGGCGCGAAGACGCGCTGCTCCAGGAAAAACCCTGCGAGTCGCAGCCCGTCGAGAACCTCTTGCGGCCCTGGTCGCGCCGCAGCGCCGCGCAAAAAAGGCGGCAGCGGCAATAGTTTTTCGCGATAAGGCGCCCCCGCCCCGGCCGACACCGCTTGACCCGAGCGCGGCGAGACATAGATTAGATTCTCCGTCTCACCGGTTGCGGCACAAGACGACAGATCGAGCCCGAAGCCGAGTTCCTCCAACAGCGCGACCTCCCATTCGACGTAGGCGATCGCCCAGCGGTCATTCGCGGCCAGCGCCTCGATCAGATGCAGGAGCCCGCGATAGGCCCGCGGATGGGGCTCACGCTCGGGCAAGGCCGACGCCGCCAGCGCGGCCGCCGACGCCAGCGCGCCGAGCCGCAGCTTATCGTCGAGCAGCCTCGCCACGTGCGCCGCGACGACTTCGCCCCCGATAAAGCCGAGATGCTCCGCCAGCCGCGCGCGCCACGAAATGGTGAGCCGATTTCCGATCTGCCAATGCGCCCGCGTTTTCGGCGATTGCCCGCCGCGCAGAAGTCCCGCATGCCGCCCATGCTCGCGCGTCAGCAACTGCACAACCAGCGCGCGCTCCCCATGCGCGCGCGTTGCCAACACGATGCCTTCGTCGTCCCATTGCATTGGGTGATTATTGCACAGCCGGCGTACGTCCTACTCCGGATAATCGAGCCCCATCGCGGTGAACCGCTCGCGATCCTCCGCCCATTCCGGCGTTACACGCACGAAGAGGAACAGATGCACGCGGCGCTCCAACAGCTTCTCGAGTTCGGCGCGCGCGGCGGCGCCGATGTTCTTCACCTGCGCGCCACCTTTGCCCAAGACGATAGCTTTCTGGCCGTCGCGCTGGACGTGGATGACCTGGCTGATCTTCACGCTGCCGTCCTGGCGCTCCTCCCACTGCTCGGTTTCAACGGCGGCAGCGTATGGCAGCTCTTGATGGAGCTGAAGGTAGATCTGCTCGCGCGTGATCTCGGCGGCGAGCAGGCGTTGCGGCAGATCGGTGAGTTGGTCTTCGGGGTAGAGCCACGACGCTTCGGGCACGGAGGCTGCAAGGAAGTCCGCGAGATCGGCGGTGCCGTCACCCGCGGTCGCCGAGATCATGAAAACGCGCTCGAAATCGCAGAGATGCGACAGCTCTTCGGCGAGCGGCAGGAGCTTCTCGCGTTTCACCACATCGATCTTGTTGAGGGCGAGGACGCGATGACGCTGCGTTGTCTTCAAGCGCTCGAGGATGTTGCGCGTGTCGTCGTCGATGCCGTGCGAAGCATCGACCAGCACGACGACGATATCGGCATCGTCGGCGCCGGCCCAGGCGGCAGCGACCATCGCTCGATCGAGGCGGCGTTTCGGCGCGAAGATGCCCGGCGTGTCGATGAAGATGAGCTGCGTATCGCCTTTCAACGCAATGCCCAGCATACGGCTGCGCGTTGTCTGCACTTTCGGCGTGACGATCGAAAGCTTGGTGCCGACGAGAAGATTGAGCAGGGTCGATTTACCGGCGTTGGGCGCGCCGACCAGCGCGATGTAACCACAATGTTGCGTCATGATGCCCACTTCAAGATACAAGCCCCAAAGCCGACAACGCGGCAGCGGCGGCGGCGATCTCGGCGCCGCGTTTCGACGAGCCGGTTGCAGTAGCCGTCGCCTTCTCCAAGCCTTCGACTTTGACGGTGACGGTGAAGCGGCGTTTATGCGCCGGCCCTTCGGCCGAAACGGTCGAGTAATCGGGCAACGGCAAGCCGCGCGCCTGCACCCATTCCTGTAAGCTCGTTTTCGGATCGCGCGGCGCATCGACGCCGAGCTTGCTCAAGCGGTCTACCCAACGGCTCTCGACGAAGCAGCGCGCGACATCGAGACCGCCGTCGAGATAGAGCGCGGCGATCACCGCTTCGCACACGTCGGCCAGCACGCTCTTGTTCTCACGCACGCCGGCGCCCTCCTCGCCTTTCGAGACGATGAGCCGCGCGCCGAGGCCAACGGCTTGCGCGACTTCGGCCAAGGCTTCGCGGCGAACGAGATGCGTATGCCGGCGCGTCAACTCGCCTTCGGCTTCGTCGGCAAAGCGGCGCCAAAGCAGCTCCGCGATGACGAGACCAAGGACGCGATCGCCGAGGAACTCCAACCGCTCGTAGCCGCGCCGAGAGATGCCGCGGCGGCGAAAGGCGCTCGGATGCGTGAGCGCTTCGATGAGCAGATCCGGGTTCGCGAAGCGGTGGCCGAGCGTATCTTCCAGCGCGCGGAGGCCTGGAGCCGCCTCGTCCATCAACGAATGCCTGAGAGCAGGCGATTATAGCGAACGGTGAAGGGCCACTTCCAAACCTCCCACCAGCGTGCGTAAAGATCGGTCGAGAAGAAAATGAACTCGGCGCGGCCGACGAGATTCTCCGCCGGCACGAACCCGACGCCACTCGTCGGATCGCGGCTGTCGGCGCTATCGTCGCGATTGTCCCCCATCATGAAATACGTGTTGGGCGGAACCGTGAACTCGTCGGTGTTGTCGAGCGGCTGGTCGTCTCCGATCTCGATGATCGGGTGACGATACCCTTCGGGCAGCGTCTCGATATATTGCGTGTAGGTCGTGGTGCGGCCGGTTTCGGGATCGGTATAGAAATACGGCTCAAGCCGCTCGCGTTTCAACGGTTGGCCGTTGATGTTGAGAATGCCGCCTTTCATCTGAATCTTGTCCCCGGGCAGGCCAACGAGGCGCTTGATGAAATCGGTCGTGTTGTCACAGCGCGCGCCATAGATCGCTGCGGTTCGTTGGTCGAGCTGCGGGTACTGGCAGGGAAGCTTGAAGACGACCACGTCGCCGCGATGCGGCGTGTTGAAGAAGATGCGGCCCGACAAAAGCGGCAGACCGAACGGCAATGAGTAGCGGCTGTAGCCGTAAGAGAATTTCGAGACGAAAAGATAATCGCCGACCAACAGGGTCGGCACCATCGAAGCGGAGGGAATACTGAAAGGCTCGTAGAAGAAGGTGCGGATGAATAACGCAATAACAACGGCATAGATGATGGTCTTGAGCGTCTCGCCGATCCCGCCCGTCACTTTTCTCGCCATAATGCTCTAAGCTCTTGATCTGATTTGGTTTACAGCTGATAGATGGGCCGGGCCGACGGGGCGTGACTTAGCCGCGCGCCCTTTTCCGGTCAAGTTGGGCCTCGTGGCACACTGGCGGGCTCGGCCGTGATGATAACGACGGCGGCGGCAAGTGGTGGCTCGTCGGTCAAGGTCAACGAAATCCGTGCCACCATGCCTTCTGGCACCATCTTGGTGAGCCGCTCGAGCGCGCCCCCGGTCAGCACCAGGGTCGGTTGCCCGGACGCGAGATTGACGACACCGAGATCTCGCCAATAGACGCCGCTCCGGAAGCCGGTGCCCAGTGCTTTGGAGCACGCTTCTTTCGCCGCGTAACGCTTCGCGTAGCTCGCGGCTCGATTGGCTCGCCGCTCGGAACGGCGGCGCTCTTCATCGGTAAAGATGCGCGCGATGAATTTCTCGCCGTAACGCTCGAGGGTCCGCTCGATGCGGCGGATGTCGATGAGATCGTTGCCGAGACCGATGATCACGCCGTCTTGGTGCCAAGCGCGTCGGCGCGGCCCTTTTCCATCAAGGCGCGCATGCGGCGGATCGCGCTGTCGAGCCCGCCGAAGATCGCCTCGCCGATCAGGAAATGACCGATGTTGAGTTCGACGATCGTCGCTATCGCGGCGATTGGCCCGACCGTCTCAAAACCGAGCCCATGGCCGGCATGACATTCGAGACCGAATGCCTCGGCGAGCGCGGCCGCCTCGACGATACGCCGCAGCTCAGCGCCCCGCTTTGCGCCTTCCGCTTCGCAATAGGCTCCGGTGTGCAACTCGACGACCGGCGCGCCAACCACCTTTGCCGCCTCGACCTGCTTCGGCTCCGGATCGATGAAGAGCGATACGCGAATGCCGGCTTGCGTGAGCCGCGCGATGAAGGGCGCGAGCCGCGCCGCCGCCGCGGCGACATCGAGCCCGCCTTCGGTCGTGAGCTCAGCGCGACGTTCCGGCACCAGACAGGCGGCATGCGGCTTGTGCTTGAGCGCGATCCCCAGCATCTGATCGGTCGCCGCCATCTCTAGATTGAGCGGCACGGTCAGGTCGCGCGCCAGCCGCGCGATATCGTCGTCGCTGATATGACGGCGATCTTCGCGAAGATGCGCGGTGATGCCGTCTGCGCCCGCTTGCTCAGCGAGACGAGCGGCGCGGACGGGGTCGGGATGCCGGCCACCGCGCGCGTTACGGATCGTCGCGACGTGATCGATGTTGACGCCAAGACGCAGCTCGCGCCCGCCGGGTTGGGGGATCGCCATCGGATTATCCTCGGGCGCGCTCGACCGAATTGATCACCGGTGTCGCACGAAGCGCGGCGATGATGTTGGTCAGATGCCGCAGATTCTGCACTTCGATATCGACGAGTATCTCGAAGAAATCGAGCGAGCGATTGGTGATCTTCAGATTGGTGATGTTGCCGCCGCTTTTGCCGATAACCGTGGTCAGACTGCCGAGACTACCGGGCTCGTTGCCGAGCGTGACATTGACGCGGCCGACATGCGCGCCGGCGGAGGCGTCGTCGTCCCATGCGACGTCGAGCCAGCGCTCCGGCGTCTCAGCAAACGTCGCCAGCGTCTCGCAATCGATCGTGTGAATCGTCACGCCCTTGCCGGTCGTGACGATGCCGACGATGCGATCGCCGGGCAACGGATGACAACAGCCTGCATAGTGCAACGCCATACCGGGAATGAGGCCGCGGATCGGCACGGCATTCTCGGGCTTCTTGCCGCGTGCCGTCGCGAGCGGCACGACCTTTGCGGCGCGCTGCTCGGGCTTCGGCGGATGCAGCGCATGCACCACTTCGCGGCCGGTATGCAGCCCCTCGCCCACCGCGACATAGAGATCGTCGAGTGTCTGAACGTTGAAGTTGCTGAGAACTTCGTTCAGCCCCTTTTCGATCATGTCATGGCCTTCCTGACGGAAAGCCTTTTGCAGGATCGCTTTGCCGAGATCGAGATATTGCTGGCGTTGCTGCGTCCGCACGAAGCGGCGGATGCGCGCCCGTGCTTTGCCCGAGACGACGAAGCGCTCCCAGGTCGGCGACGGCGTTTGCGCCTTCGAGGTGACGATGTCGACTTGATCGCCGTTGACCAGCGTCGTGCGCAACGGCACGAGCTTGCCATTGACCTTCGCGCCGACGCAGGTATCGCCGATGTCTGAATGGACGGCGTAAGCGAAATCGACCGGCGTCGAACCGCGCGGCAACTCGATGAGATCGCCTTTCGGCGTGAAACAGAAGACCTGATCCTGGAACATCTCGAGCTTGGTGTGTTCGAGAAATTCTTGCGGATCGGATGCGTGCTCGAGGATGTCGAGCAGCTCGCGCAGCCAGCGATACTGCCGGCCTTCGGTCGCTTGCTGGTCCGATTGTTTGTAAACCCAATGCGCCGCGACGCCGAGCTCGGCGACCTCGTGCATCTCGCGCGTGCGGATCTGCAATTCGATGCGCTGACGCTCCGGACCGATCACGCCGGTGTGCAGCGATCGGTAATTGTTCGCCTTCGGCGTCGAGATATAGTCCTTGAAGCGACCGGGCACGACCGGATACTTGCTGTGCACGACGCCGAGCGCGTGATAGCAGGCCCCGATATCGTCGACGACGATGCGGAACGCCATAATGTCGGAGAGCTGCTCGAAGCCGACATTCTTGCGCTGCATCTTGCGCCAGATCGAATAGGGCGATTTCTCGCGGCCCGACAGCTCGGCGTCAACGCCACCATCTTTGAGCGTCTGCGAAAGCTCACGCTGCACCCGAGAAACGATGTCGCCGCCTTTGTCTTTGAGGAAAGCGAGACGCGTCTTGATGCCTTCACGCGCTTCTGGATAGAGCTCGCCGAAAGCGAGATCCTCGAGCTCATCCTTCATCTCATGCATGCCGATGCGTTCGGCAAGCGGCGCGTAGATCTCCATCGTTTCGCGCGCGATGCGGCGGCGCTTATCCGCGGCTTTGATGAAGCGTAGCGTGCGCATGTTATGCAGTCGATCGGCAAGCTTCACCAGCAAGACGCGGATGTCTTCCGACATCGCGAGGACGAGCTTGCGGAAATTCTCGGCTTGCTTGGTCTGATCGGATTGCAGCTCAAGTCGCGACAGCTTGGTGACGCCATCGACGAGACGCGCGATCTCGGGTCCGAACAGCTTCTCGATCTCGTCGAGCGTCGCGAGCGTATCCTCGACCGTGTCGTGCAGCAGGCCGGTGATGATCGACGCGCCGTCGAGCTTCATACTCGAGAGGATGCCGGCGACCGCGACGGGATGAGAGAAATAAGGATCGCCCGAGGCACGCAGCTGCGAGCCATGCGCCTTGGTCGAGAAAACATAGGCGCGGTTCAGCGCGTCTTCGTCGACATTCGGATCGTAGGATTTAACGCGCTCGACCAGCTCGAACTGACGCATGATCGGGGCACGCCCTTCGGGCGCGCCGGTCGGCGCTGGAGCGGCGGCGCGAGTGAGCGTTTCGCCGCCTGCCATTCAGTTACTCGTTGGTGTCGTCCGGCTCGACGTCGGTTCCCGGCTCACCGGGCAGAACATCGTCCTCGCTCAAGCCAGATTCATCGCTCGCCTCGAGCATATCTTCCGCCATCTCGTCATCGGCCGAAGCTTCGTCGCCGGCATCGCCCTCTTCATCGCCGATCGGCGCAAGATCGCCCGCCCAATTGGCCGGCGCGCCAATCTCGACGTCATGATCTTCCTCGGGTTCGTCGATCTCGACATGCTTCTGCATGCCCTTAATGACGTTGTTCTGGAGATTTTCGAGCGGAATGGTCACGTCGGCGATTTCGCGCAGCGCGACGACCGGCCCCTTGTCATTGTCACGATCGAGCGTAAGCGGCGCACCCGATGCGATGTCGCGCGCGCGCTGAGCGGCCAGCAGGACCAACTCGAAGCGATTCGGGACTTTGAGGACGCAATCTTCGACGGTGACGCGAGCCATCTACTGAAATCTCCGGCAACAATATTTCAAGTTGGGCAATATAATATGGGGCCGGGTGCGGCACCGCAACAGGGTCTCCCACCAAAAGACTGGGTTTTCAGCATAATCTGGCCACTAATCGTCGATGGGCTCGGCCTTTTGCTCGGGCGGCAGGGCCGAAATCAGGGCTTCGACGGTTTTGTCCAGGACGGGATGCCTCCAACCCCGAGCGATTTCGGCCAAAGGCAGCAGAACGAAGGCCCGATCCTGCATCCGGGGGTGGGGCAAGGTCAGTTCAGAGGTATTTTCGACCCGATTATCGTAGTCGATGATGTCGAGATCGAGGGTCCGGGCGGCGTTGGCGACCGACCGCTGCCGCCCAAAGGCACGTTCGACTTGTTGGAGCACATCCAGCAGCGCGCTTGGCTGCAGTACCGTTTCGACCCGCGCCACCCCGTTCACGAACCACGGCTGATCCGAGGCCGGGACCGGAGCCGTGCGGTACCACCGCGATCGCGTCGCGATGTGGACGGCCCCCGCCTCCAACTGCTCGAGCGCTGCCGCGAGGGTTTGTTGCGGCCCGCCGACCGGGCTCGGCAGATTGGCGCCCAGAGCGATGAGGATCATCGACGGTCGCGCGCCAATCAGACGCCTTCGGTACCAGACCAAGCCCAATCGTCGATCGGGTGGAACATCTCGTCGACCGAATGCGCTTTCGCCATCAGCCCTTGCTGATAAGTGTAGCGGAGCGCGGTCGCGGCATTGTTGCGGTTGATGTCGTTGAGCCCGTATTGCCACGGATCGCGGCCCAAAAGCCGGTTCTGCTCTTCCATACTGTTCATGTAGAAAGCCATCGGCAGGATGCGAGGATTGCGCAAATGCTGGAGCGCGATCTTCTTCGATTCGTTGAAAGCGTAGGCGAGATTCGCCGGCGCCCACGGATTTTTGTCGACGATCTCCTGCTTGATGATCAGCGTGTGCATGATCGGGAAGATCTGGGTCTTCTGGTAATAATCGATCTCCGCCTGCCTGTAGTCGGGGAAGAGCCGCGCGATACGCTTGTCGCCGCGCAGCAGCGGTTCGGGAATACCGGCCGACATCATGGCATCGATCTCGCCATCAAGCAGACGCTCTTCGACGCTCTTGCCCTCCTTGATGATCTCGATGTCGAAACCTTCCTGATGCGCGAAGGGAATGTCATGCGGCCGGTCGGTAAGCCATTTCACATCCTTGTGCAAAAGGCCGTAATGCTCACCCAAAGTGCCGCGCAGCCAGGTGCAAGCCGCGGCGAGCATACCTCCGCTGCAGCCGAATTTGCCGCCTTTGAGATCCGACGCCTTTTTGATGCCCTTTGCCGCGTTCACGAAGATGAAGCCGTGACGAAAGCGGCGGTGCAGGAAAATGGGTAACCCGATATAAGGATGGCCGCGATCGCGTGCCATGTAATAGCCGCAGAGATTGAATTCGCCGGCGTCGCATTCGGCGTTGCGATCCAAGCGCCAATGCCGATCGCGCGACGATGTCGCGCAAAGCATGGTCAGGTCGATGCCGTCAGCTTCGACACGGCCCTCTTTCAACGGACGGACAATCTCGTAGTCACCGCAGGTCAATGTGATCTTTAGTTTCGACGGCATTGGGCGCTCCCTCGTTTCGTCTTGGGTACGAATTCTTCCCTATCATATAGCTACCGCCACACTCGCCACATACGTGTGCGCGGCGATTATCCACACTTTGTCTTTTACTTCATGTGCAACGCTGTTGAAACTGCGCGTCTTATACATCCAACGGCTTGACGCGATGCAGACAGATGATATGCGTTCTTCGGGCGATTAGGATGACGGAGTTTTTGAATGTTGTTTTATCCGGAAGAGCGCATTGCTTTATTCATTGACGGCGCGAATCTCTATGCTGCCGCTCGCGCTCTTGCTTTCGATATCGATTATAAGCGTTTGCTGCAGCTGTTCGGCTCGAAGGGCCGCTTGATCCGCGCTTTCTATTACACGGCGCTCATCGAAGATCAGGAATATTCCCCGCTCCGCCCACTCGTCGATTGGCTGGATTACAACGGCTACACGATGGTGACCAAGCCGACGAAGGAATTCACCGACGCGATGGGCCGGCGCAAGCTCAAAGGCAATATGGACATCGAGCTCGCGATCGACGTGATGGAGATGGCTTCATCGCTCGATCACATCGTGCTGTTTTCAGGCGATGGCGATTTCCGCCGCCTGGTTGAAGCCGTCCAGCGCAAAGGCGTACGTGTCACTGTCGTCTCGACCATCCGTTCCGCCCCGCCGATGGTGGCGGATGAGCTGCGTCGCCAGGCCGATGTCTTCATCGAGCTGCAGGACCTCGCGCCGCAAATCATGCGGGCCCATAACGGCGGCAGCGGGCCGCATCATCGCGAGCCGCAGCAGCAATATTCCGATAGCGACGCGTGAGCGCGGCCGTCACCGAGCCGAATTCGGCCTGTCCCGGCCACGATTGCGCGCTTTGTCCGCGCCTCGTCGATTTCCGCATGACGCAGCGCGCCGCGCATGCCGACTGGCATAACGCGCCCGTGCCCTCTTTCGGTGATATTTCGGCAAAGTTGTTGATCGTCGGACTGGCGCCCGGCCTCAAAGGCGCGAACCGCACCGGCCGTCCGTTCACCGGCGATTATGCCGGCGATTTACTTTACGCGACGCTCACTAAATTCGGCTTCGCGCGCGGCGACTATGCGCAACGCAAGGACGACGGCCTGACGCTGATCGATTGCCGTGTCAGCAACGCCGCGCGCTGCGTGCCGCCCGAGAACAAGCCGCTGCCCGAAGAAGTCGCGACCTGCCGCCAATTTCTGATCGCCGAGATCGCGGCGATGCCGAGGCTGCGCGCGATTCTGGCCCTCGGCCAGATCGCGCATGGCGCGGTGCTCGGCGCACTCGGACAACGCAAATCGGCTTTCGCCTTCACGCATGCCGCGATGAATGTATTGCCCGACGGCAAGCTCCTCGCCGACAGTTATCACTGCTCGCGCTACAACACGAATACCGGGAGGCTGACGCCCGCGATGTTCGAAGCTGTCTTCGAAGAGCTGAAGAGACGGCTCGAACGCTAGTCGTTATGCGCCCGCAGGATGCGGGCACGGCTGCGCTGCCAGTCACGTTGCTTCTCTGCTTCCCGTTTGTCGGCTTTGCGCTTGCCCTTGGCTAGGCCCAGCTCAAGCTTGGCGCGCCCGCGGTCGTTGAAATAGATCGCAAGCGGAATCACCGTCGTGCCTTCGCGTTTGATCGCGCCGAGCAGCTTGTTGATCTCGCGCTTATGAAGCAGCAGACGGCGCTTGCGTCGCGGCTCGTGATTGAAGCGCGCCGCCGGGTATTCCGGGAAATTCGCGTTGATCAGATAGATCTCGCCACCTTCGTCGCTGGCATAGGCTTCGGCGATGCTGGCGAGCCCGCGGCGCAGCACCTTGACCTCGGTGCCGGTCAATTGCATGCCGGCCTCGAGCGTTTCCTCGATCAGGTAATCGTGACGCGCGCGTCGATTGAGCGCGACGTACTTCTCGTCTCCGCGTAGCGCCATGCGGCGCCGACGACGTTAGTTGAGAACGCCGGCGGAGCGCATCGCCGTGCGGACCTGCTCTTGCGCCTGCGCGCTCGCAGGCACCAACGGCAGCCTCACGTCCGGCGTCGACTTGCCCAGCAGCGAACAGGCGTATTTCACCGGCGCCGGACTCGTCTCGCAAAAGAGCGCGTCGTGCAGCGGCAACAACCGCTCGTTGATCTTCATCGCTGTCGCGGTTTCGCCTTTGCGCCAGGCCTGGTGCATATCGGCGCAGGCGCGCGGCGCGACATTCGCGGTGACCGAGATGCAGCCGTCGCCGCCCTGCCCCATGAAGGCGATGGCGGTGACGTCTTCGCCGGAGAGCATCGCGAAATCCGGACCGATGGTCGCGCGCGTACGCAGCGGCCGGGCCAGATCGTTGGTCGCATCCTTCACGCCGACGATGTTCGGCAACTTGGCGAGCCGCGCCATCGTCGCGACGCTCATATCGATCACGCAGCGCGGCGGGATATTGTAGATGATGATCGGCAGGTCAACGGCCTCGGTGATCGCCTTGTAGTGCTGATAGAGCCCTTCTTGGGTCGGCTTGTTGTAGTAGGGCGTCACGATCAAGGCGGCATCGGCGCCTGCCTGTTTGGCGTGGCGGGTGAAGTCAATCGCTTCTTCCGTCGAATTCGACCCCGCCCCGGCCACCACCGGGACTCGGCCCTTCGCGACCTCGATGCAGAGTTCGACCACACGCTTGTGCTCGGCATGGCTCAGAGTCGGCGACTCGCCGGTCGTTCCGCAGGGGACGACTCCCTCGGTCCCCTGCTCGATCTGCCAGTCGACGAAATTCTGGAACGCCTTTTCGTCCACTTTCCCGTCCCGGAAGGGGGTAATCAGTGCGACCAGCGATCCCTTAAGCATTTATTTCTCCCGCAGTGCCCTCTTTGGCACTTCTGCGACGATAGGCCATAGCGTTAACAGCGGCAACCGTTCGGAAATTCATTGTTCTGCTAACACTTGCGGTTAAGATGAATAATCGGTGGGGAATTCAGGAAGTGATGGGTCTCATTAGGACCTTGGCTCTGCCTATCCTGGCAATGCTGGCTACTTGGGGAGCCAGTGGTCCGGTCTGGGCAGCGCCGTTGAGCGAAAGCGACCGGCAGATTTACACCGCGGCCTTCGACGCGATAAAACGCGGCGACTGGAACGCCGCGGAGACGCTTGCCGCACCGGCTCACGACCGCCTCCCGGCTCAGGCCCTCGCCCTCCTCGATTATTCGCACAAAGGTACGACGGCGTCGTTCAGCGACATCTCGACCTTCATGAATGCGCATCCGAACTGGCCGAACCAGAAGCAACTCCGCATACGCGCCGAGGAGGCCATCGCCAGCGCCACCGACGCCCAGCTTTTGACGTGGTTCGAGACGCATCCGCCGATCCTCCCGGCGGCGCAGCTTCGCCTGGCGCAGATCTGGATGCAGCAAGGTCGTACCGCCGAGGCCAACAAGCTGATCCGCCAGGCCTGGATCGACGGCGATTACAGCGCGATCGAAGAAAAATTCATGCTCGAGCGCTATCACGACGTGCTACGCGGCGAGGACAATGCGCGCCGGATCGATCGGCTGCTGTGGGATCATCAGACCGACGAAGCCAAACACATGATCAAGCATGTGGGGCCGGACACCGCCGCGCTGGCGCAGGCGCGGCTCGGCCTCGCGGCAATGGCACCGGGCGTCGAGCGTTTGATCGCGCGCGTACCCGCGCGGCTGCAGAACGATCCCGGCCTGCAATTCGAACGCATACGCTGGCGCCGTCACAAGGATCTCGATGATGACGCCGCCTCGATCTTCGAGCATCCGCCGGCGGATCTGGTGAGGCCCGAGTCCTGGGCCACGGAGCGACTGATCATCGCGCGCCGCTTACTCGACGACGGCCAAGCCGCGCGCGCCTACAAGCTGGCGGCGAATAGCGGCCTGACCGCTGGCCCGACTTTTGCCGAGCTCGAATTCCTCGCCGGCTGGATCGCGCTGCGCGATCTCAACCAGCCGGGTACGGCCTATAACCACTTCGTCCATCTCTATCATGCGGTCACTTTGCCGATCAGTCTGGCGCGCGGCGCTTACTGGTCGGCGCGCGCCGCCGAGACGATGGGCAACAAGAGCCTCTCCGCGACGTGGTACGACACAGCTGCGCCGTTCGCGACGACCTATTACGGCCAACTGGCCGCTGCGCATCTCGGCGCAACTGCGGCGACGTTCAAGGTGAGCGAGCCGAAGCCGACGCAAGTCGAAACGCAGGCTTTCGAGAGCAACGAGCTTGTTCGCCTCGTGCGCGATCTCGCGCAGATCGGCGATGCCGACGATCAGGTTGTGTTCTTGAAGCGCATCACCGAGGAAGCCCAGACGCCTTCGGATTATGCTCTCACCGCACGGCTCGCCCGCTCGGTCTCGCGTTCCGATGTCGCCGTCTTCATCGCCAAGCGCGCCAGCTATGCCGGCGTGACCTTGATGGACGAAGGCTACCCCCTCGCCAATCTGCCGCCCGGCGGCAATGTTGAAGCGCCTTTGGTACTGGCGATGACGCGACAGGAAAGCGCCTTCGACAATGGCGCCGTCAGCAGCGCCGGCGCGATGGGGCTGATGCAATTGATGCCGGCAACCGCGAACAAAGTCGCTCAGGTGCTGGGCCTGCCTTTCTCGCGCCAGCGGCTTACCTCCGACATCGCCTACAACGTCACGCTCGGCCGCGCCTATCTCAACTCCCTGGTCGATAATTTCTCGGGCTCTTACGTCCTCGCGGTCGCCGCTTACAACGCCGGACCGGCGCGGGTCCATCAATGGATCACCGATCACGGCGATCCGCGCGCCGCCAATGTCGACCCGATCGATTGGGTCGAGCGGATTCCCTTCACCGAGACGCGCAATTACGTGCAGCGCGTGCTCGAAAACCTCCAAGTCTATCGCTTTCGCCTCGGCTCTTCGGTGCCGACGCTGTCGCTCGCGGCCGATCTGAAGCGCTAAGCCATGGCGACACCGACGCTGCCGGATGTCGATGGCGTCTGCAAAGCGGCGGCAAGGCTTCGCGGCAAAGCGGTGCTGACGCCGCTGTTGTCCTCGCCGCAAATCGACGCTCAGCTCAACGCGCGCGTGCTGATCAAAGCAGAATGCCTGCAGCGCACCGGCTCGTTCAAATTCCGCGGCGCCTACAACGCGCTCTCCCAGCTCGATCCGGCCAAGCGTCGCGCCGGTGTTGTCGCCTATTCCTCGGGCAATCACGCGCAAGGCGTTGCGGCGGTGGCCCAGCTTCTTGACATGCCGGCGACGATCGTGATGCCGGCCGACGCGCCGGCGATCAAAGTCGCCAACACGCGGTTCTACGGCGCCGAAATCGTGGCTTACGACCGTTATCGCGAAAGCCGCGAGGAAATCGCGCAGCGCATTGCCACCGCACGCGGCGCAGAGATCTTGCCGCCATATGACGATGCGCGCGTCATCGCCGGCCAAGGCACGATCGGGCTCGAGATCGGTGAAGAAGCAGAACGCCAGGGCATGACGATCAACCTTCTGATCGCGCCGTGCAGCGGCGGCGGCCTCGTCACCGGCTGCGCGCTTGGCTTGTCGGCGACACAACGTGACGCCGCGATCTACGCGGCAGAACCGGCGCAACTCGACGATCTCCGGCGCTCACTCGAAGCCGGCGAGCGTGTGGCCAACCCTCCATCGGCGCGCTCGATTTGCGATGCGCTGCTCGCGCCGACTCCGGGCGAGATTACTTTCGCGCTGGCGCAGCGTCTTCTCGCCGGCAGCATCGCCGTCAGCGATGACGAGGTTCGTCAAGCGATGGCGACAGCCTTCGCGGCGTATAAACTGGTGCTGGAACCGGGCGGCGCAGCGGCTTTTGCCGCAATCCTCTCCGGCAAGCTCCCCGTCGCCGGTAAAACGGTGGCGATCGTCGCCTCAGGCGGCAATGTCGATCCGGCGGTATTCACCGCCGCGCTTGGCTAAATCAACAAAAAGAAATCGCCGGCATTATTCGCCCGCTTGCGCTGACGCGACGTCGGCATTGTGCTCGGCAGGACTCAGCGCCTTGAGCGCCGGCAACAACTGCTTGCCTTCGCCATCCGCGAGATTCTCGCGCTGGACGCGACGACTATAGCCTTCGAAGACGGCGCCGGGCTCTATGCGCATCGAACAATAGACGACGTCGGCGCGTACTTGCGCCGTGCGACCGAGGATCACGTTCACCGCGACGAGGCGGCCTTGGAGGGAGCCATTAATCACCGCGGTCTCGGCCTCGACCGAACCGTTGATCGAGCCGGCCTCGCCCAATGTGATTTTTCCGGCAACGATATTGCCGATGAGAGTTCCGCCGACGTGGACTTCGCCCGAGCAAACAACGTCGCCGTCGAGGCGGAACCCTTCGCTTAAGATCGACGGAGCGCTGCGACGAGCGCTTGAACCAGCGCCACTATTGTTCGCCGCTGACTTGAACCACATTCTTGCCTGCCTGCATGAATTTTGCGGGATCGACCGTCTGGCCATCGACGCGAACTTCGTAATGCAGGTGCGGACCGGTGCTGCGACCCGTACTGCCGAGCTCCGCGATTGGCGAGTGCAACCCTACTTTTTGACTTTTGGCTACTAATATCCGATGAAGATGCGCGTACCGCGTGACAATGCCGTGGCCATGGTCGATTTCGACGACCTTGCCGTAACTATCCATGTTACCCGTAAAAATCACCGTGCCGGCGCCGGTGCTGTAGACCGTCGTGCGGTAGGGCGCGTCCAGATCGAGCCCGGGGTGGAATGATTCTTTGTGATTGATGGGATCGACGCGGGCGCCGTAACCGCTGCCGAGCTGATACTGACCGAGCGGCGAAGCGAGTGGCAGGTTCTTCGCCAGCTTCTTCAAATCCTCGAGCCGCTGCTGATCTACCGCAGCCGCGCGCGGATCGTTCAGAGCGATGTAGGGTCCGCCCTCGCCGCCCGCAGAACTACCGAGACCGTGCAGGAGGCGATCGATATCGAGCCCCGTCGACGCCAGCAGCCGCTCGAGTTCGGAAGATTGTCCGGGCGAAGCGGCCGGCGCGACAGTGTTCTGAGCATGAGGTGCGCTCACCGGCGTCGGCTTGCGCTCTGGCGGCGCAACCTCAGGCACGACCGGTTGAACGAGCGCGGGCGCCAGTGCGGCTGGCGTGCGGGCCGGATCAGATGCGATTTGCGGATTGTGCTGCGCATCGATCTGGTCGGCGCGCGCCTGCACCGATTGTAGATCGATCTGCAATTGCTGTATGCGATTTTGCAGAGTCGTGCGCTGAACTTCGGATTGCTGCAACTCGTTGCGCGTCGCTTCGAGATTCTTGGCGAGCTGTTCCGAATTGCCGTTCTTGCTGTTCAGCGCCTGCTCGCTCGCTTTGACACGACGCGCGGCTTCATCGCGTGCGTCCTGCATCGCCTTGGTGCGTGTCGTTGCGTCGTTGAGCTGTGCCTGAAGCTGGCTGTTCTGCTGCGTCAGGATCGTGATCTTGTCATTCGCTTGCTGAACGTTGGCGGTGGCCTGCGTGTAGTTCTGGCTCAGCGTCGTCACCTGCTGGTGAAGCGAGCTGAGTTCGTTACGCATTCCCGCGATATCCGCCGAAGAGGTGCTCGGCGCTGGCGGGGTGTCGGATGGCGTTATCGCCGCCGGCGCTGCGGCAAGGTGCGGCGCCTGTTCTGCCGGTATTACCGACGGCGTCGCCTCGGCAACACGGCTGTCCAACGCGCCGCGCAGATGTATGAAGCCGACGCACAGATACGCGACAGCGCCAATGGTGCCGAGAGACGCCGCGAGCAACATCGCTTGAAGCCAACCCGGCAGTGCCACATGCCGCACGCCAGTCGTGCTCTGCAAGAGCAGCTGTCGTTCGGGAAATAGTTGTTCCCCGAGAATCCGAGATACTTTCGCCACTCGCCCCCCGCTACCGTCCCTGAACCAAGTGCTGCTCCGCAAGCACCGCTACCGATCGCGGCCCATCGAGGGCTCGTTGGCGAGTGGTAATTTGTGAAGCGCTTCGACTCGCTACAGTTTTGTTCGCAGCTTGGTCGACGCGACCTCTTTCTATCCCATGCCCATTCACCACACTTGGACCCTAATAGGCGAGTGCTGACATGGCAAGCTGATTCGACGTGTAATCACAAAGGGATGTCGTTGAACGGGTGCCCGCGACTGCGCCATTTAGAGCGCGACTCCGAGGTTTCCGACGAGCAGAAATGGGTCTCGTCGAGCGTTCGATTTGGCAAATCGCCCGACCGACTTCGGCCGCCTTGTTAAAGCTTGGCCGCGTCAAAGGCGAAGACAAGCTCTCGATATGCCCGCTCACCACTGGCTACACCGCTCGAACACCGCAGCGTAACTCTCTGGCATATCGAGCCGCGTGTTCCCGTCTCGCGCCCGGCCATTGATGGCGGCGAAAATCGGCTTCAGCGAGTCGGTGATCGGGCCGAGATACGCGGCCCGTGCCGCGTTACGGTTCGCGACGTGCAGGTTGAGCGGCAATGACGTTCGGCTCAAGGCACGTTCGAGTGCCGGTAGATAATATCTTACGGCCTCGCGGAACACATCGACATGCTGGGCCTCGTGGTCCAGCACGGCCTGGCGCTGGCATGAGCCCGGCGCGAAGCGGCGGTCGACGATGACGTCGAGTTGCTTCAGCCCGATTTCGACATGGGCCGATCGCAATTGAGCGCAGTAACCGCTGCCGTCAGGCATACTATCGGTGCTCACCGTGATTTCGAGGTCATAGCGGCCGATGGTGAGGCCGTAGGGAACTTCGCCTTTAAGCCCGGGCATCCCATTCTGATTGGCAAGCTTTGCCAAAGCCGAACTATCGAGATCGAAGCGATAATTGACCGGAAGATCTTTCATCGCGACCCTGAAAGCCGGCGCGCTGACACTCGCCGTGCATGACGCGAAAGCGGCTGCCGGAACCATGAACAATGCCGCAGCCAGCGCGGCTATCTTCGGGGCGCGTATCAGCTCGCCACCCAAACGACGCAAAGCCGTGGCCCCCGTGCGTTCAGCACCGGCACGAGCCTCGCGTCGGCCGCCAGCACGCGACCCGGGATGAGACCGACGATACGCGTCTCTTCCTCCCGTATTGGCCTCGACCAGAGACCTTCGAAGCAGCTCGCGCATTGTAGACGGAACCACGCAGCGAGATTTTGCCGCAATAATAGCGCCCGCTTGATCCCGCTCCAATGCTGGAAGGCCTCATTGGCGGCAAGGACGATTTGATTCGCATCGAGCAATAATCCAGGCATCGGCGCCGCCTCAACCAGTGCTGTGACACTCGCCCTATCCAGCGCCATCGAACGCCCGGCGGTTGCGCGCTCCATCTCACCGAGACAGAAGACGCGCAACTGCGAGGACAGATTGGTGTCGCTCGGACGATGCGATGCAATCTCGGCGACGAGACGATTGAGACGTCGCTTGCGACGCGTTGCGATCGCTTCGAGCGCCGCCCAGAATTCCTGCCCCAGACGCAATGAATAGCGCTTGCCGTCGAGTTGCAGGATCCGCTGTTCCCACGGCAAAGCAAGCGCAGGCGGTGCATCCGCCGCCGCGGCTATCTCGCGGGTCTCGGAAAGAAGCTCACCGTCGCTTGCCATCGCCGCCCGCGCGCATGGTTAATGAATGGTTGCGAGGGCATCGCCCTGCGCTGCGACAACTCACAAAGGAGTAGTGGCTCGGAAGTCTTAATCTCGCCTAAATCAGGCGAGGAAAGGCAGATGCGGGGCCAGCATCACACCGGCGATCGCGATCGGAATGCCATAAGGGATTGGCATTTTCGCATGGAGGAACATCGGTGCGCGCCGCAAGACTGCAAGGATCGCGGTCTGCGCCAATGGCTGGCGCAGGCCGACCACGATCAGGGCGAAGACGCCGCCAATCACCGCGGTCAGGAAAAGCAGCGGCACCAGGAGGTGGATGCCGCACCAGAGTGCCATTGCCGCCAGCAGCTTCACGTCGCCACCGCCAAGGATGCGGCAGGCAAAGAGCATTGCGCCGACGGCGAACACGGCCGCGCCGGCTTCGACATGCGAGATCCAATCGACGCTATGGCCGGAAAGTCCGACACCCGCGATCAGCGCCGCGATCGGGAAACCGAGCGCCAGCGCGCCGGTCAACCAATTGGGAATGCGCAAGCTGACGAGATCGCTCAAGGCCGCAAAGACCAAGGCGACGACGTAAATCGCTAAGATCGCTTCGCCAGCGATATTCGCCGGCAAGCTGCTCCAGGAAGAGACCATGCGCCAAGTTTGGCGGCGTAGGCTTACCGAATTATTAAGGCGGGCCGCATGATCAAGACCGATCAGCCCTGCCCTCCTGGTTAGCGCTCGTGCAGCGCCGCGTCCCGAGCCTTGAGCAGCGGCTTCAGGGATAATCCAGTACCGATTTCGCCCGGTAAGGATTTCAGCGCTCGCGGCCATGCCGGGGAATGCCAAGCACGTCCAATTGCGGGAGATATAGGCCTTCGCGCGCCGCATCTCCGCATCGATCGATATAAAATTGGATGTAAAGCCGCACATAGATAACTATTGCATTTTAACTATTCTAAATCGAGGTATATATGAGTTTATTGTTAACGATATTTGGATCTATATTGATTGATACGCTTTCTAATGAAGTAATATTGGAAACAAAAGCCGCGACGAGCGCGGCCTTGAGTTCAGGGAAGAAACGCCAAATGGCGTTCGCAACGACAGCGGAGATCGCTCCGGCCGGCAAGAACCCACCCGGTCATGCGTCTGCCCGCTTCCGCGCCTGACGGCGCCCGACGGATTTGGCAGAATGTCCGCCATGACCACCGACCATCCTGACGACACCCGTGCCGCGACGCGCACGATCGAAGCCATCGACGCGGCCGCGTCCGCGATCTGGCTGCGCCCCGACGCATTACTCACCGGAAGCGCCGCGTGGCGCGCAATCGAACAAGGTGCCGCCCTGTCATTGGCCGGCGGGAATAGCGCGTTTACATATGTTGAGGTGATGGCACGCCAAGATGACGGCGTCGTCTCGGCGCTCGCGCCGGTGCGCCGCGTCCAACATTGGGCAAGCCAGCTCGATGCCATGCGGCGCGCGCGTATCGAGGCGCAGCTCGCCCGTATCAGCGAGACGCGGTGTCACTGGGCCGGGCTGCCGCTCGACCACCCGCTCGTCATGGGTATCGTCAACGCGACGCCCGACAGCTTCTATCAAGGCAACCGTGGCGATTCGGAAACGGCGATCGCCCTCGGCCGCGCGATGCGGGAAGCCGGCGCCGACATCATCGATATCGGCGCAGAATCGACGCGACCCGGCGCCGCTTCTGTTTCCGAAGACGAAGAGATGCAGCGGCTCGAACCCGTCGTGCGCGCTCTTGCCGCATCCGGCGCGGTGATCTCCGTCGACACGCGCCACGCCAAAGTGATGGCAGCAGCATTGCACTGGGGCGCGCGCATCATCAACGACGTCTCGGCGCTCGAAGGCGACAGCAGTCTCGATATCGCGGCGAAGACCGGTGCCCCGGTGGTCATTATGCATATGCGCGGTGAGCCCGGCACGATGCAGAAGGACCCGCGTTATCTATCGGCATCGCTCGATGTCGCCGATTATCTCGCGCAACGCGTCGCCGCTTGCGAAGCCGCCGGCATTCCGCGCCATCGCATCGTCGTCGATCCCGGCATCGGCTTCGGCAAGACCCTTGCCCATAATCTCGATATCCTGGCGCGGCTCGGCCTGCTCCACGCCCTCGGCTGCGGCGTGCTGATCGGCGTATCGCGCAAATCGAGCATCGGCCAGCTCAGCGGCGGGCCCCCCCCCGACCAGCGACTGCCCGGCTCGCTCGCCGGTGCGCTCCAGGCGCTGCGCCAAGGCGCGCAGATTTTGCGGGTTCACGACGTCGCGGAAACCAAGCAAGCCATTGCCGTCTGGCAAGCAATCGCGACCGGCGCCTAAAGCTTAAGGACGTTTGCGCTCGACGACGACGCCAACGCTTTCGGTCTCCGGCCAGACGTCGAGCTTCTCGACCATCACGCGGACCGCGACGACGCGGCGGTCGGCCATGCAGAGCGTGGCAATACGGTCGGCCAGCGTCTCGACCAAATTGATGTGGCCGCCCTCGGTGATCGCCTTGATGCCGGAGACGATGGTCTCATAATTGACGACGTCGGCGAAATCGTCGGTGCTGGGCAACGATAGCTCGACTTGGAGCTCGGCGTTCACGCGCACGCGCCGCCGCAGTCCCTTCTCGCGGGGATAAATGCCGATGCTGCAAGGAAGGACGAGGTCGCGGACAAAGACGCGATAACCCACGGCAGATTCATCAGCCGCGCGGGTTTGGGGCGCCGATTCCGGCCATCGGGTGCTCATTGCGCGGAGCATGCCTCTTGGGACCGCTCCGCGCAATGCCGCGTATGTTACGACGCTGCCACCATACGGTTGGTCAAGGTGCCGACATACTGCACCTCGACCTTGACCTCATCGCCGGCCTTCAAGAACTCGCCGCTATCGCCACGGCCCGCACCGACACCCGCCGGCGTGCCGGTGGCGATCACGTCGCCCGGCCGCAGGGTCACGTGCTGGCTGAGCGAGACGATCTGCTCGGCGATATTGTGGATCATGTTCTTGGAATTCGAGTTCTGCTTCTCGACGCCATTGACCCAAAGCTTCAGCCCGATGTCGTTCGGATCGGGCACGAACGCCGCCGGGGTGATCCACGGGCCCATCGGGCAGCCGTCGTCGAAGCATTTCTGGCCGAGCCAATCCATATGCATGCCGCCGCCGGCGCGATCCGCTTGCGTGCTGAGATCGCGTGCCGAGAGATCGTTGACGCAGGTATAGCCGGCAATCACCTCATGGGCGCGCTCGAGCGAGATATTACGCGCCGGCTTGCCGATCACGACGCCGATTTCGGCTTCCCAATCGAGCTTCTGCGACAGCGCCGGCATACGGGCATTGGCGCCGTCGCCGATGATCGAATGGGCGCCGGTCTTGATAAAGAACCACGGGTCTTTCGCCTTCTTCGGCTCCGGCGGCTCCTTGCCGGTGAGACGGCGCTGACGCTCGTTCATCTCCTTCATGTGGTCCCAGTAATTGGCACCGGCGCAGAACACCGCGCCCGGATAAAGGATCGGCGCCAAGAGCGCGACCTCGGCCAGCGGCCGGCCATCGCCCGGCTTCACGCGACCCAGCGCCGCCGCGATGCGCGGATGCACCTCGCCCCAGCTTTGCAGCAGGCCGAACACCGAGGACGTATCGATACCGGGCGCGCCTTCCAGAAGCGGCGTCGCCGGCAGGACGCGATCGTTGAACAGGACGCCAGCACGGGCGACGCCGGACGCATCGCGATAGCTCAAAAGACGATATTCGTTGGCCAAGTGACCCTCCCTTATTGGCTGGAAAGCACTTTAGCTGTTCGCGCGCGCACCGCCTAGCGGAGCCCAACTCACGCATATGCGGCGGCTATTTTTTCCCGGGAAGACGGAGAAAACGCGCAATCAGGGCATTGCCGCCGGCGGCGATCGCGAAGGCAATGAGAAGCGCCGCGTACATATAAGGTATGCGGAACTGCGCGTAATACTGCATGATCAGGAAGCCGAGGCCGCGATTGGACATTTTAATCTCGGCCAGAAGACAACCGATAATCGCAACGCCTGTGCCGAGCTTTAGCCCGGTCGCGATCGGCGGTACCAGCGCCGGGAGATAAATCTTCCGCACCGTCTGTAGCAGCGAAAGGTGGAAGCTCTGTCCAACGCGCAGCAGCACCGGATCGATCTGACGCACGCCGCTCGCCACCGACAGTACCATCGGAAAGAAAACCGACAGCGTGCCCATCGCGATCTTCGAGCCGGGCCCGACACCGAACAACACCAGCAGGATAGGCAGGAACACGATCTTCGGCGTCGGCGCCAGATAATGCATGTAAGGCTCGAACGCCCTGCCGGCGAAGCGGTTTGCACCCAGCGCGAGGCCGACGGCAATGCCGCTGCAACCGCCAAGCAACAGCGACACCGCTACCTCGATCAGCGTCTGCTCGAGATTCCAATAGAAGGCCGAACTCGTCACCAGATCGACGACCGCCGCGACGATCGCGAACGAGCTTGGCACGACGCCCTCGAAGACGATCCCGGAGCGCGCGACAACTTCCCAGATCACCCAGAGTGCGAGCAGCGTCGCGAGGCGCAGCGGCAACACCGGCGACCAGCGGCGCGGCGCGATCGAGGCCCCTAGACGCGCTTCAGCCACCGCTCGAGCCTTTCCGTCAGAAAGAAGAAGCAGATGCTGGCCAGCACCACAAAGCTGATCGTGCCATACATCATGGGAATCTCCCAGCGCTGCGCGAGATCGTCGATCAACTCGCCAAGGCCGCCGAAATTGATCAGGAACTCGATGCCGACGACGCTGATCAGCGCATAGACCAATCCGAGGCGGACGCCGGTACAGAATGTCGGTACGGCAGCCGGCAGCATAATCTTCCAGAAAAGCTGCGTCGGGGTCAGACCAAAGCTGCGCCCGACATTGATCAGCACGACGCGGATCGCATCGAGCCCCTCTTTCGTCTTCAACACGATCGACGGCAGCGCGGTGAGGAAGCTCATCATGATAATCGTACCGATGTGCCGGCCGAAGAACACGAGGAACAGCGGATAGAGCAGCACCAACGGCGCCGCGGCGAAGCTCGAGACCCAACTCTCGAAGGCAAGCCCCGCCCAACGTTTCGCGTATAGCCACCAGCCGATCGCGGTGCCGACGATCACCGCCAGCCCGGCCGAGATCAACGCTTCGGCAAACGTCTGCAGGAAGCGCTGGATCAGCCCCTCATCCGTGACGAGTTGCGGAAAGCTCGCCGCGATATCGCTCGGCGCCGGCGCCACCAGCGGGCTGACGAAGCCGAGCGCGACCGCCAACTGCCAGAGACCCAGCAGCACGGCAATCGTCGCGAGGCCCGTCAGGACCGGCAGCGCCCGGTTCACGGCCGTTTTACTGACCCGGCTTCCAGACGATATCGAAGACGCCTTTCACCTCGTCCTCTTTCATCGCTTTCGGAATGCGCTTGGCGGCAAGCGCTTCATCGAGCACGCGCTGGATGCCGCTGAAGCGGTAGGGATCGTTTGCAGCCTTGGTGAGAAAGCCCTTCACAGTCTTCTCCGCCGCATCGTGCGGCAGGTTGTTATCCTCGGCGAGATAGTCGATCGCCTTGGGATTGTCGTAGGCCCATTGATAGGATTTCACATAAGCCTTCATGAAGCGCACGATCAGATCGCGGTGCTGCTGCAACGTGTTGAGATTGGCGACGTTGACGCGGATCGTCTCGTTGGCGACGTCTTTCGAATCATTGGCGCTCGCGAGCTTGACGATCTTGCCTTGATCGAGATCGAGCACGCCGAACGGCGCCGCCGCCCAGCCGGCATCGAGCTGACCCGACATCACCTGTGTGAAGGTCGGCGGCATGCCCCCGGACGGAACCGGCTTGGCATCGACATCCTGCTCCTTGAGCAAGGTCAGCAGCGAAAGGTTGCTCGACGAGCCCGGCGCCGAGAAACCGATGGTTTTGCCACCCTTCAGATCTTTCAGGCTTTTGATCCCGCCACCCGCCTTCGCATACCAATAGAGGTCGGCGGAGCCGGTCGATTCCGCCGAGATGATGCGCACGGGCGCACCCTTCACGTAAGCCGAGATAATACCCAGCGTGCCGGTTGCGACGGCGACATCGACGCTGCCCGAGACCACAGCGGTCTCGGTCGTCGCGCCGCCTTCGGTGTAGGTGATGTCGAGATCGATATTCTGCTCCTTGAAGAAACCCTGTCGATCGCCGTAGACGCTGAAAGATGTATCCCATGCACCCTTCTGCGGGATCGCGATTTTCAACGTGTCCGCGGCGCGCACCGGGATCGCCGCTGCGAGCATCAACACGGCCGATAGGGCCAAATATCTACGCATTCTTCCCTCCCTCGTTATCGCCCGAGCGACGGGCAAGCGACGCCTCGCTCGCGCTCAAGCCTTTGCTGGCTTCCTCGCGCAGATCATTCCAGATCTGCGCCACGTATTGCCCGAAGGCTGCCGAGCTGACGATAGCGGAATCCCGCGGCCGCGGCAGATCGATCTCGAAAATGCGCTTCACCCGTCCCGGCCGGAACGTCATGACGACGACGCGATCGGCGAGTTGCACGGCTTCGGCGATGTTATGCGTGATGAGCAGTGTGGTCTGCTGCAGCTCTTGCTGGATCTGAAGCAGCTTGTCGCCGAGCAAGAGCCGCGTCTGCTCGTCGAGCGCGGCGAAAGGCTCATCCATCAGCAAGATCTTCGGCTGGAACGCGAGCGTGCGCGCGAGTGCCGTGCGCTGGCGCATACCGCCCGAAAGCTCGGCCGGATAACGCGCTTCGAAGCCTTCGAGCCCGACGAGCTTCACAAGCTCGCGCGCCCGGGCCTCGCGCTCGGCTTTCTTGACACCCGCGACCTCAAGCGGAAACGCGATGTTGTCGAGGGTGGTGCGCCAGGGAAAGGTCGACTCCTCCTGGAACACCATTCCGATCGCGCGATGCGCGCCGGCGATCGGCTCGCCATCGACGAGCACGCGACCGGAATATTCGTTGATCAGGCCGCCGATGATATTGAAGAGTGTCGACTTGCCGCAGCCCGACGGACCGATCACCGCAACGAACTCGCCTTTCCGCACGGCGAAAGAAACGCTCTCGATCGCCGTGAGCCCGGTAAAACGCTTGGTAAGTGCTTCAATGGTAAGCACGGGCGAGCGGATCTTACCGCTTGCCTCGCTCGGTACTTGCGGCACCGCCGCGCGCATCATCGGAGCCGGCCGTCAGTCCTTCTGGCCGCGCGGGACGTTCGCCGAAGCGCCCGCGTCATAGCCGCCGGCGACGCGCACATCGACGACCGCCACCTTGCCGTCATCGACCGCGGCGATCGCCTCTTTCAATGCAGCCTCGAGATCGCCGTGCTTATGGACGGGACCGACACCCACCGCGCCCTGGCCGCGCGCGATGGTCGCGAGATCGATATCGGGATCGCCGATATGTTGCCCGATCCACTTGTTTGCGACGGTACGCTCGCGCTCTTTCGCGACCCGCTCTTGATGCAGCTCGTCGTTATAGAACGAACGGTTGTTGCAAACGATGACCAGCAACGGCACGCGGTAGTGCACGCCCGTCCAGATCGCCTGATTGCCCATCAGGAAGTCACCGTCGCCGAGCACGGCGATCGGCAAGCGGCCGCTGCCCTTGAGCGCCAGCGCCATCCCGACCGACGTCCCCGGGCCCGAGCCGACGCCGCCACCGCCATCGGTGCCGAGGCTATCGAGCGGCTCGCGCATCGGCCAGAAGTGACCATGCCAGGAAAGCGAGTGCCGCAGCAGGCTGGTCTTGCGGCTACCGACAAGTTTTTGGAGCGTCTGCGCGATGTGCGGCACGTAGATCGTGCCCGAAGCGTCCGGCGCCGGGATCGTCGGCACGGTCGCCGGCTTGCGATCCGGCCAGGCGGGCGCCTTGCGCGCGCCGAGCTTCTTCACGGCGGCGAGCAGCGCGGTAACGGTCGCATCGGATTCCGCGGTGAGATAGAGATCGGCCGGCGGCAGGACGTGATATTCCATGCCGAAACCGTGATGCGAATATTGGTCGACCGAGACGCGCACGATCTTGGCGTCGAGCTTGCCGGCCTTGCCGGCAGCGGTCATCACCGCGCCGCCGAGATCGACCCAATCGAGCGACAGGATCAAGTCGGACTGGCGCATCAGCTCGTTCGCCGTCTGCGAGACTTGGCCTAGCGGCGGTGCGCCGGCGAGCGGGTGATCGGTCGGGAAGGTCGCGGCGTTGCGCATTTCGGTGAGCACAATGGCGCCGAGCGCCTCGGCGAGCGCGACGCGTTCTTTCCAACCCTCCTCGCTGCGCGAGAAGCGGCCCATCAGGATCAACGGCCGGTGCGCCGCATGCAATTGCTTCGCCAGCGCCTCGACCTGATCCGGCGGCGGCGCGACCGGCGCCGGCGACGGGAAGCGCGATGCATCCGGCATCGCGGGCATCGAATCGAGCTTCAACTCCTGCAGCGCTGCGTCGAAGCAAATGTAGGTCGGGCCGCACGGCGCCGTCGTCGATATCTGCTTGGCGCGCAGCATCGCCTCCGGAATCGCGGCGACCGAGCCGGGTTGGTCGTCCCATTTGATGAAGTTGCGGATCAGCGCCGCCTGGTCCTTGGTCGTATGAATCCAGTCGATCCACGGCCGACGCTTCGTCGCATCGACCGGGCCGGTGGCGCCGAATAGCAGCAAGGGCGCGCGATCCATCCACGCATTGAACACGGCCATCGAGCTGTGCAGCAGGCCGACATTGCTATGGACGATCGCGCCCATCGGCTTGCCGGTGACTTTCGCCCAGCCATGCGCGACGGCAACCGCCGCCTCTTCGTGGAGGCAGAGCAGCATTTGCGGCTTCTCGTTGCCGAGCCGGTTGACGATGCTGTCGTGGAGACCGCGATAAGACGCACCGGGATTGAGCGCCACATATGGAATGTCGAGGGCGCGCAGCATATCGCCGGCGACATCGCTTCCCCACAAGCTCCGCCCTTCCGAAGGCAGCGGCCGCTCGATGCCCTGCGGCTCGTTGCTCAATTTTCCGTCGGCACTCATCTCACCCAACCTCCCAAAAGCTTATCGTTGCAGCGGCGCCGCGCTCGTCTCATTTCGCCGGCGCGAATTCCTTGGTTTCGACCTCGGCTTTGTCCTCGGGCGCCGCGCCGGCCCAGGGATGTTCCGAGCAATCGAAGACAACACCGTCGGGTCCGCGAAACTTCGTCTCGAAGAAGACGCCGCCCATGCTCGGATCGGGGCGCATGAAGCACGGCGCGCCCATCTCCTCGAGCTTCTTGATGTAACCATCGAGATCGTCGATCAGCACGCCGAAATGATGGATCCCGACATAGTCGAGACCTTTGCCGAGCTGATCGACATTCTTGAATTTCAGCACCGCGAGATTGAGCGTGCCGTCGCTGAGGTAGATTCCCCAAGCGATGCCGCCCGGATCGTTCGGGTCGCCGGTCCGGCCAACCTCCTTGAACTCGAAGGCCTGCTTATAAAACTCGGCGGTCTTGATCGGATCATTGGTCGCGAGCGCGATATGGCGAATCTTGGCCATGGCCCTGCCCTCCCCGGCGTTGGTGCTATGCCAAGGTGTAGCATGGCCAACGAAGCTCAGGAAGCCGGACCCTATGAGCCCTGTCGTCGGACGAAACCGGTGATGAGTTCGAGCGCCTTCATCGCATGCTCGCTGTCGGGCTCGCGCGCGGTGAAGGCGTGCGGCGCTCCCGGGAACTTTACCAGCTCGATCGCGCCGCCCGCCTTGCGATAAGCCGCGGCAAAGCGATCCGCCATGTCGGGCACCACGTTGTCGTCGTTCGTGCCTTGCAGCTCGAGCGCGGGCGGCAGCGACGTCGCCTCACCGCGCTCCAGGATAAGCTGCGGATTGGCATCGGCCATCGCCGCTTCATTCGGCCAATAAGCGCGATGCGCGTCGGCAAGCCGCGTAGTGCCGTTCCCGGTCACCATGCGGTAGCGCGCCAACGGATCGGTGATCGGCCAGCACAGCACGATATAGGCAAGGCTGGCATCGAATATCTCGCCGCCCGGCAGACGGGTCGCGCTGTACGTCGCGTCGCGCGGCCGCAAGGTCGACAGCATGATCTGATGCCCGCCGCTCGAGGTGCCGAGGCCGCCAATGTGGTTGGGCCCCACGCTGTATTCCTTGGCGCGCAGCTTCAGCCAGCGGATCGCATAATTGATATCGACGATCGAGGCCGGATACGGCGCCTCGGGCGGCATGCGGAAATCGATCGCCATGACGAAGATGCCGGCGCGCGCCAGCGCCTCGTGGATGACGAAATTCGCCAGGCGGTCGTTCGTCGTCCACGCCCCACCATGCACCTCGACCAATGCTGGATGTGGCCCCGCGCCTTGCGGGCGATAGAGCCGCGCGAGCAATGGCTTGTCGTCGCGGCGCAAATACTCGACGTCTTCCGTGCTGTATTCTTGCGCCATCACTTCTCCGGTACTTCTATCGCGTAGCGTTTATCGACCATCGGTGCGAGCTCGACATTCGATTTCACCATGTTCTGCGATTTATACCAGGCCAGCGATGCTGCCATGTCCTTTATCGAGATACGCGCCTGCGGGTCGTAATAAGGTATCCCTGCCCGAACAACGCTCTCAGGCTGATTAAGCTCCTTGGCGACGAGGGCGATGGCTTCGCCCGAATTCGGCCCATCCTGGCGATCGCCCTTCGCGTCGACGAACGCCGTGTCCCAATAGACCATCGCTTTGCGCATCCCGGCAAGGAAGCCCCGCACCGCCTGCGGCCGCTCGTTCGCCACTCTGGTCGAGGTGAAGATCGCCTCGCCCTGGCGCCCCGACAGCACGTCGGAGAACCAGCCGAGGATCTTGGCATCGCCTTTCTCGACGAGGGCATAAGCGGGCGCCGCTGTTTGGACGGCTGCGTCGACTTGATTGCCGGCGACCGCCGAAGCGACAACGCCGTTGGATTGCAGCGCCTGGAATTTGATCGTGGCGGGATCGATGTGGAAAACCTGCGCCGTCTCGACGACGAAAAGCTCGAGCGGCGAGCCGCGCTGCGTGATGCCGACGGAACGCCCGCCGAGATTCTGGAAGGCATGGAGCCCGGCCGCATAAGCCTGGTTCGAGACGATCATGCCGACACTCTGAAAACCGCGCTTGTCCCAGGTGCCGGCCGCAATGATCTTCAGCGCGCCTTGGGCCGCGAGGTTATAGAAAGCGGCGGTGATGCCGGTTGAGCCAAAATCGCAATCGCCCGAGGCGACGGCGACCGAGATCGGCTGCGCCGAATCGAAAAAGACCAAATCGGCCTCGACGCCCTGCGCCGCGAAGTAGCCTTTTTCCTTGGCGATAATCGAAGGAATGCCGCCGTTCGAGCGGACGACGCCGATCTTGATGTGTTCGGCCGCGGCACACGGTAACGCCGCCGCGAGCAAAACAATCAGTCCCCAGAAAAGACGCATCCCGGCTGGCTTCATAGAGTCTCTCCCTGCCTTGTTAGTCATTGTGGGGAGGAATAGTCTGTCACCCAAAGCATACCAAGTCGAATAGGCCAGATCGAAAGGGAGTGACCGCGATGACGACGCAAATCCACTTCGTCGTGGACGGAAAGCCACACACGCTATCTGTCGACGATCCGAATATGCCGCTGCTTTACGCGCTGCGCGACGAGCTCGGCATGTCCAATCCGCATTTCGGCTGCGGCCTCGCGCAATGCGGCGCCTGTACCGTGCATGTGAATGGGCAGGCGACGCGCTCTTGCGTCACGCCGCTCTCCGCGGTGAAAGACGCCAAGGTGACCACCCTTGCCGGTCTCGGCACGCCGGAACATCCGCATCCCTTGCAAGCCGCTTATGTCGAGGAACAGGTGCCGCAATGCGGCTACTGTATCAACGGCTGGATCATGACTGCCGCCGCGCTGCTCAAAGAAAATCCGCATCCCAACGACGAGCAAATACGCAAAGGGCTCAGCGGTCTCAAGTGTCGATGCGGCACCCACATGGCGATCATCCGCGCGGTGAAACGCGCGGCGTCGATGGCGTGAGGGAGGCGGCCATGAAGAATATCGATATGCTCCGCACCGACCTCACCCGCCGCGGCATCCTCAAAGGCGGCGGCGCCCTGGTCATCAGCTTCACCGCCCCGGCATCGATCGCCGCCGCGGCAACCGCCGCGACGAAGGGGCCCAAGCCGCTCGATCCGACGCAGCTCGATTCCTATCTCGCCATCCATAAGGACGGCTCGGCCACCGCCTTCTTCGGCAAGATCGACGGCGGCCAGGGCACCGATGTCGGCATTGCACAAATCGTCGCCGAAGAGCTCGACCTGCCGGCTTACAAGGTCGCGGTCGTCATGGGCGACAGCGCGACCACCATCAACCAAGGCGGCGCCAGCGGCAGCTTCGGCATTACCTGGGGCGGCAAGCCGATGCGCCACGCCGCCGCCCAAGCGCGCCAGACCTTGCTGCAGATGGCGTCCGACAAGCTGAAGACACCGGTCGACAAGCTTACCGTCAGCGACGGGGTGATCGCGGTCGCCGATGCGCCGACCAAGAAGGTAACGTACAGCCAGCTCGTTGGCGGCAAATTCTTCAACGTGTCGATGAAATGGAACGGCAAGATCGGCAACGATCTCGATGTCGATGGCGGCGCGCCGGTCAAGAATCCGAAAGACTATAAAGTCGTCGGCAAGACGCCGCCGCGCCGCGACGTCAAACCGAAGGTGTTCGCTCAACCGGCGACCTATGTCACCGACATCCGTTTGCCCGGCATGCTTCATGCCCGCGTGATCCGTCCGCCGGTGGCGGGCGCGGTCGCGAATTCGGTCGATGAAAGCTCGATCAAGAACATCCCCGGCGCGAAGGTCGTTCAGAAAGGCGGCTACATCGCCGTCGTCGCGCCGAAGGAATGGAACGCCGTGCGCGCGGCGCAACAGCTGAAAGTCACGTGGTCGCAGCCCGCCCCTGCCTTCCCCGACCCGGCACAACTTTACGATTACATTCGTAAAGCGCCGGTGCGGAAACGCACGGTCGAGAAGAACACCGGCGCGTTCGATCAGGCCATCGCTAGCGCCGCGAAAGTCGTCGAGGCCGATTACGAATGGCCGTTCCAATCGCATGCCAGCATGGGCTCGGCCGCCGCGGTCGCGTCAATGAAAGACGGCGTGATGACGATCTGGACCGGGTCGCAGAAGCCACACTATGCGCGCGACGGTGTCGCCGCGTTGCTGCAAATGCCGCCGGAGAAAGTTCACGCGATCTGGCTGACCGGCCCCGGCTCTTACGGCCGCAACGATGCCGGCGACGCCGTGCTCGAAGCGGCGTTCCTGGCGCAGGCCACCGGCAAGCCGGTGCGCATCCAAGGCATGCGGCCCGAAGGCATCACCTGGGACACGAAAGGCCCGGCCTCGGTTCATCATGCCAAGGCCGGTCTCGACGCCTCGGGCAAGATCGTGGCCCTGCAATTCGAGAGCAAAGGCTTCTCGCGCCTCGATCTCGACAGCAATGAATCTAATCCGGCTTACAGCTTGATCGGCCAGCAATGGGGCGTGCCGCTGAAGCCGCTCGATTCCTTCGGCACGCCGGATGAATCCTACGACGTGCCGAACAAGCTGCTGGCTTGGGAGACGATCGCGCCGCCGCTCGATCGCGTCTCGCCGCTGCGCACCTCGCATCTGCGCGATCCGGTCGGACCGCAGATCCATTTCGCCAGCGAGAGCTTCATCGACGAGTTGGCGCTCGCGGCCAAGACCGATCCGGTCGAATTCCGCTTGAAGCATTTGAGCGGACGCGACGCGGCGGCGGTCAAAGCGGCGGCCGAGAAATTCGGCTGGCAGCCGCGCGTCGCCGGTCCCACCGGCGACACCAAGGCCGATGTCGTAACCGGTCGCGGCATCGCCTACACGAGACGCCTCAACACGATCGTGGTCGTCGCGGCGGAGGTCGAAGTCGACCGCCGCACCGGCAAGGTCCGCGTCAAGCGCTTCGCCGTCGCGCATGATTGCGGCTGCATCGTCAATCCGGCGCTGCTGCACAACGTGATCGAGGGCAATATCGTGCAAGCGACGAGCCGCAGCCTGTGGGAAGAGGTCGGCTTCGACAAGCAAAAGGTGACGAGCGTCGATTGGCAGACCTATCCGATCCTCGACATCACCGAGGCGCCGGAGAAGATCGACATCGTGCTGCTCGATCATCCGGAGATTCCGCCGACCGGCGCCGGCGAGCCGTCATCGCGGCCGGTGGCAGGCGCAATCGCCAATGCGATCTTCGATGCGACCGGCGTTCGTATCCGCCGCGCGCCGTTCCGGCCCGAGGCGCTGAAAGGCTCCTTCGCCTAACGGTGGCAACCCGCGGCCAAGCGTCGGCTTGGCCGCGGAACCGCGGCGCGAATTTCGGGTTCTCTCAATGCCCGGTGCGAGCAATCGCGCCTGCAGCAAAGGAGATAAATCCGATGACGAACAAATTCGCGACCTATGCAGCGATCATCGCCCTTTCGGCGGCGACCACCGTCGCGGCGCAGGCCGCGAGCCGCAGCGATCCGGCGCAGGATCAACGCGAGAATCAGGTGACATCGCAACTCAACCAGCAGCAATTGCAAAGCAGCGGTTACGGCATCGAGACCTATGAGGGCATCATGCAGAACCGAGGCTCCAACCAAAGCACGACGCAGGAACAGCTTGCGCAGCCACCGGCGGGTTCGAGCGATCTGAGCATCATCGAATAACCGCTTGATCCCGGGGTCGAGCAAGGAAGGGCCGCTCTTCGGAGCGGCCCTTTTCTTGACCCGCGGACTGCCGTGCTTTTGGCGTTAGTGCTCGCCGCCCAGCTTCACGCGCTGGGTCGCGATCGAATGGGCGCGGCGGCGCGCGCGCTCTTCGGGCGCGAGTTTCTCGTAAACGGAAGGATTGTGGAGCGTCGTGTCCTGACCTTTGACCGGCTTGTCGACTGCTTCCTCGAGGCTATGCGCCCAGACCCATTCCTCGGGCGGCCGCACATACCCATCGCCGCCGATCTGATCGAGGCCCCAATAGATCTCGAGCCGATGACCGTCGGGATCGCGGAATTCGACCGCGATCTGCGCGCCGGCGCGCCGGCGGCCTTCGAAATCGATCTTCACGTTGCACTTCTTCAGATGCTCGCGCGCGATGAACACCTCATCAAGGGTCGCGACCTCGAAAGCGAGATGGTTGAGCTCGATCGCGGGCGATTCACCAGGCATCGAGCCGACCACGGCAATGCCGTGGTGATCGGCGTTGTAGCGGAAGAAGACCATGCCGCCGGGCGCGATCTCGTCCGTGTAGACGTCCGAGACCTTGAACCCCATCACCTCGGTATAGAATTTGGTCGAGCGCTCGACATCGGTGACGTTCAGCACGATATGACCGAGCTTCGTGATGTTGAACGGCATGCCCTGCGGCCGCGTATGGGACTTGATCTTCTTTTCATTGACTTTCATTGCCGGTCTCCTTCACGAAACGGTCGTGGGCATAAGCCTAGCGTATAAAATGAGGTGGGGCTATTTTTGCCCAAGCTCAATTCCAAGGGCTCGATTTTAGGGAGGAAATGATGGCCGATCCAATTCCCGCACAAAAAGCGCCCTACGGCACGCAAGTCGAGGAGGGCACCGAATATTACTGGTGCGCGTGCGGACGCAGCGCCTCGCAGCCTTTCTGCGACGGCTCGCACAAAGGCACCGGCCTCAGCCCCATCGCCTTCAAGGCGGCGAAGACCGAGGAAGCCTGGCTCTGCGGCTGCAAGGCCTCGGGCAACAAGCCCTTTTGCGACGGCTCGCACCGCAAGCTGCCGTAGCCGTCACTTCATCGGCTTGCCGGCAAGGCCCGCCATGCGGATATCCGCATGCGGGCCGATCGGCGGCATGGTGAAAACACTTTCGACGCTGGTGTAGTCGTGATAGCCGAGCCGAGCGAGCGGCCGGAGTTTCAGCACGTCGATCCGTCCTTCCGGCGTGATCACCTCGTCCTTGATATGGACGCCGATGACCTGCCCAATGACGACGTAATGGCTCTGCTCGAGATTGCGGCCGGGCAGCGCCAGCGTGCAGTGATAGCGGCATTCGAGATGCACCGGCGATGCCGCGACGCGCGGCGGCTTCACCAGCTTTGACGGAACCATTTCGAGGCCCGCGAGCTTTGCCTCGTCGATGTCGGGATCGACCGCCGAGCTCGTCATGTTCACCGCTTCGCGCAGCGCGTAGGTGGCCATGTTGACGACGAACTCGCCGGTCTCGATCACGTTGGTGACGCTGTCCTTTGGCCGCGGCAAGCGCGGAAAATTCGCCGCCGCAAACATCACGTAAGGCGGGTCGTAGCCGAGATTGTTGAACTGGCTGAAGGGCGCGAGGTTGACGCGGCCATCGCGATCGAGGCTCGAAATCCAGCCGATCGGCCGCGGCACCACGATCGATTTGAAGGGGTCGTGCGGCAACCCGTGATTGGCTTTATCCGGCTCGTAGAACATCGCACCCTCCCCTTTTCGCAACCCATATTATAATGGATGCGAAAAATCGGTACGGGAGTTCAGTCATGGCCGACAATCAGGCCGAACGCGCCGCCTATTACGAGAAGATCGCCAAGCGCGATGTGTCCGCGCTGTGGACGACGCGGCTCGTGCCGCCGCTGCCGAAGGATTCGGTCAAATCCGTTCCGCATCTTTGGGATTTCGACAATGTGCTGCGGCCAACGCTGTTCGAGGCCGGTCCGCTCATCACGGCGCATGAAGCCAATCGCCGGGTGCTGACCTTGGAGAATCCGGGCCTTGGCGGCTCGCATCGCATTCTGGAATCGCTGTACGCCGGGTTGCAGATGCTGCTGCCCGGCGAATGCGCGCCGGCGCATAAGCATTCACCTTCGGCGCTGCGCTTCGTCATCGAAGGCAAAGGCGGCGGCTGGACCGCGGTGTCGGGCGAGAAGTCGTACATGAATCCGGGCGACTTCGTGATCACGCCCAGCGACACCTGGCACGATCACGGTCATGACGGCGACGGGCCCTATTTTTGGATGGACGGGCTCGACATTCCGATGCTTGGCACGTTCGGCGCGATGTTCTTCGACAATTACCCCGAAGATCGCGCGCCGCTGAAGCGCCCCTCGGGCGACAGCCTCGCCCGCTACGGCGCCAATATGCGGCCGGTCAACGAAAGCTGGAACAAGCCGGAATCGCCGATCTTCGCCTATCCCTACGACCGCTCGCGCGAGGCGCTCGAGCAATTGCGCAAGAACAACGAATGGGATCCGTTCGCCGGACTGAAGCTGACCTATATCGATCCGACGACCGGCGGCAGCGCGATGCCGACGATCAGCGCGTTCCTGCAATTGCTGCCGAAAGGATTCCGCACCGAGGCTTATCAGACGACGGAAAACACCGTGTTCTCGCCGGTCGAAGGAAGCGGCCGGCTCATCGTCGGCGAAGGCGAAGCGCGCCGGACGATCGCCTGGAAGCCGCGCGACATCTTCGCCGTGCCGTGCTGGGTGCCCTACTCGCTCGAAGCCGACGAGGACGCCGTGCTCTTCAGCTACTCCGACCGCGTCGCGCAGCAGAAGCTGGGTTTCTGGCGCGAGCGCCGGGGAAATGCTTAAGCACTGAACCCCAAATTGAAGAACTCGTTGGCGTTCTTCCAGTAAATCTTCTCTTTGTCTTCGGCGGAGATGTCGAGTTCTTCGACGAGCGCGATGTGCTCGCTCGGATCGATTGGCACCGGGCCGTAATCGGTGCCGAAGAAGACGCGATCGGCGCCGAAGACCTCGAGCGCTTCGCGCACATGCGGGCCCCACAGCCCCATGATATCGACGCGCAGATTGCCGCGGAGATACTCGCTCGGCAGCTTCTCGCACTTGATCTTCGCGCGCTCGGGCATGCCTTCGTCGCCGAGGCGATAGCCGAAATTGAGGCGGCCCATCACCGGCAGCAGACCGCCGCCCATATGCGCGACGACGATTTTCAGGCGCGGATAACGATCGAAGAGACCCGAGAGGATCATGCGCGCGAGGCACATCGCGGTATCGAACGGGCGGCCGACGAGTTCGTCGAGCTTGTATTGATCCATCTGCCGCTCGGCTCCGATCGGCACGCGCACGGGATGGAGGAACAGCGGCACCTGCTGGTCCTCAGCCCATTCCCAGAACGGAAAAGCCTCTTCGGTGTCGATGAATTTACCCTGCCAGCTCGAATTGATCAGCAAACCCTTGAAACCGGCCTGCTTCACGTTGCGCTCGTAATCCTTGATCAGGCTACCATCGAGCGGATTGGCGACGCCGAGACCGGCGGTCGTGCCTTTGCTCTGCTCCACGACAGCGGCGATCATGTCGTTATTGTGCTTGATCACGTCGCCCGGCGACTTCTTCGACAGAGCGACCAGCACCTCGGCGCCGAACGGATTGCTCATCAACCGGTAGGAGATCCCCGCCTTGTGGCTGACCTCTTGCTGCAGATCGAAATCGGTCAGCTCGTGATAGGAAATCGCCGGCAGGCCGCGGAAATCGCTGAAGCTGTTCTTGCCGACCGGCGTGCCGCGCATGAATTGCGCGACGCCCAGCGGATCCGAGCGATCCGGGATCGAGCAATGCGTGTGAATGTCGATGATGCGCGTCATGATTCCGATCCTCCCAAGCTCTCCGTTGACACAAGATTAGCCAGCGCCTGGAAGCCGCGCCAGAACCCTGCCGCGGTTGCAAAAGCACAACGGATCGGCGAAGCTAACGATACGGAACGCTCCGTCAAGAGAGCGCGCGGCGACGGGGGGACGCGATGTTCAAAAATCGGTGGTGGGTGCTCGGCGCATCCTTTTTCGGGAATATCGTCGGCCCGGGCCCGATCCTCGTTTTCTCTTATGCGGTGCTATTGCGGCCCGCGACCCAAGCCTTGGGCGTCGATCGCTCGATTTTCTCTTCAGCGTCTCTCGTCTCGACAATGGTCGGGTTGATCGCGCAGCCCGCGACAGGCTGGCTGATCGATCGCTACGGCGCGCGCATGATCATGGTGCCGTCGGTGCTGCTCTTCGCGCTCGGCGTCTCGGCGAATTCGCTGCTCACCGCCAATGCCGCAGTAATCTATCTGCTCTTCGTTTGCGGCAATCTCTTCAGCGGCCCCGCCTCGCCGCTCGCTTTCAGCATCGTGATCGCACGCTGGTTCGACCGGATGCGCGGCCTGGCCCTCGGCATCGCGCTGGCCGGAATTGGCGTCGGTACCGCCGTCGTGCCGCAATTCGCTGCATATCTCGTCGCGCATTACGGCTGGCGCTCGGCCTATCTCGGCATCGCCGCGGCGGTGGTCGTCTTCTCCTGGCTGCCGGTGGCGCTCTTCATCCGCGAACCGCCAGCTTTCGACGCGATCCGTGCGCAGCAAAAGCAGCGCGCGCTTGCCGATCAGCTTCCCGGCATGACGGCGCGCCAAGCTTTCAAACATTGGCGCTGGTGGGCGCTGACGATCAGCTTCTTCCTCGGCGGCGTCGCGATCAACGGCACGCTGGCACACGTCGTCGCGCTGCTTGGCGATCGCGGTGTGCCGATTCAGGCCGCCGCCTCGTCGCTCGCCTTCGCGGGAATCGCGTTGGTCTTCGGACGCGTGATCGCCGGCTGGGCGCTGGATCGCTTCAACGGCCCTGCCATCGCCGCCTTCTGCTTCGCCGTTCCGATCGTCGGCATTCTGATGCTCGCGAGCGGTGCCGGCGGCCTCACTTTCGCGATGATCGCAACGACGCTCTGCGGCCTCGGCATCGGCGCCGAGGTCGATCTGATGGCGTTCTTCCTCAGCCGCTATTTTGGCCTTAAGGCCTATGGCAAGATTTACGGCGTCAGTTTCGCTTGCTTCAACCTTGGCAATACGGTTGGCGCGCTCGGCGGCAGCCTCGCCTTCGATCACCTCCACAGCTACACGCCAGCGTTCCTGATCTTCGCCGGCGCGCTGGTGGTCGCTTGCCTGCTCTTCCTCACACTCGGCGCCTATACCTATCCGGCCCGGCGCGAAGCCGCGCTACCGGCCGGCGAGCCCGGGGAAGCGACCGTCTGATGCCCAGGCTTATCAGGCGGCGTTCGATGCACTGACTGCCGAAAGCTGGCGAGCGGAAGAGCCGGAGTAGCTCGCCCAGCGACACGATGGGTCCCGGCCGGCCGTCGCGGGAAGGTGGACGAAGAGACAAAAAGTGCTTGATTCGCGCACGCGTCCGCGTGTACGCTAAATGCGTAAGACATTGAGGTGCCGGCGAGAAAATAAAAATTGCGAAACGAACCCAATTCCCTGTCGAGGCTTCGCCGCCTGGCTTCTCATCAGGGCGCATGTCGCTTAGGATCGGCGGCCTAAGCAAATGGGGATCAACGCCCGATCCCTGAAAAACGCACGGGGAGAAACATGGCCGACGCCCAAACCGTTCCAGTTTCGCAGATGCTCGACGAGCGCGGCATCGGCGCTTTTCATATCAAGCTCATCATCTGGACTGTCTTCATCAGCCTGATCGACGGCTACGATATCGGCGCCATCTCCTTCGCCGCTCCCTCGCTCATTCGGGAATGGCATTTCCCGCCGAGCGAGCTCGGCCCCATCTTTAGCGCCAGCCTCTTCGGCATCCTGTTCGGATCGGTGATTTTCGGCTTCGTCGGCGATCGCTACGGCCGCAAGGCGGCGCTGATTTGGGCAAACATCGTCTTCGGCGTCTTCACCTTCATCGCGGCCTGGTCGACCAACACGACCGAGATGTTTTGGCTGCGGCTGATCGCCGGACTTGGTATCGGCGGCGTCATTCCCAATGCGATCGCCATCAACGCGGAATCGGCGCCCCGCCGGTTGCGCGCGACAATCGCGATCGTCGCCGTCGGTCTGGTACCGGTCGGCGGCGCGATCCCGGGATTCATGACAGCAACGCTCGTGCCGACCTATGGCTGGCAAATCCTATTCATCGTCGGCGGTATCGTGCCGGTCCTTATCGGCCTCCTCGGCTTTTTGGGCCTGCCGGAATCGATCAAATACATGGCGCTGCATGAGAAGCACCGTGCCGACATGGTAAAACTAGTGCATCAGATTCGGCCGGATTTCGTCGTTCCGCCGAATGCGAAATTCGTCATCGAGGACGAGAAGAACTACACTGGCTTCAACCCAAAGCTCCTGTTCAACGAAGGCCTCGCGCTGATCACGCCTCTGGTGTGGCTGCTCTTCATCCTCAACCTGATGGGCTTCTTCTTCCTGCTGAGCTGGACCCCGACCCTGCTCGTGACCGCGGCCCACCAATCGCCGGCCGTCGGAGCCTATGCTGGCACGGCATTGCAACTCGGCGGCACATTCGGCGCGCTCTTGCTGTGCCGTTGGCTCGATCGGCAACGGTTCTTGGCGATCGCCATCCTCTTCGCCCTCTCGGTGCCGGTCGTCGGTTCGGTCGGGTGGTTTGGGACGAGTTCGCAAACTGCCTTGATCATCGCCGCCTTCCTGTCGGGCTTCCTGGTTCTCGGCATTCAGACCGGCATCAATGTCGTCGGCGCGCTGATCTATCCGACCTCGCTGCGCTCCAACGGCTCCGGCTGGCAGCTTGGCATCGGCCGCGTCGGCTCGATCGTTGGACCGCTACTCGGTGCGGCCTTCGTCGGCATGCCAATCTCATCGCTCTATATGTGGGCGGCGCTGCCCTTCGCCGTCGGCGCGGTGATCGCCTTCATCGTGCACCGCCTCAACGAGGCGCGGTTGCGGACGCCCGTCGCCGGTCAAGGGCAGGTCGCAGCAGCCGAGTAGTAACAGGAGCGGACGGTGATTCAAGAAAAAGACGTTCAAATCACCGTCCGCGACGGTGTCAAAATTGCCGTCCGCATCTATCGCCCCGAGGGCAGCGGCAAATTCCCCGCTCTCTTCGCGGTCAGCCCCTATCGCTACGACAACAACGACATGCCCGCGACGCCGGTGTTTCTCTGGCGCGAGACCGGGCCCATCGAATGGTATGTCGCGCAAGGCTATGCTTATGTGCATGCCGATGTGCGCGGCACCGGCTTCTCCGAGGGCGACTACCGCTTCCTCGACAAGAAAGAGCAGACCGACCTCTACGACGTGATCGAGTGGATCGGCACGCAACCCTGGTGCAGCGGCAAGGTCGGCGGCATCGGCGAGAGCTACTATTGCATGTCGCAGTGGTTCATGGGGATCCAGGCGCCGCCGCATCTCGCCTGTCTCGGCGCCTATGACGGCCTCAACAACCCGTATGCGTTCATGGGCTATCCCGGCGGGATCGAAGGTAACTTCCTCTCCTATTGGTTCAACTCCAGCGTTCGCGGCCCGAACCTTTATCCTACCAACGGCGATCATCCGCGCGCGCTGCCGCATGACATCTTCTTCGATGTGACGCAGCACCCCTTCTACGACGATTGGTGGAAGGAACGCTGCGCCGCCGAGAATCTCGACAAGATCAAGGTGCCGCTGTTCTCGATCGGGCTTTGGGCGAAGATGGATCTGCACTGCGCCGGCAATATCCTCGGCTATCAGAATGCCTCCGGGCCGAAGAAGCTCTTTATCTCAGGCACGCCGACGCCGTTCACCGCGCAGATGGATTTCTCCAAGGTCGAATTCCACGAGAAGCTGCTGCTGCCTTTCTATGACCGTTATCTGAAGGACAAACCGTCGAGCTACGATTCGCGGCCCGATATCCAATACACGGTGCGCAACACGGGCGAGGTGAAGAGCTGCGAGGCCTGGCCGCCGCCTGGCGCGACGGCAACGCAATTCTTCTTGGGCAAAGGTCCGACCGAGAGCGTGAGCTCGATCAATGACGGCGGTCTCGCCTCAGAGACACCCGCGAGTGGCGGCGCCTCCAGCTACACCTACCCGCATCCAAGCTGGGCGCTGGGTGTGGTCGCACTCGGGCCACAAGGTCCCGATCCGGTGCGCGGCGTCCTTACCTTCACGACCCAACCGCTGCCGCAAGATGTCGAGATTGCGGGCGATGCGAAACTGGTGCTCTACGCCTCCTCGACTCGGCCCGAGCTCGATTTCTGCATCAAGCTCTCGGAGCAATTTGCGCAAGATCCAAAAGCGCGCGCTCAGGGGCTTCAGCCTCAATCCTTCATCGTCACCAAAGGGTGGCTGCGCGGCTCGCATAATGAAGAACACACCGCCGCGGCGCCTCTGACGCCGGGCAAAATCTACAGACTCGAGGTCCCGCTTCAGCCGATCGCCTATCGCTTCCGCCAAGGCAATCGCATCCGTATCGAAGTGGTGAATGGCGATTCGCCGGTCACCGACGCGCTGTTCTTCCACATCTATCGCCCGGACAAGATGGGGACGGACACGATCTATCACAATGCACAACACCCATCACATCTCGTGCTGCCGGTGATGCCGAAAAGCTAAAAGAGTATTCAAGAGTCGGTTATCAGATGATTGGTCACTCAGCACCTTTTAGACTTCGACATTTGCAGTGCCGGATTTTCCTTACATTGCTGGGACTCGCCTTCGTGAGTTCCTTTGCACATTCTGAGAGCATCAAAATCGGCGGCGCGAAGACCGCGAGCGGCGGTCCGGCCTTTATCGCGATCGATAAGGGCTATTTCGTCGCCGAGGGACTCGACGCGCAGCTCGTTTTCTTCGATTCGGCACAGCCGACGGCGGTCGCTGTCGTTTCCGGCGATATCGATATCGGCACCACCGGTCTCAGCGCCGGGCTCTACAATCTCGCCGGTCAGGGTGCGTTGCGGATCATCGGTGCAACGGGTCACGAGAGTCCCGGCTTCCACACCATCGGCTTTTTCGTTTCGAAACGCGCTTACGATGCAGGTCTGAATTCGCTCCACGACCTCGCCGGCCGCACCTTCGGCCTCGGCCAGTTCGGCACGCCCGGCCATTACGTGCTCGGCGCCACCGCCGAGAAATACGGCACCGATCTTTCCCACATCCACCTCGTCGCGCTGCAATCGAACGCCAATGTGATCTCGGCGATGATGGGCGGCCAGGTCGACGGCACCGTCACCGTCCTGGCGACCGGCTATGTCCCATTGATCGAGAAAGGCGACATCAAAGTGCTGAGCTGGGTCGGCGACGAGATGGCCTTCCAGGACCGCGCGATCTTCGCCGCGACCAAGACCGCGAACGAGCGCGGCGACATGCTGCAGCGCTTCTTGCGCGCCTACCGGCGCGGCGCGGAGGATTTCCACGACGCCTTCACCGGCCCCGACGAGCGGCCGAAAGACGGGCCGACCGCGGCGGCGACCATCGCCTTGATCGCCAAGTGGGTCGAGCAATCGCCCGAGCAAGTGCGCGGCGGCATCGCCTATATCGATCCCGGGCTGCGCGTGAATGTGGCCGACGTGCTGCGCCAGATCGCCTGGTACAAATCGCAGGGCATGCTGAAGCCCGAGGTCGACGGCAATCAGATTATCGACAAGCGCTACGTCGTGCCCCTGCCCCAGAACTGAGCGCTGCCGTTACGGCGGCGGCAGCGGTTTCACATAGCTCATATCGATAGCGCGCTGGCCATCGATGTCGGGCTTCACCATGCCCTGGGACTTGTACCAATCGACTTGGCGCAGCACGTCTTTCACGTCGAGCCGCGCCTGCGCATCGTCGTAAGAGACGGTGCGCTTCACATCGGCGATCGGCTGGCCCGTGTTATGCGAGATGATCGCCGCGATCGCATCGGCACTCGGTTGGTCCTGCCGCGTTTCGTCGGGACCGGTGAACGCGTCGTGATAATCCTGCGCGCCCTTCCGGTAGGCGCGCATAAAAGCCTCAACCATCGGCCGCCGCGTTTCCGCGGTCTTGGCGGAGATGTAGATCCCGCCCGCCTGGTAGCTCACCTCGGCGCCCGTCCAGCCCAAGAGATGGACTTCGCCGCGCCCGATCCCCGGCGCAGCCAGGAAGCCGGTCACGATGGCCGCATCCGCCTGATTGCCCATCACCGCGGTGTAGACGTTCGGCATGGATTGCAGCGGCGGCAGGAAACGCAGCGACCTGGGATCGATTGCGTGTTTCGTCGCGATCAAGCTGAAAATGTATTGGAATGCCGACCCGGCCAGCGTGTTGCCGAGATTGCGGCCGGGTAAATCCGCGAAAGTTTTGAGACCGCCGTCATAGGCTTTGTTCGAGACGATGGCGGCGAAGGTCTTGAAGCCGGAGACATCGCGCGCCTGGCCGCCGATGATCTTGAGCGCGCCCTGTCCCGCGAGGCTGAAGAACGCGGCGCTGAAAGCGGAGTCGCCAATGTCGAGCGAGCCCGACGTCACCGCCACGGCGATGGCCGGCGCAACATCGATGTCGGCAAGTTCGACGTCGAGGTCTTCAGCGGCGAAATAACCCTTGGCTTGGGCGATATAGATCGGACCGGTCGCGGTAAGCTTGGCGGTGCCGAGCCTGATGGTCTCGGTTGCCCAGCCCGGCGCCGCCGCGCCGAAAAGCCCCAAAGCGAGAGCGACGACTCGCGCGAAGATCGACGTACAACTCATTGTAATTAGATGAATCTTTTATCCGGATCGCTTCATCGTCATTTTGTACGGGTTGCAGTAGCCGTTCGGCACCGAAAAGCTGCCGGTGAAGGAATTGCCTTCGAACTTTCCGGTGATGCGGCCGCCCGGGCTTGTATACGCGCCATCGGGCGCGATCGTGCCACCAACCGCGGACGGCGCAAATTTGCCGATCGTCATCGTCCCGTGCAGGACATTATTCGCCACCGTGCCGGTGACGGCGCCGATGCAGGCTCTCGACGGGCCATTCCCGACGACTTCGCCCGACCAATTGCCGTCGAACGCGCCGGCGGCGGAAGCGGTCCCCATCTGAGCGAGAAATAAGACAGCGGCAGCAGCGATCATCCGGCGCATCAAACCCCTCCCGAAGCGGCAGTTCTCCTCCACCCGCCCAACCATTATCGCACGGCGATTTCGAGCGCAAAACGCCGCGCATCGACCAGATATGACCATCGGAAACGCCAAGCCGAGCGCCACAATCGACGTGTGCCCGATCTTTTCGCCGCACATCATCAAGCGTCGTCGACTGGGAACCAGCTGGCCCACCGGCTGCGCCAGCGATACGGCAAGTCACGCCGCATATTGTCCATGCCGCGCACGAAAACATAGATTCCCGTCAAAACACCCACGCTTTCCGAAAGGACAACACTTAGGGTCGTAGGCGGGATGGCGGCCGGCGCTGCGGCGCGAATGTGTGGATCGAAGGTCAGAACGATGATTGCCAGCGCGACGGCGACCTCGCAGGCGCCATAAATAAAGGGGCGAGAACAACGCAGCCGGTAGAAACCGAGAGTGGCCATGACAGTCGAACCGACATAAACGATCTCCACCTCGCCGCTCCCTCGATCGGCAGAACAGTTTCGGCACACCGCCGGCGACATTCCCGTGGCAGCCCCCGGCCAGCGTTAATTGCCACTCGATCGCTCGTGCGAGGAATGGCAACTAAGTCTCTGAATTCGTAGAAGTTGGCGGAGGGGACAGGATTCGAACCTGCGATAGGGTTTGATCCCTATAACGGTTTAGCAAACCGCCGCCTTCAGCCACTCGGCCACCCCTCCACCGATGAGTGGATTCGACACGGCGCATGCGGGAAGTGATTTACTGGCCGGACCCCAATTAGTCAAACCAAGGCCACGGACTCTCCGCCGCCCGGGCCTAAAAAAGGCGCGTTTGTTCAGAAAATCTTAAGCATGAGGAACCGATCATCCGGCCTAGAAAGACGGAGGGGGACGATGAATTTGTCCAAGCGTTCGATCGAAATGCTGCTCGATCTCGTCGAGATCAAGCTCAGCTATATGGATATCTCGGATCGTGAAGACGCGCGCGATATGCAAGTCCTGGAGCGTTGCCGCTCCGAACTGCGATCGCTCGATCGCGAGCCCGAGGTTGTCGGCGCCTTCGCGCGTCCGATCCGCCGCCCTGGCCGCCCGCGTACCGCCGCCTAAGGCGCCGCTCCCCGCGCCTCCTCTGCGAGGCCTAGGACGGCACCTTCATTCCGCGTTGCACCGCCGGACGCGCGCTGATCGCATCGTACCAGCGCTTCACGTTCGGAAATTCCGCCAGATCCACCTGATGCCATTCGTAGCGCGACACCCACGGGTAGGTCGCGACATCGGCGATCGAGTATTCGGTCGCGAGATAGGGCACATCGCCCAGGCGCGCGTTCATCACACCGTAGAGCCGCCGCGTCTCCTTGGAATAGCGCTCGGCGCCGTAGGTGTTGTCTTTGGCCTGGCGCAGGAAATGATGCGCCTGCCCGAACATCGGTCCGACGCCGCCCATCTGGAACATCAGCCATTCGATCGCCTCGATCCGCAGCACGGGATCGCGCGACAGGAGCTTGCCAGTCTTCTCAGCGAGATAAATGAGGATAGCGCCCGATTCGAAGATGTTGATCGGCTTGCCGCCCGGCCCGTCCGTGTCGACGATCGAAGGGATTTTCCCGTTGGGATTGATCTTGAGGTAATCGGGCTTGAACTGATCGCCTTCCATAATGCGAATCGGATGAACGTTGTACGGCAGCCCCACCTCTTCGAGCATGACCGACGCTTTCTTGCCGTTCGGCGTTCCCCACGTGTAGAGCTCGATCATTCTTGTCCTCCGCGTTCTGCGATCGCGCTACTATGCCGTCCGCCCATGACTGTCCCGCAAGGAGAAATTTAATGCCGCCGCAGGGCCAACCGGCGATCCATCCGGTGATCCTCTCGGGCGGCTCGGGCACGCGCCTCTGGCCGATGTCGCGAGCGCAATATCCGAAACAGCTCCTTCCCCTGCTGACCGAGAACACGCTTCTGCAGGAAGCGGGCTTGCGCGTCTCCGACGCCAAGCAGTTCGCGGCGCCGCTGATCATCTCTAACGACGATCATCGCTTCATCGTTGCCGAGCAATTGCGTCTCGCGGGTGTGGCGCCCGCCGCGATCATTCTCGAGCCGCTCGGCCGCAACACCGCGCCCGCCTGCTGCATCGCCGCTTTGAGCCTCGCGGCCACCGCGCCCGACGCGCTGATGCTGGTGATGCCGTCGGATCACGCGATCACCGACGCGCCCGCTTTCAAAGCCGCCGTCGCGCGCGCCGCCGACGCAGCCAGGACCGGCAAGCTCGTCACCTTCGGCATCACAGCGAGCCGCCCCGAGACCGGCTACGGCTACATCAAGCGCGGCCAGCCGCTCGCCGGCACCGAGGGCGCTTTCCAGGTCGCGGCTTTCGTCGAGAAGCCGGACCGCGCCCGCGCCGAGACCTATATCGCCGATCAAGCCTACTCGTGGAACAGCGGCATCTTCCTTTTCCCGGTGAAACTGCTGCTATCCGAACTCGAGCGGCTGCAGCCGGCCATGATCACCGCTTGTCGCGACGCCCTCAACAAAGCGAAACGCGATCTTGATTTCCTGCGCCTCGACCGCGATGCCTTCGCGCAGGCGCCGAGCAATTCGATCGATTACGCGGTGATGGAGCATACGAGCCACGCCGCCGTCGTGCCGGTCGAGATGGGCTGGAGCGATGTCGGCACCTGGGACGCGCTATGGATGGTCGGCAACCGGGACCACGCCGGCAACGTCACCGCCGGCGACGTGCTCGTCGAAGATACGAAGAATTCCTATCTCCGCGCGGAGTCGGGCTTGCTCGCCGTGCTCGGCGTCGAGGATCTCGTCGTCGTCGCGACCGCAGACGCGGTCATGGTCTCGCGCCGCGATCGCGCGCAGGACATCAAGCAGATCGTCGCTCGGCTGGAGCGCGGCAAGCGCAGCGAGCTCGTCTCCCATCCGCTGGTGCATCGCCCGTGGGGCACGTATCGCTCGATCCACCATGGCGAGCGTGTGCAGGTGAAGCACATCATGGTGAAACCGGGCGGCATCCTCTCGCTGCAGATGCATCATCATCGCGCCGAGCATTGGGTCGTCGTCACCGGCACCGCCAAGGTGACCAAGGGCAACGAGGAAATGACGCTCCACGAGAATGAATCGACCTTCATTCCCATGGGCACGCGCCACCGTCTCGAGAACCCCGGCAAGATCCCGCTGCATCTCATCGAGGTGCAGTCCGGCTCTTACCTCGGCGAAGACGATATCGTCCGCTACGACGATACGTACGGACGGGCGTAAGGCTCAGCCGCTCAGCTTCTGCTTCAGCAGCTCATTCACCAGGCCCGGGTTGGCCTTGCCTTGCGTCGCCTTCATCACCTGGCCGACGAAGAAGCCGAGGAGCTTGTCTTTGCCGGAGCGATATTCCGCGATCTTGTCCGGCTCTTTGGCGAGGACCGCATCGACCGCCGCTTCGATCGCGCCGGTATCGGTGACCTGGCGCAGGCCTTTGGCTTCGACGATCGTGGCCGCCTGTCGGCCGGTGGCGAGCATCTCGGCGAACACATCCTTGGCGATGCGGCCTGAGATCGTGTTGTCGGAGATGAGATCGAGCAACGCGCCGAGATCGCCCGCCTTCACCGGCGAGCTTTCGATATCGACGCCGAGCTTGTTGAGCGCGCCGAAGAGATCGCCCATCACCCAATTGGCGGCGAGCTTCGCATCGCGGCCTTTGGCGACAGCTTCGTAATACGTCGCGTTCGCCTGCTCGTCGGCAAGCACACCCGCTTCATAAGCGGAGAGCTTGTAGTCAGCGATGAAGCGCGCCTTCTTCGCATCGGGCAACTCGGGCAAGCCTTGCTTCAGCGTCTCGACCCAAGCGGAATCGAGTTCCAGCGGCAGCAGATCGGGATCGGGGAAATAGCGGTAGTCGTGCGCCTCCTCTTTCGATCGCATCGGACGCGTCACGCCGCGTCCCGCATCGAAAAGCCGCGTCTCCTGCTTGATCGTGCCGCCTTCTTCGATCACTTCGATCTGGCGTCGCGCCTCGTATTCGATCGCCTGCATGACAAAACGGATCGAGTTCACGTTCTTGATCTCGCAACGCGTGCCGTACGGCGCGCCGGGCTTGCGCACGGAGACGTTGCAGTCGCAGCGCAACGAGCCTTCTTCCATGTTGCCGTCGCAGGTGCCGAGATAGCGCAGGATCGAGCGCAGCTTCTTCACATAGGCGCCGGCTTCCTCGGCGCTGCGCAGATCGGGCTCGGAAACAATCTCCATCAGCGCGACCCCTGCCCGGTTGAGATCGACATAGGTCTGGGTCGCGTGCTGATCATGCAGGCTCTTGCCGGCGTCTTGCTCGAGATGAAGCCGCGTGATGCCGACATCGCGCGTCGAGCCGTCCGCCATATCGATGGTAAGCGTGCCTTTGCCGACGACCGGCCGCGTGTATTGCGAGATCTGATAGCCGGCAGGCAGATCGGCATAGAAATAATTCTTCCGATCGAAGACCGAGACGAGATTGATCTCGGCCGCGAGGCCGAGCCCCGTCTTCACCGCCTGCTCGACGCAATGTTTGTTGATCACCGGCAGCATGCCAGGGAATGCCGCGTCGACGAGCGAGACTTGCGTATTCGGCTCGGCCCCGAACTTGGTCGCCGCGCCCGAGAAGAGCTTCGCGTTCGACACCACTTGCGCGTGAGTCTCGATGCCGATGACCACTTCCCACTCGCCGGTTTGGCCTTTGATCAGGCTCATCACGAAGCTCCTGCGATGAACTGCGGCTTGGCAGTGAATTGCGCCGCTTGCTCGATCACGCCGCCGACGCGCAGCACGGTCTCCTCGTCGAAAGCCTTGCCGATCACCTGCAAGCCGAGCGGCAGACCGTCGGTCGACAGACCCGCCGGCACCGAAATTCCGGGCAAGCCGGCGAGATTGACCGTCACCGTGAACACATCGTTCAAATACATTGAAATCGGATCGTCGCTCTTGTCGCCGATACCGAACGCAGCCGAGGGCGCTGTCGGCGTCAGCAACGCGTCGCACTGCGTAAACGCGTCGTCGAAATCCTTGGCGATCAGCGCGCGCACTTTTTGCGCCTTCAAGTAATACGCGTCGTAATACCCGGCCGAGAGCACGTAGGTGCCGATGAGGATGCGCCGGCGCACTTCCGGACCGAAGCCTTCGGCGCGTGTCGCTTCGTACATGTCGTCGAGCGAGTCGCCGTTGACGCGATTGCCGAAACGCACGCCGTCATAGCGCGCGAGATTCGACGAGGCTTCCGCCGGCGCGATGATGTAATAGACCGGCAGCGCGTATTTGGTGAGCTTGAGGCTGACCTCGACCGTTATCGCGCCCGCGGCTTTCAGCCAATCGATGCCGCGCTGCCACAGCGCTTCGATCTCGGCCGGCATGCCGTCGATGCGATATTCGCGCGGAATGCCGATCTTCATGCCGCGAATGTCACCGGTCAGCGCTTTCTCGAAATCCGGCACCGGCAGATTGGCCGAGGTCGAATCCTTCGGGTCGAACCCCGCCATCGATTTCAGCATCAGCGCCGCGTCGCGCACGCTGCGCGTCATCGGCCCGGCTTGGTCGAGCGAGGACGCGAATGCGACGATGCCCCAACGCGAGCAGCGGCCATAGGTGGGCTTCAACCCGACGATGCCGCAGAACGCCGCCGGCTGGCGGATCGAGCCGCCGGTATCGGTGCCGGTCGCCGCCAGCGCCGCACGCGCCGCGACCGCTGCTGCCGAGCCGCCGGACGAACCGCCCGGCACCAACGGCCGATTATCGCCCCGCCGCCGCCACGGGTTCTCGACACAACCGTAGTAACAGGTGCCATTCGACGAGCCCATCGCGAACTCGTCCATATTCACTTTGCCGAGCATCACAGCGCCGTCGCGCCAGAGATTGGCGGTGACGGTCGATTCATAGGGCGGCTTGAAGCCTTGCAGCATTTTCGAGCCGGCCGTCGTTTGCACACCGTCGGTGCAGAACAAATCCTTGATCGCCAGCGGCAGGCCCTCGAGCGGCAGTGCTTCGCCGCGCGCAATCCGCCGATCGCTCTCGTCCGCCATCGCCCGCGCCTTCTCCGGCGTCTCGACGACATAGGCATTGAGCGGCCGCGATGCCTCGACGGCTTTCACATGCGCATCGGCCAACTCGCGCGCCGAGAATTTCTTGGCAACGAGCCCGTCGCGCGCTTCGGCGAGGCCGAGCTCGGTGAGCGTCGTCACTCGACCACCTTCGGCACCGCGAAGAAGCCACGCGCCGTCGCCGCCGGATTGTTCGACGGCGTGTTGGCGAGCAGCTTGTCGCGGATGCCGCCGTCGGTGACTTTGTCTTCGCGCAGCGGCAGCTTTTGATGCGCGACGCTCGTCATCGCTTCGACACCGGCCGTATCGACTTCGTCGAGCTGCTCGATCCAGGTAAGGATCTGCGACAGCTCGCCGGCGAGCCGCGTCTTCTCTTCTTCGGTCACCCGAATTCGCGCCAGGGCGGCGATCCGCGCCACGGTGGCCTTGTCCAATGCCATGCTGTAGATGTCTCCTGTGTTGCCAAAATAGCAACATCAGCCGCGTCCGAACAATCCCATGCCGCTCTGCACCCCTGCCGAACTGAAGCCGCTGCTGCCCGCGGGGGCGCGGCTGTTGGGGCTCGATGTCGGCACCAAGACGATCGGCATGGCGCTATCCGACACGACGCATATCATCGCAACGCCGCTCGACACGATTCGCCGCACCCGCTTTCGCGACGACCTCAAACGCATGCTCGACGAGATCGCCAAGCACCGCATCGGCGGCATCGTCATCGGCCTGCCGCTGGCGCTCGATGGCAGCGACAGCCCGCGGACGCAGGGCGTGCGCCAGTTCGCGAAGAACCTGATGGCCCATACCGAGCTACCGGTCGTCTTCTGGGACGAGCGGCTTTCAACCGCGGCGGTCGAGCGCAGCATGATCGAGGGCGATCTCTCCCGCCGCCGCCGGGCGGAGCTCATCGACAAAGCGGCCGCTGCCTACATCCTTCAAGGACTACTCGATCATCTGAGGCACAGTCGACGGCCGGTTTCTGATTAAAAAATAGGCACCTCTCAGCGACCCGTTGATCACGCGTTGAGCAAAATGCAGTATGCCGCCGCCGAGCGCCCAATTTCGAGGCGCAGGCGCTCTGGAGAGGGATCGAATGCGAGCAGCAGGGGCTGGCATCGCGCGGTACGCTATGGCCGCGGCGATGGTTCTGGGTTTGTCGACCAATTTCACGATCGCGCATGCCGCCGACGCGGCAACCATCGATACCGGCAGCACCGCCTGGGTGTTGATGGCCTCGGCGCTGGTGCTGTTCATGACCCTGCCCGGCCTGGCGCTGTTCTATGGCGGACTGGTCAGGGCGCGAAATTTCCTCTCGGTGCTGATGCATTGCTTTGCCATCACCTGCATCGTCTCGGTGATCTGGGCGGCTTTCGGCTACAGCCTCGCCTTCGACAAGGGCAATGCCTGGATCGGCTCTCTCGCCGATGCTTTCCTCCCCGGTCTCGCAACCCGGACAATGACGAGCGGCCTGCCCGAGGCCGCCTTCGTCCTCTTCCAGATGACCTTCGCGATCATCACGCCGGGTCTCATCATCGGCGCCTTCGTCGAGCGTGTGCGCTTCAGCTTCGTCGCGCTGTTCTCGGCGCTGTGGCTGATCGTCGTCTACCTGCCGGTCACGCATTGGGTGTGGGGCGGCGGCTGGCTGGCGACGGAAGGCACCATCGATTTCGCCGGCGGCATCGTCGTTCATACGACGGCCGGCGTCTCCGCACTGGTTGCCGCGATGATGATCGGCGCGCGCACGGGCTTTCCGCATCGTCTCAACCCCCCACATAGCCCCGGTATGACCATGGCCGGCGCCGGCATGCTGTGGGTCGGCTGGTTCGGCTTCAATGGCGGCAGCGCCCTCGCCGCCAACGCGTCGGCGGCTTCGGCAATCCTCGCAACGCATTTCGCGGCGGCAGCAGCGGCGCTGACCTGGATGGCGATCGAATGGCTGCGCGTCGGCAAGCCGACCTCGATCGGTCTTGTCACCGGCTGCGTTGCTGGTCTTGCGACGATCACGCCGGCCTCGGGCTTTGTCGGCCCGGCGGGTGCGATGCTCATTGGCATCTGCGGCGGCGCGATCTGCTTCTTCTGCACCAATTTCATCAAACTGCGGCTGCGCATCGACGACTCGCTCGATGTCTTCGCGGTGCACGGCGTCGGCGGCATGACGGGCTCGCTGCTCGTCGCGGTGTTCGCCCTGCCGGCGCTGGGCGGCGTCGGCTATGCGGAAGGCATGGACCTGTCGCGCCAATTCGTCGCGCAGTTGCTGGGCGTGCTCACCGGCATCGTGTGGTCGGCGGGCTGGACCTTCGCTTTGGTCAAGATTGTCGGCGCGATCTGCGGCACCCGAGTCAGCCCCGAGGAAGAGAGTGACGGACTCGACCTCGCGACACATGGCGAGCGCGCTTACGATCACAACTAGGACTTATCCCCAACCCAACGATCCCGTCACGAACCGCTCGGCTTGCCGGGCCGAGCGGCTCTCTTTATAGTTTCGACTTTAATGACAAACGCGTCCGCGCCGTTCTCCTTCCCACACCGCCATCTGCTGGGGATCGAGGGACTTTCGCCCGACGACATCACGCAGCTTATCGATCGCGCCGAGAGCTATATCGAGCAAAATCGCCAAGCCGATAAGAAGCAGTCGCTGCTGCGCGGCCGCACGATCATCAACCTTTTCTTCGAGAACTCGACCCGCACGCGCACGTCGTTCGAGCTCGCCGGCAAGCGCCTCGGCGGCGACGTCATCAACATGTCGGTCGAGTGGAGCTCGGTGCGGAAAGGAGAAACCCTCATCGACACGGCGATGACGCTCAACGCGATGCATCCTGACGTGCTGGTGGTGCGCCATTCCGAATCCGGCGCGGTCCAGTTGCTGGCAGAAAAGGTCGATTGTGCGGTGATCAACGCCGGCGACGGCATGCACGAGCATCCGACCCAGGCCTTGCTCGACGCGCTGACCATCCGCCTGCGCAAAGGTCGGCTCGAAGGCTTGCTGGTCGCGATCTGCGGCGACGTCGCGCATAGCCGTGTCGCGCGCTCCAACATTCAACTGCTCAACACGATGGGAGCGCGCGTCCGTGTCGTGGCGCCGCGCACCTTGTTGCCCGCTGCCGTCGACCGGCTCGGCGTCGAAGTGTTCACCGATATGCGCGAAGGGCTCAAAGACGTCGACATCGTCATGATGCTGCGCCTGCAGTTGGAGCGCATGCAGGGCAGCTTCGTGCCGAGCCTCAGGGAATATTTTCACTTCTTCGGCCTCGATTACGAGAAGCTCGCGCTCGCCAAGCCCGATGCGCTGATCATGCATCCCGGCCCGATGAATCGCGGCGTCGAGATCGATACCGAGGTGGCCGACGATATCGATCGCAGTCTCGTGCGCCAACAGGTCGAAATGGGCGTCGCCGTGCGCATGGCGGTGCTCGAGGCGCTGAGCCAGGAACCGCGCAACGTGTCGCCGACACGATGAAAAGGCGGGCACGATGAGCACGCTTTTCACCAACGCCCGCCTCCTCGATCCGGCAAGCAATCGCGACGGCAAAGGCGAGGTGCTGGCCGATGACGGCAAGATCGTCGCGGTCGGCAGCAATCTCAAACGCGACGGCGCCGAGATCGTCGATTGCGGGGGCCATTGCCTGGCGCCCGGTATCGTCGATATGCGCGTGCAGCTGCGCGAACCTGGCGACGAGCATCAAGAGACGATGGCGACCGGCGGCAAGGCCGCCGCGGCGGGCGGCGTCACCACGATGGTTGCGCTTCCCAACACGGATCCCGTCATCGACGAGCTGGCGCTGGTCGAATTCGTCGCGCGGCGCTCGCGCGATGTCGGGCTGACCCGCATCCGCACCTACGCGGCAGCGACGAAAGGCATGCGCGGCAAAGAGCTGACCGAGATGGGCCTCCTCACCGGCGCCGGGGCCCTCGCCTTCACCGACGGGCTGCGCGCCATCGCCGACGCTGTCGTGATGCGGCGCGCGCTTTCCTACGCGACGAATTTCGACATGCTGATCATTCAGCATCCCGAGGAGCCGAGCCTCGCCAGCAGCGGCGCGATGAACTCGGGCGAGATCGCCACGCGGCTCGGCATCTCCGGCATCACGCCGGTGGCCGAAGTGATGATGATCGAGCGCGATCTGCGCCTCGTCGAGATCACCGGCGCGCGTTACCACGCCGCGCATGTCTCGACCGGCGAGGCGATCGACGCGATCCGCCGCGCCAAGAAGCGTGGCCTCAAGGTCACCTGCGATACCGCGCCGCCCTATTTCGCGCTCAACGAGACGGCGGTCGGCGATTACCGCACCTTTGCCAAAGTCTCGCCGCCGCTGCGCTCGGAAGACGATCGCCGCGCGGTTGTCGAAGGTCTGCGCGACGGGACGATCGACGCCATCGCCAGCGATCACGCGCCGCAGGATCAGGAATCGAAGCGCCTGCCTTTCGCTTCTGCCGCCAGCGGCATCGTCGGCTTGGAAACGCTGCTGCCGCTCGCGCTCGAGCTTCATCACAACGGCAGCGTGCCGCTGCTGCGCGTCCTCGGCGCGTTGGCGCAGCGCCCGGCGGAGATCCTGCGCTTGCCCGCCGGCAAGCTCGAGCCCGGGCTCCAAGCCGATTTCGTGATTTTCGATCTCGACAAACCTTGGCGCATCGCGGTCGACGCTTTCCATTCGAAATGCCGCAACTCGCCTTTTGATGGCCGCCCGGTACAAGGCGCTGTATTGCGTACGGTCGTGGCAGGTCGCGTGATCCACAGCGCCGAGAGCGCCGCGTAACGCATGACGATGCCCGCCGGCGATTGGACCGCGATCATCGCTTGCGCGGTGTTCGCATACCTCTGCGGCTCAATCCCCTTCGGATTGATCCTGACGCACTTCGCTGGGCACGGCGACATTCGCGCCATCGGCTCGGGCAATATCGGCGCGACCAATGTGCTGCGCACCGGCAACAAGAAGCTCGCGCTCGTGACGTTGATCTGCGACATGGTCAAAGGCTTCGTGCCGGTGCTGATCGCTTGGCATTTCGGCGCGGAGACGGCGACCGCCGCAGCAATCGGCGCAACGCTCGGCCACATCTTCCCGGTCTGGCTCGGCTTCAAAGGCGGCAAAGGCGTCGCCACGGCCGGCGGCGTTCTCCTCGCCTATTCCTGGCCGATCGCGATGGCGGCTGTCGTTACCTGGATCGCGATGGCGTTGGTGTTTCGCTATTCCTCGCTCGCCGCCCTGACCGCCGCGATCGTCGCGCCGCTTTACGCCTGGATCATGCATCCCGCCGGCGTTTCGCCGCTCGCCGTCCTATTCATCGCGCTGATTGTGATCTGGCGCCATCACACGAATTTGTCGCGCCTGGTCCAAGGCCAGGAAGACAAGATCGCGCTCAGGAAAAAGAGTGCCTGAAACGGCGCAAGTTGACGCCGGGGCTTCGTCGCGTCCATCTTCCGCGCCCATGTCCGCCTCTGCGCGCGCCCTGAACCCCGCGGAACGGCTCGACTGGCTGCGTCTCATCCGCAGCGAGAATGTCGGGCCGGTGACGTTTTACCAATTGCTCGCGCGTTTCGGCTCGGCCGAAGCGGCGCTCGCGGCTCTGCCCGAGGTCGCTCGACGCGGCGGCCGCGGAAAGCCGCTCTCGCTTTTTCCGCGCGTTTCGGCCGAGCGCGAATTGCAGCAACTGCACGCCGCCGGCGGACGGCTTGTCGCCTGGGGCGAGCCCGATTATCCAATCGCGCTCGCGGCGCTCGATGACGCGCCGCCGCTGATCTCGATCAAAGGCGATGCATCGATACTGACGCGCAACGCCGTCGCGGTCGTCGGCGCACGCAATGCCTCGGCGAACGGCCGGCGCTTCGCGCGCGACATGGCGCTGCAGCTCGGCCAGCACGGCATCGCCGTCACATCGGGTCTCGCGCGCGGCATCGACGCCGCCGCGCATGAAGGCTCACTCGCGACCGGTACGATCGCCGTCCTCGCCGGCGGCATCGATCAAGTCTATCCCGAAGAGAACCGCTTGCTGCATGAGCAGATTGCCGAACGCGGCGTTCTCGTCGCCGAAATGCCCGTCGGCACCGAGCCGCAAGCGCGCCACTTCCCGCGCCGCAATCGCATCATCTCGGGCTGCTCGCTCGGCGTGCTCGTCGTCGAAGCGGCGCTGCGCTCGGGCTCGCTCATCACCGCGCGTTTCGCGCTCGAACAGGGCCGCGACGTCTTCGCGGTGCCGGGCTCGCCGCTCGATCCACGCTGCCGCGGCGCGAACGACCTGATCCGCAACGGCGCGATCCTCTGCGAGACGATCGAGGATATCATGCGCGAGTTGCAGCCACGGCTCGGCGTAACGTTAAGCGAACGTAAACGCGAGGCTTATACGCCTTCGGAAAGCGTCGTTCCCGGCGACAGCGAATTGGCCCAAAGCCGCGCGCGACTCGTCGAATTGCTCTCGCCCACGCCGGTAGCGGTTGACGAATTGGTGCGGCAATGCCATTTGTCGCCTGCGCTGGTGGTGACAATTCTCCTTGAACTAGAGTTGGCGGGACGCATCGGACGACATCCAGGAAACCAGGTATCCTTGCTTTAAGCCAATGAATGGCCATCTGATCCGGAATCGATCGGGCGAGAATATTCCTCAGAAAGTTAGCGAGAATGGACGTCGTCGTCGTTGAGTCGCCGGCTAAGGCGAAAACCATCAACAAATATTTGGGCAAGGGCTACACCGTTCTGGCCTCGTACGGCCATGTGCGCGATTTGCCGCCGAAGGAAGGTTCGGTAAAGCCTGACGACGACTTCGCCATTTCCTGGGAAGTCGACGGCAAAGCCAACAAGCGCCTCCAGGACATCATTAAAGCCGTCAAAGGCGCCGAACATCTCTATCTCGCCACCGACCCGGATCGCGAAGGCGAAGCGATCTCGTGGCACGTCCAGGAGATTTTGAAACAGCGTCACGCACTGAAAGGCGTCGACGTCAAGCGCGTCGTCTTCAACGAAGTCACCAAGAGCGCGGTGCAAGAAGCGTTCAAGCATCCGCGCGAACTCGACAACGAACTCGTCGACGCATATCTCGCGCGCCGTGCCCTCGATTATCTCGTCGGCTTCACGCTCTCGCCGGTGCTCTGGCGCAAGCTGCCGGGCAGCCGCTCGGCCGGCCGCGTGCAATCGGTCGCGCTGCGTCTCATCTGCGAGCGCGAGGCCGAGATCGAGATCTTCAAGCCGCGCGAATATTGGTCGATCGAAGTCGACTTCGCGACGCCGTCGGGCGAGCGCTTCACCGCGCGCCTGACCCATCTCGACGGCAAACGGCTCGATCGTTTCGATCTTGGCGACGAGAAAACGGCGCGCGAGGCCGCCGAAAAGATCGCGCGCCAAACCGGCTTCGCGGTTCGCGAGATCGAGCGCAAGCAGGTGCGGCGCAATCCGCCGCCGCCCTTCACGACCTCGACCCTGCAGCAGGAAGCGTCGCGCAAGCTCGGCATGACCGCGTCGCGCACGATGCGCATCGCGCAGCGCCTCTATGAAGGCGTCGATATCGACGGCGATACGGTCGGTCTCATCACCTATATGCGAACCGACGGTGTGGCGCTCTCGAATGAAGCGATCGCTTCCGTGCGCAGCATGATCGAGCAGGAATACGGTCGCGACTATCGCCCCGACGAGCCGCGCATCTACCGCACACAGGCGAAGAACGCGCAGGAAGCTCATGAGGCGATCCGCCCGACCGACATGCATCGCCAGGCGAAAGACGTGGTGCGCCATCTCGATGACGAGCAGCGCCGGCTCTACGAGCTGATCTGGAAGCGCGCGGTCGCGAGCCAGATGGCAACCGCGCTGATCGATCAGGTCGGCGTCGACATCACCTCGCCCGCCGGCGACGTCATGCTGCGCGCCACGGGCTCGACCATCGCTTTCAATGGTTATCTCACCCTCTACAGCGAGGATGTCGACGACGCCGAGGAAGACGAAGAGAACCGGCGCCTGCCGCCGCTCAAGGAGCGCGACGCGCTCGATCGCGGCGAGATCAAGCCAGAGCAGCATTTCACCCAGCCGCCGCCGCGCTATAGCGAAGCGAGCCTCGTCAAGAAACTCGAAGAGCTCGGCATCGGCCGGCCGTCGACCTACGCCTCGATCATCCAGGTGCTGCAGGACCGCAACTACGTGCGGATCGACAAGAAGCGTTTCATCCCCGAGGACCGCGGCCGTCTCGTCACGGCTTTCCTGGCGCAGTTCTTCGAGCGTTACGTCCAATATGATTTCACCGCCGATCTCGAGAACCAGCTCGACGACATATCGGGCGGCCGTATCGCGTGGAAGAAGGTGCTGGAAGATTTCTGGCGCGATTTCTCGACCGCGATCGGCGGCACCAAAGATCTCAAGATCAGCGATGTCATCAACTCGCTCGACGAGACGCTCGGCGAGCATTTCTTCCCCGCCCCCGTCGAAGGTGGCAAGGACCCGCGGGTGTGCCCGGTGTGCGGCGCGGGCCGGTTGGGCCTGAAGCTCGGACGTTTCGGCGCCTTCATCGGCTGCTCGAATTATCCGGAGTGCAAATTCACCCGGCCGCTGGGCATCGACGGCGATGGTGCGGAAAGCTCGAGCCCGCGCGAGCTCGGCGTCGATCCGGAAACCAAAGTGCCGATCACGCTGAAGAAGGGGCCCTACGGCTTCTACGTTCAGCGCGGCGAAGGCAATCCCGACGAGAAGCCGAAGCGCGCCTCGATCCCCAAAACCATCCCGGTCGGCGATGTCGATCTCGACAAAGCGCTGCGCTTGCTCGCCTTGCCGCGCGAGCTCGGCCCGCATCCCGAAGGCGGTGAGATCATCACTGCCGCCATCGGCCGGTTCGGTCCCTACCTGAAACACGGCAAGGAATTCCGCTCGCTGCCGAAGGACGACGACATCCTGACGATCGGCCTCAACCGCGCGGTCAGCCTGCTCGCCGAGCCGAAGCAGCAACGCCGCGGCATGCCGACGCCGATCAAATCCCTGGGCCTGCATCCGAGCGATGGCGAGCCGATCAATATCTTCAGCGGCCGCTACGGTCCCTATGTCGCGCATGGCGGCGTCAACGCGACGATCCGCGATGTCCAACCCGAAGAATTGACGGTCGAGCAAGCCATCGCCCTCCTCGCAGCCCGTCCGCAACCCAAGGGCAAGAAGAAGGCCGCCGCGCCGAAAGCGAAAGCGCTCAAGAAAGCAAAAAAAGCGCAAGACGACGCGACGCCGGCCGACGCCAAAGCCCCGAAACAGAAAGCCGCCGCGAAAGACGCGGTCGCACCAAAGACAACGAATGGCAAGAAAACCGCCCCGAAACCCAAAGGCAAAGCCGCCAAAAAGAAGCAAGCAGCGGGCTGAACGGCCTCACCCCCGGAAGGGTGAGCGCCGCCGCGACGGCCCGCGCGGCCTACCCGAGATCGGCGTCATCGAGATCGAGACGATCGATATCGATGGCGAGCTTCATGGCCGACCTGTCGTCGGCAATCATCCCTATAAAGAAAAAGTGACCATCGTTCCCGAGCCGGGCGCACCAGCGCTCGGTGTCGGCGATCGCGCCCTCGTCCGCTTCAATCGCGGCGAAGCCGGCTGGGAAGCGCGCATCATCCGCGCGCTCGACACGAGCCCCGATCGCATTGTCGGCGTCTACCGCCTGACCGGCAACGGCGGCCGCATCGAGCCGACCAACCGCAAAGAGCGGCGCGAATTCCGCGTCGCCCGCGACGACAGCAAGGACGCACGCGACGGCGAGATCGTGCTCGCCACGCTGAAACCGAGCAGCCGTTTCGGCACATCCGAGGCGCGCGTGATCGAGCGCGTCGGGGACAGCAGCAATCCGCGCGCCTTCAGTCTGATCGCGATCCACAGCTACGACATTCCAACCGACTTCCCGCTCGAAGCGGTGAGCCTCGCCGAAGCCGCCAAGCCCGTCACGCTGGGCGAGCGCGACGATCTGCGCATGATCCCACTCGTCACCATCGACGGCGCCGATGCGCGCGATTTCGACGACGCCGTTTTCGCCGAGCGCGATCCCGAGACCAAAGACGGTTGGCACGCCATCGTCGCCATCGCCGATGTCGCCTTTTACGTTCGCCCGAACGATGCGCTCGACCGCGAAGCCGAGAAGCGCGGCAATTCGGTTTACTTCCCCGATCGCGTCGTGCCGATGCTGCCGGAAGCGCTCTCGAACGAGCTGTGTTCGCTGAAGCCGAACGTCGATCGCGCCTGCATGGCGGTGCATCTCTGGTTCGATGATAACGGTCATCTTCATCGTCACCGCTTCGTGCGCGGGCTGATGCGTTCGGCGGCGCGCCTCACGTACGAAGAAGTCCAACGGGCGATCGATGCGAAACCCAGCGATCACACAGCGCCTTTGGTCGAGCCCGTGCTGCGCCCGCTCTATGGGGCCTATGCCGCGCTCAATCGCGCGTGGCGGCAACGCGGCGCACTCGATCTCGATCTACCCGAGCGCCGCATCCAGCTCGACGACAGCGGCAAAGTCATGCGCATCGAGCCGCGCGAGCGGCTCGACAGCCATCGCCTCATCGAAGAATTCATGGTCGCCGCGAATATCGCCGCGGCCGAAACGCTGGATCGCTTGCACAAGCCCTGTCTCTATCGTGTACACGACGCGCCCGATCCGGCGAAGATCGCCGCGCTCAGCGAATTCCTCGCCGAGATCGGTATTCCCGGCGTAAAGCTCGCCAAAGGCCAGGTGATCCGGCCGCGGCACTTCAACGACATCCTGCACAAGATCGCGGCTACGCCTTACGCGACGCTGGTGCCGCAACTCATTCTGCGCTCGCAAGCCCAAGCTATCTACAGCCCGACGAACATCGGACATTTCGGCCTGGCGCTGCGCCATTACGCGCATTTCACTTCGCCGATCCGACGCTACGCCGACCTCGCCGTGCACCGCGCGCTGATCGATGGGCTCAAACTCGGCGAGGCGGGAGCAAGCGTCTCGGAGAAAGATCTCTTCTCCGTCGGCGAACATGTCTCGATGACCGAGCGTCGCGCCGCTGCTGCCGAGCGCAACGCGAGCGACCGCTATATCTCGGCCTATCTTTCCGACCGCGTCGGCGCGGAGTTTTCCGCTCGCATTAATGGCGTGACGCGAGCTGGGCTGTTCGTCACGTTGAACGAGACCGGTGCCGACGGCTTGATCCCAATCCGCTCGCTGCCGTCGGATTACTACGATCACGACGAGAAGCTGCACCGCTTGGTCGGACGCCGATTTGGGCGAAGCTTCAGCTTGGGCGAAGCTGTCACCGTTCAGCTCGCAGAAGCGAATATTGTCACCGGCAGTCTGCGCTTTAACCTTGTTTCGGACGATTTGCCGCAACAGAGCAAACGCTTAGTGCCGCGCGCGAAGCGCCGTCGGTAACATTACTAACACTTTATTTCCTTGCACCGCGGGTCGTTGCCCGGCAACATTGAGGCGCTTTTGTGGCTTCAATGGGATGGTATTGCCCCCGCTATGATGAAGATAACCGCGCCGCAAAGCACATTGCTGACTGGTCTTGGGGGCGCTTGGTTGCGCCGCTGCGCCACGGCGCTCACCGTTCTCACCCTCGCCGCTTGTGCCGGTACGCCGGCGGATGAGCCGACCGCTTCTCAATCAGACGAGCGGCGGCTGTTCACCGAGACGAACGAGAACATCCTCGAATTTCACATACAGGAAGTGCAGCCGCAGCAGCTCGCCCTCACCGGCCTTGAGCGACTGAAGTCGATCGATCCGCAAGTCTCGATCGAGCATACGCCCAGCACCGTGACACTGAACGTCGATGGCAAAACCCGCCAATACGACGCGCCCGGCCCGGCCAAGCTGGTTGATTGGAGCGTACTGACAAGCAAGATCATCGACGATGCGCGCGACATGTCGCCGATCGTCGGGGCGACGTCGCTCGACAAGATCGAAGAGCTGGTGATCGACGGCACGCTCGCCCAGCTCGATCCTTACTCCCGCTATGTCCCGCCCTCGGTCGCGCGCGAGCATCGTGCGACCCGCGACGGTTTCGGCGGCATCGGCGTCACGCTCGACATCCACGAGAACGATGTTCGCATCGCCGGCGTCATGCCGGACACGCCGGCGGCAACGGCCGGTCTGGTTGCCGGCGACCGCATCGTCGCGCTCGACGGGATACCGGTCGACCAACTGACGCCGGATGACATCCGCAAGCATCTGCGCGGCGCCGCAAAGACGCTGGTGCAGATCGCGATCGCGCGGCAGGGCGTTGCCGAGCCGCTGAAGATCGCGGTGCAACGGGCGCGGATCGTGCCCGACACCGTCAGCCTGCAAGAAAAAGGCGACATCGCCTGGCTGAAGATCACTCTCTTCAACCAGCAGACCGGCGAGCGTTTGGGCGAGCTCTTGAAGCAGGCGCATCGCGAGATGGGCGATAATCTCCACGGCATCGTCCTCGACCTGCGCGATAATCCCGGCGGCCTGCTCGACCAGTCGGTCGATGTCGTGAGCCTCTTCGTCAAGGACGGCGACGTGCTGCACACCATCGGCCGGAATCCTGGCGCGATGCAGCATTTCATCGCGACCGGCAACCGCGTCGTCGAGACCGAACCGATGGCGGTTCTGGTCAATGGCGGCTCGGCTTCAGCCTCGGAGATCGTCGCCTCGGCGTTGCAGGATTCAGGGCGCGCTGTCGTGATCGGCACTTCGTCCTACGGCAAAGGCACGGTCCAAACCGTGGTCCGCACCTCGAATGACGGCGAGCTCACCGTTACCTGGGCGCAGATCGTCACCGCCGGCGGCTATCAGTTGAACACACATGGCGTGGTCCCGACCGTCTGCACCTCGCAGCAGGCCGATAATCAGGCCAACGCGGTTCGCCTGTTGCCGGCGAGCGCCACCCCGATCCAGCCCTCGCTGCTGCGGTCGCGGCCCACCCTCGACGATCAGGGCTGGCAGCGCCTTCGCTCCCTCTGCCCGGCCGAGCGCGAGAAGAGCAGCCTCGACGAGCTGGTGGCGACCCGCCTGCTCGATTCGCCGACGATCTATCACGCGGCGATCACGAGCATGCAGCCGAAGGGAGCCGCTCGCCTCTCGGCGAGCGCCCGCTAGGCCAAAGCCCGCTAGAGCAAACCGCCGATTTCGGTATTGGCCCGTATCAGGAAATGCCGGCGCTGCAGAAATGCCAAGCGCCGGCACGGTGGGCGTAAAGCAGCACATACCGGTCGTCGCCGGCGTGCACGTTGAGCACTTGGAGCTGATCGCCGACACAGGCCGGATCGGGCGTCCCAGGCACCGGTAGACGCTTCGCCTTGGCGCAGAGGCCGATGGAGCTCGGCAGATCCCTGGCCGAGTGCAGCGCCTGGCCGTTGATCTCCACGAAATAATTCTGCGTGGTGCCGTCTTTGACGGTCGCCTTCACCTCGATGCGGCCATAGCGCGACTTGTAGAGGCCGGCATCCTGCTCGCCATCGCCGGTCCGCGCGAGGATCGGGCGAAAGGCGATCGCCGAGCAATTGGGTGGCGTACCCGATGTCGCCGCCCGTCCCTCATGCGCAACCGCGAACCCGCCAACCAGAGCGGCGGCAGCGGCGGCAAGGTGCAGCGGTGATTTGGCGATCATTCATCCCTCTGTTGAGGCCCGCGTCAAAACCTCTAGATTCATACCGATGCTTTCCCGCCGCGGCAAGACAAGCCAACCCGCGCTCGCCGATAAGACGAGGTGCCTCGCCTGCGCGGCGTTCGTCGCTCTCGGCGTGCTGCTCGCGGCCATGCCCCCGGCCGCGGCCGCGAAAGTCGCGATGGCGCTGGTGCTCGCCGTCGACGTCTCCGAGAGCGTCGATGCCGGCGAGTACGAGCTTCAGCACGAAGGCATCGCGCGCGCTTTCGAGAATGCCGAGGTGATCGACACCGTCCAGAGCGTTGGCGGGATCGATGTTCTGATGCTCGAATGGTCGGACCGCGACAAACAGGCGCTCATCGCCGACTGGACCAAGGTGACCGACGCCGCGAGCGGCAAAGCCTTCGCCGCCAAAATCCGCGCCGGCAAGCGCAGCTCCAACGGCCTGACCGCGATCGGCGATGCCCTGCTCGCCTCGGGCGCGGCTTTCGAGAACGTGCCAGACGAGCCAGCCCGGCGGGTGATCGATATCTCGGGCGATGGCATGGCCAATGTCGGGCCGCGGCCCGACGACATCCGCGACGCCCTCAACGCCGAGGGCATCACCATCAACGGCCTCGCCATCCTCGCCAGCGAGCCCTGGCTCGACACCTATTACAACAATGAGGTGATCGGCGGCGAAGGCGCCTTCCTGCTGCAGGTGAAGGATTTCAGCTCCTTCGCCACCGCCATAAAGCAAAAGCTCCTCGCCGAGATCTCGGCGAGGAGCCCTTTGTTCCGCCGCTTCGCGGCGGGTCAGATGCAGTAGGTTTTGATCGGCGTGAAGCCGTTGAAGTTCACCGAGGCGTAGCTCGATGTATAGGCGCCGGTCGAGAGGATTTCGATCCGGTCGCCGACCTTGAGGTCGAGCGGCATGCGGTAGCGGCTCTTCTCGTAGAGAATGTCCGCGCTATCGCAGGTCGGGCCGGCAAGCACCACCGGGCCGGTCGCGACGCCCGTGCCTTCATAGGGCGTTTTGATCCGGTAGCGGATCGCCTCGTCCATGGTCTCGGCCAGGCCATTGAACTTGCCGACGTCGAGGTAGACCCAGCGCTTCTCGTCGTTCGCCGCCTTGCGCGAGATCAGCACGACCTCGCTGTGGATCACACCGGAGTCACCGACCAGGGAGCGGCCGGGCTCGATGATGATCTCGGGTAGATCATTGCCGAAATGCCGGGTGATCGCGCCCATGACGGCGTTGGCGTATTGCGCCACGCCCGGAACGTCGCCCCGGTACTTCGCCGGGAAGCCGCCGCCGACATTGACCATACGCAGGTTCACGTCGGTCTCGGCCAGCGCCCAGAACATCTTGGCGACGCGCTCGATGGCGCTGTCCCATTGGTCGACCTTCGTCTGCTGCGATCCGACGTGGAAGGACACGCCAAACGGATCGAGACCAAGCGTCTTGGCCTGGCGCAGCAGGTCGACCGCCATCTCGGGCGAGCAACCGAATTTACGCGACAGGGGCCATTCCGCGCCGGTCGATTCCACCAGGATGCGGCAGAAGACGCGGCTGCCCGGAGCCGAGCGCGCCAGCTTCTCGAGCTCGCAAACGCTGTCGAAGGCATAGAGCCGCACGCCGCGCTCGTAGGCGTAGGCGATATCGCGCTCTTTCTTGATCGTGTTGCCAAACGAGATGCGCTCGGCCGTCACGCCGCGCTCCATGCAGAGGTCGATCTCGTTGCGGCTGGCGACGTCGAAACTGGAATCGAGGTCGCGCAAAAGCCCCACCACTTCCGGCGCCGGATTGGCCTTCACGGCGTAGAAGATTTTCGCCAGCGGCATATATCGTCGGAGGGTCTTGTAGGCCTGACCGATGACGTCGAGGTCAACGATCAGGTAGGGCGTTTCCGGCTGACGCTCGGCCAGAAATTTCGCCACCTTTTTGTTGTTCATACCCGCTTGTGTCCTGTGTCTCGATGTGACGAGGAGCGGCGCATGCCTTGGGTTTCCCCCCGCAGGCAAGCGGCGCAGATGGAATTTCCGGCAAGCCGGGCTGAAGGCGCCCTTCCTACCGGAGATTGGTTAATTTTTACTGTTTGGACTTAGGAGACCGAGGCCAGCGAAACCGCAAGCAACCCCGTCAATGACAAGGCAGGGCGTTGCGGCCCTGCGTAGGATAGCAACCATATCGAGCTCCCTCTCGGGACCGGCCCACGATGACCGGCTCTGCCAAAAAGGACGCGTTACGTCGTTGCATAACCACGATGGGCCATAGGCACGTGCGAGTGCGTCTGCGAGGTCGATAAATAATCGCATCACTCTGTGATGCAAGAAAAAATTCAAAGGGGGCCCAATTTTTTTGGCGCGGAGGGGCTGACTGTGTTCCGCGCGACACGCTGGCGAGCCGCTCAGCGCTTCGTCACGCCGTCGAGCGCCTCGGCGGCGACGTGGAGGAAGCGCTCGACCGACGCCGGTGCGGTGTCGAAAGCGGTGACGAGACGGATTACCGGTGTCTCGCCCCAGCGATAGAAGCCGAAGCCAGCCGCAGCGAGGCGCTCGATCGCTTTCTCGCTGAGCTCGACGAACACTTCATTGCCGTCGACCGGATGCAGCAGCCTCGCGCCCGGCAGCGCGGCGAGCCCGCTGCCGAGCCGCGTCGCCATCGCGTTGGCATGACGCGCGTTGCGCAGCCAGAGATCGTCCGCGAGATAGGCCTCGAGCTGCGCCGCGACGAAGCGCTGCTTCGAGAGCAGATGCCCGGCGCGCTTCCGCCGGTAACCAAAACTCTCCGCGCGTTTAGGATCGAAGAACAGCACGGCCTCAGCCGCGAGCGCGCCGTTCTTGGTGGCGCCGAAAGAGAGCGCGTCGATGCCGGCGCGCCAGGTGATATCGGCCGGCGCACAGCCGAGACCAGCGACAGCATTGGCGAAACGCGCGCCGTCCATATGCAGCGCCAGCCCGCGTTGGCGCGCGAGCGCGCTCAGCGCCGCGATCTCGGCCGGGCGATAGACGGTCCCCGCCTCTGTCTCTTGGGTGATGCTGATCGCCGCCGGCTGAATGTTGTGGACAACGCCGGCGCCGGCGATTCGCGCTGCCAGTATCGCGGGCGTGAGCTTGCCGTGCTCGCCCGGGCAGACGACGAGCTTGGCGCCGCCGGTGAAGAATTCCGGCGCGCCGCATTCGTCGGTCGCGATATGCGCTTCCTCATGGCAGTAGATCGCGCCATAGACCGGCGTCAGGCAGGCGAGCGCGAGCGTATTCGCCGCCGTGCCGGTCGCCACCGGAAAGACCGCGACCTCGTGCTCGAACACCTCGGCGAAGCGCCGCTCCAGCCGGCGGGTGATCTCGTCCGCGCCATAGGGCATCGCGGCCCCCTGATTGGCGGCTGCGATCGCGGCGATGATCTCAGGCGAGGCGCCGGTCACGTTATCGGACGCGAAGTTCATGGCGCGGCCTTCGGACGCAGGGTGACGGTTGCGATCGGTGCACCCGTGGCCAGGTTGACGATGATCAGCTCCGCGCCGCCGGAGGCGAGCTCGACCCGTATCACCAGCCGGTCGCCGCTCGCCTCGGCGCCGACCGCCTTCGCGCCTTGAGGGAGATCAAGCGTCGTGACGTTCGCTGCGCCGGCGGGGCCGATCGCGGGACCGGCCGCCGCCGGCGTCTGGCGCGGATGGTTGATCCGGTACTGGACGGCAAAGCCGAGCGCGACGATGCCGCCGGCCAGTAATACGCCCATGACGATAACGAGGACCTTGAGAGCGCGCATGCTTCCGTTCAATTTGCCTGGATGGAACTTGCCTGGACGAAGGGGGCCGAGACGGCCCGGGAACAGATCACCGTCGCGGAGACCGAGACGGGCGAGCGGCTCGATCGCATTTTGGCGGCCCATCTCGCCACCCTCTCGCGCAGCCGGCTCAAGAAGCTGATCGAAACCGGTCAGGTGAGCTTGGATGATGAAACGATAAACGACCCCTCGATGCGGGTCAAAGGCGGCCAGGTTTTCATCGTCGATCTCCCCGCGCCGGTCGCCGACCGGCCCGAGCCGCAAGCGATGGCGCTCGACATCGTCTACGAGGACAACCAACTCCTGGTGCTCGACAAGCCGGCCGGCCTCGTCGTCCACCCTGCCCCGGGCAATCCAGACCACACCCTCGTCAACGCGCTGCTCGCGCATTGCGGCGACAGCCTCGCCGGTATCGGCGGCGTGAAGCGGCCGGGCATCGTCCATCGCATCGATAAGGACACCAGCGGACTCATGCTGGTTGCGAAGACGGATCTCGCGCACCAGAAGCTCAGCGCCGACTTCGCCGCACACACGCTCACCCGCTCCTACCTCGCCGTCGTTCGCGGCGTGCCGAGCCCGCGCGCCGGTACCATCGCCACCCGCCTCGGCCGCAGCCGCGCCAATCGCAAGAAGATGGCCGTGGTGACGAGCGGCGGCAAAGAAGCGGTGACGCATTATCGCGTGCAGCGCGCGGTCGGTCTGCGCGCGGCATTGGTCGAGTGCCGCCTCGCCACCGGACGCACGCATCAGATCCGCGTGCATATGACCGACATCGGGCATCCGTTGATCGGCGATCAGACTTATGGCCGCGGGCGCACGTCCAGCCTGCCCGAAGCGGCGCGCGCTTTCCCGCGCCAGGCGCTGCACGCGAATGTGATCGGGTTTAACCATCCGCTGAGCGGCGATTACCTCGAGTTCACCTCGCCGCTTCCCCCCGACATGGTAGCCCTCATCGCGGCATTGGAGCGCGGCTAGCTAGCCCATCGCTTATTGGACAGGTGGGATGGCATTCGTTAGCATTTCACGAAATGGCAACATCACCGTCTCTTCCCAGCATATCGTCGGAAGGCTCCCTCGCGCGGTATTTGCAGGAGATCCGCCGCTTTCCGATGCTTCAAGCCGACGAGGAATACATGCTCGCCAAGCGCTGGCGCGAGCATAACGACCCGGAAGCTGCCCATCGGCTGGTCACGAGCCATCTGCGTCTCGTCGCCAAGATCGCGATGGGCTATCGCGGCTATGGCCTACCGCTGTCCGAGCTGATCTCGGAAGGCAATGTCGGGATGATGCAGGCCGTGAAGCGCTTCGATCCCGATCGCGGCTTTCGGCTCGCCACCTATGCCATGTGGTGGATCCGCGCCTCGATGCAGGAATACATTCTTCATTCCTGGTCGCTGGTGAAGATCGGCACGACGGCGGCGCAGAAAAAGCTGTTCTTCAATCTTCGCCGCCTTAAAGGCCAGATCCAGGCGATCGAGGACGGCGATCTGACACCCGAGCATGTGGCGAAGATCGCCAAAGAGCTCGACGTCCCCGAAAGCGACGTCGTCAGCATGAACCGCCGCCTGATGGCGCCCGACAATTCGCTCAACGCGCCGCTGCGTGCCGATGGCGAGGGCGAAGGCGAGTGGCAAGATTGGCTGGTCGATGATGAGGCGAGCCAGGAATCAAAGCTGGGCGATCGCCAGGAGCTCGGCTTGCGCCGCGATCTTCTCAAGACCGCGATGTCGCATCTCACCGAGCGCGAGCGCGACATCCTCATGGAGCGCCGCCTTAAAGAGATTCCGACGACGCTCGAGGACCTCTCGACGAAATACGGCATCTCGCGCGAGCGCGTGCGGCAGATCGAAGTTCGTGCTTTCGAGAAACTGCAAAAGACGATCAAGGCCGGCGCGATCGACCGGCAACTCCTCCCGAACTGATACTGTCTTTTATCGTCTGTGGGTCAGGCCGCGCCGTCGGACGTATCGCCCGGCAGCTTTAGCGCAGCGACATCTTTTATCGGATTGGACGACTGCGCTTCTTCATTCAAGACGGCCAGCTGCGCCTCGAGCTCTTGCGCGCGGCGCTCGAACTCTTCGGCATGTTGAATGAGTCCCTCGCGGGCCAGCTTGTCGTCGACTTCCTTGGCAAGCCGGCGGGCCTGCGCCGCGCGCCCGCGCAGCGCCGCAATGTGCGGCTTGAGCCCGGCATTATATTCGTGATCGCTCATGGCTTCGCTCGCCCGCACGCACCAACGTCGCATAATAGACATAACTTGGGCGAATGTATGACGGCGAGCGCTCCGTCGATTGAGGACGGTCAACGAAAAAATCTCGCACGCGATATGCGAATCCGCTGCTGATCGTTTACCGCGGCGGAAAACGCAGCCGCATAGAGCAACGACGCAAAGCAGATATGACGTTCTGTGCCGACCCTGAGTGTGGCACAGCCAAGGTTGCGCAATCGACCGCAGCTTTTCCGCGTTTTCGCCCAAATCGGTGGATATATCCGCACCTCCAGCGAGCGTTGCAACGCCGATGTTCGATGGAGAGCGCGTCGCACCAACAGAGGACGGGTAGCATGGAGCCTACCTGGGAGCTTTCAAATGCACGGAACTGAGGAACTTTTACCGCGCGCCGGCACTGGGATTCCCGGACTCGATTCAGTGCTGGAAGGCGGCATGGCTCGCAATCGGCTGCACCTTCTGGAGGGCAGCCCCGGCGCTGGCAAAACCACCATCGCTCTGCAATTCCTGCTTGCCGGCGTCCAGAACGGCGAAGTCGGGATTTACATCAGCCTCGCAGAAACCGAGCAGGAACTGCGCGAAGGCGCGCGCTCGCACGGTTGGGAAATCCCCAAGGGCATCGATATCTTCGAACTCGTGCCGCCCGAGAGCGTGCTCGATCCCGATCAGCATCAAAGCCTGCTCTATTCATCAGACCTCGAGCTCGGCGAGACGATGCAGCGCATCTTCGAGACGATCAATCGCCTGAAGCCCAAGCGCGTCGTCATCGACAGCCTGTCGGAGATTCGACTCTTGGCGCAAAGCTCGCTGCGCTATCGCCGGCAGATTCTCGCGCTGAAGCATTATTTCGCGCAAAACCAATCGACAGTCATCCTGCTCGACGATCTGACCACCGAGAGCACCGATCGCGCGGTGCATAGCATCGCACACAGCGTCATCCATTTGGACCAGCTTGCGCCGATCTTTGGCGGCGAACGGCGACGGCTGCGGATCATCAAATGTCGCGGCCAAAGCTTTCGCGGCGGCTTCCACGATTTCTGCATCGAGAAAGGCGGCGTTGCCGTCTATCCCCGCCTCGTCGCGGCGGAGCACCGCACCGGCTTCACCGGCCCCACCGTTGCGAGCGGCGTCAAAGAGCTTGACGCTCTCCTCGGCGGCGGCGTCGCGCAAGGATCGAGCACGCTGATTCTCGGCCCCGCCGGGACCGGAAAATCGATTCTCCTCTTTCATTATATCGCCGCGGCCGTCGCCCGCGGCGAGCGCGCCGCGCTCTTTGTCTTCGACGAAGAGCTCGGCCTGATGCTGACACGCGCCAAGACACTGGGCATCGATCTCGAAGCGATGCGCGACCGAGGCAAGATCTTCATCCAGCAGATGGACGCGTCCGAGCTGACGCCGGGCGAGTTCTCGCACCGCGTGCGTGCCGCCGTCGACCGCGAGAAGATCAAGACGGTGATCATCGACAGCCTCAACGGCTACCAGGCGTCGATGCCGGAAGAACAGTATGTCGTGCTCCATCTGCACGAGTTGCTGCAATATCTCAACCGCCAGGGCGCCGCGACTTTCCTGACAGTGGCGCAGCACGGCATGGTCGGCGCCGATATGAAGCAGCCGCTCGATATCACCTATCTCGCCGACACCGTGATCCTCTTGCGCTATTTCGAGGCGCTGGGCCGCGTCCGCCGCGCGATCTCGGTCGTGAAAAAGCGCACCGGCGCGCATGAGGATACGATCCGCGAATTCCAGATCGACTCCGAGCGCGGGATTACGCTCGGTGAGCCTCTGGTCGAATTCCAAGGCATCTTGCGCGGCGTGCCAACATATGTGGGTGCGTCGGACCCACTCATGCGGGATAAAGAATAATTGAGCATTTCTGTAGCCGCGGAACGAACATTGATTCTCGCGCCGCGCGGGCGCGACGCCGTCGTGGCGAAAGGCATCCTGCGCGCCGCGCGATTGGAAGCGCATATCTGCACCGATCTTCTCGATCTGGCGCAGGAGATCCTGGCCGGTGCGGATGTCGCCATCATCACCGAGGAAGCGACGCGCGAGCCTAATGGCCGCCCCTTGCTCGAATGGATTGCATCGCAGCCGCCGTGGTCGGATTTTCCCTTCGTTGTGCTGACCGGGCATGGCGGCGGCATCGAGCGCAACCCGACGGCGGCCGAGTTGGCCAAGACCCTCGGCAATGTCGCGCTGCTCGAGCGGCCGTTTCATCCGACGACGCTGGTCAGCGTGGTGCAATCGAGCCTGCGCAGCCGCCGCCGGCAATACGAATGCAAGCGCCTCAACGAAGAGCTCGAGATCCGCGTCAACGAGCGCACGGCCGAGCTGGCGGCCGCGAACCGCCAGCTTCTGCGCCAGATCGAGGAACGGGAGCGCGTCGAGGCGACCTTGCGTCAGATGCAGCGCCTCGAAGCCGTCGGTCAGCTCACGTCGGGCGTGGCGCACGATTTCAACAACCTGCTCACCGTGGTCCTCGGCAATATCGGTTTCCTGGAGCGCGATTTCGCCACCTCCGGCATCCAGGGCAAAGCGCCCCAGCGCCTCGCCTATATGCGCAGCGCCGCCGAGCGCGGCGCCAAGCTGACCGATCAGCTCCTCTCGTTTTCGCGCCGCCAACGGCTCGAGCCGCGCTCGCTCGATCTCAACGAGACCGTCGCCAGCATGCGCGACCTGCTGCAAAGCACGATGGGCGGCAGCATCCAGATCGAAACCGGCTTTCAGGAGAAGCTCTGGCCGGCGATGGCCGATCCGACGCAGGTCGAGCTCGCGATCCTCAATCTCGCGATCAACGCGCGCGATGCGATGGATGTCGGCGGCACGCTGACCGTCTCGACCACCAACGTCACGCTCGGCGACCCGCGCTATCCGGAAGAGCCGACGCCCGGCGACTACGTCTCGGTCTGCGTCGGCGACACCGGCACCGGTATGGACGAGGCCGTGCGCCGCAAAGTCTTCGAGCCGTTCTTCACCACGAAGGAGCCGGGCAAAGGTTCGGGTCTCGGCCTCAGTCAGGTGCTTGGCTTCGCGCAGCAATCGAGCGGCGGCATCTGCCTTGAATCGCAGATCGGCAAAGGCACGCGCGTTCATATCTATCTGCCGCGCAGCGCCGTGCAGGCCGAGCGATCGAGCACCGCTTTCGCCGGCACCAACGCCCCTGCGCTCGTCAACGGCGGCAAGGTGCTGCTGGTCGACGACGACAGCGCCGTACGCGAGGTGACGGCGGCGATGCTGCGCGACCTCGGCTACATCGTGTTGGAAGCCGGCAGCGGCGGCGGCGCTTTCGATCTGCTCGAGCGCGAGCGCATGATCGATCTCATCGTTATGGATTTCGCCATGCCCGGGATGAACGGCGCCGAAGTTGCGCGCCAGGCGCGGGTCGACCGGCCCAACATCCCGATCCTCTTCATCACCGGCTTTGCCGACCGCGGCGCGCTCGCGGGTATCGACGGCGCACTGGTCATCGGCAAGCCGTTCAGCCGCGACGAACTCGCCGATAAGGTGGCGCAAGTCCTGCGCGAGCGTGACGCGCGTCTCTCCGCTTAGACCGCCGGCGCGATCGGCACGATCAACTGCGAGCTGCTGAAGACGCGGTTGCCCGCCGGCATGCCAAGGTCGATATGCGTCATGCCCTGCATCGCGAAACCGTCGTCGGCGGCGCTCGTCAGCGAAACGTCCGGCCAGTGACCGGCAAGGACACGAAGCGCCGTCGGCAGGATCGCTATCTCGAACAAGGCTGTCTCGCCCGGCGCCGTCGGGCGCGATATCCCGAAGTAATACCGGCAACCGGGCAAGCAGCCCGGAACCCGGCTTGGCGCGTTTAGGGCTTGGTCGCGACGACGGTCAGCGTATCGATGGTGAAGCTGCCATCGGCTTCGATGTCGAAATGCCGCGTCACGCTTTCCGACATCACCGCCTCGAGCGCGCGGATGGCATCGCCTTGCACGGGCGGCGTGCGCATGCGCTCGAGCCAGCTCTTTATATCGAGCCGCACGCGGCGCTCGCTCGCCTCGCCCGCGTTGAGTCCGGCGCGGCCGATCGTCGCCAGCCACTCGGCGCGCGAATAATCGCGCACATGCGAGGGATCGCGCAGCAACTCGACGGTCTGCAGGAACGTATCCAGCAGCGGCTGGCCCGGCGCAACGGTATCGATGAACACCGCGCGACCACCCGGCTTCAGCACACGTGCTGCCTCGCGCACACCGAGCTCGAGATCGCGCCAATGATGCGCGCTCCAGCGGCTGAACACATATTCGAAACCGGCATCGGCGAATGGCAGCTTCTCGGCAATACCTTGTTGGGTCGAAAGATTGCCGAGCCCGCGCTCGCGCGCCGCCTTGGCGACGACAGCAAGCATCTCGGCCGAGAGATCGTACGCGACGACCTCGCGCACGTGCTTGGCCACCGCGAAGCTGACATGCCCGCCGCCGCAGCCGAGATCGAGCACCCGCGCGTCGCTCTTCTCCGCAACAAGCGCACCGAGCGCTTCAAGATCGGGGCCTTGGCCATGAACCGTGCTTGTCAGATAGGCGCCGGCCTGGGCGCCGAATTGCGTGTTGACCAAAGCTTCGAGAGTCTTGTCTGCCATTGCTACGACCTTACCGCAGGATGAAGGACACCGCCGGTCATCGGCTGACGAACGCCGGTGGTGCCGGGAAAGCTGAGCGGCAAGCCGGCGCGCGAGCGCAGCGCGAGATAGGCGAAGGCCTGCGCCTCGATGGCATCGCCTTCCCATCCGACCGCTTCGACCGGGGCGACCGGGCGGCCGAGCCGCGCCGCCAACATCTGCATCAGCGTCGGATTATGCCGCCCGCCGCCGGTGACCAGCACGCGAAGCGGCGGCGCCGGGAATTGGGCGAAGCCTTGCGCGATGGATGCCGCCGTAATCGCGGTCAGCGTCGCCGCCCCATCCTCAGTCGAGAGATCGCCGAGCTTGAACGACGCGAAATCGTCGCGGTCGAGCGATTTCGGCGGCGGCCGCCTGAAATAGGGATGAACCAGAAAGCGCTGCACCTGCGCCTCATCGACCGTGCCCGCAGCGGCGAGCGCGCCGTTGTAATCGGCGGCCTCGCCCGTATTGAGGCGCGCCCAATCGTCGATCGGCGCATTGCCCGGCCCCGTATCGAAAGCGAGCAACGCGCCCTCGCCTTCCCCGATCCACGTGACGTTAGCCACGCCGCCGATATTCACCACCGCCAACGGACGCTCCAGCTTCGCACTCAGCGCGGCATGGAAGATCGGCGCGAAAGGCGCGCCCTCGCCGCCCGCCGCGACATCGGCGGAGCGAAAATCGCACGCTACATCGATGCCGGTGAGTTTCGCCAGCAACGCGCCATCGCCGATCTGCCAGGTCCGGCGCTGCGCCGGATCGTGCAGGATCGTGTGACCGTGAAAGCCAATGAGGTCGATGTCCTTGATCTCGTGCCGCTCGATGAGGCGCTGCACCGCCGCCGCATGCGCCTCCGTCAGTGCGCGCTCGACCTTTGCCACCGCGCCTTTGCCGCCGAGCGTGCCGCGCAGCTTTTCGCGGAAGTCGCGATCGTAGGGCATGGTGAGCCACGGTCCCGTCGCGACCTCGTTCTCGCCGTCGCTCTCGATGAACGCGACGTCGATTCCATCGAGCGAGGTGCCGCTCATCAGGCCGATGGCGCGATAAACCTGCTTTGCCATGCCCCCATCGAACCACAAAGCGCGGCCGGCAGAAATATCCAAATTCCGCTTGGTGCCATGCGCGCTTTGTGGTTCATCATCGCCCGCATGAGCGACAATAGCGGCCACTATCCGATCGAACGGCGGGAGGGCGAGATCGAGCGTCTTCACCGTCAGGGGGCCGGCATGGCGCCCGATGGCGAGATCATGCTGGAAAAGATCGGCGTCGCCGAAGGCTGGCGTTGCCTCGATCTCGGCTGCGGGCCGCGCGGCATCACGCCGCTGCTCAGTGCCCGCGTCGGCGCAAGCGGCAAGGTGATCGGCCTCGATGCCGATCCGGTCTTCGTCGAGTACGGCCGCCGCCATGCCGCCGCCAACACCCTCTTCATCGAGGGCGACGCGTATAGCGCCGCGCTGCCCGCCGGCGGCTTCGATCTCGTTCATATGCGCTTCGTCGCCAGCACCGCGGGCGAGCCGCAAAACCTCCTCCGCGAAGCGATCCGCCTCGCCAAGCCCGGCGGCATCGTCGCGCTCCAGGACCCGGATATGGCGACGCTGAATTGCTATCCCCCGCATCCTGCCTGGGATGCGTTGCGCGCTGCACTGATCGACGCGTTCACGGCCGTGGGCTCGAACATATCGCTGGGGCGCGAGCTGTTCGCCCTGGCCCGCGCCGCCGGTCTTGCCGATGTGCAATACCGCCCATTCCTCGTCGGCGTGCGCTCGGGCGATCCGATGGTCGATTATCTGCCGTCGACAGTGGAATCGCTGCGCGGCACCGTGCTCGGCCATCAATTGATGACAGAGAGCGCGCTCGATGCCGCCCTCGCCGCCTGCCGCGCGCATCTCGCCGATCCCGGCACGGTCTTCACCATGTACACCGTCGTGCAGGTCTGGGGCCGCACGCCGCCGTAACAACGGCCGTGCATCGGTTTGTGGGCGCGGAATCCCTGTGCTAAACGAGTCGCATGTCCGCTAAATCTGCTTTCCTCGCCGCCGCTGAAGAGCGCGGCTATCTCCATCAATGCACCGACCGCGACGCGCTCGACGCGGCGCTCGCGCAAGGCGCGCTGACCGCTTATATCGGCTTCGATTGCACCGCCGACAGTCTCCATGTCGGCAGCCTGCTCCAGATCATGCTGCTGCGCCTGTGGCAGAAGACCGGCAACAAGCCGATCGTGCTCATGGGCGGCGGCACGACGAAAGTCGGCGATCCTTCCGGCAAAGATGAATCGCGCAAGCTGCTCACAGACGCTGAGATCGAAGCGAACATGGCGGGCATCCGCCGCGTCTTCGACAAGTTCCTCACCTTCGGCGAGGGCAAGACCGACGCGGTGATGGCCAATAACGCGCTGTGGCTCGACACGCTGTCCTATATTCCGTTCCTGCGCGATTTCGGCCGGCACTTCTCGGTCAATCGCATGCTGAGCCAGGATAGCGTGAAATTGCGGCTCGAGCGCGAGCAGCCGCTATCCTTCCTCGAATTCAACTACATGGTCTTGCAGGCCTACGATTTCGTCGAGCTGAAGCGGCGCTTTCATTGCACCGTGCAGATGGGTGGCTCGGATCAATGGGGCAACATCGTCACCGGTGTCGAGCTCGGCCGCCGCGTCGACAACAGCGCCCTCTACGGCGTCACCTCGCCGCTGATCACCACCGCCTCCGGCGCGAAGATGGGCAAAACCGCTGCGGGCGCCGTGTGGCTCAATGCCGAGCGGCTCAGCGCCTACGACTACTGGCAATTCTGGCGCAACACCGAAGACGCCGATGTCGGCCGCTTCATGAAGATCTTCACCGATCTGCCGCTCGGCGAAATCGCGCGGCTCGAAAAGCTGCAGGGCAGCGAGATCAACGAGGCAAAGATCGTGCTCGCCAATGAAGCGACCGCGCTCTGCCATGGGCAAGAAGCTGCTGCTGCCGCTGCCGAGACCGCGCGCCGGGTCTTTGCCGAAGGCGGCATCGGCGAGGATCTGCCGGTGATCGAAGTCCCGCGCGCGCACCTCGAACAAGGCCAGGCCGCAATCAATCTCTTTCGTCAAGCGGGGCTCGCCGCGAGCGTCGGCGAAGTGCGTCGTCTGTTCCGCGGCAATGGCGCGCGCATCAACGACCAGCCGGTGAGCGATGAGAAACGCGTGCTGACCGGCGCCGATCTCAACAGCGACGGCGTGATCAAGCTTTCCGCCGGCCGCAAGCGTCACGCTTTGATCAAGGCGATTTAGGAATCAAGGCAATTTAGGCAGGGCAATTTAGGCGTCGGGGCAATTTAAAGGCAGAGCGAACTCGGCCATGTCTCCGCTGGTTATGAGGTGAGGAACTCATCTGGAGACGTCTCATGTCGCCGAAGGTTTTGATCGCTGGTGTTGCGCTGCTGGGTCTCGCCGGCTGCGTGTCCGCACCTTATAGCCCCGATACGGGGTATTCGCAGGGCTACTACTACCAGCAGCCCGGCTATTACCAACAACCCGGCTACTACTATTCGCCCGGCGGCTATGTCGCCGCGGCACCCGCGCCCGCCCCGGGCTATGCGTGCGGCAGCGGAACCGCCGTCGGCGCGCTGGGTGGCGCGGCCGCCGGCGGTCTGATCGGCTCGCAATTCGGTCACGGCTCGGGCCATACGGCTGCGACCATCGGCGGTGTGGCCGGCGGCGCGCTGCTCGGCGGTTCGATCGGCAACAACTACGACCGCGCGGCCGGCTGCTGACCTGATCCGCGGCTTCGTGCTCTGGCGTTCGGTTCGCGTCGCGCCTTCCGGCGTGGCGCGACCGCATGCTAGAACCAGCGCATGGCACAGGCACGCGCTGGAAGTCCGCGACCGCGACGACGACGGTCGCGGGCCCTTACCCAGTTCCGCCGCGTCCTTCGCCCCCATATCAGACGACTACGATCATCTTGGCGGCGCGCGAGCTGGCAAGCGCGGCTTGCCGTCTGCGCGATCGCGGTGCTTGCGCTCTGGGCGCCGGTCAATCTCGCCTATCAGGTCACGAAAAAACCCAGCGAACTGCTCGCGCCGCTGAGCAGCCGGCTGATGAAGACGCCGGACGAGACGTGGCAAAGCTACGCGCCGCTCTTCCGCCGGTATGCCACCGCGAATATCGCGCCGGAATTGCTCGCCGCGCTGGCGCAGGCCGAAAGCGCGGGCAATCCGGCGGCGACCACCTATTGGCGTTGGCGTTTCAGCCTCAATCCGCTGGCGATCTATCGCCCGGCGTCAAGCTCGGTCGGCATGTATCAGATGACCGACGCCGCTTATGCCGAGGCCCGCCGCGGCCACGATGGCGCCTATTGGCGCGTCCTGCCGAGCGACTCGGTCGAGCTGGCCGCCGCCTATCTCGACCGTCAGGTCGGCGCACTCCTCGCCAAGCGCCATCCGGGATCCGCGACGCAGCAGCAGAAAGACAACCTCGCCGCGGTCATCCATCTCTGCGGTCCAGGCCCGGCCACGTCTTATGTGCGGCATGGGTTTCGCCTCGCTGCCGGCGAGCGCTGCGGCGATCAGGACATCGCTGCCTATGTCGGCCGCGTGAGCAATTTCGAGCGCCAGTTCCGCCGTCTCGCCGAGGCCGACGCGTCCTAGCGCACGACGAAGACCAGCTTGCCTTGCAGATGGCGGCTTTCGCTGACGCGATGGGCTTCGGCCGCGTCTTGCAGCTTGTATCGCTTGATCGCGGGGGGCCACACCGCGCCGGCATCGACCAGCGTGTTCATGCGCTCGAGATGCGCGCGGTCGCGCAGCACGGCGGGACGCAGCGTCTCGACATCGCCGCGCGGCACTTTGAATCCTTCGGGCGCGCCGGCGATCCAGACCAGCCGGCCGCCCGGCTTCATCACTTGATAGCAGCCGGCACGCACGTCGCCGCCGACCGTATCGAAAACGACGTCGCAATCGGCGACGGATTTGGCGAAGTCTTCCTTCTGATAATCGATCACCCGATCGGCGCCGAGCTTCTTCACATAGTCGTGGTTACGCGCGCTCGCCGTGGTGATCACTTCGGCGCCGATATATTTGGCGAATTGGATCGCGAAGCCGGCAACACCGCCGGCGCCGCCTTGAATCAAGATGCGCTCGCCGCGTTTCAGCTTCGCCGTGTCCTCGAGCGCCCAGATCGCCGTCAGGCTCGTCAGCGCCATCGCCGCTGCTTCTTCATGGCTGAGCTTCGGCGATTTCTGCGCGATGATCGCGGCCTTGATCGCGATCTTCTCGGCATAGGCGCCTTCCTTGCCCTGATCGGTCACGCCGAAGACCGCATCGCCGATCTTCAGATCGGTGACGCCCGCGCCCAGCGCGCTGACCACGCCCGAGAAATCGCGCCCGAGAATGTGCGGGAAATCGACCTTTCCGTAAGAGCCGCCCTGCCGGACCTTGTAATCGGCAGCGTTGACCGTCGCGGCGTAAATATCGACCACCACCTCGCCCGATGCCGCGACCGGATCGGGCGCATCGCCATAGCGCAGGACCTCTGGACCGCCATGCGCCGCCATCACCACCGCTTTCATGCTTGACCTCCCTCTCGGATCGTCAGGCTAGTCTAGCATGGCGGTCGCGAAAGCTAACGCGCACCCAGATGGAAGCGATGATGCGCGTCGCTATGCACTGTCTCGTCGACGCTCAGCGGTCCCGAGCCGTAAACCGCGACATAGAGCATGCCGCCCATCATCGAGAGATGGCCGAAGAACAGCGCATGCTGCGTCCCGGCCTCGGCGCCGCTCGCGGCCCAGAAGGCGTGAAAGATCACCGCCAGGGCGAGCGTATAAACGCAGAGCACCAGCGCTACGAGGCGGCCGTGCCAACCCGCCATCAGCATCAGCCCGCCGATGAGCTCGACGGCGATCGCGCCGAAAACGAGCACATGCGCGAGCGGAATGCCGTGGCTCGCCATCATCCCGACGGTACGCGACGGATCGGCCAGCTTCGAGACACCGCCGAGAACGAAAATCAGCGCCAGCAAGACACGGGCAAGCAAAGGCGTGGCTTTCGCGGCAGATTCCATCATCTCCTCCATTTTCGCGCTCCATTTCGCGCGGGGGCTTTCGCGGAAAAAACGTGCGGCAGGGCGATCGGTTTGCTCGAACGCGCCTTCTCACGCGGAGGTGATCCGCGCCGCTTTAGCGTTGCCGCGGCAGCAGCTTATTGTCGGACGGATACATCGCGTCCGGCTCGTCGAGCTCGTGAGTCAAATTTGGATTGTGAAGCTGGAGCCCCTGAATCTTACTCAAAGCCCCGCCGACGCGATCGCAATCCGCCGCCCCGGCCTTCAGGCTGCCCGATGACATCGAGACCGGATCGAGCATGTTTTGCTGCGCGGCATCGATGTCGGAGCGGTTGGCGCTGGTGGGTTTGGCATTCTTCGCCGCCTGCATGCCGGCGAGGCTGATGCTGTTGGCATGAAGCTGCTCGCACGCCGCTGCCGCGCCGAGCATCTGGGTGGCGGCAAGGCCAAAGCTCTGGCCGCTGCCAAAATCGGACTGGTTGTAGGGATCGCTCGTGGCCGCCTGGTTATAGGCCGGCTCGCTTGCATTCGGCGCGCCGGGAGCAGCCGCCGGATCGTTCGGCGTCGCCGTAGCGGCCGGCTTTAGCGTATCCGCGCCCGCGCTCGCCACCGCGACAATCAACAGCGCGGCAGCCAGACAGACATCGATGCGTGCAAACATTCCGCCCTCCGGGACCGGTTGCACCCCAAACGAATGGCAGCGATTCCGGTTCCCGAAGATTGCGCCAATGTGAAGGAAGGTTTAAGCCAGCCGGCGCATTTCCCTGGCCGCCGCCCCGGCCTAGAATGGCGCGGAAATTGGGGAGCGAACGGAGGGGAAACGATGCCGATGGATACCGTCAATTTCCGCGACCTCTCGGTCGAGGCCTTCGACACGCGCACCCTGCTCGCTCATGCCAGCCAGCAAGCGGTTCAACGCCGCTACGAGGATTTCCTGATCGTCGATGTCGACGGCCATCACTGGGAAATGATGTCCTGGCCGCAGATCCTGCAATACATCGAAGATCCGGTGATGCGCGACCAGGCCAAATATCAGGGCTATGGCGGCAGCGGCATCACCGCGCCTTCCGGGTCCTATCAGGAACTCGGCGGCCGCGTCACGCGCCAGGACGGGCGGCGCCAGGAAGCGATCCCCAACGGGCAGCAGCGCGACATCGCGCTCACCAAGCGCTGGATGGACGCGCTCGGCATCGACGTCGTCTGCCTCTTTCCGACACCGATGCTCGGCCTGCCCTTCACGCCGCGGCCCGATGTCGAGACCGCGATGGCGCGCGCCTATAACCGCTGGCTGATCGAGCATGTGCTGGCGCATGAGCCGCGCATCCGCTCGTCGCTTTATCTGCCGATGAACGATCCCGACGGTGCGATCAAGGTGGTGAAGGATTTCGCCGATGCCAAAGGCGTCTGCGGCTTCACCGTCATCGCCTCGCATCAGAAGCCGGTTTACGACAATGCCTTCGTGCCGATCTATCGCATGCTCGAAGAGCGTGGCCTGCCCCTCGTCTTCCATGCGGGTCTCACGTGGGGCCAGGACAAGAGCATCGCGCTCTGCAACCGCTTCATCGCGGCGCACGCGCTGAGCTTCTCGTGGTCGAATATCCTGCATATGACCAACTGGCTATGCAACGGGATGCCCGAGCGGTTCCCGAAGCTCAAGACAGTGTGGGTCGAAGCAGGCCTCGCCTGGATACCGTTCCTGATGCAGCGCCTCGACAATGAGTGGATGATGCGCAGCTCCGAAGTGCCGATGCTGAAGCGCCGGCCGAGCGATTACATGCGCGATATGTTTTTCTCGACCCAACCGATGGAGATGGTCGGCAATCGCGAGGCGCTTGAGCTCACCTTCAAGATGATCAACGCCGAGACGCAGCTCATGTACTCGTCCGACTATCCGCATTGGGACACGGATCTGCCCTCGACGATCTACGATCTGCCCTTCCTCTCCGAACAGGCCAAGCGAAACATCCTTGGCGGCAACGCCAAGCGCGTGTTCAATCTCGAGCCGGTGATGTCGGAAGTGAAGATCAAGCGCCTCGCCGAGCACGCGCCTTAATCGAAAACCAAACCAATCGAAAGCCAAACCAACGGGAGAACCTAAAATGGCTAAAGGATATTGGATTGCCGTCTATCGCTCGATCTCGAAGCCGGAAGCGCTGCCCAAATACGCCGCGCTCGCCGGGCCGGCGATCGAGAAGCATGGCGGCAAATTCCTGGTGCGCGGCATGCCGTCCAAGACCTACGAGGCCGGGCTGCAGCAGCGTACGGTCGTGATCGAATTCCCGAGCCTCGACGCCGCGGTCGCCGCGCATGACAGCCCGGAATATCAGGCGGCGCTCAAAGAGATTCACGGCGCGGCCGAGCGCGACATGCGCTTCGTCGAAGGTGCATAACGTCGATCTCTCGACACATCGCCACCATCGGGCTCGCGGCGGCGATCACCGCCGCTGCGGTACCGACGCCCGCGCAAATCAACAGCACGGGCGGCGCGGGCGCGATCGATAGCGGCGGCGCCGGCATGATCGGCGGCCTGTCGGCAGAGGCCGGCACGCGCGGCACCGGGGTCATCAAGCTGCACAATCAGCCGCATAATCCGGCACCGCCGCCGCCGACCGGTGCGGGCTACGGCACGCCGGGCAACACGGGCAATAACGGCATCACGAGCAATTCCGGCACAGGCACGGGTGTCGAGAGCGATATCCGCACGGGTATCGTCACCTCGCCCAACACGCGCTGAGCCCACCATGCGATAAGGATGTCGCGAACTTCTATCGCGCCGCCATTTTTGCCGCCTGCGCCTCCAGCATCGCCGCGAGCGTTTCCAGCTCGGCCGCGCGCCCTTTAAGCGAGTCGACGACGAGCTCATCGCTGATAATAAGCGCCGCACGCCGGAAGCGGCTTGCTTCCTGCCGTGCCTTGGCTGCCTCCGCCAGGACCTCGTGGGGCGTCTTTTCCATAACTGCGCCCGAAACCATTCTCAGACCACACGACACTAGAGGGGAGAATTCAGGCAAATTTGGGGCCGGTTCAGCTTCCGCTACAACAAGTCACGGCCCACCCGGCGAGAACAGGAAAAGATTGCGCAGGACGCCAGGCGCCAGCGTGCTCAGCGGATTGACAGAGACTTTCGGATCGTCGCGCGGGCCATAGAGCCGGAAATTGGCCGCGAAGATCCCTTGACCCTCGCCGCCAAGCAGCAGATTGCCCAGCATAGGGATATTCCCCAGCACGGAATTAAGGGTGTAGGCCGGTACCAGCGTGCCGGCGATGCTCATCTGGCCAGTGACGCGATCGATGTTGCCGCTGGCATTGATGCCGAGCGCGCCGCCATAGGCGCGTAAGCCGTCGAGGCTGATCAGGTCGCCGGTGAAGATCACCTGCCCCGCAAGCCGGCTGAACGGAATGCCCTGCCCGCTCAACAACGCGCTGGCGCCGGAGAGCGATGCGATCGACAGCAGGCGCGCCAGCGCCGGCGCGCCGACAACCCGGTAATCCGCGCCATTCGCATCCGCGATCAGCATGCGCTTGCCGTCGCGGTCCTCCGCCTTCCCGGTCAGGCCGAAAGTGCCGCCGCGTAGATTGTCGTAGATATCGGCGACGCGCAGCAACTCGCCGAAATCGTCGGTCGCCAGCTTGAATTGCCCCTCGCCGATCGCGCCGCCGAAATTCACCGTGGCAGCGGCTTTGTCGCCAAGACCGAGCAAGATCGACGCCCCGGTCCAATGCTGGTCGTCGCTGGATAATTTCGCGCTGACATGGTTGAACGCGCGCCCCGGTCCAAGGATCAGTCTGTCGAGTTGCGCATCGATCGTCAGCGGCGGCGGCTTGTCCTGATCGGGCCGGCCATCGATTTCCTTGACCAGTGCCGATGCATCAAGGCTCTTGCCGCGCGCGCTGATCGTCCAGCGCCCGTCATCGCCGATTGTCAGGCTGCCATGCACGTTGCTTTGCCCGACAGCGAGATAATCGACGACGACGCTGTTGACGCCTTTCGCACCGAAGCCGATCGAGGTTTGTGCATCGATATCGGCGCCGGTGAGGCTGGCCTTCGGCACGCCCGTGACCTTGTCGTCGGCAAGGTTGAGCGTAACGCTCGCGCTCGCCGGAATGTTTGCCGCTTTTGTCCAGCCGAACCACGGCAAGGATAGCGTGCTGTTCGAGAGATCGATCGTGGCGACGGCCTGCGCGGCTTTCGCCGCGTTGAGGCTGTAGGTGGCGGTAACGCCGACCGGGCCGCCGATATAATCCTCGAACATGCCGAGACCGAGCGCGCGGCGCTGGCCGGCATCGAGTGTCGCCGTAACATCGTAGCGGGTGCGCACTGGCGCTTTAGATTGCAGCGCCTCTTGCCAGGTCAGCGATACGGGAACGCCGGCCAGCTTCGCCGTGCCGCTGGCTTGCACCGTATTGCGATCGAGCTTGAGATTGAGCGCACCCTCGCTGAGATCGCGGCTGAGCACGGCGTCGCCGATCGCCATGCCGGTAAGGCTTGCCGTCGCGCTGTAATCGACCTTCTCGAGTGGCAGATCGCGCAGCAGCGGAAACGCAAAGCTGAGCTGGGTCGACGCATTCCCCGCCGCGCGCTTGGGATCGATCCCCATGCCGCGCGCGTAATAGAAGGGCGGCGTATCGAGCAGTGCCAGTATATCGGCGAGCGGTCCTGCCGCCGTCACGTCGATCTTGGCCTGCTCGCTGTTGTGCATGTCGAGCTGATAGAACCGGGCGGTCGCCGCGCTCGCCTTGATCGCCCCAACTTCGCCGCTCGATGCGGTGAATTCGATCTCGCTGCGGCTGAGACGTGCGGTGCCGTTCACGTTTCGCGCCGGCGGCAATGGCCGGAAATATTCGACGCTCAGTCCTGAAAAAGCGAAATTGCCGTCGAACTGATCGACCCGAGCCATCTCGGCCGCGTTTTGCGTCAGGTCGAGGTGGAGACCGAGCCGCGCCTGAAACTGGTCGATGGTGCCGTCGTGCAGATGCTGCGTCACCCAATTGCGCGTATCGGCATTGGCATTGTCCGGCCAAAGCGCCGGTAGATCGTCGACCTTCAGCGCTTCCGCCGCGAGGACGAGATGAAAATCGAGCACCGGTGGCTTGGATCCGGAGAGCAACTCGCTGCCGATGCCATCGACCGTTCCCGAAGCGCCGACGGCGCCATGCGCAAGCTGAACCGTCATCAGCCCGATATTGAGCCGGCGGCGCGCGAGATCGTAACCACCCTGCATGCGCGCGCCGCTGAGCGCGAGCACGCCACCCTTGAAGATATCGTGGTTGATGTGCCCGGGGCCGAGGCTGACATCCCAGGTCGCATCGCGCAGCGTCAGCTGCGTGCCGTCGATCACGGCAACCAGCTCGCCCGAAAATGGCGCATCGAGCGCGGCGAGACCTGCCAACGCGGGCGACGCGTCGGCCCAGAGCGCCGGGCGGAGGTCGGCGAAATCGAGACGGACGACGAGGCTATTATCCGCGACCGTGTAGATATAGTTGCCGCCGAAGCGGGCATCGCCCGAAGCAATGGCGAAAATCCCGGCGGTCGAATCACGGGCGCGAGCGAGCGAGAGATCGACGTTCTGCGCCGCCCACGTCACGCCGAGCGAGCGATCGTCGACGGTGAGACTTGCTTGCTCGATCGAGATTTGGCGAAGATCGGCCAGGGTCCCGTTGCCCTGCGACGGCTTGACCAGGTCGCTCACGAATTTCGCCCCCCAATCCTCGGCCGCCGGCGCGTCGAGGTCGCCGACGCCGAGATGGAAGCTGCCGTCTTTCTCGCGCACGAGCTGAAGGTGGGGCTTGGTCACGGCGATTCTGGTCGGCGCGATCGCGCCGCGCAGTGCCGCGCGCAAATTGATTTCGAGATTGAGCTGGTCGAGCGTCAGCACGGCGCCGCTATCGACGCGGCTTAGATGGACACCGCGAGCGAGAAAACCGACATGCCCATCGTTGTTGAGGCTAAGCAGCGCGTGGTCGACCGTCGCGTTGATGCCGTCGCCGCGCGACAGCGCGTCGGCGATCAGCGGCGCGACGGGATCGAGCGAGATCGGCCCCTGCCAGAGCAACCAGACGGCGAAACCGGCGGCGACCGCGATGCCGGCCACCAGCGCCGCGAGCACGCGGATTAAAATTCGTAGTGCACGGTGCATATCAGCCGCGATTCATGTCATGTCAGGGAATAGGCCGTTTCCCCAAAGCGCCGAAATGCTCTAAGTCTTTATGCGCCCTGTCATGAGCGTCTTTTGATGCCGGCACCACTCTCTTCGCTCCCCGCCTTCGACGCATTACCGCCGCCTGCCGATGAAACCGCAGCTTCGGTCGGCCTCGCGCGCTGGAGCGAGGCCGCAGACGATACAACCGACACGGCCTTGGCCGCAGCGATGCGGGCGCTCGCCGCGGACGCGGCCGGCGCACGGCTGCTCTCATCGGTTTTCGGCAACAGTCCGTACCTGACCCAAACCTGTCTTAAAGAGCCGGGCTTCGTTATACGGCTCGTCGAACAGGGGTTCGACGCTACTTTCGCCGAGATTGTGGACCGGCTCAATCACGAAGTGGCGATCTCGCCGGCCCGAGCCGCGATCATGACCGCCCTGCGCGTGGCCAAACGCCGCGCCGCGCTGACCATCGCCCTTGCCGATCTCGCCGACCGGTGGGAATTGGCGCGGGTCACCGGCGCGCTGAGCGAATTTGCCGAGCTGGCCCTCGGTATCGTCGTCCACCATCTCCTGACCGGCGCGGCGGCCAGCGGCGAGATCGCACCGGCATCGATCGAGCAAAGCGGGCTCATCGTGCTCGGCATGGGCAAGCTCGGCGCGCACGAGCTCAATTATTCGAGCGACATCGATCTCATCGTGCTCTTTGACGGCGAACGCACCGGCTATCGCGGGACGCGCAGCGTCCAGACCTTCTTCACCCAGCTGGCGCAAGAGATGGTGCGGATGATGGCCGAGCGCACCGCCGACGGTTATGTCTTCCGCACCGATTTGCGATTGCGTCCCGATCCCGGCTCGACCCCACCCGCCGTCGCGATGCCCGCCGCGCTCGCCTATTACGAAAGCGCCGGCCAGAATTGGGAACGCGCCGCTTTCATCAAGGCGCGGCCGGTGGCCGGCGATCGCGACGCTGCGCTCGCTTTCCTCAGCGAGCTGCGGCCCTTCCTGTGGCGCAAGAATCTCGATTTCGCGGCAATCGAGGATATTCATTCGATCAAGCGCCAGATCAATGCGCATCGCGGCGGCGGGCGCATCGCCGTCGCGGGCCACGATATCAAGCTCGGCCGCGGCGGCATCCGCGAGATCGAATTCTTCGCCCAGACGCAGCAACTCATCTGGGGCGGCCGCAAGCCCGAGTTGCGCCGCGCCGGCACGCTCGATGCGCTGGGCGCCCTCGCGGCGGGCGGCCTCATCAGCGATGAAGCGCGCACGACCCTGACCGTCGCGTATCATTTTTTGCGCAAGCTCGAGCATCGCTTGCAGATGGTCGACGATGCGCAAACGCATAGCGTGCCGCAGGATCCGGCAGCGCTGCATCGCGTCGCTGTGCTGATGGGCTTCGCCGATGCCGCGCAATTCGCCGAGGCGCTAACCGGGCACCTCGGCGCCGTCGAGGCGATCTATGCCAAGCTTTTTGAAGAAGCGCCAAGTCTCGCCGCGCCCGGCAATCTCGTCTTCACCGGCACTGAGAACGATCCAGAGACGCTGAAGACACTTACCGATCTGGGCTTTACCGATGCCGCCGCTGTCGCGACGATCATCCGCAATTGGCACCACGGCCGCTACCGGGCGACACGCAGCGCCCGTGCGCGCGAGTTGCTGACGGAGCTGGTGCCGGGACTGGTCGCGGCGTTCGGCGCGACGCCCAACCCCGACAGCGCGTTTATGCGCTTCGATGAATTCCTCGGCCGCTTGCCGGCGGGCGTGCCGTTCTTCTCGCTCTTCTACAACAACCCCGGCATCCTCAGCCTCGTCGCCGAGATCATGGGCGCGGGCACGCGGCTCGCCGAGACAGTGGCCAAGCGCCCAGCCCTTCTCGATGCCGTGCTCACGGCGAATTTCTTCGATCCGCCACCAGCGCGCCACGAGCTCGCCACCGAGCTCGATGCCATGCTCGAGCGTGCGACGCACTACGAAGAACTGCTCGAGCTCGCGCGGCGCTGGGTCAGCGATCGCAGATTTCAGGTCGGCGTGCAGCTCCTCCGCCACCGGCTCGACGGCGAGTCCGCCGGCGCCGCCTATGCCGATATTGCCGAAACCGCCCTTGCCGCCTTGCTGCCGCGGGTCACCACGGATTTCGCCAAGAACCACGGTGTGGTGAAAGGTGGCGCGATGGTCGTCGTCGCGCTCGGCAAGCTCGGCAGCCGCGAGATGACGCCGACATCAGATCTCGATCTTATTCTCATCTACGTTTCCGCCGAGGATGCCGAACAATCCGATGGCCAACGACCGCTTTCGCCCTCGGCCTATTACGCGCGGCTGACGCAGCGCTACATCAACGCGCTGACGGCGCTCACCTCCGAAGGCGCGCTCTACGAAGTCGATATGCGGCTGCGGCCGTCCGGCACGTCCGGCCCGCTGGCGACCTCGCTACCCGCGTTCCATCGCTATCACGACGAGGCCGCGTGGACGTGGGAACAAATGGCGTTAACCCGTGCGCGCGTCGTCGCCGGACCCAGGCCGCTCGCCGATACCGTACGCGCTGCGATCAGCGAGGTGCTGCAACGCTCGCGCGATCCGGCAAAGCTGGCCGCCGAAGTCGACGATATGCGCGAGCGCATCGCCGACGAGCATCGCCATCCGGCGATCTGGCATGTGAAGCATGTGCGCGGCGGGCTGGTCGATATCGAATTCATCGTGCAGTTCCTGCAATTGCGTGACGCGGCGGCGAAGCCGGAACTGCTCGAGGTCAACACGCTTGCGGCGCTGAATAAACTGATGACCGGCGGCAGCCTGGCGCGCGATGCCGCCGGCGACCTAGTCGACGCTCTCACCCTCTGGCGCGATGTACAAAGCCTATTGAAGCTTACCGCCGAAGAACCCTTCGACGAGGAGGCGGCGACCCCGGCACTCAAAGCGCTCCTCGCCGCCGGCGCCGACGCGGTTGACTTCGCCGTGCTCAAAGCGAAGATGCACGATGCCGCGCGCCGCGCTTTCGCCCGTTACGAAGAGATCGTCGCGGCGCCCGCGATCGAAGCGCGACGAAATTTGGAGGCACAAGCACCATGAGTCTCGAGGTTGGCGACAAGGCGCCGGATTTCACTCTGCCCACCGACGGCGACGGCAAGATCAAGCTTTCCGATCTCAAGGGCCAGAAGGTCGTACTCTATTTCTATCCCAAGGACGACACGCCGGGCTGCACCAAAGAAGCATGCGCTTTCGGCGAGATGTTTCCGCGCTTCAAGAAAATGGAGGCGGCGGTGATCGGCATCTCGCGCGACAGCGTCGCGAGCCACGACAAATTCAAGAAGAAATACAAGCTGCCCTTCACCCTCGCCTCGGACAGCGAGGGCAAGGTGACGGAGAAATACGGCGTCTGGGTCGAGAAGAGCCTTTACGGCCGCAAATACATGGGCATCGAGCGCGCCACCTTCCTCATCGACGAGAAGGGCAAGATCGAGCAGGTCTGGCACAAGGTGAAGGTGCCGGGCCACGCCGACGAGGTGATGAAGGCGATAAGCGGGAAGTAATCGGGGCCCACGCCTCGCGAGGCTTGCGTCGATGTACGCAAATATGTATCATAAAAGCGGAATTATCCCTTTGACAAAGGGATGCGCTAGGGGTAGATTTATGGCCAGAAACAAGGACGTTTTTGGTCATGGCTATCAATCTTACCGATCCAATCTTCACCGACGAACGCAAAGCGCGTGAGCATATGGAAGCTGTCCGCTGGCCGGATGGCGTCAACTGCCCCCATTGCGGCAACCTCAACAGTGCCCGTATCTATCGCATCGCCCCGAATGAAAAGGCGAAAATCCGCGAGGGCCTTTTTGAGTGCCAGGACTGCCACGGTCAATTCACCGTGCAGACGGGCACCGTCATGGAAAGCTCGCACGTTCCGCTAAACAAGTGGGTGCTGGCCTATCGGCTCATGGCGTCGGCAAAGAAGGGCATTAGCGCGCATCAGATGCACCGCACGATTGGCGTGACCTACAAGACGGCGTGGTTTATGTGCCATCGCATCCGCGAAAGCATGCGCGACGTTTCCGGCGATCAGCTCGGCGGCGCGGGCAAGATCGTGGAAGGGGATGAAACCTACGTCGGAGGCAAGCCGCGCCGTGGCACGAACGGCCGCAAGACGCAGCAAGACCGCAAGACGCCGGTTGCCGTGCTGGTCGAGCGTGGCGGACGTGTCCGCGCGACCGTCATGTCCCAACCGATCGATGGCGCGATTAAGCGCAACATCGCCAAGAACGTCGCTCAAGGCACTGAGATGCACACCGACGAACACAAAGCCTACAAGGGCATTGAGCGCATCACGGGCGGCATGCATTTCAGCGTGACGCATTACCTCAACGAGTTCGCCAAAGAGGATATTCACAACAACACGGCGGAAAGCTGGAACGCGCTGTTGAAGCGCTCGATTGTCGGCAGCTTCCATCACGTCTCGCGCGAGCATCTTTCGCGCTATTGCGATGAGGTCTCGTTCCGTTGGGATCGTCGCAGCATGGACGATAGCGAGCGTACCGACGCCGCGATCAAAGGCGGCGAAGGCAAGCGGCTGACGTATCGAAATCCTAGTTCAGCGCCTCAGGCATAAGCGCGAGATAGCGCGCCTCAGACGCATCATGACGATCTTGGAGAACCTTTAGACGCGGAACGCTTGCGCGCGCTAGCGCGCGGCGTTTTGCCTATAAGCTTCTTTTGCGGCTTGTATGGTGTCGTCAGCGCGTGCCGTAGTGCCGCCGTCGCGATGCGCTCGGCCTCGTCGGCCGACCGTTCATTTTCTTCTTGCGCTTTACGAGTCAAAGGGTTCTCCTCACCCCAAATCGGGGTACGTATCGGGAGGGGGACGATCATGGCCGCTGCTGGCAAAGACGCAACTGTGCCGGTAAGTAGAATTTTCTTGCACCTTGAAAACCCGCGCCACGAGCCCGTCGGAACAGAAGCCGAAGCGATAGAATACCTCTGCAGTCACGAGAACGTCTATGCGCTCGCGCGAGATATCGCGCGCATGGGTCTAAGCCAAGTTGATCGATTCGCAGTCATCCCGGTTGAAAGCCACAGCCGTAAAGGCAGCGTTTCGACAAATTATTACTCCGCAGAGGGAAACCGGCGGCTGTGTGCCCTTAAGCTTCTCAATGACCCAGATTTGGCACCGGCCAAATTGCGTAACAGCTTTGAGAAACTCGCGAAGGACTGGACCCCCATCACGCACGTCGGGGCTGTGGTGTACCCAAATCTCGACGCATTCAAGCCGTGGCGGGATCGTATCCATAACGGGCCACAAGGCGGCATTGGCCGCAAGGATTGGAATGCAGAACAGAAACAGCGCGCGAGCGGAAGCAGCAAAAATAGGGCTGCTCAAGCGCTCCTCGACTACGCGGAAGCGCAAAAGATAATTACCCCCGCCGAGCGCAAGGGAAAGCTGACGACCGTCCAGAGATTCGTCGGTAATGACGTGTTTAGCGAGGTGCTTGGCTTGCACCAAGGCAACCCGGAAGAGTTGGCGCGCAATAGGTCGAAACCGGAATTCGATATTCTCGTAAAGCGGTTCATGCGTGATCTGATCGGCGGCAAGGCCGTGAATTCACGCATGAACAAAGACAAGATTATCGAATACGCACGGCCACTCGCTCAAACCCCAGGCGTCACGACCAAGAGAATCGAGCCTGAAGCACTGTCGACCAACGGAGGATCGGCCAAAGACAGGAAATCCCGCAAGCGCCGGCCGACCAAGCCGCCTAAGGCGCGCCACGTCGGCTACGAACCAGAAATCTATGATGCGCTAAAAGCTTGGGGCAACGAGAAGCTTCAGAGCCTCTACTACTCCATTTGCGACATCGAATTAGAACATCACACGCCGCTGGTTTGCGTGGGTGCATGGGCGTTTTTCGAAACTTTGACGGCATGCGCGGGACGGCCTGCGGCTGTGAGTTTCGAAGCCTTTCTTAACAAGAGCAAGCTGAACACGTATGGGTTGGGCGACAACACTGTGTCGCATCGCGCCGCAGTCGGCCGCATTCTCGAATACGGCAACACGACAAAACACCATGCGGTTTCGGCCGCATTCAATGGCGACCAACTCAACAACGACATGACCACGCTGAAAATAGTGATCCTGAAATGCATTGAAGAGGCAGCGAAAAAGACGCCCTAAAAAACCGCTGGCCGACCGCCCCGAACTGCGATAGATGTTCAGAAGAATCAATGGATTCGGGGCGAAAAACATGACTTCGGAAAACTCAATCCGTGTGAACTCAAATTCGCCGCTGCGTTATCCTGGCGGCAAATCGTGCATGCTCGACCTTGTGTCGCAAATCCTCCGCCAGAACGATCTGGAGCGCGGTGATTACGCAGAACCATACGCAGGCGGATGCGGGCTCGCTCTCGGGCTGCTCTTTGGCGGTCACGTCGCCGATATTCATATCAACGATATCGACCGCTCGATTTGGGCATTCTGGCACTGCGTGCTGAACGATACCGACGCGCTTATTGAGAAGATTGAGACAACGCCGGTCACAACGGCTGAGTGGTGGCGGCAGAGAAAAATTCAGCGTTCAAACCGCAAGGTGAGTGCCCTTAACCTCGCCTATTCGACATTCTTTCTTAATCGTACCAATAGATCTGGCGTCATCTCCACCGGCGGCATGATCGGCGGCAACGATCAAAAAGGGAATTACAAGCTTGATTGCCGCTACAATCGTTCGGACCTAGCGCGTCGCATTCGGCGCATCGCGAAATACAAGGACCGTATCCATCTCACCAATCTTGACGCGCTGGTCTTTCTGAAGCGATGCGAACGCACCATGCCGGAGCGGTCGCTCTTATTTGTCGACCCGCCGTACTATGAGAAGGGCCGGAAGCTCTACACCAGCTTTTACGGCCCGGATGACCATGCCAAGGTTGCTCGCGCCGTTCTTGCATCCAAGCGGCCTTGGATTGTCACCTACGATGCCGCCCGGGAAATCAGCGCTCTGTACCGTGACCGTCGTCAGTACAGCTTCGATATCAACTATTCGCTCCAGACAAAACGGCTGGGAAGCGAACTGCTGATCG
>DASZLU010000041.1:0-52631 GCA_035552195.1 Allostellaceae bacterium | reverse complement strand
ATGCCCTCGACGCGACAAGGGCACGAAGGGCAAGGACGATCCCGGCATTCTCGAATTCGTTTTCCCGAACGGCGTGGGCAAGATCGAAAGCCACGCGAACTTCGCAAACCGATTTTTTTATCCGCTGCAAGTCGACTGCGGCATCACCAAGGACACCGGGCGCAAAGACAAGGAAGGCAATCCGATCCTGCGCGGCCGGTATGGCTTTCATTCATTGCGCCACTTCTTTGCGTCGTGGCTTTTGGATCAATCGTTTTCGATCAAGAAGGCGCAGGTCCTGCTCGGGCATGCCACGATGTCAATGACGGCTGATTGTTACGGCCACCTGCTGCCGGACCCCAAAGGCGACCAAGAGAAATTCGCCGCTGCCGAGCTCGCGTTATTAAAGGTAAAGGCATGAGCGGCGTGGATGACCCTCAGCGCGTAAGGCGAGGGAATCCGAATTTCGCCAGACATAATCAGCAGGCGCCAGATGGCGAAGTTGCTAGGTGGTACGATGCCGCGCTCGGTGTCGATGAACCGCGTCCCGATGGGCATGCCCGAGAAAAGCTAGCCCGAGAAATCCAGATCGTTGTGAATCGCGTCAATAACGCGCAATTAGAGCGGTCAAGCGAGAGCGTACCCATAGCGGCGCTTAGGGACGTATCGCCTGCGGATGTTCTCGACCGGAAGCTCGCCGCCGTGAAGACGGCGGCCGACCAGCTGCTTGCCGTGCTCGATAACTTAGCAAACTTCACGGGCGGTTATGTCTGGGATGGATCACCACCGACCACACTCGACGAGGCGCAAGGATTCGTCGCAGCGCTCGCTCGGCATCCTGACGGATACCGCGTGCCGTTGCAGCCTAACCCACCGAAGAATCCGAAGGGCGGCAGGCCCGTCGTCGGGTGGCACGAGGCGGGACGCCAGATCGCCGCGCCGATCGCCCGCACGCTGCAACAAGCCGGTTATCACGGCCGGATGAAAGCGACGGATGAAAATTCCCCCGTAGCCATCATCGGCGCCATGGCGATCAACTGGGCGTATGGAATCGAAATCGAGGCGCGCGGTTTCGCGCAGGCGATGCTGCGGCGAAATCGAAGCAAGACTAAAGACGCTGACGAAGTGCTGCGGCTGATAACCAACGGCGCAAAACACTAAGACGCCAAACCCCGTGTAGTTTGGCGTCTACGCCAAGCATTGAAAATGTGGTGGAGTCTTTGCGAGGCCAACGCATGGCGTGAAAGCACGTCGAGGGCGCTGGCAAATGCTCGCGAGGAGCCCCTATGCCACCATCACCGCCGACATGCGAAACGATCCGCCGAGGGCTCCGATCCCTCGGAAGCGATGCCGCTCGCGACGCCCTCGAAGCGATGCCGGACTCCGATCTCGCCGCGCTCATCGAAATTATCCAAGGCGGCAGCAGCGATCCCGAGCCAGCGCCGCGACAACCAAAGCGTGACCGGCACGATGACGCTGTCACGCTCTACAGAGATGCTGTCGCGCTCTACAGAGAGCGCGATCTCTGCGAAGGCATCAAGCAAATCGCCGTCTTCCTCGATGTGAAAGCACGGCGCGCTTATTATCTGTGCGAATCAGCTGCCGTGCCTGCGTTTAAGCGCGTAGGCAAATGGTGCCTGAGGCCATCAGCTTATGAAAAGCATATCGAAATGCTTGAGGCTGACGCACCGCGCATCGCGCAGGCGAACAAGAAAAAGAAGCGCGGCGCAAATCAGCAGAGCGAGCCTGCCAGCACGTAAAAGAAAACACCGCCGGTCCGTTGGCAGCGGGCGCGGCGGTGTGAAGCGATCGACAACTATAGGGAATGTGACTCCCAATGACCAACAACATACCACACCCACGCGCGCTGCGCAAAGCGAGCATCTTTGCTCGTGATCCAGACGATTTAAAACAACTGCTCGAAGTGCTTTTATCAAGCGCTTATCTGACGCCCCTCGAGCGTCACTTCGTAAGACAATGCGCCGGCGATTACAGCGTGTTCGGCTGGCTTTGTCCCGGCGGCGGCGACTATGCGCGCCTCACGCGCATTCAACGCGCGGCCATCGATCGGCATCTCGTTGCGGAGGTGCGGTGATGTCTCCACATACCGTACCGCAAGTGCGCATGACTTCTATACAGCCATGGGCGCGGTGCGCTGCAACTCAGGCGATGAACATCGCCGCCGCTGGTATCGCCGTGTTTCCGGTGACGCTTGTTGGCCCGGACCGGCGAAAGGTGCCGACCGTGAAGGGCGGATTCCACGCTGCCAGCAATGACCCGGCACAAATCTTCGCGATGTGGCAACAGCGCCCGGGTCCACTAATTGGCATTCCAACCGGCGCGATCAATGGCTTCGATGTGCTCGATCTCGATATCAAGAAGCATCATGAAGCAGGCGAATGGCTCGAACGGAATATCAATCGCTTACCGCCAACATTGACGGTCGAGACCCGACACGGGTTGCATGGGTTTTTCGAGCATGCCCCTGGCCTACGATGCAGCACGAGCGCGATATGCACAGGCGTTGATACGCGTGCCGACGGTGGTTTTGTCGTTGCCTGGTTTGCCGCCGGATTGCGGGTAGTCGGCGATGCGCCCATCGCGCCCTGGCCGTCATGGCTGCTCGCCGAGCTGCGGGAGAAGGCGGCACCGAAAACGCCGTCCGCAATTCAATATCAAAATCGAAACGCAGGGACTTTGACTCACGCCCAGCTCGCCGGCTTGGCGCGTGCTGTGGCAATGGCGAATGAAGGCTCTCGTAACGCAATGTTGTACTGGGCCACTCATCGCGTCATCGACGGCGGCGGCGGTAATTTCGCTTTCGATGTCCTACGAGCGGCTGCACGTCGCGCTGGCCTGCCGGAACACGAAACCACGCAGACCATCAAATCAGCCGCAAAGCGTGCATCATGACGGACGATACAGAAGCCCAAGGCGATGTTGATGCGTTCGTCGACACCGAAGTCGCGGATGACAAAGAGATACAGCGCTTAGCGGAACTCCCAGTGCTCGATTACGAGCGCGAGCGCGTTGCGGCAGCAAAGAGGATCGGCTGCCGCCCCGGCGTCCTCGATAAGCTGGTTGCCGCCGAGCGCGCGAAGAATGCGCCGACGCCGGAAACCTCTGGCCAAGGGCGGGTAATCGAGTTGCCCGTACCGGAACTATGGCCCGAACCCGTGAACCTTGCCGAAGCTCTAGACGACTTAGCGAAGACGACGCCGGAATACATCATCGTTTCGGAATCCCAAGCTATCGCGCTCGCGCTCTTCGCTGCCTTCACGCATGTGATCGACGCTTTCGACGTGTCGCCTATCCTCGCTGTGCATTCCGCCGAGCCGCGATCCGGCAAGAGCAGGCTCACAACTCTCATGTCGCGCGTTAGTGCGCGTCCTTTCGCGGTCTCGGGCATCAGTGCTTCCGCGCTCTTGCGCCTCATTGAGATGAATCAATCGGTCCCGCCGACCCTGTGTGTGGATGAGATGGATGCCCTGATGAAGCGCGATCCTGCGTTGACCGAAGCGTTGCGCGCCATGATCAACAGCGGGTTCGACCGGGAACTGGCACGCCATGTCATGAATGTACCGAGCCCAGATGGTGGTTATGAGCCTCGGGCGTTTAGCACATGGTGCGCAAAGGTATTCAGCGGCATTGGCAAGTGGATGCCCCGCACGGTGTGGGACCGCAGCATCAACATCGAATTAGCGCGTAAAAAGCGCAACGAAAAGGTGAAGCGCTTGCGCCGGCGGGATGGTGCCGATCTGCGCGTAATTTACTGCAAGCTCGCACGTTGGGGCGCCGATAACATCGAAGCACTTCGCAATATCGAACCGAAGAATATTCCACCGTCGTTGAACGATAGAGCGAGTGACGCGTGGGAACCCTTGTTCGTCATTGCCGATCGTGCCGGTGGGAAGTGGCCGGAACGCGCCCGTGCTGCGGCGATTGTGCTGTCGGGCGACGGCACGGGACCGGCCGATGACAGCATCGGCATCATGCTCTTGCAGGACATCCAAATTATTTTCGACCGCTTCTTCAAGTCTGCCGAGCCGACAAACGCGCTCAGCAGCGCTGAAATCGTGGAGCAGCTGAATGCCATGGCGGAGCGGCCGTGGGTAGAGTTCTCTCGCGGCAAAGCGCTCAGCCAGAAGCGGCTTGCCGACCTCCTCGGCGAATACGGGATCAGCCCTGGCGTGGTCACGCCGAAGGAAGGAAAGCAGTTCCGCGGGTATCAGCGGTGGCAGCTGACCGATGCGTGGGACCGCTATATCCCCATGACCCCCCCTATTTCCGCGATTCAAAGCGTCAATGTGTCAGAAATCGAAAAAAGCAAAGAAACTCAAAAGCTTACGAGCGACAGCAATGTGTCAGGTAAAAACGGCGCTGACACATCGAAAAATGCAAGAAATGCCGATGGCATAAGCATTACTGACATACTGACGGATCAAATAGCCAAAATACCCCCCGGCCCGGAGAGAGACACCCCCAGACGCCCCGCCAAGCGGGTCCCGGCGAAGCGGCTCCCCACTGCCCGGAAGCCCGTCGCCAATGGCAACGGCAGCCAACCGCCGGCGGATACCGATGCAGCCCCCGACGACTGGCCACGACCGCGGTCGTCGTCCGTGAAATCGTTCCGGCCGCCCAGCGGCCGCGACAAGCCCTGGAAGTACCAGTGACCACCACCGCGCGACGGCTGGGGCGCGGCAACCAACTCAGCCAAAAAACAGCGAAGGATGAAAAACCATGACTGACTATTGGCGCCCATACGAATCCTCGTTCCTGGTCGACAACGCCCTGCGCGGCCCGGACGATTACAAAAAGATGATTCACGTGATGACCTGCGGCAGCATCGAGCAGTGCATCAACTGCGCCGACGATCTACTCCGCGTCATCAACCGGGGCCAACCGACACATAAGGCTATGGCGCGGCGGCTCCGCGCCCACGCACTGCGGCAAGCAGGCATCCTCTTGAAGACAAAACAAATGGCGCATGACCGGTGGATTTTGTCGAGCACGTCGATGATAACACCGGCAGCGTTGGCGCGCGTCGCCGATGACGTGTTTGCCGCGCTGATCGAATGCGACGATCCGGCGACGGTCGAGGAAATCTTAGAAGTCACGACGCCCGAGCGGCTGCAAGGCAAAAGCAAACGTGAAAACGAGGTGCTTGATATCGTGCAGTATGCGGACGACGCCCACCGCGAGACACTGCTACGCCATGCGCGCCGATATCACTGGAGCCGCACGACGCTCGGATATGCGGTGGCGGAGCTGGCTGATCCACTGATTACGTCCGACGCCAAGAACCTGTTGCTCGACGGCAGTTTGCCGCTGCCGTTTGGGCGTTACGCTAGCAAGCGCGCCAAAGGCGATCTCGTGGTGACGAAAGGCGCGATAGCGCAATGGATCAAGCGAGACGATCCGGCCCTATACGGACAGAAGCTCGCCCCGCTTTCGCGCAATCCAGCATTGCTGCACGATTATCTATTCACGCAACTGGCGGAGACCACCGGCCTGCATCGCAATGAATGGTGCTGGTTGGTTAAATGAGGAAGCCGTTAGTCCGTTTTTTTGGTTTGCGTAGCCGTAGCTGTTTTTGGTTTTGGGGAGCGTTCCTATTCCAATACCATCACAAGCCTAGTCGTTCGTTGTCGCGGCTGTGGTTTGACGGTGCTCTGCCGCTCTACCGCGAACACTAATCCCAACCGATCGCGACTTGGTGCAGCGGGGATTATCCCCATCCGCTTGCATGTGAGAAATGTGCATACACTGAGTCACCAACCGTCACCGGGATGGGCGAGTCGATCGTGTCCCGTGGCGTGGTGTAGGGGCGGCGCTTCCGCACCACTACTGAGGACACGACCGTCGAGTCCGTGCTTTTGCCAGCCGCCCAACCATGTTCATCCGAAGCCCTGGCTATGCAACACGCTGCGACAAGAGTGGAAAGACCATGGTAATTATTGGGAATCTTTATCGACTAGCGGAACTCAATTCCCCTGTACACTCGGGCAGGCAACCGATCCGGAACCGATGTCGTGATGATGGCAGAGCCACCGAAAACCAGCGTATCCGCGCCCCACAAGCCGCGCGATCGCCGCTTCGAGCTTGGGCCACACTCGCGTCTATTCGGCCGCGGCGTCATCGGCGATCTCAATGGAAATAGCCGCGAGGCGAAATATCTCCGCTCCGTCGAGAAGGCGATCTTGGATCACCTAGGCGGTGCCGAGCGTGCCACCATCCCGCAAAAGCTTTATGCCGGTCGATTGGCGAAGATCGCCTTACGCCTGGAGCTGTTCGACCAGAAGCTGATCGAGGAAGGCCAGCTCACCGATTTCGACAACAAGGTTTATGCCTCGCTGCATTCGGCCTTTCGATTGATGGTGCGCGATCTCGGCCTCAAAGCCGCAGCACCGAAACTCACATCGCTTTCCGAGATGCTGGCGGAGGCCGCCGAATGAAGCTCCGCGCGCCGAAGAAGATCACCCGGCGCATCGCGCGCGTGCGCGGCATTCCGACGCCGATCGAATTCCTCGCCAAGCTCAAATGGCTCGACGGTAGACCGCTCCTCAGCACCATCGAGCCGTATCGCCGCGATACGTTCATGCGCGTGCTCTACGGCTTCGATGCCAACGGACGGCCGCGCTACAACATGGCGCTGATCGGCCGGGCGAAAAAAAACAACAAGACCACGGATTTGATTCTCGCCGCGCTCTATCGGCTTCTCGTTTGGCCAAGCCCTGCAGGCAACGATTGCTTTATCCTCGCGAATGATGAACAGCAGGCGGGTGATGATCTCTCATTGGCCAAGAAGCTGATCGCGGTCAATCCGGTCCTCGCCAACGAAGTCACCGTCAAAGCAAAGTCCATCGATCGCATCGACGGCAAAGGCGCGCTGACGATCCTGCCCGCGGGCGATGTCCCCGGTGCGCACGGCAAAACTTTTCTCTTTATCGGCTTCGATGAAATCCATGGCTACCGCACGCATGATCTCTTCGAAGCGCTCGCCCCCGATCCGACGCGGCCCGATGTATTGACTTGGATTACGTCTTACGCGGGCATCGTCCATGCCCCCGGCGTGCCGCTCTACGATTTTCTGCAGTCGGGCAGGCGCGGCGACGATCCGCGTATGTATTTCTCGTGGTATGCAAGCGACTTCGGCACCGATCCCACGTTCAATCAGCTCGAAACACCCGAGCAGCGCGCCAATCCGAGCATGGCATCATGGCCCGATGCCGAAGGCTATCTCGCCCAGCAGAAGAAGCGCCTGCCTTCGAATAAGTACCGCCGCTTGCATTTGAATCTGCCCGGTGCGCCATCGGGTGCCGCGTTCTCAGGCGAGCATGTCATGGCCGCGATCATTCCCGGCCGCCGCGCGCTGCCTTACGATTCAAGATGTCGCTATACCGCTTTCGTCGATATGAGCGGCGGCAGCAACGACGATGCCGTGCTCGCGATCGCCCACAAGCAGGACGAGCGGCTTATCCTCGATCTCATTGCTTCGCAGTCGGGCATGCCGCCGTTCAATCCGCGTGCTGCCGTCGCCAAGTTCGCCGCCATCTTGCGCGACTACCGTATCAACCTTGTCATCGGCGACGCTTACGGCGGCCAGACTTTCCGCCAGGACTTCCAAACCTACGGCGTCACCTATCAGGTCATGACCTGGAATTCCGCCAGTGATTTGTTCGAGGATTTCGAGCCGCGTTTGACCGCCAGCGAAGTCGAACTCCTCGACGTGCCCAAGCTGCAAGAGCAGTTGTTGACGCTGATTTGGCGCGGCAACAAGATCACGCACCAATCCGGCGATCATGACGACTTCGCGAATGCTGCCTGTGGCGCATTGCTTTTGGCGGTGGCGCGTCAAGGTTTCGTCATCAGTCCGAAGGCGCTTCAATGGGCGCAGGGCAGATCACCTGCGGTGTCGCCGTTTCGCTTCTCGGCACCGCCGCGTGTCGCTTCGTCTCAGGAAGTGCAGGACTTCAATCAGCGTGCCGCCTATTCGGATTCCGTCAGCATGAGCGACTTGGCGGAGCGTGATAAGTGACCGACACCAAGCTCGTCATCGTTGCCTGCCGCGTCATTGGCGGCGTTGCACTCGACAAGTCGCTACGGGTGCGTGGCCCTAACAAGCCATTCACTGCCACTTGGCCTTGCATCAATAATTTTGCGCTGACTCCGATTGCCTTCGAGGTATGGCGCAGATTCGCTATCGAGCAGGCCGATCATGTTGCGCTGCGCGACGGCGATCTCTTCATGGCGCCGACGCTCGCCGAAGCCGTCGAGCGCTGCCGCGCTGCTGCACCGATGGTGCCTCATTCCCACGAACTTGTTGAACCCGAAGAACTGAGGCTCGCGGCAGAATGATAACGCAACCTGATACGATTGAATGGTTCGTCGGCCGCTACGGCGTGCTGCATTTGACCATGGGCGCTTATCGCCTCTGCGCCAGTCCCTTCGAGGCGTTGAACGCGCTCCATGCCGCGACACCGCCCGATCCACCGCCTGCCGCTGACGCAAGCGCCACTGCCAAACATGAGCAGCGCGTCGTCGCCACCGAAATCGTCTTCGTGCCGGGTCCCGGCGTTTTCCTTTGATGGAGTCATAAGTGGCAACAGTTACCGTAGCCTGCTCATTTCCCAACGGCATCGTCTTGCAGTGTTGGGAACTCGTTGACGGTTTCGAGGGCAGTCCGACCGGGCCTAAAGCTTGCAAAGTGGCACGCCGCTACGGTCCCGCGATCACGATTAACGGGCCAAGGCCTTTTCGCGGCACCGATTTGCAACACTTGCCCAGGCCCATGCCGCCGATGCAAGGCAAGTTCGCGTTGACTCACAATGTCGATGCCGACCTATGGGCGCGCTGGCTCGAACAGAACCGCGATCTCGAACTTGTCGTGAACGGCCTGATCTTTGCCTTCGATTCGTCGAAGCGCGATCACATCGTCGGCACCTGCAAGGACCACAAGCACTTGCGCACCGGTTTCGAGGCGATTGATCCGAACAACATCAAATCCGATGCGCGCCTGCCACGGCCTTTGCCCGGCACCTCCGTGATTGCGACCGCGAGCGAAGGCAATCAGCCGACGCCGCAAGAAGACGAAGCGGCATAAGCCATGAGCGCTTTGTTGGACGCACTGAAGAAGCGTTTTAAGAGCCCCGGAGATTGCCTTCGGCATCTCGGCCTCGACCCGTCATTGCTCGCGATGGATTCCGCACCTGAAAAAAGGAACAACAACATGACATCACCCATACGTGCCGCACTGCGCCGCACGCTATCGAGCCGCGCCGCACAACTTGCCTTCGACCAGCTGACCGATGCGGAAATCAATGAACTGCGCCAAGCGCTCGCTGCTGGCGGCGATACGCCGCGCGATCTCGTCGTCGACGACCAGGAACAGCCCGAGCCGGAAGCGCAGCCGAACGATCTCGACGCCATCGTTGCGGGACTGAAGCGAGGCGACAGTCGCCTTTGGGATTTTTATCGCTCGAAATTGTCGCCGGAAGATTTCGCGCAGTTGCGTAGCTTGGTGCTGGCCGAGCCCGGTATGAACATGCCTGCGACCGACAATCCGCTCGATTTTCCTGGAAAACCTTTGGTTGGCGGCGGACAAGTGCCGTTGGCACAAGACGCGGCACGAAGCCAAAGCCTCGTCAAAAACTTCGGCGCCGCCACCGCCTTGAATATTGCAAAGGTGCGACTCGCCGACACGATCGGCGAGCAGGACCGTCGCCCGACGCGGGCGCAGCGCGTGAACTTTGCGAGCGGTGGCGACGCTGCGGCCGAAGCTTCCTTCGAGCGCAGGTTTCCCGGTGCGGCGAAAATCCGGCACGTGTGATCGATTATGCCGAGGTTATCCCCGCGTCCCGCAAAGCTCGACGAGCCATCCGGCGATCCGCTGCGCCAAGCGCTGGCCGACGCGATCTCGGTCCTGCGCGAGGCGAAAGAAATCGCCTTGGCATCGCATGCAACGGCCAAGCGGGCCGGTGATCATGTGACAGCGGCACAGGCGCGGCTCGATCAGGCCAACGAGACCGTTGAAGCCGCCATGGCGCGCCTTGTGTTCTTGCGCGTCACGGCGGCGCAGGACGATCTCGACGCGCCGGCCGATAAAGGCTTACGCACCGCCCGTAACGAAGCCGCGCTTGCCGCCGACGATCTCGCCGCTGCCGAAAAAGCCTTTGATACGCTGCAAGAAGCCTGCGACGAGCCCGATGAGCTTGTTGCCTTGGCGCAACGCGGCGTCGACGATGCGGTTGATGCGCTCTTGGCCGGGCGTGCTGGCGATATCCTGAGCGAGGCCGAAGCGTTGGCGTCTTCGCTCGCCAACAGGATCTCAATATTGCAGTTCCTTGGCGAAGTGTTGGAGCGTTGCGCAGCGGCCCGGCGGCACGCGATCATATCGAGCAGCGCCGACACAGCACAGGCCGTCGCGATCATGAACAGCGAGCCCGACGACGCTACCGCCCAGGCGATCAAGCGCTTCATCGCCACGCACGCATCACCCGATCATTCGGATTGGCGCAGCGATCCGCATCTCGCCGATTGGTTTCGGGTGTCAGACGCACTCAAGCACGACCACGCAGTCGCGTTGCCGTCATGAATTCTTTTCGCGGCCTTTGCGTTTCATGCCGCGACGCTGGCAGCGGGCAGGACCAGCGAAATCACATCAGCCCGCAGCATGCCGGTCTCTCCTCAATGGGATTTTCCGGGGGCAGGGCATGTCCGAGGCCGCGGCGGTTATCGCGGCGGTGGTTTTCGTCGTGAGTCACCACTCATCGGCAAGGAACCGCGACACCCAACGGGACGATTTCGTACTCCTTTGCTGTTGCGTCCGTGGTTGGGCAATCGAAGGAGCCGGATCGGGATGGCCACTACTCGATCCGGCTCACCTTCTTTCACTGCAACTTTGAAAGCGTAACGTGACCGCGTGGGCTGACATCGAAAGCGATCTGCGCAAAGCCCTTCTCCGCGCGGGACGTTGCGAGACCGTGGTTGACGCGATGCTGAACGAACTCAATCGCGCCTTCGTCGCCATCGAGCGCGTCCGTGGCAAAGTCGACGATGAACTTGTTTGGGCGTTGGTCGCGGTGCAGGCCGATCGCTATCGCCGCCGCGCGGTGCATGCTCGGCTCAGGAAAGCCTCATGACCGCGCTTTGTCTGTGGTGCGGCGCGTCGTTCGAGCCCCGTACGAGCGGCGGGCGCGCCCAACGCTTTTGTTGCCCGGCACATCGCCACGCCTATGCCACCGCCGCCCGGCAATACGTGGATCGTGAGATTTCGGCGGCTCGGCTCACCGTGGACGCGCTGAAAGCCGTCCTCGATCCCAACCACAACGCGCGCGTTGGTAGGGCAACGAATTCGTTGCTCCAAGCGTCCGCCGCTAGCCCGATAGCCCCCGGCGAGATCGCGCCCAGCGCGCTTCCCGGCGCGTCCCGGTGACGCCGGTTAAAACCGGCACAGCGTTTAACCGTTTCACTCGATCGCCGGGCTCGAGGTGGAGCATTAAATCATTGATCTAATGCAAGTCTGAATGTCTCTTTCCAGCCTAACAGTGGCCTTCCTTCGCCAGCCGCGTAAGGACCGAGAAGTGCCACAAGCGGAAATTGTCGGCTTCGGCGGTCGGGCAGCTATCGAGCGGCGGGGAAGAAATTTTTTTCTTGCAGTTTGTCTCTACCGAGGTCAATCCCGATCCGCGATGCAAATATCGAGCGGTGCACTCACTTCGCGTTGCATGAGCTCGTGAAAATCCTTCGAACCTTGCCGTCTTCGACACCAATGTCGAAGCGCACGGATTTCTCGGCGCCTGCCTGATAGACCCAGGCGGTCGTTTGTATCAACGACGGTTTGGCCTGAGCGTCAAGCTTCGCAACTTGCTGCATCATCCGCCTTACCTGTTCGGCTGAAGCTGGATTTGGCAAGTTTGCCGCTAAGGCAGCCTTTTGCTGTTGAATTGTTTTGTAGATGTCGAAATCGGGCATTCCCTGAAACACGTTTGTCGGCGCTCCTTTGATCTGACGAACCTGGCTCAAAGTGTCGCCAACGCGAATGCCGTCGATCTTTCCCGCGAAAGGCGGGTCAAGCCGGATACCGCTGATTTGCAGGTCAGAATCGAAGAAGACCCACACGCCGAACTGATCAAAGTGGTATTGATAGGCTGGACTATTAGGAGTGACTGCGGGAGCGCTTTTCGGGCTAACTTTAATTCCATAGAAGGCTTCGACCGCTGTAACTGAGTCGCCTTTACTGAATGAGCAGGTCCTCAGAAATGTGCCATCAGCCACAGATACACTGTCGGCAAAACAGTTCGATGAACCGAACGTAAGAAAGGCGAGGATAACTGCGCGAAGCTTCCTCATTAACTGTCTCCCTATTTACCAGGTCACTGACTAAACTGTGCGCATATCAGGTACGCCTCCCAGAATGCGCACACACTCCTTGATATCGAGGAGACTCTTAAGTCGCCGTCAAACTTGTGAGCAATTTTAGCTATCCACGATAGCGTGCCGCCCGATCTATCCTCGACGGATAGGCTCTCCATCCGCAGGCTCAAAAAGCCTAACATGTTCGCCTTGGGCCATGAACGGCAAGCAGGCGATGCGCTTGCTAGGTCCGTTTATCCTTCAACAGCGGTCAACGCGGATTGGCCGAAGGTTTCTTCCCCGCCAACGGCGTGTGGGCCGTCGTCGGCCTCAATCACTATCTCGATAGCAAAGTCGTCGGCGGCGAATGGAAGTCGGTTGCGTATTGCATCGATGCGGCTTACGCCAAATCACGTGCTGTCGCGGTGCCGCACATCATTCCGTCGCCGGGATGATCGGACCTATCAAGGAACAGAAGTTGCGTACGTACGCAACTTCGCACTCGTAAACAGGAAGTTGCGGCATGCCGCAACTTCTAAATCACGCCAGCCCAAACAGCCACGCCCGCCTGCCGAATTTCGATTGGGACAACGTGAGGCCGGAAGATTTTGGCGGTGATGCTGATGCGCTTAGGACCTTTTAAAAAGGCTACCAACGCTTCCGTCACACACTGCAGCTTCCTATGAGTTCGATTGGGAAGCCAAAGCTTCGTTATAGAGATCAGTGAAGCGCTGGAATGCACCAGGACTTATCTTCTCGCGATATTCTATGTAACTCTCGAGCCGCCTATGGTTGTCGATTATGTTTCTTCCCCACTCGCGCACGACCAAGCGGCGCACGTTCGCTTCATCTAACGTCACCGCGCCAAGAAGATTGTAGCGAGCGCAGACCAATCCAGCTGCTTTCGCGAGTTTATCGTCGTGTTGCCACCAAGGGAGACCTGGCGGTTGCCCATGAGCGACGAGCCCTTCATAGACTACTGCGCGTGCGTCTCGCGTTATGTCATCCTCAACGAACTTTACGGCCTCAAACATTCGAGAAATCCTATATGCATGCAGACCATCCCGAACCTCCCAAACGATCACCGCCGCAATTGCCCATTCACCGGCCATTTCCAGCCATGCACGAATATGTTCAATGCTCGTGTTCAAGGGAGTCGGCCCGTACAATCCAATTGCAAAGCCAAACGCTAGTCCGAGCAGCAGCACGACCGCGTAACGAAACAGAGTGTGAATTTTCATTGGCCCCCCCGTCCCCATTTAGGGAATATTGTACGCGAAGCGAATCACCAGCTCCTGGCGCGGCTCCAGGGTGCGCAGCCAAGCGGTGAATTTCGGATCATGCGGATCGGCTGACATAGCGCACGACCTTAGCGCGCCCATAAGCGGGCAGCCTTGGGCCAAGAAAGGGAACCTTTCAAACAGGCTCTATGCAAGGCCACTGGCTGCCACGATGTATTGACCGATTTGTCCGATCTCGGTGTCCAAATCCAGTCCATTGAATACCCGACGCGCTGCGGGTTGACCGGGTGTGATCGGCTCAGCCGCGTAGAACAGTTCGAAGCCATATTGATGCGCCGCGCCGATGGATGTGGCGCCACCCACTGTTCGATCCGCCCCCTCGGCCACCATCTTGTCGATAACGCGGCGAGGAATCCGTTTGGTGATATGCTTTTCGGTTTTTTGGTATTCCGCAAGTGTCGACGCGAACGTCGGAGCGCCACTACCTAGCACAAGCCACGGGTCGCCGTCAGTTTGAGGGGGCGGCGGGTAAAACATTTCTACCCTGAAACTGCCCGCGTCGTTTCGGCCATCTATGTGAGCGATTTTGTATTTCATCGCGTGCGGGCACCATCCGAAGAATGCCGCCGAGAAAATACCGTCGCTGCCAAACTGGAGCCTGTCTGCCATGAAGCGCTTGGCGAGTCGGCACACAAACTCGGCAATCTGTTCAAACGTCGGCGGGTCCGCACGATCGCCCGGACGTGCCAATTGCTGTAGAAGCGTGGAGGCCGTGAGAGCCGTCATGGTGGCAGGCAACATAGCTCCGGCATACACAAAGCCGTACTGTGTCCAGTAGTGCGGCTGACGGGGTTTGAGTTCGGTATCCAGTGCTCGCACCACAACTGGGATCGCGTATATCTTTGCCGCAATCTCCGTCGTTGGCTCATCATCGTGACCAGCGACTAGACGCGTATCTGCTGCGCACCATTGAAGTCCGTCCTCTCGCCAAATGACTGCGATCGTCATCGAATGTCTCCAAAATTGACCTTCAAAGCATCAAGATCGGCGCGGCGGCATGGCCGTTTAATCTAGCTGTCCGCGCGCTGCTCCGCAGCATCAACCCAGCCGCACCGGGACGGCCCCACGGGCGCGATCTGGCGCTCGACGCTGACGAGCATGCCAACCGGCTCGACGCTGCCCCCGGGCCGCTTTCATGTTGCATCCTTGTCGCACGGAGTTTTTGCCAGCCATTGAAAAATGGCGGAAAACCTTGGGAATTGCTGCGAGACGCTGCAACACGGATTTGGCCTGTTTTGCGGCCCGCTGATATCGCTTAATGTATTGATTTGATTATCTAATTCGGTGGTAGCGGGGGAGGGATTTGAACCCCCGACCTTGGGATTATGATTCCCCTGCTCTAACCAACTGAGCTACCCCGCCGCCTTACCGATCAAGGACTTAAAACCGCCCTTGGTCGTTCCCGAGCCATCGCCGCCGTCGCCGGAGGCTCCACGCTCGCGAGCGCGGCAGATTAGGGAAAGTCGGCGCGCGGTGCAATCACCGGAATCGGCCGCAATGGCGCGGGCTGGGGGTTCAACGCTGGCCCCGCAAGTATTGAGATGGCGCGGTCCTGGCACGCCTTTCTTCTTCCAGCTGCGAGTAGCGCGGCCCGACGATTCTTGCGCGGTTGAAGATCATCGGATTTGTTGACGCTCCGTGCACAGCTGGACACATCGTGGAGCGCTCACCGCATAAGAAACGCGAACAATCCGGCTACTGTCTCCCGTAAAGGTTTCTGGTTACAGTTGCCGGGACTGAGTTAAGCATCCTCGCGTTTCGAATGGGGCTTGGTACATGCGGGAAATGAAGCTCGGCTTATTTTTTGCGCCGGGGGGACATCACCTCGCTGCGTGGCGTCACCCCGAAGCCTACCCCGCGGGCTTCCACATCGGGACCTATGTCGACTTCGCTAAGACCGCGGAACGTGCATGTTTCGACATGGTCTTCGTCGCCGATGTCTTTGCGCTTACGCCGGCGGCGAAGCATCGCGATTCACTACGCTTCGAGCCGCTGACGCTCCTTTCGGCGCTTGCCATGGTGACGAAGCACGTTGGCCTCGTTGCGACCGCCACCACGACCTATAACGAGCCCTATAACGTCGCGCGCCAATTTGCCTCGATCGACCAGATCAGCGGCGGACGCGCGGGTTGGAACATCGTTACCTCTTCATCATCCCTCGAAGCACATCATTTCGGGTACGACGCGCATCCCGAGGCTGCCAAACGCTACGAAATCGCACACGAATTCGTCGATATCGTGCGCGGCTTGTGGGATAGCTGGGACGAAAATGCGCTTGTCATCGACAAGGCCAACGGCATTTTCTTCGACCCGGCGAAGTTGCACACGCTGAATCACGACGGGCGGCACTTCAAGGTTCGCGGGCCGTTGTCGATCCCGCGATCGCCGCAAGGCCAGCCCGTTCTCGTCCAGGCTGGATCGTCGGATGACGGCAAGGCCTTGGCGTCCGCCGTCGGCGAAGTCATCTTTACGATTCAACGCGACCTCGCCGACGCGAAGACCTTCTATGCCGACATCAAGGAACGTGCGAGCGCGCACGGTCGGGAACCGCATCATGCGCTGGTGCTTCCCGGCGTCATGCCCGTCATCGGCCGCACACGCCAAGAGGCGCAGGACAAATACGAGCAACTACAAACGCTGATTCACCCGGATGCTGGATTGCAAGCGCTGGGGAGCATGATGGGACGCGATTTCACGGGCATCGACGTCGACGGTCCGATGCCCGAAATCGATGTGAGCAAGCTCACGCAGAGCCGCGCCGTCGGAATTGTCGAAACGGCGGCGCGAAATCAGATGAGCGTGCGGCAAGTCTACGAGAAGCTTGTCGTTTCAAAGGGCCACCGCCAACTCATCGGCACAGCCCAGGATATCGCCGATAACTTGCAGGAATGGTTCGAAGCCGGCGGCGCCGATGGCTTCAATATCATGCCCGCCCAGACCGTCGGCGATCTGCGCGATTTCGCGAACGGTGTCGTCCCCGAGCTACAGCGCCGCGGGCTCTTCCGAAAAGCCTATGAAGGTAAGACGCTGCGCGATCACCTGAATCTGCCCAAGCCACGCCGCCGGACGCATGAGGATGAGGAGACCAAGCTGGCGGTGTCGGCCGGCCGTTAAGCTGCGGCTACTTTCGGCGAAGTTCAACCGTCGTCCGGGGCCTGCGGATCGAGTGGCCCGGCAGCCCGTCGTTTGCATGGCTCGTTTCAGATGCGGAAAACCGTCGAGCCGATTGTCTTGCGCGCGGCAAGGTCGCGATGGGCCTGCGCGGCTTCCTTGAGCGGATAGGTTTGTCCGATATGCGGCTTCAGGACGCCCGCGGCGACCAGGTCGAACATCTCTTTCGCGGCCGCGCGCAATATCTCCGTCGTCGGCGTGTAGTGCAGCAGGGTGGGGCGGGTCACGTAGAGCGCGCCTTTCATGGCGAGCATGTCGGTGGTGAACGGCTCGACCGCGCCCGAGGCCGAGCCGAAAGATGCCAGCACTCCGCGCGGCGCTAGGCATTCGATCGATTTGAGGAACGTGTCTTTGCCGACGGAATCGAACACCACTGGAACTTTCTTGCCGTCGGTGAGCTCCATCACGCGCTGGACGAAATCTTCCTTGGTGTAGTCGATGACGTGGGTCGCGCCATTGATCTTGGCGAGCGCGACTTTCGAGCTGCTGCACGTGCCGATGATATTGACGCCGAGGTGGCGCGCCCATTGGCACGCCAGCACGCCAACCCCGCCGGAAATCGCATGGAAGAGGATCGTCTCGCCGGCTTTGACGCGATAGGCCTCGCGCAGCAGGTACCACGCCGTCAGTCCCTTGAGGACGCTCGCCGCCGCGAGCTCGTCGCTCACGCCGTCGGGAATCTTGATGAGCTTGTCTGCCGGGGCGAGCCGCGCCTCGGTATAAGAGCCGGTCGGTGCCGTGCAGTAGGCGACACGATCGCCGACCTGCAAATCGGTAACGCCCGGCCCGAGCTCTTCGATGACGCCGGCGCCCTCATTGCCGAGGACCGTCGGGAGGCGAACCGGAAAGTCGCCTTGGCGAATGGTGATGTCGAAGAAATTGAGGCCGGCCGCGTTCTGGCGCAAGCGCACTTCGCCCGGTCCGGGCTTGCCGACATCGATCTCCTCCCAGGACAGAACCTCGGGGCCGCCGGTCTTATGAATGCGGATCGCGTGAACCATCGACCTATATGCTCGGCTTGACGCCTTCGACGCAATCCGATCATACCTGAAATAGATCGTGACCTAAATTCAATGGACGCGCAGCGGGAGGCAGGCCAGATGATGACGGATCCCATTCGCGTCACCGGCGGGCTGGTGTCGGGCGCTGATGCCGATGTCGATACGGGCGAAGGCACGGTTCGCGTCTACAAGGGCATTCCGTTCGCCGCGCCGCCGGTTGGGGAATTGCGCTGGCGCGAGCCGCAACCGGTGCGGCCGTGGAGCGGCACCCGCGCATGCTATTATTTCGGCCCGGTCTGCCAGCAGCCGCTGGTGCCGCGAAACGCGATCATGAGCCTGTTCTCCTTCGACGATCCGCCGGAATGCGGGATGAGCGAGGATTGTCTCTATCTCAATGTGTGGAGCGGAGCACGCTCGCCCGATGATCGGCTGCCCGTCATCGTCTGGATTTTCGGCGGCGGTCATCGCGTCGGCGGCGGATCGCATCCGGTATCATGGGGCACCAACCTCGCCGGACGCGGCGCGGTCGTTGTCGCGTTCAACTATCGGCTCGGTGCGCTCGGCTTTCTCGCGCATCCGGCATTGACCAAAGAAACCGGAGCGTCGGGAAATTACGGCGCGATGGACGTTATCGCTGCGCTGTGCTGGGTGCGGGACAACATCGCCGCATTCGGCGGCGATCCGGAGCGGGTGGCGATTTACGGCCAATCGGCCGGCGCCGCCGAGGTCAGCGTGATGATGGCATCGAAAGCGGCGCACGGACTCTTTCATCGCGCGATCGGCGGCAGCGGCGGCCGGTTCAACGGCGGCATCATGACCGCGCCGATGGCCGATCTTGCTGCCGCGGAGCAACGGGGCAAGGCGTTCGTCGAAGAGCTCGACGTGCGCACGCTCGAGGAGATGCGCAACCTGCCGGCCGATTCGCTCTCCGCCGGACGTGGCCAATGGGGTCCGATCGTCGATGGCCGCGTGCTGAACCGCGATGTCGATGCCGTCTTCGCCAGCGGCGAGCAGGCGGCCGTTCCGCTGATCACCGGCTTCACCAGCGAGGAAGCGTCGCCCTATCCGATGCTTCACATGAAAGATCGCGCGGCGCTGGAGAATTTCGCGCGGAGCAATTTCGGCGATGCCGCGTCGACTTTTCTCGCGCTTTATCCCGCGGGCGATGACGAAGCGGCGCATGCGCAAAGCTATCGCCTACGGCGCGACGGAACTTTCGCTTATCAAGCGTGGCGCTGGGCGGAGCTTCATGCCGCGGCGGCAAAAGCGCCGGTGTTCATGTATTATTTTTCCCATCGCGTGCCGCTTCCGGCCGAGCGGCGGTTTCGCGAACCGGTGCCGCCCGGCGGTTACGGCGCCTGGCATGGGTCGGAGTTGTGGTACATGTTCGAGACGCTTGATACGAAGCCTTTTCCTTGGCAAGCGCAGGATCGCGCCTTGGCGCGGCAGATGAGCGAGGCGATGCTCGCTTTCGCGCGCGATGGGGTTCCCGGTGCGGCCTGGCCGGAATTCGTCGCATCGGACGGGCAGGTCGCTGTTCTCGACGATCAAATACACGCGGGCGCGTTGCCCAATCGTGCCGCGCTGGAATTTTTCGCGGCACGCCGGAGGGGGATCAAATGACAGAACACGCTCAAGCGCATCTGCCTTATCCAGCGCTCACCGACGAGCCCGACATCGTCAAATTCGTGCGCGTCGACGCGACGCATTATCCGGGGGAGTATGCGCCCGAGGCTTACGACCCGCTGGCGGCACAGAAGGTTTATGCCGAAGTGATCGAAGAGGCCGTCGAGGCGGAAGCGCTCGGCTGGGACGGGTTTTTCTTCACCGAGCATCATTTCGATGCCTGGTCGCTGGCGCCATCGCCCAATCTGCTGCTCGCGGCGCTGGCGATGAAGACGCGTAAAATGCGGCTCGGCACCGGTGTTCACATCCTGCCGGTTCACGATCCCGTTCGCTTGGCCGAGGAAGCCGGCATGCTCGATGTGATGAGCGGCGGCCGGCTCGAGGTCGGGTTGGGGCGCGGCAATTTCCAGTTCGAACTCGATCGCTTCACGGCGCCGGCCGCGGAATCCGTCGCGCGTTTCGATGAACATCTCGACGTCTTCACGAAGGCGCTGCGCGCCAACCGCTTCACCTATGACGGGCGCTGGACCCAGGTGCGCAAGCCAGCGACGGTTTATCCGCGCCCGATGCAAGCGGCGCTGCCGGTCTGGATCGGCGCGACGAGCTCCGCCACGGTCGAAAAGGTCGGCCAGCTTGGGCACAATCTCGCGGGCGGCGCATTCCCCGATCGCGGCGAGCGCCTGGCTCGTTTCACGGCGGCGGCGCAGAAGGCCGGACGGACGATGAGCGGCGCCAATTTCATGGCGCTTTCGCCGCTCTTCGTCGCGCCGACCGATGCCGAGGCCGAAAGGATCGTCGGCGCGGTCTCGGCGCAGATGCGGCCCTTTGCGTTGAAGCGGGTCGAAGATGGCGCCGCGGCTCCCGCAAGCTTGACCGCCGCAGCGCTCGCCGATTTTTCCATCTTCGGCTCGCCGCAGACAGTGCGCGACAAGCTCGTCCATATTCTCACGGGCTGCGGCGCCCGGCGTTTCATGGGGATTTTGCGCTTCCGCGGCACCAGCACGGAGATCGTACGCCAGACGCAAAAGCTCTTCGCCGAAGAGGTCGCGCCGGCGCTGCGCAATCTCAAGACGAACTGAAGTTATGAAGGGAGAGCCCCCGTCTTTCGGCGGGGGCTCTTTGATGGCATGGAGGTCAGCGGCTGCAATCGTGCCGGAGTTGGTCGTTGACATCGCGCAGGCGGTCCTGGGCGCGCTCGGCGTCATCGCGATACTGGGCACGATCGACGCGCATGCGCAGATCGTCGGCGCGGTTGCGCAGGTCGGCGCAGTGGCGGTATTGGTCGTTGAGTTCCGCTTGCTGCTCACGGTTGGCACCGTTGTTGAAACCCGGCACCGGGATCGTGAACGACGGCTGATTGCTGTAGCCCTGAGCGTGGCCGAGCGACGGAACTGCCAAGCCAAGGGCGATAAGCGCAGCTGTAGCGACAGCAGTTTTCATGGCTTCCTCTCTGTTCGCTGTTGTCGAAACGATGTTCCGATGCCTAACGAACAAGGAGCGACTGCTACCGTTCCCGTGAAATGACGCGATGTGAGCAGCGTATCGCGCTTATCTATCATCCGGGGATTCTGGCACAGTGGCGCAACGATTGCGGCCCGAAGCTCTACCGGCACCGCAGCGTGCGCGCGTTTACGGCGCGATATTTTTCTTCGAGATGTCCGAAACCTTGTCGCGCAGCGGGATCGAATCTTCGGACTGGATGTCCTCGTAATGCACGCCTTGCGTGGCGGCGGTTGACGGATCGCTGGGCGGCACGTCGAGGCGGCGGCTGTTGCGGCCGGATTTGACGTAGGCGGCCTGTCCTTCTTTCGAGAGCAGCCAGTTGAGATAGACGATCGCCGCGTTGGGATGCGGCGCCTTGTCCATCAACGCCACCGCACCAAAGCCGGGGCCGCCGGGCACGACTTTGATGTCGCCGTTCCAGACCTGAACATTCTTGCCCAGCCCTTGGTGCCAGAACGGCTCGAGATCCTGTGAGCCGACGCCGAGGCCGATCGGATATTGACCGCGCACGACCCATTCGCCTTCCTGCCGGCCGTTGTTGCTGTAGGCGATCTTTTGCGTGCTCACGAGCTTGGCGAGGAAATCGTCGCCGCGGTTGAGCAGCATGCTGGCGCCCGCGGCAATGCCCGGGCCGCCGAGCCGCGGATCGTCCCACACCATCTTGCCCGAGAATTCCGGCTTCATGAGATCGTCGAGGGTTTTGAGATCAGCCGGCTTGACGAAATCCCAATTGACGTAGGCTTGGACGCTGACCGTGAAGTCGAAGGCGAAAGCGTATTTCTTCTCGTGGTCCTGCCAGCCCGCCGCGAAGCCGCCGAGCCAAGCTTTGTCGTCAAGGATCTCGGGCAGCTTCAACGCCGGCTGCAGCGGCGCGAAAGCGCCGGCCGGTTTCAGCGTGCTCAAGATCGACGGCGTGCCGCCGATGTAGATATCCCAAGCGTAGATGCCCGCGGCGCGCTCGCGCGTGATGCGCGGGATCGATTCAAAGCCGTTGAGGCCGGTGTAGTTCACTTTGATATCGGGATATTTCTTTTTGAAGCCGTCGGTCAGGACCTCGGCATAGATGCTGCCGGGCGCGCCTTTGATGACGAGCGCGCCTTCGGTCTTGGCCGTGGCGACAATCGCGTCCCAGCTTTCGTCGGCGGCGCGCGATGGCGCGGCGGCCAGCAACAGCGATGCCGCCATGATTGAAGCGATCATCCCGCGTTTCTTCGTCTTCACATCGTCCCCCTATGGCGCTGCTTTGCCGGCAGGTTTCGCGCCGATCGAAAACACTATGGCAGGTGTGCACTCGCCGCAACACGGCCGCATTTCCGTTGAGCCCTGGATCGGTGTAAACACTGGGCTACCACCGATATGTCATCGTGCAGGGAGCGCTCCTGTTGTCGCGCGCCGAGCCTAGAAGTTTGGGTCACCGCCCCGCTGTCGGACAGCCGCTGCAGCGCAAGGAAGACGCGCGTCTGCTGATTGGCAAAGGCCGGTTCAGCGACGATTTCAGCGTGCCGGGCCAGAGCTACGCGGCGTTCGTCCGCTCGACCCATCCGCATGCCAAATTCACCGTCCGAACGGACGCGGCCAAGGCCGTCCCCGGCGTGCTGGGTGTCTTCACCGGGGACGAGGCGCTGGCAGAGGGGATCGAGCCGCTGCCGCATGCGCCGGTGCCGTCGACGAAATACGATATGAAGCTGACGGCGCCCGACGGGACCAAGAATGTCTTCATCGGGCCGCATCGCCTGCTGCCGCCCGATCGCACGCGCTTCGTCGGCGAAGCGCTGGTCATGGTGGTCGGCGAGACGATGGCGGCCGCGCTCGACGGCGCCGAAGCGATCGAGATCGATTACGAGGATCTGCCTTTCGTCACCGAGACCGATCGCGCCGCCGCGGCGAGCGCATCGGTGTGGGACGAAGTTCCCGACAATGTGTTGGTCGATACCGAGTTCGGCGATAAGGCGGCAACCGACGCCGCTTTCGCCGCCGCCGATCACGTCGTCTCGGCCGAATTCGATATCGCGCGCGTGACCGCGGTGGCGATGGAGCCGCGCGCCTGTCTCGCCGATTACGACGTGGCGAGCGATCACTACACATTGTGGGCGGGCAGCGGCGGCGCGGTGCGGCAGAAGGCCGAGCTCGCGGCGACGATCGGTGTGCCGGAGAACAAGCTGCGCGTCCTGTCGATGGATGTCGGCGGCAATTTCGGCTCGCGCAACCGGCCTTATGTCGAGTTCGGGCTGGTTTTATGGGCGGCGCGCAAGCTGCGGCGGCCGGTCAAATTCACCGCGACGCGCACGGAATCGTTCATTACGGATTATCAGGGCCGCGATCTTGTCTCGCGCGTGGCGCTGGCGCTGCGTGCCGACGGCAAGTTCCTCGCGATGCGCGCCGACAACATCAGCAACGTCGGCGCTTATTGCACCTCGCTGTCGCCGCTCGGCAAGGGGTCGGGGCTGATCACGGGCACTTACGATATTCCGCTCGCGCATCTGCGGGCGCGGGCCGTCTTCACCAACACGATGTGCACGCAGGCCTATCGCAGCTCGGGACGGCCGGAGGTGAATTTCGCGCTCGAACGGCTGGTCGATCTTGCGGCGCTGAAGCTCGGTATGGATCGCGTTGAGCTTCGCCGCCGCAATCTCATCCCGCCGGCGCACATGCCCTATACCAACGCGGTCGGCGCGCAATACGACAGCGGTACCTACGAGACCAATATGGATCTCGCGCGCAAGATCGCCGATTGGGACGGTTTCGCCGCACGTCGCGAAGAAGCAGGCAAGCGCGGCAAGCTCTTGGGCCTCGGCCTCGCCAATTATGTCGAGTCCTCCATCGGCTCGCCGAAAGAGCGCGCAGAGATCACAATCGGCAAGAACGGCCGCACGCGCGTCGTCGTCGGCACGCAGCCGAGCGGTCAGGGCCATGAGACGAGCTTCTCGCAGGTGATCGCCGATCAACTCGGCGTGCCGGTCGAGAGCGTCGATATCGTCTACGGCGACACGGACATCGTCTCGGTTGGCGGCGGGAGCCATTCCGGGCGCTCGATGCGTCACGCCGCGACGGTGTTCAAAGTGGCGACGGATCAACTGATCGAACGCGGCAAGCGGCTCGTGGCGCTGGTTTTCGGCGGCGCCGCCGAGGATGTGACCTTCGATGACGGCGTGTTTCGCATTGGTTCGCGCAATGAGGTTCTGTCGATGACCGATCTCGCCGGCGCGATCGACAAAATCGCGCTGCCGGACGATCTCAAAGACGGTCTCGCCATCGGCTACACCAACGAGATGCACGAGCCGGTTTTCCCGAACGGTTGTGCGATCTGCGAGGTCGAGGTCGATCCGGAAACCGGCGTGGTGCAATTCACGCGCTACACGACAGTCGACGACGTCGGGCGTTGCATCAATCCGCTCATCGTCCATGGCCAGACGCATGGCGGCGCGGCGCAGGGTCTCGGCCAGGCAATGTGGGAGCTCTCTTACGTCGATCCGAAATCCGGACAGCCGCTCGCGGGCTCGCTGATGGATTACGGCATACCGCGCGCCGACAACACGCCGCGCTTCACCACCGAGATCGCCGAGATTCTGTCGCCGACCAATCCGCTCGGCATCAAGGCAGGCGGCGAGGGCGGCACGACGCCGGCGCTCTCCGTCACCGTCAGCGCGATCGTCGATGCGCTGTCGGTTTACGGCATCAAGCACATCACAATGCCGGCGACACCGTTCGCCGTATGGTCCGCCATCCAAGCGGCCAAGGCGAATCATTCGAGGAAGAAGTGATCATGGACGATACGTCGCGCGCGCCGTCTGCTGTGTCCGGCGACAAGGGCTATGCCGATCTGCAAGAGCATGTCGCGGCACTGGAGAAAGCGGGACTCGTCTATCGTATTACCGAGCCGGTGAACAAAGACACCGAGATGCACGCGCTCGTGCGCTGGCAATATCGCGGCGGCATTCCCGAGCACGATCGCAAGGCGTTCCTCTTCACCAACGTCACCGATTCGAAAGGCCGTCATTACGACATGCCGGTGATCGTCGGCGCGATGGCCGGCAGCCGCGAGATCTATCGCATGGGCCTCAACGTGCCGAAGGAAGAGATCGGCGCGATCTGGCAAAAAGCGCTCGATCATCCGGTGCCGCCGGTGGTCGTGAGCAAGGCGCCATGCCAGGACGTCGTGATCGAGGGTGATGATCTGATCGGCCTCGGCAAGGGCCTCGATGCGCTGCCGGTCCCGATCTCGACGCCGGGCTTCGACAGCGCGCCCTATATCACCGCCGGCAATTTCGTCACCAAGGATCCCGAGAACGGCATCCAAAATCTCGGCACCTATCGCGCCGGCCTCAAAGCATCGAACCGGCTGGTCGTGCGCATGGCGACGCGCAATGGCGGCGCCGGCGGCTATCCGCATTGGGAGAAATATCGTGCGCTCGGCCAGAAGATGCCCTGCGCTTGCGTGCTGGGCTGTCCGCCGGCGGTCGCCTATACCGGGCCGCAGAAGGTGATGCGCGACGTCGACGAACTCGCGGTGGCAGGCGGCCTCGCCGGCGCGCCGATCCGCATCGTCAAATGCCGCACCGTCGATCTCATGGTGCCGGCCGATTCCGAGATCATCATCGAAGGCTTCATCGACACGACGCAGCTCGAGCCGGAGGCGCCGTTCGGCGAATCGCACGGTCACATCTCGCTCGAAGATTTCAACATGATCTTCGACATCACCTGCATCACCCATCGCCGCAAGCCGATGTTCGCTTCGATCATCAGCCAAGTGACGCCGTCGGAATCATCCTCGATCAAGCGCGATGCGTACGAACAGATGTTCCTGGCGCATGTGACCAAGACGCTGGGCGTGCGCGCGGTGAAGCGGGTTGTCATGCATGAGCCGCTGACCAATCTGCGCCGCGTGATCTTCCTGGTGATGCAGCAAGGCACGCCGCGCTCTGAAGTCTGGCGCGCGTTGCAGGGCGTCGCCGCGCTGCGCGCCGATTGCGGCAAATACGTCATCGCGGTGAACGAGGATATCGATCCCGAGAACACGGATGCGGTTTTCTGGTCGATGGCCTATCGCGCGAAGCCGAATGAGGATGTGCAGATTCTCAAATACCGCGACGGCGGACATGGGCCGAAGGGCGGCGGGCAATCGTTCGATGGCACGATGCTGATCGATGCAACGCTCAAGGCCAAGAGCGCGCCGCTGGCTTTGCCGAAGCGCGAATACATGGAGCATGCGCGCGCGATGTGGGAGCGGTTGCAGCTGCCGACGCTCAAGCCAGAGGCGCCGTGGCACGGCTATTCGCTCGGCGATTGGAACCAGGAATGGGATGACATGGCCGCGGCCGCGACACGCGGCGATTACATGGAGAATGGCAAACGCTCGGCAGGGCTGCGACAAAGTGGCCTCAAGCCGAATACGCCGTTCCGCCGCGACGGCTCGAAGCCCGAGCCGTCTCAACATGACTAAGTTGTAACGACCGCGCTTCTCGATTTTTTATCGGCTTCCCGCATCGATCATCGCTGCGCCCGGGAAACGCCGCAATGCACGCGTAGCGTCAGGACCATGATGGCAATGACTGAAAAGAGTTGGTTGGCCAATCGGCTTCGCGAGCTTGCAGCCGAGGAAGCCCTTGCCGGTGCTCACGATCTCGCCGCCGAGTATCTATTCCGGGCCGAAGCGGTCGAGCGTTCGGTTCGGCAACATCTCCGCTCCGACGCGCCCATCTTCGCTGACGCGTGATCGTCGATTTATCGATTCAATCGACCAGCGCCTATCGGCCGGCTGCGTCCGGCCGATAAAAACACAATTTAAATTCGGATGGCTTTAACTTGCCCGTGCACTAAGCAGCCAAGTCGCGTCGACGAGCTCAGGCGACGTCGGCGAGCGTCGTTTCATTCGCTGAGGCGGCGCGGCGCCAGGCGGCAAGATCGACGACTTTCCCTTGCTGCAATTTGCGGCGCCGGGCGAGAACGGTATTCAAAAAGCGATGGCGATTGCGCAGCCAGGCGATGTCATAGACCTGCTCGATGGCTTCCGGCAGTGCGGTGCGCAGCGTCGTCAACAGATATTCGATCTGGAAGAGGTCGTGTCGCAGCTCGGCGTTCAGCAAGGCGCGAGAACCGGCGTTGAATGACGGCGACAATTCCATCGGCCACTCCATCGTCTGTGACACCCAAGGTCCGGCACGTTGCGAAGACCGGCTATCGATGGGCGACGATGAGACCACCCATTTCGATCAAAAACGGGGCGGTCGCGCGTAAAAATTGGGAATCTCGCGCGGCTTCTGGGCGCGATTCGCCATATTGTCAGAGATATTGTCGGGGCTTATTCGGCCGGCTCTTCGTCTTCATCGGGCAGGTGCTTGCCGATGGTCGTCATCGACTGCCAGTGATTGAGGTCGAAGATCGAGATATCGGCGGCTTGCAGGATCGCGGTGCAGCTGGCCAACGCGTCGGTTGCGGTAACGCCGCTGCCGTTCGGAAAGCAGCGCATGAGATCGCCGCTCTCGACCTTGGCGGCATAGAGGCGCAGTACGCAGGCGAAAAGCTGGCCCAGCGAATCATCGGGCACGTCGTCCAGCCGGTCCTCTTTCAACGCGTCAATCATCAGGTTGTCGACCTGGTTGACGAGATCGGCGACCTTGCGCTGGCGGTCTTCGGAATTCGGCATGGGGCAACCCTTTTCTCGGCCTTCGGGGCATGATCTAGAGCAACCGGGCGGATCCTCCAAGCCCGGCCTAATGTCGCGCGCCCGGGTCGGCCTCAGGTCTTGGTCGGGATCCCGCCAGGGCTTCCCGCCGCCCGGGGAAGGGGTTAGGCTAGTGAGATAAGAGCCAGCCGCGGTAATGCGGCGGAACGTGACCGGCAGGAGACCCTTGATGCGCATCATCGATTCACACTTCCACTGGCGGCCGCGCTCGGTGCTCGATTATCTCTGCCAGCGCAAGGACTACCCGCGCGCCGAGCCCAATGCCAAGGACGGCTATACCTATTGGCGTCACGAGGGCAAACGCATCTCCAATGTCGGCGGCGAGTGGTTCGATCTCGAGGCCCAGCTTGCCCATCTCGATACGCTGGATCCCGGCATGGGCGTGATCTGCTCGGTCGGGCCGTTCACGGTCTCGTTCACCGATTTCGAGGGCGAGGAAGCCCGCGATATCTGCATGATGTGGAATGAGGAGATGGCGGCCCGTCAGCGCCAGTATGCCGGCCGCTTCTGGGGTACCGGCGTCGTGCCGCTCAACGACACCAAGATCGCGATCGAGGTGATGGAGCACGCCGTCAATACGCTCGGCCTCGTCGGCATCAACCTGCCGGGCAGCGTCGGCGCCGATCCGCATATCGATGCTCCGCGGCTGGAGCCGTTCTACGACCGCGTCGAGCAACTCGACGTCCCGCTATTCCTCCATCCGACCGACGGCATCTACGAGGACATGCTCGATGGCTATAACGGCGCGCTCTACCTAAGCCTTGGCCGTGTCGTCGATGTGAGTGTTGCCGCTTATCGCCTCGTGCTTTCGGGGATCATGGAGCGGCATCCGAACCTCAAGCTCTTCATGTCGCATACCGGCGGTGCGCTGCCCTATCAGGCGGGCCGCATGGACAAGAATTCGGGGGCGGCGAAGCTGCCGCGCCTGCCGAGCGAATATCTTTGCCGCATGTATACCGACACGGTCTCGCCGCACACCGCGGGTATCAAATTCGCGATCGATTTCTACGGTGTCGACCACGTGATGTATGGCAGTGACTACCCGTGCTGGAACCCAACCGCGGCGCTGAAATATTTCGGCGAGACCGGCATGTCGCAGGCGGATCAGGAAAAGATATTCCAGGGCAACGCTCGCCGCATCCTGAAGCTGCGCGACCCGGCTCCGGCCCAGGTCAAGCAAGCGATCCGCGAAGCGGCGCCCGCCAAGTGAGCAGCAGAACAAGCCCGGTTCGGGCCCGACATTGTCGGCGCGGAACCGGGCTTTGCATTTCCGGTTGAATCGACAACGCGTGCGCCATCGGGGAAGCACGCGCCTTGCGTTGCGAGGCATGTCCGATGTCGGCCGGCATCCCTGATTCGAAGGTTTTGCGCGACGCCAAACGTGCGTTCGCGCTGCGGCTCATTCCGCAGGCCCGGCATTGGCGCGAGATCGTGCGCCGCGAATGGTGGAGCATCCTCGTCGCCACCGGCGCCCGTATCGGGCGCGACAACGTCTCGATCCTTGCCGCGGGCGTGGCTTTCTATATTTTCGTCGCGATCCCCTCGAGCCTTACCGCGATCGTCTCGGTCTACGGGCTGATGTTCAACCCGCTCGAGGTCGAGAATCAGGTCGGTTCACTGATCGGCATACTGCCCGCGGATGTCATCGAGATCGTGACCAATTTCCTGAAGCTGCTCGCCGCCAAGCCGCAGTCGACCCTCGGACTGCGCTTGATCCTCGGTTTGATCGTCGCGATCTGGAGCGCGCAATCCGCCGCGTCGGCGATGATCTCGGCGCTCGATGCCGCCTATGAGCAGATCGAGACCCGCAGCTATCTGCGCTTCCAGCTCGCGGCGCTGGTGCTGTCGCTTTGCTCCATCGTCTTTGCGCTGTTGTCGCTGGTTCTCTTCGCGATTTTGCCGCTGGCGATCGATTTTCTGATGCCGTTCGCGCATCGCACGCGGCTGTTGGTCGACATCCTGCGCTGGCCCGCGCTCACCGCGTTGGTCGCGCTCGCGATCGCCGGCGTCTATCGCTTTGGCCCGGCGCGCGAAGTGAGCGAGCGGCCGTGGGGCGCCTGGGGCGTGGTCCTGACGACGATCGTCTGGATCGGCAGTTCGGCGCTCTTCGCGCTCTATGTCTCTAAGGTAGCGTCCTACGATGCGAGCTATGGACCACTGGGGGCGGTCGTCGTGTTGCTGCTCTGGCTCTACATCGCCGCCTTCGTGGTGCTGCTCGGCGCTGAGCTCAATGCCGAGCTCGAGAGCCGCATGGCGGCCGAGCGCGCCCGCTACCGGCCGGCCAACGAGAGTAAATCCCACCACCACGGACATCACCGGCACCACGGACACGCCGGGCACTGAGGTTCTTCGTTCGCGTAAAAGAAAACCAGCGCGCAAAAGAAACGGGTTCCGGGACGAAGCCCGGAACCCGTTGCAGCCTTTTGTAGAGGCAGCCTTCGAGCGGTCAGCGAGGATTAGGCCGCTTTGTCGAGATGCTCGAGATCGCGGTTGTAGAGCTCGTGCGTCCACGCCGGGACGTCGCCGCGATCGAGCATGTTCTGCAGCTCGGTGCGAGCACGCGAGACGCGGCTCTTCATCGTGCCGACCGCGCAACCGGCCAGCTTCGCGGCATGATCATAGGAATACCCGTTCGCGCCCACGAGCATCAGCGCCTCGCGCTGCGCCGCGGGCAGGGTGGCGAAGCGGCAGGTCACATCGCGCATCCGCAGATGCCATTCCTGCTCGTCGTTGATCGCCGGCGTCGGCACGTTGGTCGGATCGAGCGGACCGATGCGGCGTTGACGGCGTTTCTCGTTGAAGTAGGCGTTACGCAGAATTGTCGTCAGCCAGGCGAGCAGATTGGTGCCGGGGCGGAATTGGTCGGCGTGGACGAGGGCGCGCAAGACGGTCTCTTGCACCAGGTCGTCCGCAAAGCTGCGATTACCGGCAAGACGACGCGCGAAGCCCTCGAGGCGGGGAAGGTTCTGGACGACATCGTCCGCGAATGTTGTAACAGCCATTTTCTTCCTCCTGCATAAGGCCACAACAGCAGTAGAGGAAATGGTCGGGGGTAATATCGGCTTTTATGCGTCAAACTTCGCGTTTTGTGCGACAAATCTCGAAGGTCACAGGAAAAACTCACATCCGATGGCGCTCGCCTTTTTCTCCTTATTACGACCACAATTCCGATCGTCTATTTTCTCGATCTGTTGCCTGATCGTGCCAGCACTATCACGACGTGCAAAACAGGCAGAGTGTCCCCTTTTTGCTAGCGAGGGGCTTAATCCGTGAGATCGGCCCGGGTTGCCGAGACGGCCTCGTCGCGGAGGCAGCGCTCGACCAGAACGAGCAGTTCGATCGGCTCGAACGGTTTGCGCAAAATGGCCGTGGCGCCCAATTCGCGTGCCATCGCCAGGAAATCCGCGGTGCCGGTCAGGGTGCCGCCGGAAATCGCGATGATCGGGGTATCGGCTCCCTCGCGCAGGATGCAGCGGATGGTTTCGATACCTTCGCGCTCGGGCATGATGAGATCGGTGATCACCAGCGCCGGCCGCTCGCGGCGAAAGCACGCGAGGCCCTGGATGCCGTTCGCGGCGCTGACCGTCCGATAGCCGGCGCGATCGAGGATGCGCGCCGCCAGATGTCGGATCATCGGCTCGTCATCGATGATGAGGATGGTGTGCGAACACATCGCTTTCCTCACGCCGCGCTTTGCACGAGGCTGATGAGTTCGCACCGTTCGGCGGCAGGCAGCACGACGGCGAATTCCGACCCCTGGCCCGGCGCCGTGCGGAGGTCGATCCGGCCGCCATGGCTGGTGACGATGCCGTGCACGACCGAAAGGCCGAGACCGCTGCCGCGGTCGGCTTCGCGCGTCGTGAAGAACGGCTCGAAGATTCGCTGCGCCAGAATCTCTTCCATGCCGCAGCCGTCATCGGCGACGGCGAGGCGCACGAGCCAGGTGCCTTGATCCGCCGGATTGGGCAGCTGGGCGAGGCTGATCGTGATCTTACCGATGCGCTCGCCGATCGCCTGCTGTGCGTTGGTCACCAGATTGACGATCACCTGCTGCAGTTGATCGGGATCGGCGTAGATCGCCGGAACCGGCTCGAGCAACTCGACCAACTCGATCGTGGCCGGCACGGTCGCGCGCATCATGCGCAAGGTCTGCTGAACCGTCGCCGCAGGCTCGATCAGCCGCTTCTCCATCGCCTGCTTGCGGCCGAAGGCGAGAACCTGGCGCACCAAATCACGCGCCCGCTGGCTCGCGACGACCACCATCTCGAGATCCTGACGGGTTGCGGAATCTTGCGGGAAGTCTTCGAGCGCGACTTTCGCCAATGACAGGACCGGGGCGAGGATGTTGTTGAGTTCGTGGGCCAGACCGCCGGCCATGGTGCCGAGGGCTTCAAGCTTCTGCGAGTGGATAAGAAGGCGCTCGAGTTCGCGCGAGCGCTGTTCCGCCGCGCGATGTTCGGTCACGTCCTGCAAGGTGCTGACGATGCGCGTCGGCGTGCCGCGCTTGTCGAGCATGATTTCGTGATCGCGACGAATAAGGCGGGACTGACCGTCCGGGCGCTTGATCCAATATTCGACCGGCTCTGGTTTGATGCCGCGGTTGAGCTCGACCCACGCGGCATGCAACCGCTCGCGATCGCGGGGCTCGACGATGGCGAGATAGGCCTCGCCGGTCGGCGGCGCGTCGCGCGGATCGAGACCGAAGATGCGATAGGCTTCGCTCGACCACGTGAGCTGATTGGTGACGAGGTTGTAGTCGGAACAGCCGAGCTGCGCGATCTTCTCGGCCTCGTTGAGCCGCACCTGGCTTTCCTTGAGCGCGACCTGCGCTTTTTTCAGCGGACTGATGTCGATCCGCAGTCCGGCAATGCCGCCATCGCTCATACGGCGCTCGGAGGCGAGGGCCCAGCGATCGCCGCTTAAGCGCTGCTCGACCGAGCCTTCGGTTTGTTGGTGTCGGCGGATGCGCTCGGCGATCCATTCCTCTTCGCGATTTTCGGCGTCGGCGAATTGGCCGCGTGTCACGCCGGCGCGGATGATGGCTTCGAATGTCGTGCCCGGGACCATCAAATCGGCGATCTCCGGATACATCCGGCGATAGCCTTCGTTCGACATCACCAGCCTGTCGTCGGCGTCGAAAATCACGAAGCCTTCGGAGATGCTGTCGACCGCATCGCGCAGCAGGCGATCGGCCTGACGCGCGCGCTGGCTGGCGACGACGGCTTCGGTCTCGTTGCTGACCGTGCCGCGATAGCCCTGGAAGCGACCCTCGTCGTCGAAGATCGGCTTGCCGCTGGCCGAGAAATGCTGAACGGCATCGCTGCCCGGCCAGGTGACGGTGAAGCGAAAGCCGCGGAAGGGGCGGCGGGCGTCGAGATCGGCCTTGTGACGCCGCCAATACGGATCCGTCAGCACATCGGCGCCGGCGACGTCCCAGCGCGTCTTGCCGAAGATCGCCTGCGAGCCTTCGCCGCTGAGGAAGGTGAAGCGGTGATGGACGTCGGATTCCCAGATCCAATCGGCGCTGAATTCGGCGATGTCGCGGAAGCGCCGCTCGCTGTGCTGCAGCGCTTCCTGCGCGAGACGACGCTCGGCGGCGATGGCTTCGGCACGCTCGACCGCGAGGACGAGTTCGCGCCGCGCCTCGCTTTCATCGGCGAGCCGCGCATAGGCGCGCGTCGCCATCATTTGCGCGGCGAATTGGCGGCGGAACAGCACGGCGATCGCGGTGATCGCGATGCTGAGAATCAGGCCGATCGCACCGACGATCGCGGCTTCGATATTCCAGGTCGCGAGGATGCTGTCGATCGTCAGCGACGTCGTCGCGATGAGCGGATAGGTGCCGAGGCGCTGGCCGGCGAGAATCACGGGCTCGCCCGTGACCGGATTGGCGGTGCGCACGGGGCCGAATTTCGCGCTCGGCGCGTCGTCGTCGCTCAGCGGGCTGTCGAGCACCGCTTTCGTTTGGCCGTCGATCGCCGGATAGCGCGTCACGAGCGCGCCGTCGGTGCGCCACAGCGCAATGGCGCTGCCCGGGCCGATCGAGACGTCGCGATAGAAGTTTTCGAAGTAGTCGAGACGGATCGCCGCTGCGACGATGCCGAGGAAGCGACCGTCGAGTCCGCTGAGGCGGCGCGAGAGATAGATCGTGGCCGCGCCATCGGATTGCGCGGTGACCGGCGCGCTGATGATCGTGCCGAGGTCAGTGTGATCGCGCAGCGTCGCGAAATCGGGGCGATCGTTGACGCTGATCTCGTGTGTGAGGCGCGCGCCGGAGGTGCTGAGCACCGTGCCTGTCGCATCAACGAGAAACAATGCCGAGATCTGCGGCAGACCCGAGATTTTGCGCGCGAGGCCGAGATGCGCGTCGCTGCTCGACGCGGTGCGCCGGAATTGCAAGGCGTCGCGGATGCCGGCGCTGGCAAATTCGGCATCGATGGCGTTGAGCACGAGATCGGCGCCTTGCAGCGTCCGCACCGATTGCTCTTCAAGCACGCGGTTGAGCTTGCCGAGGCTGCTTTCGGCATTTTCCATCGTGCTTTGACGCAGATGCCAGATCGCCACGCCGTCGACGGCCATCAGCGCCAGAATGAGAATCGCGGTGCCAAAAGCGATCACGCGCGGTGGACGCTCGCGGCGCGTGTCTTCGGGGGGCATGATGAGGGCAGGAACCTTACCGCGCCGCCACCGGTGCGAGCGGCCACTCCAATTCGGCCCGACAGTTTTCAATCGTGTCACCATGCCAACCACGCGAACCCTTTGCGCCCCTCTTTTATGCGGCCGACGAGAGAGTCCCGCCGGCATTGCGCGGCAGTTTATGGCGAGATTATGGCACGCGCCTCGCGACTCGACCGAATCGCCGATTTACGTCGATCGGATGAAAACCGTTTCATGATCACGCCGGCGGCTAGCGCATAATCGCGCCGTCGCTGGCCCGAGGATCCGATGACCGATCGCAAATTCGTCGTCACCTATGATGCAATCGCTGCCGACATTCTCGACAACGGCACCGATCAGCCGGCCGCGCTCGTACTCGTATCGAGCGACCAGCAACGCGTCATCATCCGAATGGATAGACACGCGATCGCACGTTTGAAGAAACGGATCGAACGCACCTTCTGGCGTCGCTATCGCGGCGTCGCGCAGTTGCGTCCCTGAACTCGGCAAATTTTGCCTAGCCGCGTGATAGCAACAGATGAGTTGAGCCGATACGAACGGTAGTGGTCCGCGCCGAGTCGTTCGTCATGCGGGCGAGTTTGGGTATCACGCGCAACTGGCGATTACACCGATCAGGCCGCCACCATCGCGCGAGCGACGAACGCAGTTCCCGCCGAACTCAGCCCCATTCGAGCTTTCCACCGCCGTGAAAAACAGCCGACAGCGCCCCTTGGCGATATGCAGCGATACCTGCCAAGTGAATCTTCGCGGCCGCCATACCGAAGCGCGCCCCTTGGTTCCGGCGAAGCGCTGGCGCAATCGTGGTGAAAATTGTTTCGAATTTTTCGCGCATTTGAATGATGAGTGGCGGATGCGCTTACCGAAAGATTGCATTTAGCTGAAATTGTCTTCGTTCGTTCGAGGCCTGAGGGAAGGGGTACGGTAGAGTTAGGGTTACTAACTCGTTGCTTCCGGTCTCAACAAACGACGTCAGCTTAGCACGGCATGTAGATGGCAAGAGTCGATAGCCACGAAATTCTGCGCGACGATACGATCGCCTCGCTTTACGACGCAGCAGTCGAGCCGGCCACGCGTCGCCGGGGCCTCAGCATGCTGGCCCAGTCGCTCGACGCGGCGGGCGCCTTTTATCTCGTCTGGGACAAAGACAACAACGCGGTCGTCGACTGCGTCACGGCGGGCACGCTGACCGCGGAATTCGTGAACCTCTATCGCGCGCGATGGGGCGCGGTCGATCCGCGGCGGCGCTTCCTCGAAAGCGCACATGCCGAGAGTATCTTCGTCTCGCACTACGATCGTACCGAAGCGGTGCTCGAGGACGGCGGCTTCGAGCGCGCCTTCCTCGCCGAACAAGGCATCGCGCACAGCCTGGGCGCCAACCTCACCGGCATCGGCCGCGAATATACCCAAATCTTCGTTGAGCGCGCCGTTGGCCGGCCGCCATTCTCGGCCGCCGATGTGATCGAGTTCCGCCGCCTCGTCCATCACATGGCGAATGCCGAGCGGCTCGCGCGCTCGATCGATGAGCGTGCGCTCGATTGGGAATTGCCGCAACGCGTTCTCGACAACATGTCGGTCGGTGCGCTGGTCGCGGATCCAACCGGTCAGGTCCGTTTCGCCAATGCGGCGGCGGAAGAGATCCTCGCTGAGAACGACGGACTCAGCCGGCGCGAAAATCGCATCCAAGCGGCGCGGTCCTTCGAGACCAACAGCATGCTCGCAGCGTTGCGCGACGTGGCGGTAACCGGCCGCGCCGAAAAGCGCGACAGCGGTGCGTTGCTGATCGCGCGGCCTTCCGGCAAGCTGCCCTATGCGGTGGTGGTGATGCCGCTGCCGGCGGCGGCCGGCAGCGAGGCGAGAGGGCCGCGCGCGCTGATGTTCTTGAGCGATCTCGCCCATCGCAACAACGAACTCGCGCCGCGCCTCAGCCAGCTCTTTGGCCTGTCGAAAGCGGAGGCGCGCGTCGCTGCCGGCATCGCCGAAGGACGTCGCCTCACCGAGATTGCGCAGGAATTCGATGTACGCATGCCGACGGTCCGCACCCAGCTACGCGCGGTGCTGAAGAAAGTCGGCGCCAACCGCCAGGCGGATTTGGTGCGGATCGTGCTGGCGCTGCCGCCGATGCTGGCGACAGCGGCGGAGTTGCCGCGCTAGCGCCTCAGCGCGAGGTCACGCCGAGATCGTCGCGGCCGAATTTATCGAGCAAGCTGGCGAAGCCGAAAAGATCGTCGTGAAGATAATGCTGCTCGGCCTCGGCGGCAGCGCTCTCGATGGCGGCAGCGAGGATGTCCTGCACGGTTTGCTGCGGATCGGGCGACAGCAGCGTTTCGTCGAGCGCACCGTCGATCTCGGCATCGACCTCGTGGAGCACGCGCGCGGCGAGTCGCCAGGCGTCGCGGTCGATCTTGTCATGCGCCGTGTCGCTTTGCGCGCTGACAGCGCGCGCGGCGAGCTGGCCGGAAATGAAGCCGGTGAAGTGACGGACCAGCGCGCGCTTCACGCCGTCGCCGATCGCGATGGAAAGATAGGAGTCGGAACAATCGATCGGCGTCATATCGGCCAGCCCTAAGATCGCGCGTGTTGAATTGGACGCGACCTTAGGGGGCTTGGCTTAACGGAGACTTTCGCCGCGCTCGGGGCGGCATGCGGCGTTTCATCCGATTGAATGAAGCGATCGGACGAGAGGCGATTCGATCAGGTTGAGCCGGCGAGTTCGGCGATAGCCAACCGCATGATCTGCGCGCCGGAGGTGCGGCCAGGCTTGTCGGGATTGGCCGGCCGCTTCGCCTCGCCGGGCTGGGCGAGAGAGACGAGCGTCAGCGGCTTTTTGCTGGGCTTGGAGCCGACGGCGATGATGCCGTCATGGCCCATCTGCAGAATCTCGCGCCGCAGGGTCCAGGCGCCCGAGATCGCCGTCATGCGATCGGGCGAGTTGGTGCCGTATTTTTGCACCAGCATGCGCACTTGGCGCTCGTTGAGGATCAGCGGCGCTTCCAGCGTGATATCGATCAGCTCGTCAGGTTCGGAATCGCTCTCGGCGTCGCGCGCCCGGTAATAGGTGCCGACGCCTAAATAGGGGTTCGCATCACGCCACGGCGCGACCATCATCTTGAACATCGATTAGTCCTTCTCCGGCTGTTCGGGTCGCTCATCGCAACGCCGCCGGATGTCGTGTTAAGCCCCCACTGATACGCGATGGTTTGGGATGCTTGGTGTGCTCCCGTTATTCGCTTGCGTCATATAAATGCATTCAACGCCGGCGTCTAATATATCGCTCGCAATTTTAGGCGCTTTGCCGCGGCTTCACGCCGCGACGCGGCTCTCGTCGAGCAGCGACAGCGCGTCGAGCGGCTGCGCATTCATCTGCCAGCGGTCGCCTCCAGCGCGAGCGAGACATCGAAACTGTTTAGCGGGGCCGTGTCGCTCATAATGGCAGCACTGAGCGGTTAAGCGGGCTGACGCGATGGCAGTGAAAGAGAGGCGGGCGCCAAAAAAGATACGCCGCCCGATCAAGTGCCGAAGAGACGTTGCGCCTCTTCGTCGCTCCTGGAGTTGAGTTTGGCGATCAGAAGGTTTTCGATGGTCGTGGCAAGATTCGTCACGTTCTGCGCTTCGAAAAGATGCCACTGCGTCAATTCGATGCCGAAGGCTTCGCGCGCGCGGATGACGACTTGCGTGCCCAATGAGGAATGACAGCCGATGAGAAAGAAATTATCGCCAGCGCCGATTGCATCATTGTCGAGGACTTCGGCGACGATGGCTGCGAGCTTGATCTCGGTCGGCGTCGACGGCGTACGGAAGCCGGCCTGATCGAGCGAATTTGCGCCGCTTGGCTCCGGCAGCGCGTGCTTGTCGAGCTTGCCGCTGGTGGTCAGCGGCAACTCGCTGAGGCGGACGAAAGCTGCCGGAATCATGTACTCGGGCAGCGACTGTGCGAGATGAGTGCGCAGCTCTTCCGAGCTGCTGCTGCGTCCGCTTGCGGTGACGATATAGGCGACGAGATAGATTTCGCCCCGCGCATTCTCACGCGGCTCGACCGCGCAACACGCGACGGCGGGATGGCGCGCGAGGTGGGCGACGATGCCGTCGGGCTCGACGCGATAGCCACGGACTTTCACTTGATTATCGATACGCCCGCGGAAACAGATCTCGCCGTTCGGCAAGCTGCTGGCGAGATCGCCCGTGCGATAGAGCCGCGCGTTGGGTTCGCGGCTGAAAGGATCGGCGATGAAGCGCGCGTTGGTCTCCTCGGCCCGGTTGCGATAACCGCGGCCTACACCAGGACCGCCGATGCAGAGTTCGCCCGGCCAGCCGGGCGCGACCGGCTGGCCGTTTTCGTCGAGGATATGAATGGTGGTGCCGGCGATCGCCTTGCCGATGGTCGGCAGCGCGCCATCGATGCCGCGCGCCGGTGTCACGCCGGAGGTCGCGACGACGGTGCATTCCGTCGGGCCATAATTGTTGACGACCGTAAAAGTCAGCTCGGGCCGCGGAAAGACATGCAGCGTATCTCCGCCGGTCAGCAGGAAGCGCAGTTTGGTCGCTGCCGGCCAATCGAGGGTGATCAGCAGCTCGGCGAGCGTCGTCGGCACGAAGCTGATCGTCACCTGCTCGTCGCGGAGCCATTGTTTGAGCCGCAGCGCCGAGCCGCGCGTCTCGTCATCGGCGAGGGTGACGGTGCCACCGGCGGTGAGGCAGGGCCAGATTTCCCAGATCGACGCATCGAAGCCAAGGCCCGCGACATGGCTCGCGGTGTCGCGGGCGGTCATGTCGAAAGCCTCGTGATGCCAATCGACGAGGTGGGTGAGGTTGGCGTGTGTTATCTCGACGCCTTTCGGTTCGCCGGTCGAGCCCGAGGTGTAGATCAAGTAGGCGAGATCGCCCGGATGATTGGTCTCGCGCACGGCGCGGTCGGCGAATTGCGCGAGAGCGTTGCCATGGGGATCGAGCGCAACCGGAAGGCGCGATGCCGCGGCGAGGTGATGGACAGAGGTTGCGGGGCCGAAGACGGCAAGCGCCTGCGCTTCGTCGAGCAGGCTGCGAAGCCGTGCCTCGGGCCAGGAAGGATCGAGCGGCAAGAACGCGCCGCCGGCGCGCCACGTGCCGAGGCAAGCCACAATTCGCTCGAAGCTGCGGTCGAGCGCGATACCGACGACAGTCTCAGGGCCAACACCGATCGAGCGCAGATAGCCGGCGACGGCGTCGGCGCGCTCGTCGAGTTCGCCGTAGGTCATTGTCCGGCCTGAACTGGCACGCAGCGCGATTGCATGCGGCGCCGTCCGCGTTTGCTCGGCCACGCGCTGGGGCACGCTTCGATCGGCCCGCGGGTCTGCCTCGCTCCGACGCGTGGGCTGGACGCTTTCTGCGTCGCTCGTCTTCTGTTGCTCCAACATCACGATTGAGGAAGCCAGAGACAGATTAGATTTCCGTTACCCATGGGGTTTCAGGGGATTAACGAAAACAAATTTTAGCAATGGGCTGGGGATAACCCGCGGTTTGCACGCTTTTTGTTTGCCATAATGGGCATTAACCGTGTTGCCCCCATGTTGCGTTATTGGCCAAAAAGCGCGAGAAACCGGCAACGGTTCCGGGGAGATTGCTGATGGCGCATAAAGTGAGGGTCGAGGGCCGCGAGATGGACCTCGACAAGTTTCGGCTGCGGAATTTCGTCGCCAAGCTGGCCGAGATTGGCGAACTCGAAGTGCATGAGGAGCCGGTCGCGCTGGCCGATCTGAGCCACATCATCGAGAAGAGCGCCAAGGCGCAGCTTTTCAAGAATGTCGGCGCCGAGCGTTACGAAATGGTCGCCGCCACCGCCGGCAGCCGCAAACGCCTTGCCGCCGCCTTCGGGGTCGAGCCGGCGAACGCGGTCTCGGAATTCGCCCGCCGTCTCGATACGGCGCAGTCGATGGTCATGATTCCGTCGCCCGACGCGCCGGTTCACGAGGTGATTAAAACCGGCGATCAGATCGATCTCACCAAGCTGCCCTTCCACCCGCAGCATGAATTCGACGGCGGGACTTATATCTCGTCGGGCATCGATTACTCGATCGACCCCGCGACCGGCCGCGCCAATATCGGCTGCCGCCGCCTGATGCTGCGCTCGAAGAACACGATGCGCGCCAATCTCACGGCCAATTCCGATCTCAAGAAGATCTACAAGGCTTGCGTCGAGCGCAAAGAGAAGCTGCCGGTCAGCTTCGTCGTCGGCTCGCATCCGATCGATTTCGTCGCCGCTGTCCAGCGCAAGCCGGGCGACGAGCGGAGTATCCTCGCCAGCCTGCGCGGCGAGCCGGCGCCGATGGTGAAGAGCGTCACCAACGACGTGCTGGTCCCGGCCGATGCCGAGATGGTGATCGAAGGCTATTTCGACGAGCTCGGCTATCGCGAGATGGAAGGGCCCTATGGCGAGATGTGGGGCTATTACGGGCCGATGCATATCGACCCCGTGTTCACCGTCACCGCAATCACCCATCGCAAGGACGTGCTTTATCAAACCGTGCTGCATTCGAGCCACATCCTCGCGCGCGGCGATTCACCCAATATGAGCGCGCTCAACACCGAGCTGCATATTTGGCGCGCTTTGCGCAAAGCCGGAATCGAACCAGCGGCGGTGGCGATGGGGCCGGGCTTGCGGCTTCACGGCCGCGTCGCGCTGAAGCGCGGAACGCCAGGCGAAGCGCGCAAGGTGATCGAGGTGCTGCTCAAGGACACGGTGCTGAAGCATGTCGTCGTCGTCGATGACGATGTCGACGTGACGTCGGGCGATGCGGTGGAATGGGCGCTGTGCACGCGTTTCCGCGCCGATCGCGATCTCATCGTCGAGAAGACGAGCGAGGGTGCCTATATGGATCCGACAATGTTCGAGGAGACCGAGGCGGCGAAGATGGGTTTCGACGCGACGGCGCCTTACGGGCATGAAGGCCGGGTCGATTTCTGGCGCCCGCGCGCGCCGCACCTGACCGCCGCGCCGCGTTATCAAACCGTGCGGCAAGCGCTCGAGGCGCAGCCGCTTTTCTTTGCCCAACTCATGGAAGCGGTCGGCAGCCGCGACGGCCGCGAGGTCGCGATGGAGCTTTACCGGCTGCGCGAAGAAGGCGTGCTCGACCGTCAGCCCAATGGCGAATGGACGATCGGCAAGACCGGTACGGCGGAAAGCAAGTTCATCGGCCACTGACGTAAAAACGCGGCGCGGGCAGATCGGGACAATCCCGGCGCCCGCGCAGCGCGAATAATCACGAGGGAGGATCGGGGATGCGTAGATCTTTTGTTGCTGCGTTGCATGTGTTGAGCAGCGTTGCGTTGCTGACGCCGGCGATCGCCGTCGCGCAGACGGTCGTGAAAGTCGGGATCATCAACACCTATTCCGGCTCGGAAGCACAAACCGGCGACATGATGGACAAGGGCATCAAGCTCTATGTCAAGGAACACCAGAAGGATCTGCCGCCGGGCGTGAGCGTCGAGCTTGTGGTGCGCGACGATACCGGACCCAATCCGGAAGTCGCGAAACGTGTCGCGCAAGAGCTGATCACGCGCGAGCACGTGCAATTCCTCGCGGGCGTGGTGTGGACGCCGAATGCCGCGGCGATCGCGCCGCTTACGGCCGAGGCGAAAGTTCCGTTCGTGATCATGAACGCGGCGGGTGTCGAGCTGACGCGTATGTCGCCCTATATCGTCCGCGTCTCTTACACCCTGCCGCAGCTCGTGACGCCGCTCGGTACCTGGGCGGCGCAGCAAGGCTGGAAGAAAGGCTATACCGCGGTGCCCGATTTCGGTCCTGGGCAAGAGAGCGAGGCCGCTTTCGCCAAGGCTTTCACCGCGGCCGGCGGCCAGATGGTCGGCTCGGTGCGGTATCCGGTGGTCAATCCGGACTTCGCGCCCTTCTTCGCGCGCGCCAAGGATGTGAATCCCGACGTGATGTACATCTTCTGCATTTCGGGCAAGCAATCGACCGCGATCATGAAGACGATGAACGATCTCGGCATGCGCACGGCCGGCGTCCACCCGGTTTCGGGCATCGACCTGACGACCGACGAAGAGCTGCCGAACATGGGCGACATCGCGCTCGGGGTGAACAGCGCTTCAAACTACTCCGCCGCCGGCGATCGGCCCGCGAACAAGACGTTCCTCGCCGCGTGGAAGCGCGATTACGGCGACCAACTCGTGCCCAATCCGTTCTCGGTCCAAGGCTGGGACGGGATGGCGGCGATCTACGACGTGGTGAAGGCGACCAAGGGCAAGTTTACCGGCGATGAAGCGATGAAGATTCTCGGGAATTGGAAGGATCCCGATAGCCCGCGCGGCCCGATCGCGATCGATCCCGAAACGCACGACATCGTCCAGAACGTCTATATCCGCAAAGTCGCCAAGATCGATGGCCGCTATGTGAACGCCGAATTCGTCACCTTCCCGCAGGTGAAGGATCCGCGGAAGGCGGAGCACCCGGCGAAATAAGCGGCAGGCGGCGCGCCAGCCGTCCTGGCGGGTACCTCGCTGCCTTTCTCGAGCAATCCAAGGGGCTCTCTCCCGCACCGGCGCTTGCGAAACGTGTTCGGTGCCCGGACATTTCTCCGTGCCTGGGTGTTGCGAGTGATTATCAATCTCGGTAATGTCCCGCCCTATGTCAAAGGTGCGAATGCGAGTCATTTGCGCAAAGGTAACTGGTGGGGTCGTGCGTGGTGGGTCAATCAGAAACACTTGCAGCGAGAATTGCCGCGACGGCCCGTTCTTTCTTTGATTGCAAAGGCTTCCTGAGCTGGAGCGCAGCCTTCCTTGCCGGCCTCTCCGTTGCGGCGCCCCGCCTCGCCTTTGCCCAAGAGGCGGCGAGCGTGCCGCCGGCTGCGGCGCCGGCGGCCATCCCCATTGCGGGAGCGGGGCTGTTGCCGGCCGATTTCTCGGTCTGGGGCATGTTCATGCATGCCGATGTCGTCGTGAAGATCGTGATGGTGGGTCTCATCTTCGCCTCGGTCGTCACCTGGACGATCTGGCTGGCCAAGAGCATGGAACTCTTCGCGGCAGGGCGGCGGATCCGCGAGGCCTTTGGGATCATCGACGCCTCGCGCACGCTGTCGATGGCGACGGACCGTATCAGCGGCGAAAACCATGTCGCGCGCAGGTTGTTGCACGCCGCGACCGAAGAATGGCGTCAATCGGCCGACGCGCTGGAAGACCGCGACGGGTTGAAAGAGCGCATCGTCTCGCACCTCGACCGTATCGAGGCAGGCGCGGGACGCCGCATCATCAAAGGGACCGGCGTGCTCGCGACGATCGGCGCTACCGCGCCCTTCGTCGGGCTTTTCGGCACGGTTTGGGGCATCATGAACAGCTTTATCGGCATCTCACAATCGCATACGACGAACCTCGCCGTCGTCGCGCCGGGCATCGCCGAGGCGCTGCTCGCAACCGCGTGTGGTCTTTTCGCCGCGATCCCCGCGGTGGTGATCTATAACCACTTCGCGCGCCAGGTCGCGGTGTACAAGGCGGTGGTCGGCGATACGGCGGCGGCGGTACTGCGTCTCGTGTCGCGCGATCTTAGCCGCGGCGATGGCGCGATAACCGATCGCACCGAGCCGCGGGAATCTTTGCTGTCGGTGGAATAGGGCGATGGCCGCGCGGCTGCATCACGACGACGAACTCGTGGAGAATCACGAGATCAACGTCACTCCGTTCATCGACGTGATGCTGGTGCTGCTGATCATCTTCATGGTCGCGGCGCCGCTCGCGACCGTCGATGTCTCGGTCGACCTTCCTGCGTCGACCGCGCAACCGCAGCCGCGTCCGGAGAAGCCATTGTTCCTTACCATCAAAGCCGACCACAGTTTGGCCCTCGGCGACGACCCCGTCACGCCGAACGATCTCGGCGTTCAGCTCGATCGCGAATCCGGCGGCGACAAGATGCAGCGCGTCTTCCTGCGCGCCGACAAGACGGTCGATTACGGCGCGCTCATGCAAACGATGAATACGTTGCGTGCCTCCGGCTATCTCGAGGTCGCGCTGGTCGGTCTTGACGCGGCACGCAGCGAGGGGCCGTAATCGTCGCGATCACGGCTCGCTGTCGCGGACGATCGGCGTGCGCAGCGTGCCGAGATTGCCGATCGTCAGCACCACCTCGTCGCCCTGCTGAAGGAAAAGCCCGCGCGGCCGGCCGACGCCGAGACAGGTACCGGTCGCGATCACGTCGCCCGGCCGCAACGTCAGCCGCTCGCTGAGATATTCGATCTGCTCGGCGACGCCGAAGACCATGTTCGCGGTGTTGCTGTTCTGCATGACCTCGCCCTTGGTCGCGGTCTTGAGCGATAGGCTTTGCGGGTCGGGCACGTCCTCGGCCGGCGTGATCCATGGCCCCATCGGCGCCGCGCCATCGAAGCATTTGGTGCGGAACCAATCGATACCGAAACGCGAGCCGTAGATGTCCTGGCGACGTTGCGCCTGGTCGGTGGCATCGGAAAGATCGAGCACGTTGAGATAGCCGGCGACGTAATCGAGCGCTTTCTCTTTCTTGACGCTGCGCGCGCGCTTGCCGATGACGACGCCGAGCTCGCCTTCCCAAAACACCATCTGTTGCGCGGGCCTGAGATGCGCCGGCTCGCCCGATCCGATGATCGAATGCTCGGTCGTCTTCAAAAAGAAGCACGGGCGCGTCACCGATTTGTCGGGCGCGTCACCCATCTTCATTTCGCGCAGATGATCGGTGTAATTCGCCGTCGCGCCGAAGAGGGCGCCGGGATAGAGGATCGGCGCGAGGAGCCTGGTCTCGTTCAGCGGCTTGGCCGTGATTCCCGTAAGTTTGCCGGCAGCGAAAGCGTCGGCCAATTGCGGCAAGAGCTTTTTCGCATCCTCCCAGGCTTCGAGCGTCTCGCGCACCGAGATACCGCTGAAGGACGGCTTCGGACCGCCAAAGGCTTCGATCGCGGCGCGCAGATCCACGACATGCTCATCGTTGACGAGAAGTCCCGCGTGCGCACCGGTCGGCGTCGCATAGCTCAACAAGCGATAGGACATGGATTTCCCTAACCACTTTCTGGTTTAGCCGAGCGGGCCAAGGAACGGCTCGCCCATATAAGTGTCGGATAGCGGCTCGAGCGTGTCGGGCCATAGACCTTGCTTCACCTTGCGCCGCGCCGCCGAGCCGCGCACGCGACCGTCCCAGCCGATCTGCTCCATGTAGTAATAGAGCTCGAGCGCATGACCGTCGGGATCGATGGCGTAGGCGGCGTAGTCGATGCCGGGACGCAGCGCCGGCGCCAGCTCGATGATGCGCGCGCCTTGTGCTTTCAGCCAATCGATCGCGTCGCGGAGCTGGCGATAGGAGCCGAGCTGCAAGCCGAAACTCATGCAATTGCTATGCGGCGAGACGCCGAGCTTCTCGCGCAGCGCGATCGGATAGAGCGCGACGGTATGGTGTTCGGTGTTGCAGCGCAGGAAGACGCAGCGCTCTCCTTCCCACACGATCTCTTCGCTCGCCAGCAGGCCGAGCTGGTCGCGATAGAAGGCTTCGGCTTTATCCATGTCGCGGGCAAAAAGCCGAACCGGGCCGATACGCACGATCTTGAACGGGCGCGGCAGCATGACGCCGCCAACCTCGTATTTCGCCGGCAGCGCGTCGAAGCCGCGATGGCCGGAGGAAAGATCGACGCCTTTGTCGGCGGCGGCGCGGATCTCTTCGCGCTCGGCGGGCTGCGGCAGCTGTGCCACCTCGAAGAACGGGCGCGAGACTTTGAATTCCGGCTTGGCCAGCCCGTCCCAGCCGACCTGCTCGATGCCGTAATAAAGCTCGGCGACGTGATCGTCGGGATCGTAGACATAGGTGTGCCAGTTCGAGCCGAGCGGATCGCGGCCGGCGCGTTGGATCTCGATGCCGTGGCTCTTGAAATAATCGTGACCCTCGACGACCTCACGCAGCGAGCCGACCTGAAAGGTGATCTGATTGGTGGTGACCTCAGGATTGGTGTTGGCGCGATGGTTCAGCGCCGCGCGCACCCGGCGCGGGAAGAGCGCGAAGGCGTGATGATCGGTACCGTAGCGCAGCATGTAGCCGTTGGTGTCGCCGAGGCCTTCGATCGTCTTCTTGTCGTGCGCGACGCGGTTGAAATCGAGAATGTCGGACAGCCGGAAGCCGAGCAGGTCGGTATAGAAGGTGAGGGACTCCGCCATCGCCAGGTTGTCGAAGCCGAAATGACCGAGGCGGCGAATCTTGAAGGGCCGGTCGAGCAATAGGCCGCCAACGTCGTACTTCCGGGCCGCGGGTGTGTCGGGCATGGCCGCCGCCCCTATTTCGCCTGGCGCTCGGCGTCGAGGAATTGCTGTACCAGCTTGCGCATCGCGAGATGCGGCGCGTCTGAACGGATATCGATCGTCCGCGCGTTGGGCATGCTCTCGGCGATACGCTGCTGCGCCTCCATCACCACGACGTCTTCGTCGAAAATGCCGCGTGACTCGCGTGCGAAACGCTCGGTGAAAGCCACATCCTCGACGCCCCAATTGCGAATCTGCGCATAGAAAAGGAGTGATGTCCTCGCCGTCTCGGGGGTCGCCGTCAGCATCACGCGCATACGGGGCGCATTCTCGCGGCCTTTGTCGATCGTCGTCGTGCCGGCCGGCGCGAAGCCGACATCGACCATGCAATGGCTCGGCAGTTCCGCCTCGGTGATCTGCCAGCGATCGACCTTGCCCATCTGTCCGAGATATTTCGTCCACAGCGGAATCGGATCGAGATCGGGCATCCAGCGGCTCATGCGCACGCTGCGCGCCAGCCGCTCGGTGGTCACGGGATTGGTATCCGTGCCGTGCCCGCCCAAAGTCTTCGGGTGAATATAGGCGACGTGCGACAGGTCGAGCAGATTATCGTTGTTCAGCTCCCAACTGCATTTCATCGGCATCGGCTTGGCGTCGTTGCCCTTGATCACGGCCCAGCCGGGCTCGGCGAGGTAGTGCCATTGCGGGAGCAGGCTCTCATCGACCTGCTGGGGATCGCCCATCCAAATCCATAGGAGACCCCAGCGCTCGAGCAACGGATAGCGGCCGACGCGCGCCTCGGCCGGAACCTGCGACTGGCCGGGAATTTCAATGCATCGGCCGCTCGGCGCGAATTTCAGCCCGTGATAGCCGCAGCGCACGTTGTCGCCTTCGATGAAGCCCATCGAGAGCGGCAAGTTGCGGTGGCAGCAGCGGTCTTCCAGCGCCACGGCGTCGCCTTGCTCGGTGCGGTAGAGCATGACTGGCAGGCCAAGGAAAATTCGCGCCAAAGGGGCGCGCGTTACCTCCTCGCTCCAGGCGGCGACGTACCAGCAATTGCGCAGGAACATGGACGCGTCCTCCCGTGCGCTCTCCCTAACACGGCGATGTTGTCATGACAACATCCGGGAACTCGCGGGACCGGCTGCGTGGGATCAGCGCTCGTCGCCGTTGGCGAGCAATTCGTCGAGGAGGTCGCCGAGCATAGCCACGCGCTTCTCGCCGATCTGGCCGAAATAGCGTTCTTCGGTCTCGGCCCAAAGCGGCCGGGCGCGGGCGAGCGCTTGGCGGCCGGCGGTGGTTAGATCGACACGCTTCGCCTTGGCGACGGTCGGATGCGCGTCGCGCATGATGAGACCCTTCTGCGCCAACAGGGTCAGCACCTTTGAGATCATCACGCGATCGAAAAGCGTGAAATTCGCCAAGCGTGCTTGCGACGGCACTTCGCCTGAGCGCTCGAGCCAATCGATCGTCGCCAGCAGGATGAATTGCAGATGGGTCAGCCCGACCGGCTCGAGCGCCTTTTCCAGTCGCCGCTGCCAGCGTTGCGCGACGTGCACGGCTTTGAAGCCGAAGCTCGCATGCCCCAGCGGATAGGTGCGATGCGACGGCGCGGCGGTTTTTTTCTTTTTGGTGCTCAGGGTTTGCTCAGGCCGGGGCCTTGGGGAGGACGTAATTCTTGGATTCGAGTTCCGCAAGGTAATCCGCAAACGACAGGGGCGGATATTGCGGCGGCTGGTCGGCGTTCGTGCAGCTCGGCAGGCATTCGAGTTTCACATCGGCGCGCACGCCGAAGAAGAACGGAATCGAATAACGTACCTCGCCCGTCTTGTTGATGACGCGGTGCGGCGCCGAGCGCCAGCGATCGTTGGTCCAGCGCCGGCACATATCGGCATTGTTGACGAGCAAATGACCTTCGAGTGCCGGTGCTTCGATCCATTCGCCGCCACGCGTCAGGATTTCGAGGCCGGGCTTTTTCGCCTGGGCGAGATAGGTGCAGTAGCCGTAATCGGTGTGCGGGCCGATGCCGAATTGCCCATCCTTCGCTGGATCGCGCGGCGGATAATGGAGAAGGCGCAATGTGCTGCCGCTCGGGTTGAAGGCGGCGTGCCTTTCCAGCGTGTCGGCCGGCAGGTCGAGCGCCACAGCTTGCGCGCGCAGCATCTTGTGGCCGAGCGTGGTCATCGCGTCGAAATATTCGAGGCAGGTCTCGCGAAAGCCGGGCAAGTCACTCGGCCAGCGATTGTCTTGCACCCAAGGTTTTTTCGCGATCCGGTCTGGATGGTCGGGCGCGAATTCGCGCTTGATATAAAAGGACGCGCTGGCGTCGGGGTAACGGCTCTTGTCGTAGATCGAGGTGTTCTGTGTCTGCCCACCGAGCGGCAGATAGCCGATCACCTTGCCGATCGCCTGCACCTCGAGCTTCTTTTCCGGTTTCTGCTCGTGGAAACGCTGCGTCTCGATGAAGAGGCGATCGATCAGCGATTGGGGGACGCCGTGATTGCCAAGGAAATAAAACCCGAGCGTCTCGCTTGCCGCGCCGATGGCTTTCGCAGTCGCTTCCTGTGCGCCTGTCTCGCCGGCGAGATAGGGGCCGACATCGATGACTGGAATTTTCATGTCAGAAATTGCATCGAGCACGGTCTCACGCGCGGCCATGGTTTCCTCTTGAGCGGAAACGCTAGAGAGGGGTACATGCCGAGTCAATCGTGCTAGGGTGCGTTGGTATCGGGGAGAAACGACAGATGCGCAGTCTTTGGTTGATGGCCGCGGCGGCAAGCTTGCTTCTACCGCATGCGGCGACCGCGGCGGATTGGCAGCCGAACGGCGCGATGCAGGCGCTTTACGAGAAGGCGAAAACCGAAAAAGAAGTCTCGCTCTGGACGCCGGCGGCGATCGAAGGCAGCTGGGTCAACGACCAATTTTCGAAACGCTTCCCTGGCATCACCGTCAACCTCACCGCCGATCTGCAAGGCGCAACGAAGATCATCGCCGAGGCGCGCGCCGGCCGGCACACGGTCGATAATTGGACGTTCGCCATCGCTGGCATGATCGAGGTGCAAAAGCGCGGCCTGATGGCAAAGGAAGATTGGGCGGCGTTGGGCATCGATCCGAAGGACACGCTCTTCGACGGCCAGGCCGCGGCGACGCACAACTTCGTCTACACCTCGATCTATTCGAAAGCGGCGGTGAGGCCGGAAGATTTGCCGAAGACTTGGGACGATTTCACCGATCCGAAATGGACCGGCAAGCTCGTCGCGCAATCCTTCTTGCTGCCGCGCATGATGGGCTTCTTCGCCATCGAGTGGGGACCGGAGCGGGCCGAGAAATGGGGCCGCACCCTGATCGATGATCGCAAGATGCTGATCATCAACTCCCCGTCCGAGCCTTATCTCAAAAGTGGCGAGCGCGTGTTCGCGGTCGGCGAATCGATCTCGCTCGCCTATCAGTATCAGGCCGACGGGCTCGATGTTGCCTATCGCAATCTCGATCTCGTGCCGGCCGGGCAATTCGCGGTGACGGTCCTGAGAGACGCACCGCACCCTAACGCCGCGCTGCTGCTCGCGGCGTGGCTCTCTTCCGATGAAGGCAAAGATCTTTACGAGAAGCTGATCCACGAAGCCGATATCCGGCCGGGCTCGAAATCCCTGTTGGCTGCGGAGATCCGCCAGAGTGGCGCCAAGGTGATCCTCGAAGACCTCAATACGATGGAACAGCGCGCGAAATACTACGAAGGCTTCTCCAAGATGGTGCGCGGGCAGAATTAGCGGCGGTGCCGTCGTTACCATGCTCAGCCAAATTTTGTTCGCCGTGCCCGAGCTTGTTCCGGGCATGCACGACTTTTTCGCGCAACGACGTCTTGGATACGCGGGTCGAGCGCGCGCATGACGGCGAGGGATAAGAGTCTCGGCTCGCTGCTGACGCTGGGCGCGGGGGCGCTGGCGGCGCTTTATCTGATCTCGGCGCCGCTCGCGATGCTGCTGGTCGCGGCGTTTCGCGGGCCCGACGACGTGCTGCCCTTCGAGGAGGGCGCGACTTGGACGTGGGAGAACCTCGTCGCGGTCTACGGTGACCGCGCGCTCTACACGAATGTCATCCCGAACACGCTGATCTTCACCGCCGGCGCTGTCGCACTCGGCTTCGCGACGGCGTTCATCCTCGCCTGGCTGACCGAGCGTTGCGATCTGCCGTTCCGCAATACGATCTTCGCGCTCATTCTCTTTCCGCTGCTCGTCCCCGGCGTGGTGCTGGCGATCGCTTGGATTTTCCTGCTCGGCCCGAATGCGGGATGGGTGAACACGGCGCTCCGCAGCGTCTTCGGCTTTGCGGGCGAGGGGCCGATCAATATCTTCTCATTGCCCGGCATGATCGTCGCGCAAGCAGCGCTGCTGGTGCCGTTCATCTATCTGCTGCTGACGGCGGTGTTCCGCACCATGAATCCGGCGCTCGAGGAAGCGGCGAGTATGGCGGGGGCATCGCCGCGCGCCGTGTTCTGGCGCATCACCCTGCCGGTGCTGCGGCCCGGTATCTTGGCGCCGCTGATCCTCGCGACTTTGATCGCACTCGAGCAATTCGAGATGCCGCTTATCGTCGGCCTGCCGGCGCGGATCAACGTCTTCTCGACGCGCATCTATTACGAGCTCAACCCGGACAGCAACATGCCGGCATACGGACAAGCTGCGGCGGTGGCGCTGCCCTTTCTCGTCGCCGGGTTGCTCTTGTTGCTGGTCTACAACCGGCTGATCCGCCGGGCCGAGCGCTTCGTCACCGTGATCGGCAAGGCCTATCGCCCGTCGCGCTTTGCGCTCGGCGGCTGGACCCTGCCGGCGCTGCTCTTCGTCGCGCTCTATCTCGCCTTCGCCATGGCGCTGCCGATCGCGGTGCTGCTGTGGACCAGCGTTTTCGGCTATCGCCAGATCAGTGGCTCGCTCTTTGCCGCGGTAAGCTTCGACGGCTATCGCCACCTCTTCGCCAGTGCCGATTTCTGGCTGGCGCTGCGCAACACCTTCTTCGTCGCAGGCGCGAGCGCTGCGATCGTCACCGTCATCGGCGCCGTGCTCGCCTGGATCGTGCTCCGCACCAAGCTGCCGGGCCGCTTCGTGCTCGACATGCTGAGCTTCATGTCGATCGGCATCCCGTCGGTGATCGCCGGTCTCGCGGCGCTGCTGCTCTATCTCACGCTGCCGATCGGGGTTTACGGCACGGTCTGGGTGCTGGTCCTCGCCTATTCCTATCGGCTCGCGGTCGCCACGCGCTCGGCGCGCGCGGGGCTCAGCCAGCTCCATCATGAGCTCGAAGAAGCGGCGTCCGTCGCGGGCGCGACCTGGATCGAGACGGCGCGCCGCGTCGTGCTGCCGCTGCTCGCGCCGTCGCTGCTGGCCAGCTTCGTACTGCTGTTCATCGTCGGCTTTCGCGAATTCACCATTCCGATCCTCTTGCAGAGCCAGGACAATCTCGTCTTGAGCGTCGTGCTGTGGAATTTGATGGTGGCGAATAAAAGCGCCGATGCCGCGGCGTTGGGCAGCCTCATCGTGCTTTGCGTGGCGCCGGTGATCATCTTCGCGCGCCGCCTGCTGACCGGCCGCGCCGCCTGAGCTAAGTTCGGATCAAAGAGACGGAGGATCGCATGCCGAAGAGTGCCGACGAGAATGCGGGCATCGCCTATGGCCGTGGGCCGCAGACCTGGGATGCCGAGCTGACCGAGGTCGGGCCGGGCACGCCCTGCGGCGAGTTCATGCGCCGCTATTGGCATCCGATCGCGCTTTCGGAAAGAGTGACACCGACACCGCAAAATGTCCGCATCCTGGGCGAGGATCTAATCCTGTTCCGTGACCGCAAGGGTCGGCCCGGTCTGCTCTATCCCCGCTGCGCCCATCGCGGCACGACGCTCTATTACGGCAAGGTCGAGGAAGAAGGCATCCGCTGCTGCTATCACGGCTGGCTGTTCAGTACCGAAGGCCTTTGCCTCGATCAGCCTTGCGAGCCCGAACATGGCCTTCATCGCGACAAGGTGCGGCAGCCCTGGTATCCGGTCGAGGAACGCTATGGTCTGGTCTGGGCCTATATGGGGCCGCTGGAAAAGAAACCGGTGCTGACGCGCTGGGA
>DASZLU010000040.1:0-26190 GCA_035552195.1 Allostellaceae bacterium | reverse complement strand
AAGATCGGGGCGCAAATTGAGAAGTTGCGCCCGACGCCGCGGCGAGGAGGTGCCGAACGACGCGCCTGGCGGTAACGCCGCCAGCGACGTCGCGCCATTGCGTGCGATCAACGCGTCGCGCGCATCCTCGCGCGGCAGATGCGCGGCGAGGGCAAAGCCGGGCGGCATGAAAGCCGGCACGTCCTTCAGCGAATGCACCGCGAGATCGATACGGCGGTCGCTCAGCGCCTCTTCCAGCTCTTTGATGAACAGCCCCTTGCCGCCGATCTCGGCCAGCGGACGGTCGGTGACCTTGTCGCCGGTGGTCCGGATCACAATGCTGTCGATGGCGCCCGGCGCCGCCAGTTCGGGGTGCGCCGCCACCAGCCGCTCGCGCAGCATTTCGGCCTGGCGCAGCGCGAGCTTGCTGCCGCGGGAGCCGATGCGCAAAACGGGGGAAGTCATGGAAAAGTCATAGGATTTTGCGCGGCGCAAGGGAAGGGCCGTTGCTGGGCTGCGACACCGCCGCTACGCTTCCGATCATGCTCGTGCTCGGCATTGAAACCAGTTGCGATGAGACCGCCGCCGCCGTGGTCAGCGACGCGGCGCCTCATATCCGCAGCAATGTCGTTTTCTCGCAACTCGCCGAACATCATCCCTATGGCGGCATCGTGCCCGAGGTCGCGGCCCGCGCCCATCTGACGCATCTCGACCCGATCATCGAACGCGCCCTGGAAGAGGCTGGAATCGGTTTCGACGATCTCGACGCCGTCGCCGCGACTGGCGGTCCGGGGCTGATCGGCGGCGTCATCGTCGGCGTGACCGAGGCCAAGGCCATCGCTCTGGCACGCGGCCTGCCGTTCGTCGCGGTCAATCATCTCGAAGGCCATGCGCTCAGTGCCAAGCTGATCGCGCCGGTCGAATTCCCCTTCCTGTTGCTGCTGGTCTCGGGCGGGCATTGCCAGCTCCAGATCGTCGAAGGCATCGGCCGCTATCGCCGATTGGGCACGACGATCGACGACGCTGCCGGCGAGGCCTTCGACAAAGGTGCAAAGCTCCTAGGGCTGGGCTATCCCGGCGGTCCGGCGATCGAGCGCGCGGCGGCGTCGGGCCATGCGAAACGCGCGCCGTTGCCGAAGCCGATGGTCGGTCGCGAGGGCTGCGATTTTTCTTTCTCCGGCCTCAAGACAGCGTTGCGCCTCGCGGTCGAAAAGCGCGGCGGCGGCTTGTCGGCGGAGGATCAGGCCGATCTCGCGGCGAGCTTGCAGGAATCGATCGTCGCAAGTCTCGCCGATCGGACACGCCATGCGATCGCGTTGTTCCGCGAACAATATCCGGAAGGCAAGACGTTGGTCGTCGCCGGCGGCGTCGCGGCGAATAGCGCGCTGCGTGGCCGTCTCACCGATCTTGCCGCGCGTGCCGGGCTCGATTTCGTCGCGCCGCCGCTGTCGCTTTGCACCGATAATGGCGCGATGATCGCATGGGCCGGGCTCGAGCGGCTCAAGGCCGGCTTGGTCGATGCGCTCGACTTTGCGCCGCGGCCGCGCTGGCCGCTCGATCCGACAGCCGCGCCGGTGCGGGGCGCCGGGGTGAAAGCATGAACGTGAAAGCATGAGCGCGATGCAGCGTTTCGGCGTGATCGGCGGCGGCGCCTGGGGCACGGCGCTGGCGCAGGTGCTGCGCCATGCCGGCCGCGATGTCGTTCTGTGGGCGCGCGAGCCGGAAGTCGTCGCCGCGATCAACGGCAATCATGACAATCCGCTTTTTCTCCCGAACGTCGCGCTCGATCCGGCGATCCGCGCGACCGGCGATTTCATTGAGGTGGCGCGCAACGACGCGTTGCTGCTCGTTGCGCCGGCACAGCATCTGCGTGCGATGTGCAGGCAACTCGGTCCTTCGCTCGCCCCATCAACCCCGCTCATCATTTGTGCGAAAGGCATTGAGGAAGAAAGCGGCGCGCTCCTCAGCGAAGCGGTCGCTGCGAGCTTGCCGCAAACACCGCTCGCCGTGTTGTCGGGTCCGACCTTCGCCGCGGAAGTCGCGAAAGGCTTGCCGACGGCGATCACGCTGGCCGCTGGCGATGCCGAACTCGGCCAGCGTCTCATCAACGCCATCGGCACGCGCGAATTCCGGCCGTATTTCACCGACGACGTTGCGGGCGCTCAGATCGGCGGCGCCGTGAAGAATGTAATGGCGATCGCGTGCGGTATCGTGATGGGCCGCGGTTTCGGCGACAATGCACGCGCGGCGCTGATTACGCGTGGCCTTGCCGAGATGGTGCGGCTCGCGCTCGCCAAAGGCGGCAAGCCCGAGACCTTGATGGGACTCTCGGGGCTCGGCGATCTGACGCTCACCTGCTCCAGCACGCAATCGCGCAATCACAGCCTCGGCCTCGCGCTCGGCAAAGGCGAAAAGCTCGAGGCTTACGTCGCGGGACGTCGCTCGGTGGCGGAGGGCGTAAGCTCTTCGGCCGCGGCGGCGGCGCTGGCGCGGAAGCTCAACATCGATATGCCGATCGTCAGCGCGGTCGATGCCATCCTGCATCACGGCGCGGCGATCGATGAGGTGATCGAGGCGTTGTTGACACGGCCGTTCAAGGCGGAAGCGCCGCGCGGCTGAACCGCGCACGAAATCGAGGGAGGTGTCCATGAGCGATCTGCTCGCGCGTCCGATGGTCGAGTTGGCGCGGTTGATGAGCGAGGGCGAGATCAAAGCCCGCACCCTCGCCGAAGAGGCGATCGCCCATCACGATCGCCTCGGCAAGCCGCTCATGGCTTATTCGCAATGGGCGCCGGATTATGCGCATGAGTGCGCCGACGCGGCCGACGCGGCTTTTGCGGTCGGATCGCGTGCCGGCTCGCTGCAAGGCATCCCGACGTCGATCAAGGACCTTTTCGCGCATTCGCATTTTCCGACCTTTGCCGGCTCGCCCAAGCGCCTGCCACCGAAATTCGAGCAGGACGGGCCGGTGATAGCGAGCCTGCGGCGGCAACTCGCCACCGTCACCGGCAAGACGCATATGGTCGAATTCGCGTTCGGCGGCACGGGCCATAACGCGCATTACGGCGCGCCGCGCAACCCGTGGGATGCGAAAAACCATCGCTCGCCCGGTGGCTCGTCGAGCGGCGCCGGCGTAAGCCTCTGCGAAGGCTCGGCGCTCCTCGCGTTCGGCAGCGACACGGCGGCCTCGGTACGGCTGCCGGCATCGTTCACCGGCAATGCCGGTCTGAAATTCACCAAGGATCGCTGGTCGAGCGAAGGCCTCGTCACGCTCAGCCATACGTTCGATACGCCCGGCATCCTGGCGCGGCGCATGGAAGACGCGGCGTTCAGCTTTGCCGCGCTCGATCCATTGCTGGGCGACGGTTTCGCATTTCTGCGAAACGTACCCAAAGGCATCGACGGCATCCGCATCGGCATCGCCGATTCGTTCTTTTGGGATGGCTGCGAGAACGGCATCGCCGAGGCGGCGAAGCTTGCGATCGATCAACTCGGCCGCGCCGGCGCCATCGTGAAGGAAGCCAAGTTCCCCGAGGCGCAGGAAGCCTTCAACGTATTCTGCGAAGGCGGCATCTCGGGGATCGAGTTCCGCGCTTTCCTCGATCATGCGTTGCCGGATTGGATCGAGACGCTCGATCCGGTCAACTTGCCGCCGGTCAAAGCGGCGGGGCAAGTTCCGGCGCGCGATTATCTGCTGCGGCTATGGCGCCTGAAGGCCGCGGCGAAAGCGGCGCGGACGCGGTTCGACGACGTCGATGTCATCGCCTGTCCGACGGTACAAGTCACGCCGCCGGTGATGACGCCGCCGACGCCCGAGACGTTCTGGCAGACCAATCGCGCGATCGTCCATAACCTCGTCTGCGGCAATTTCCTCGTGCTTTGTGCCGCGACCCTGCCGATCGGTCTCGATCGCCTCGGCATGCCGGTCGGGCTGCAATTCATCGCCAAAGGCGGCGATGACGAAAAAATGGTGGCGATCGCCTGCGCCGCCGAGCGCGTGCTCGGTACGCCGCACGAGCGGTTGGGCACGCCGCCGATGTGCCAATGAGCGAACACCCCTACATGACCGGATTCGGCAACGAATTCGCGACCGAGGCGGTCGCGGGGGCGCTGCCGCAAGGTCAGAATTCGCCGAAACAAACGCCGCTCGGGCTCTACGCCGAACAGCTCAGCGGCACGCCGTTTACCGCGCCGCGCGCCAGCAATCGCCGCTCCTGGCTCTATCGCATCCGGCCTTCTGCCATGCATGCGCCGTTCCGGCGCATGGACGATGGGCATATCAGAAGCGCGCCGTTCACCGAGACGGAACCGTCGCCCAATCGCCTGCGCTGGGATTCGCTGGCTCTGCCCAGCACGCCGACTGATTTCGTCGCCGGCCTCGCGACGATCTGCGGCAATGGCGATACAGCAGCGAATTCCGGCATGGCGGTGCACATCTATTGTGCCAACCGCTCGATGGATCGGACCCGCGTCTTCGTCGATGCCGATGGCGAGTTATTGCTCGTACCCGAGCAAGGCGGCATTCGTCTCGTCACCGAGCTCGGCGTCATCGAAGCGCTTCCTGGCCATATCGCCGTGATCCCGCGCGGCGTGCGGTTCCGTGTCGAGCTGATTGGCACGACCGCGCGCGGCTATGTCTGTGAGAATTACGGCGCGTTGTTGCGTCTGCCGGAGCTCGGGCCGATCGGCGCCAACGGCCTCGCCAATCCGCGCGATATCGAAACACCGGTCGCCGCGTTCGAGGAGCATGAAGGCAAGATCGAGATCGTGCAGAAATTCGCCGGTCATCTCTGGGCGACGAAGCTCGATCATTCGCCGCTCGATGTCGTCGCCTGGCACGGCAGCTACGCGCCCTATCGCTACGATCTCGCGCGCTTCAATACGATCAACACGGTGAGCTTCGATCACATCGATCCATCGATCTTCACCGTGCTGACCTCGCCGTCGGAGATCGCCGGCACAGCGAATATCGATTTCGTGATCTTCCCGCCGCGCTGGAGCGTCGCTGAGCATTCTTTCCGGTCGCCGTGGTTCCATCGCAACGTGATGAACGAATATATGGGCCTGATCCACGGCGCCTACGAAGCGAAACCCTCGGGCTTCGTGCCCGGCGGCGCGAGCCTCCACAATTGTCTCTCGGCGCACGGCCCGGACCGCGAGAGCTTTGCCGCCGCCTCGACGGCTTCGGACGAGCCGCAGCATCTGCAGAGTCTTGCCTTCATGTTCGAGACGCGCTTCGTCCTGACACCAACGCGCTTTGCGCTGGAGACGCCGGCGCTGCAGAAGGATTATGATTCCGTCTGGGCCGGGTTCGAGAAGAATTTCGGCAAGTGAGGGAAGCCGGTCAGTGACCGGCTTTTACCGCGGCCGCGAATTCGCGCGCTTTCGCCAGGACCGTCTCGGCTTGGTTTTTGTCCTGCTCGTCCCAGCTCGAGAAGATCGGCTGAACCGCTTTCTGCCAAAGCCCATGCTGTTCGGCGGTCAGCGAGACGACCTTTTGATCCGCCAGCGTGTTCAGATGTTTCGGCTCTTCGCCTTGCAACTGGTCGAGTAGATGACCGAGGCGCTTGCTCGCGGCCTCGCCGGAATTGTCGGTGAGGATCTTTTGCACCGCGGTCGGCAGGCTCTGGAACTTGGCTTTGGACATCCAGATTCCGCCGGGGCCGCCGCCCAGCGGCGCCATCGGGTGATAATGCGTGACCTCGTCGATCTTGAAGTCATGGATCGCGGCCATCGGAAAGAACATGCCGTCGGCCGTGCCGCGCTGCAGTGCTTCGTAACTATCGGTCAGCGGGACTGAGATCGGCGTGGCGCCGAGCAGCGTCGCAACGCGCGTCATGGTCTGGCCGCCGGCAATCATCCGCAAGCCTTTCAGGTCGTTGAGCGGCGCGGTCGGCGCCTTGATCAGATGCGGCGATTCCTGGGGAAAGCCTTGCAGTGCGAGCGGTATGACCTTGTCGAATTCCGCGCCCATCAAGCCCGCTTGATAGAGCCGCCAGAAGACCGCTGAGGCCTCCTCCGAGCTTTCGAACAGGAAGGGCAGCGCCATGATTTGCGACAGGCGGAACTGGCCGCCGAGGTAATTGGTCGAGCCGAAGGTCACCTGCACGACGTCGTTGAGCAGCCGGTCGTAGAAATTCGAACTGCTCACCAGGGTGAAGCCGTCGCGGATGTCGAGATGGACGATGCCTTTGCCCGCGGCGTTCACCTTGTCGGCCCACTCGTGATACATCCCCGCCGCCGGCGTGTTCGGCAGCGCGATATCGGTGAAAATCAGAGTCGTCTCGTCGGCCGCGGCGGTACGGCAGGCCATGAAGCCGGCGAGAAAGCTTACCGCAACGACGAATTTGCGCATGACGTTTCCCCCTGTCGAGCGGGGCGATTGACTTTTCGTCAATCGTCCCGCCTCGCTTTATGAGCACATGACCTTTGCCGGCCGTGCCGGCGCGGGGCCGTGCGATGGGGGATTGCAGCAACCGTTCCGGCCGCGAGTCAAGCGCCGCGCCGCAGCCGCCGGTCGCTGTCCGACTCCGGCGGTGCAGAAAAGGATAGAGGCTAGGCGGCCGCTTTCCGCAGGCCCAGCATCTGGCGGGCCTCCGCCGGCGTCGCCAGCTCTTCGCCCATTACCTCGATGATGCTGACCGCCTTCTCGACCAGCGCCGCGTTCGACGGCGCGAGCTTGCCGCGCGACAGATAGAGATTGTCCTCGAGGCCGACGCGGACATGGCCGCCATAGAGCATCGCTTGCGCGACCATCGGGAATTGCGTGGCGCCGCAGCCGAAGGTGAACCAGGTGCAGTCTTTTTCCGGCAGCATGTCCTTCATGAATTTCATCGCATCGGGCGTCGCCGGCGTGCCCCAAACGACGCCGAGGCAGATCTGGAAAAGGCTCGGCGATTTGAAATGGCCGGTCTGCAGCATCTTCTTGGCGAGGGCGATGTGGCCGGGCTCGAAGACTTCGATCTCGGGCGTGACACCGGCATCGCGGATCGCGGTCGCGATCTCTTCGATCTGCGGCACGGTATTGACGAAGACGTAATTGCCCATGTTGATCGAACCCATATCAATCGAGCAAATCTCGGGCTTCAGCTCGACGATATGCGCGACGCGCTCGGCCGGCGAGCGCATGGTCGAGCGCGGATCGGGCACCATCGGATCGTTGCTGCCGGGCACGAACCGCGCGCCGGCCCCGGTGGTGAGGTTGATCACGACATCGACGCCGCTGTCGCGGATCCGGTCGACGACCTCTTTGTAATGCGCCAGCTCCATCGACGGCCCGGTGGTCTTCGGGTCCCGGACATGGATGTGAACGATGGCGGCGCCGGCCTTGGCGGCGGCGATGCCGGATTCGGCGATCTGCAGCGGCGTCACCGGCACGGCGGGGTTCTTGCTGGGCGTGTCCGCTGCGCCGGTCAGCGCGCAGGCGATCATCACTTTGCGGGCCATGTCCTGGGGTCTCCTCGTTATGGGCTTAGGTGGGCAATATTCACGCCGACTAGGCTTGGCGCAAGGCCCACCGGCCGCGGTCGTCGCGAGTCAGCTTCCCGGACTTGCGGATGACCTCGAGCGTGCGCACGATTTCGCGCCCGTCGCGGCTGCCGAGCGCGCTCATCAGCTCCTCGAAATGCTTAGGGCCGTCGGCAAGCGCCGCATCGACCGAAGGGAATTTCTTGCCCTGGAATTTCGGCACGTCCGGGACGCTCTTCTCGAGATCGTTGGTCGTGCCGAAGGGCCAGGTGAGGTCGAAGCCCGCCTTGGCACCGGTGCGGGTGCCTTTCGCAATGGACGGATCGAGCGGCAGGGTGCGCAAGCCGCCTTCGACGATCAGGTCGCGATCGGGCTGGAAGCGTGTCGCCAGCGCCCAATCCATCTGCTGGTCCGAGAAGATATCGATATCGGGGTCGACGACGAACACGTTCTTGATATTGGCGAGCGAGCTGAACGACGCGAGGATCGCATTGCGCGCCTCGCCCGGCACGCGTTGGCGCAGCGAGACGCGGATGTTGAACATGCCGCCCGACGACGGGGTGGCATAGACATTAAGCGGTTCACGCACCGCGCTTTGCAGGGCGCCCCACACCGTCGCTTCGGTACGCAGCGCGTTCAAGAGCGCGGTGTCGGTGCGGTCGTTGCGATAGCCGCCGATCGAGGCGGTCTGGAACACAGCGTCCTTGCGATGCGTGATCGCGGTGCAGTGGAATACCGGGTTCTGCTTCACGCCGCCGTAGTAACCGAGAAATTCCCCAAACGGCCCTTCGCTTTCGACGTGACCGCGCGAATCGAAATAGCCTTCGATGACGTATTCGGCATCGGCCGGCACGCGGATATCGCTGGTGATGCATTTCACCACGTCGACCGGCGCGCCACGCAACGACGATACCAGGCCCAGCTCGTCGACCGGCACACGCATCGTCGCCGCGACCATGTCGATCGGATGCGAGCCGACGGTGAAAGCGACGGGCAGATTTTCGCCGCGCGCCGCATGCGCTTCATAGATCGCGCGCAGATCGCTGGGGCTGACGAGATCGACGCCGGTCTCGTCCTTGCCGCGCAGCATCAGCCGGCGAACCCCGACATTGGTCATGCCAGTCTTGCTGTCGCGCACATAATCGACCGAGGCGGAGATATAAGGCGCGCCGTCGAGACCATGCGCCAGATGCACGGGCAGCGCGGTCAGATCGATCTGATCGCCCGTGAGCACAACCTCTTGGACCGGCGCGTCGGCGCGCGCGACCTCGACCAGCTCGGGCTTGTTCTTGAGGCGCTTCACCACCTCGGCCATCAGCTCGGTCGGTTTGACGCCGAAAGCGAGCGCCATGCGCGCGCGACTGCCCACGACGTTGCCCACGAGCTCGGCCTTTTCCGGTCCCGCGGCTTTGAACCAGATCGCATTGTCGCTCTCGAACTCGACTGCAAGATCGGCGAGATCGATCGGCTTCTCGCGCACCTCGCACATCCCGGCCTCGACCAGCGCCTCGAGAAAGCGGCGCAGACGGAAGCGGTCGCGGTCATTGGCACGCGACGGCGGCAAATTCGATGAATCCATGGATAAAAGCTTCCCGTTGTTTGCGCGAGAGCCTACGGGACGGGGGCTTTAGGTCAAGCATTTCACCACGGAGACAGGGGAGAAGAGGAAGGTCGAAGCGGCCGAAAACTCTCCCACTTCTGCGCGTCTCCGTGGTGATTTCTGCATGTCGACGGACTACCGGGTCGCTTCCGTCACCGCCGCCTGCTGTTTCAGCTGCAGCGCCGCAGCGCGCAAATAGTCGCGCCGCGTGCTGTCGTCGAGCGCGGCAAGATTACCCTCGGCTTGCTCCTCAGCGATCGACGCTTCGTCGAACGCGAGGCCGCCCGGCGCCGGATCTGCGCTTGCCTGCTTGCCGGGATGGAGGATCAACTTCTGCACGCGCCAGTTCAGCACTTCGGCGACGAACAGCGTATTCTCGTTCGGGCAGGCCATGCCGTGGATCCAGCCGAATTGCTTGAGCTGCTTGCCGGCCTTGCCGAGCATGCCGACGATCTTGCCGTCGAGCGTCATCTTGTAGACGCGGCCGGGAAAGGCGTCGGCGGTGAAGAGGTACTGATGCGGCGGCGGCGAGATACAGACCACCCACGGCGCGCCCGGCTTCAGCAAGGGAGGCGTGTTCGGCGCCATCGAATCGGCGGGCTTGTTGCCGATGATCTCGTACGCATCGGGCGGTACCGGCACGTCGATCGTCATCTGGCGCAGGAATGTGCCGTTGCTGTCGAACACCTGGATGCGGCGATTGCTGCGATCGGCGACATAGACATTGTCCTGCGCGTCGACGGCGATGCCGTGCGCGGTGCTGAACTGGCCGGGGCCGGCGCCGCGATCGCCCCATGACTTCACCCAGAACCCGTCCTTGTCGATCTTGGCGACGCGCGAATTGATATAGCCGTCGCTGATATAAGCGTTGTCCTTCGAATCGAAGGCGACGTCGGTCGGTTGGCGGAATTGATTATCGACCGCGGGCAGCGGCGGGTTCGGATGCTTCAAGGGTCCGGTATCTTCGTCCGAGGCTTCCATCTTGCGGCCGAACACCATGTCGACCAAACCGTTCGGGCGGAACTTCACGACCATATTCGAGCCTTTATCGACGGCCCAGATATTGTCGCGGCGATCGGCCTTGATGCCGTGCGCGAAGGACCAGGCGTAGAGGTTCTTGCCGATCTCGCGAATGAATTTGCCGTCGGCGCCGAATTCAAGAATCTGCGCCGCGGTCTCGGCAAAGGCCGGGCCGGTGCTCGTTCCGCCGCGCGAGAAGACGAAGATGTGGCCTTTGGAATCGACCGTCACCGCCGATCCTTCGCCGAAATACACATTGACCGGCAGCTTGAAGAAATCGGGGACGGAATCGAACGCGATCTCGGGCGGATTCTGTATCGTCGGCGCCGCGGCTTGCGGCGGCGGAGCAGGCCGCGGCGGTGGCGTCTGCTGTTGCTGCACCTGGGGTGCCGGCGGCGCGCTCGGCGGCGGCAACGGTGCGGATTGCTGTGCGACAGCAGCCGGCGCGGTCAGTGTGAGCAGACAAAGAGCGAGCCAATGTTTCAACCAATCCTCCCTCTAACTTCGCTGTGTTTTAAGCGATGCCATTGTGGCGGGAGGAAACCTTTGCGCAAGCGAGACCAAAAAGGAAAACGGCGCGGATGGTGCCGCGCCGTTTTGATCGATCAAGCTGTCGTCTGACTATGCTTGGGCTTGTTGCGGGCGGCGCCGGCGCTGCCCGTGCGGCCGTTGATGCCGTAGCGGTCGGGCGCCATCGGCTTGTTGGGGACCAGCGTCCGGGCGGCGCATCGGCCGGTCGCCCGGCTTGTGACCGGCGTGAGGCTGCGGCGCGGATCGTTGGCGCTGTTGCTGCGGCGCGGCTTGTTGATCGCGATCGCGTCCTTGGCGATCTCGGGGCTGTTGATCACGGCCGTGTTGGTCACGCGGGGCGTGATCGCGCTCCTGCCGATTGCGTGGCTCCTGATCGCGACCCTGTTGGGCACGCGAAGCGTTATTGCGCTCTTGCCGCCCGCCCGACTGCTGATCGCCGTCTCGGTAATCGCGTTCCCGGAAATCGCGGCCCCGTTGATCGCGGCCCTGTGGATCGCGGGGAGCCTGGCTTCGCTCCTGCCGATCACGCGGCGGTTGGTCACGGTTATGCTGCTCGCGCGCATTCTCGTCACGCGACGGCTGACGCGCGCGTTGATGAAGAGGCTTGGCCCCGCGGTGGCCGCGCCCCCGTCCCCGCTGATCGCTACGGTCGCGTTCACGCTCTTGCTGCTCATCTTGAGCCGGCCGGGCAGCCGGTCCGTGGAAGTGGTGCTCGTGCACCACCGTCAGCGGCTTGCGCGTCAACCGCTCGACATCGCGCAGCAACCCTTTCTCCGACTTGTCGCAAAAGGTCAACGCGACGCCGTCGCGGCCGGCGCGTGCGGTACGGCCGATGCGATGCACGTAGGTCTCGGGTACGTTCGGGATCTCGAAATTGATGACATGCGTGATGCCGTCGACATCGATCCCGCGCGCGGCGATATCGGTCGCGACCAGCACGCGGGTATTGCCGTCACGGAAATCGTTGAGCGCGCGTTGGCGCGCGTTTTGCGATTTGTTGCCGTGGATGGCTTGCGCTTCGACGCCAGTGCGCTCGATGTGCTTCACTACGCGGTCGGCGCCGTGCTTGGTGCGGGTGAAGACCAGCACGCGCTCGATCGCCTGATCTTTCAAGAGATCGGCGAGCAGCGCGTTCTTATTGCCGGCGTCGACGAAATAGACGCGCTGATCGATCCGCTCGACCGTCGTCGCCGGCGGCGTCACTTCGACACGCACCGGCTCTTTCAGGATGTTGTTGGCCAGCTTCTCGACGTCATTCGGCATGGTGGCCGAGAAGAACAGCGTCTGGCGCTCTTTGGGGAGCGTCGCGATGATGCGCTTCACGTCGTGGATGAAGCCCATATCGAGCATGCGATCGGCTTCGTCGAGCACCAGGATCGACAGATCGCGCAGATCGGCATGGCGCTGATTCATCAGATCGAGCAGGCGACCGGGTGTCGCCACCAGCACGTCGAGGCCGCGGGCCAGGTTGTCGACCTGCGGCTGCTGGCCGACGCCGCCGAAGATCACCGCGCTGCGCAGACCGAGATTGCGGCCGTAGGAGCGGAAATTCTCGACAATCTGCACCGCCAGCTCGCGCGTCGGCGTCAGGATCAGCGCGCGCACGGCGCCGCGTTTGCGCGGCACGGGGTTGGCGCTGAGGCGCTGCAAGATCGGCAGCGCGAAGGCGGCAGTCTTGCCGGTGCCGGTCTGGGCGATGCCGAGCAGATCGCGGCCTTCGAGGAGATAGGGAATGGCCTGCGCCTGGATCGGCGTCGGCTGGGTATAGTTCTCCGCGTGAATCGCACGGAGCAACGGCTCGGCAAGGCCGAGGTCATCAAAAGTCATCGTCACTGATAAGCTTTCTTCAAAACGAGCAAACGAATCCGAGGCACGCGGCCGAAACGGGCCGTTTGCGGTGAGGGCTAGTCCCGTGCGCGACGGGGTGCCTTATTGTCTATCTGCGGATCAGCTCGAAATGAGTCGCGTCTTGTTCAAGGAACGTGATTCCCACGTTCGACGCGTCTCGCGCAATCGCGAGTGAAGATAGTACCCGGACCATGGGCCGCGCGGCGGCCGAAGTCAAGGATTAGGATGCCGCAGCCACCCAGGCTTAGGCCGCTTTGGCTTCCTTGTCGGGGTCGAGATGCCGGATGCGCGGCGCGACCTCGTCCATGAACAGCTTCATCGAGCGCGCGAGTTTCTCCGGCGTCGCGTAATCGCGGCCGCCGTGGAACATCAGCGTGCCGAAACCGCCGCTTGCCTCATAAAAATCGAGGATGCGCTTGGTGACGGTATCGGGGCTGCCGATGAAGAGATTGCCGGTGTCGACGAGATAGTCATAGGTGATGTCGTCGAGCGTGCCGCCGGCTGGAACGCGCTCGATCTGGTGATGCGGCGTGTTTTTGATCTCCCAGCGGATCGTCTCTTCATAAGACGCGCGCATATCCTCGCGCGCGCTCGCATCGGTCTCGCCGACATAGATGACGCGCGTCGTATGCAGATCGGCGCGGCGTTGCGGGCGGCCGGCGGCGCGTTGCGCGGCGACGAAGGTGTCGCCCAGCATCTTCAACCGTGGCACCGGAATGAAATCGCCGGTCAGCGGCAGCAGGCCGAATTTGCCGGCAAGCTCGGCGGAAGAAGGCGAGCGGCTCAACGCGATGCCGATCGGCGGATGCGGCTTCTGCACCGGGTCGGGTTTCGCCACCATTGCTTTGCCGATCCAGAACGGCCCGTCGTGATCGACCGGCTCCTTGCTGTGCCACAATTTGAGCATCAGTTCGATCGAGGTGCTCATCATCTCGCGCGTCTTGTCGAAATCGAGACCGCGCTGTTCCATCTGCGTCCGGTAAAAGCCGAAGCCGACACCGAGCTGATAGCGCCCGTGCGTGAGCTGATCGCAGGCATTCGCTTCGATCACGACCTGCAGCGGGTGATAATAGGCGATGGGTCGCACCGCGGAACCGAGCCGTATCCGGCTTGTCCGACCCGCCGCCTTACAGATGATGAGCTCGGCCGGCGATTGATGCTCGCTGATCCAGGCGACGCGGAAGCCTAGCTGGTCGGCCACAACGATCTCGTCGATATCGCGATCCCAAGCATCGCTCAAAGCCCGGCTCGGCCGGCGTGCATTCGAAAAGATGCCAAATTCCATGAGAGACGCTTCCTCGCATTATTTTGTCGGGTCAACCTAATTGGGCGGCTTGCCGTGGGCAAGCGCGCGGAGCGGGTCAGGATGGCGATTCAAGGCCCGCTCGATTTACGGCAGCGTAAGCGGCTTGCCGTTGAGGTCCTCGGCGCGCTCGATCTTTACCAGCACGGCGAAGCCTTTCTTCTCCGGGTCGCGATCCTTCTCGGCCTGGATCAACCGTTCCCAAATCTTGTCGTAGATCGGGCCCGATTTATAGACCGTCGCCGTGCCGTAGAAGCGCGCGATGCCGCCGTGCGGCAGCACCCCGGCCTCGCGCAGTTTCGGATGGCGCAGGAAGAAGGTGAGCTTGGTGCCGTCGCTCATCAGCGCGTTGGTCGATCCGCGGCCGCGTTCCCACAGCGAGATATGCTCGTCGTCGTAGACTTGCGCGCTGCCGCGCGGCGTCATCTGCGCATAGCCGTCCGGAAGGACCGAGCCGACCAGGATCACATTCGCCGGAAAAGCCGTGTCGATCGACTCGCGCAAGCTCGACGGAATTTTCGCCATGACGTCTCCCTCTTTTTGCCGACGGAAGGATGCCGAAAACGCGCTTGCCGGGCAAGCTGACCCACACGAAGATGTGGAAAATCGCGCGCGCATGAAGATGCGCTGAATATCAATCGGAGGAACCATGGCCGAGCCGCATCGCATCGACGTGCATCATCACATCCTGCCGAAGCGCTGGCTCGATGAAGAGGCCGAGCGCATGGCCGGCCGGGCGATGGATTTCCACGCGATCGCGCAATGGACACCGGCGATGTCGCTGGAGGCGATGGACCGCAACGGTATCGCGACGACGGTGACCTCGATCTCGACGGTGATCGTGCGGCCGGGCGAGCCCGATCGCGCGCATGGTCTGGCACGCGATTGCAACGAGTTCGCCGCGCGGCTGAAGCAGGATCATCCGAAGCGCTTCGGCATGTTCGCGCTGCTGCCGCTGCCGCATGTCGATCTCTGCCTCAAAGAAATCGAATACGCCGCCGACGTGCTGAGATGCGACGGCTTCAAGATGCAGACGAGCTACGAGACGCAATGGCTGGGCGACCCCGCTTTTGCGCCGGTCTGGGACGAGCTCAACCGCCGCAAGGCGACGGTGTTCTTTCATCCGACGGTGCCGGGTTGCTGCACCAATCTGCTGCCCGATCTCAATCCGCCGCTCATCGAATATCCGTTCGATACGACGCGCGCGATTCTGAGCCTTGTCTTCGGCGGCACGGTGCAGCGCTGCCCCGACGTGAAACTGATCTTCGCGCATGGCGGCGGCACGATCCCGATGCTGGCCCACCGCGTCTCCAATCTGGTGAAGCAGCGCAAGGATCTCGCGGCGCGCATGCCGGACGGCGCGATCGCCGAATTCCGTAAGCTCTATTTCGATATCGTGTCGGCGACCAATCCGCCGGGTATGGCGGCATTGATGAAATTGACGACGGCGGCGCAGCTCCTCTTTGGTACCGATGTGCCCTATGTGAAGGCCGAGAGCACCGTGACCGATCTCACGACGCTCGGCTTGAGCGCGGCCGATATCAGGCTGATCGAGAGCGAGAACGCCAAGCGCATCATGCCAAGCTTAAGGTAGGCCACAGCCTCAAGCGGAACTACAGGCCGTCTCGCCGTGTTGTCGGGCTGGATTTCATGTTTTTGCCCGAGAGGTGAGTCATGGCTCGACGGGGCTTTGCCGCTATCGCCGCCGGCGTTCTTCTGATCGGTGTGTCCTTCGCCGCCTTTGCGCAAACCCGGATTCAGGTGCAGCAACAGCCGATGCAAACCCTGGTGCCGCCGCCGCCGCCCGGCCCGCCGCCGGAAAGTCAGGCGATGGCGCCCGCGGATCAGGGCTTCGTTGCCCATGCCAATGTCAAAGTCGTGAATAATACCGAAATGCCGCAGACGATCGCCGGCACAGGCGTGAGGCCCTTCGAGCTTATGCCGCACCAGCAGGCGCAGCTCGATATGCGGGTGGCGCCGCCGCCCGCGCCGGCAGCGCCTGGCAGCACCACGCCGGTACGGTTCGAATATTCGATCGGGCACCAAGGCGCGCCGCAATGCCACGGCACGATCGATATGAGCCTCAATCCGAGCGCGGGCGGCCAGTCTACGGTAACGAATTGCGTCGCCCATTCGCTCGGTACGGACGGCGCCGATTGCAATATCGCGGTCAATGCCGAGAGCGGTATGTGCCAGGGTGGCCTGGCTTTCTCGGCGCGATAAGCGCAGCGGATCGTGAGTTCGTGGCGGCTGCCGGCTTTGGTCGGCGGCCGCTGCGCGTTTCGGGATTGGGACGCCTTTAGAAGGATAGGACATGCGCTTTTTAAGGCGCTGGTTGTCGCACAGCGTCCGTCTCGCGCTGGCGTTGCTGCTCGCGGTCATCGCGATGCAGGCGCCGGCATTCACCCATGATTACGCGACCGCCTTGCTGCAAGTCGGCGCCGATGCGCGGCGCGATGTCGATCAGCGCGAAGCGGCCGCGCAGCAATATTATTCGCTGCCGGCCGGCGGCGATGATGCATCGTTTGTCCGAGCGCTGCAGGCACATGAGCCGGCGAATGCCGAAACCCTTGCGCATTCGGTCGATCGCGTCACGTCGCTGCAAGCCGCGCGCGGACATATTGAAGGCAGCATCGCGATCTTGCAGCCGATGGTCGCGCTCGCCGACGCGGCCCATGATCCGAGCGGCTACAAAGCCGCGATCTGGCGGACCGAGCTGCAGACCTACATCATCCATCTCGATCTCACCTTCGCGGCGATCCTCTACGGTGCGGTCGGGTTATTGCTGGGTTCTTTCCTCGGCCACGTTCTTTCGCTTCCCTTCGATCTCGAGTCCCGGCGGGCGGATCCCTATACTTCGCGGGCATGACCCGCCGCTCGTCCGCCGCCGATCAAATCGAGCTTTTCGCTGCGGGGGTTGCTGCTGAGCCTGCGCTGCCGCCAGGCTTCGCTTATCGCGAGGACGTCATCACGGCGTCGGAAGAGCGCGCGCTCGTCGAGCAGATCGTGCCGCTCCCGTTCAAGCCGTTCGCGGTTCATGGCTATCTCGGCAATCGCCGGGTCGTATCCTTCGGCTGGCGCTACAATTACGGCGCACGTGCCGTGCAGCCCGCCGCGCCCATCCCGTCCTTTCTGCTGCCGCTGCGCGAGCGGGCGGCGCAATTTGCCGGCGCGTCGCGCCGGAAAGCTTCGAGCACGTGCTGGTCACCGAATATGCCGAAGGCGCCGGTATCGGCTGGCATCGCGACAAAGCCGAATTCGCCGATGTCGTCGCGATCTCGCTGCTCGCGCCCTGCACGTTGCGCTTCCGTCGCAGGAAAGGCACGGGCTGGGAGCGCGCCGCGCGGTCGGTCCGGCCACGCTCGGCTTACTTGTTACGCGGCGCGGCGCGCAGCGTGTGCGAGCACACAGTATCCCCAAACTCGACTGGCGACGCTATTCCGTGACCTTCCGTAATCTCGTCGCGGCGCCGGATTCGACGCGGCGCATCGATCCTTCAATTTCCCGTACATAAGACACGGTCTCGCCATCGCGCGGCGGGAACCCGAGCCACGGCCGCACGTTTAAAGCGGCGAAGCGGTGGCTATGGTGACGGAAGAGAATTCCGGACGGTTGCAGAGGCCTCTGAAACACCACCGCGCCCCCGCCCGGGCACCAACAGGCCCGGGCAGCGATGCCCCCAAACGAGGGATGAGCCGTATGGCGCGCTTGCCGTTGTCTGCCGTTTTGATGATCGCTTTCGCGGCCTTCGGATCGACGCAAGCATCCGCCATGGCGCGATGCCAGGACGGTTCTTGGGTCGCCGGCGGGACCTGCCAACAAGCGCCCGATGGTTCCTATATTTCGGGTAGTCGCCAAGCGCGGTTGGCGCCGAACGGGCGATACACCGCCGGCGTGCCCGTGCTGACGCCGAGGGGCAATTACATCAGCGGCGACGGCCGCATGACGATGTGCCCGGACGGTACTTACGTCATGGGCAAATGCACCCTCGCTCCCAACGGAAAATATCTCGGCGAGTAAGAACGGCCCGAGTAAGAACGGCCGGCGATCTTCTTGCGCGCCGGCCGGTGATGCTCGCTCACGGCTCAGGGCAGTTCGAGTATCTGCTGATAGGCCATGCCGTAAAAGACGGCGAGCGACAGCTGATAGAGGCAGATCGACGCGATCGCGGCGAGCGCGACATATTCCACGCGCAATGGCCTGGAGAGAGCGTCGAGCGACCGGTCGAGCTCGATGTCGCAGACGGGCTCGGATGGAATGCCCTGCGCGATCGTCCGCCGCGTGCTCTTGATCTCGTTCTCTAAGATGAAGGCGACGCGCCGCTGCGCGCAAACGCCGCCGAGCGTGGTCGTACGCAAGCTGGCGAAGACGAGACCGATCAGCGCAACAGTGATGGTCTCGCTGCGATCTTGCAGGCTGGCGAAAACGAACAGCGTCACTCCTATGTAACCGAGACACATCGCGGCACGCCCCGCAACCGGCCACAGCCGACTGAGCCACTCGCCGGTGCGTGGGGCTGTTGCGGTTCGGACATAGTCGGCGGCGTGCGCGATGCCTGTCATGATCTTATCCTCTCATGCGATTGTGATCGTCACATGCGATTGCGTCGGAAGTCGGACTGATTCGCTGAATCATGAAGGCAAAGCGCGAAGCTCACGCGCTATCTATCGCCACGGCCAAGTCTTTCGCGCGTCCGCTCGGCCGTCGTGATAGAATCCCGCGCCGCTCGACCGGGCCCGGGGTAAAGCCCATGATCTCGCTTAAAATTTATCGGATTTTCGTCATTGGCTAGTCGCGGGATGGCGCCGGCCTGCGATAGGGTGCGGGCAGATGAGGTCCAGTTTGGCTATCCTGGAGGAACGATCGATATGCGAGTTCCAGTCAGAACGTTCATTCTTCCAACAGTGATGATGGCGACCCTCGCGCTCGCGGGCTGCGCGCCGACGGAAGAGAAAGCCGCTTGCGCTCTCGGCGATGGCGCTCGCGCGCCTTCGGTCGATCTGACCGCCGACGATTGCAAAGTCGTGCAATCCGCGCTAGCGACACAAAAGGCGCAGCAGGCCGCGGCCGCTCAGGCGGCCGAGGCCGAGAGGCAACGCGCGGTCGATAAATATCGCAACGATATTGCCGCGCGCATGCGCGATGACGAGCAAAAAGGTTTCAAGACGACAAGCCTCGAGAACTTCAAGCTCTATGGCCAGGACTTGGCGCATCACGACGCCAAGATCTCGGTGCAAGGCGTCTATGTGAAGACCACGCGCGGCGAATTCCTGATGCCGTCCTCGCTCGCGACTTCGCAGGTCGATGTGAAGCGCACGCCGGATGAAGGTGTGAATCTGCTGTCGCGAAGCGCCAGCCCCACGGCCAAGCGCGCTTTCGCGCAATGTCAGAAAGACGCGGTCAAATCGAAGCTCGGTTGTCCGATGACCATCCTCGGCGAAGCGGTGTTCTGCGATCGCGTCACGATCTTCGGCATGGCACAGGCGCCGTGCATCGCCGTCGACGATAGCTGGTACATCCCGCCGCCCGGCTAAGGGCGACCCCGGCGGTGTAGCGCAGAAGCCCACGTTCGCCGCTGACAGCGAAGGCAACTGAAGACAGCGCCACCCGTTCTATCCGGGACATTGGCCATCCGCCTCCGCTTGGCGGTAACGAAAGGTATGCCTTATGCTTCGCTGGTTGGTCTTGCTCGTTCCGGCTGCTTTGCTTGCCGGCTGTATCAGCAGCAGTAATCCGCCGCCGCCCGCAGCTTCCTCGACCGTCGTGGTCCCGCCAGGCTCGACCGTCGTTTGCAGCAACGGTGCTCCGGGTCCCTGCTGATCGCACCTCTTAAAGCTTGTGCGCCGCTGCCATTACCTGCGGCGCGAAGATGACGAGCGTGGTCGATACCGGATAGCCGGCGGCGCGCAGGCCCTCGGCTGTCCAGGTATTGCAGGTGTGGAGCGCGTCGTAGGTCGCGTTGGAGGCAAAGAACAAGCTTCCGGGATAGGGGCCATCGGCAAGGCGCAGCGATTGTCCGAGGCGGTCGCTGGCGAAATAGCTGGCGAGGTAAGCCTCCAAAGCATCAAGCTGCGGCTTGGTGATGCCGAGCGTCACCACGCTATCGTCTCCAAAAGCGGCTGCGGGCAATGTGCGTAGACCCGTCACCAGCAACGCAGCTTTGCCCGGCAAGAGCGCCCGCACAATGTCGAAAAAACTGGTGTCGCGATCGAGCAGGTAGGCGCGGTCGCCAAAGCCGATGGTCAGCGCCGTCGCGCCGGGGAAGTCGTCGGCGATGCGCGCAAGCTTGCCGTGGAGTTCCGTGACCGGCAGGCCGATATCCGTATGCCAGCCACGATCGATGACATAGATCCGGTCGACGCCCTCCGGCAGAACGGTCACGGGGCGTTGCGTCACGGCGGTGCAGCCGACGAGAAGGACGGCAATCAGTCCGGCCGCTATCTGGCTTAAGTGCTGGCGGACCCTGCGAGATTCGAACTCACGACCTCTGCCTTCGGAGGGCAGCGCTCTATCCAGCTGAGCTAAGGGTCCCCTGCTTACGTATCGGTAGCGCGCCGACGATAGGCGAAGGGTGTTGCGCAAGCAAGACGGGCGAGAACGCCGCGTCCCTCGCGCCGCACTCAGACGCCGAGCTCCTTGCGCACGATCCGCGTGCCCTCGACCATCGCCTGCAGCTTGCCGAAGGCGGATTCGCGCGGCAGGTATTTCATGCCGCAATCGGGGGCGATGACCAGTTTCTCGGCCGGCACATAGGGCAGGGCGCGGCGGATGCGTGCCGCGACCACGGCCGGGGTCTCGACCGCTTCATTGGCCAAATCGATGACGCCGAGGACGATCTGTTTGCTCGGCAGATTTTTCAGCACCACGCAATCGAGCTCCGACTGTGCCGTCTCGATCGAGATTTGCGAAGCGGTCGAGCTCTCGAGCTCGGGCAAGAAGGAATAGCCCTCGGGCCGCGATTTCACGAAAGCGGCATAGCCGAAGCAAAGATGCACGGCAGTCGTGCCTTTGACGCCCTCGAGCGCGCGGTTCAGCGCCTTGACGCCAAATTCGGCCGCCTTGTCGGGGCGCGCCTGCATGTAAGGCTCGTCGATCTGCACGACATCGGCGCCGGCGGCGAAGAGGTCCTTGATCTCTTCGTTCACCGCCGCGGCGTAATCCATCGCGAGCGCGACCTCGTCTTTGTAGTAGTCGTCCTGCGTTTGCATCGACATCGTGAATGGGCCGGGCACGGTGATCTTGATCTGCTGTTGCGTGTTGGCCCGCAGGAAGCGCGTATCGCGCGCCTCGATGGATTCACGTCGCTTGATCTTGCCGATAACGCGTGGCACGGGCTGGGTGCGGCCTGGCGTGCGCGTCGGCGCCTGACCGGGATTGTCGATATCGACGCCGTCAAGCGCTGTCGCGAAGCGGTTGGAATAGCTCTCGCGCCGCATCTCGCCATCGGTGACGATGTCGATGCCGGCACGCTCCTGGTCGCGGATCGCCAGCACCGTCGCATCGTCCTGTGCCTGTTCGAGGAATTCCGCTGGGATGCGCCACAAATCGCGAAAGCGCACGCGCGGCACGATGACCGTACGCAAGCGCTGGCGATCAATCAGCCAATCGGGCTGGGGATAGCTTCCCACCAACGTGGTCGGCAACAGCGTGGTCACGGGCATTCCTCCGAGCAAAGCAGCGCCCGCATTTGAAACGGGCCCCACTATTCTAGGCGGGATTGGCCCGCGGCGCGATGGTGCTCGATGCGCGCTCTAATTCGCGCGCGCCTGAATGCCCACTTTCGCGTTGAGCGTCGACGTGGCCGGCGGCAGGAATTTCTCTGCGCCCGCGATGTCCGCGCCCGACGGCAACGGGCTGTCGGGGTGAAAGATCCAATCCTCGACATCGGTGGCGACTTTGGCGCCGTCGAGATCGCGCAGCAGCATGTGATAGCCTGCGTTGTAATAGGCGACCGTGTCTTCGCCCGAGCGGCGCGGCAAAGCGTCGACGAATTTCTTCACCGGCTCCGCCGGCACGAGCTCGTCATGCGCGCCATAGAGCAGCAGCGTGCGCTGCTTCACGCGCGGCGCCGCTTCCAGCGCTTCGCTCATGATCTGCACGAGGCCGCGGATCGTATCGACGCGCGTCTCTTTGATCACCAGCGGATCGCGCGAGAATTCGCGCAGCATCGGAATATTGTCCGATGGCAGGATGTGCAGGCCCGAGCCGCTCAATTGCATTTTCGGGGCAACGTGATCGGCGACCCACAAGGCGGTGCGATAGAAGACGTTCATCGTCTGCTCGCCCCAGACCGCGGGCGCGACGAGGATCAGGCCGTCGACATCGGGGCGCTCGGCGCCGGCCCAGCCGGTTGCGGCGGTAATGGCGACGGCGCCGCCCATGCTTTCGCCCAGGAGATAGAGCGGCACGTTCGGATATTTCTGCCGCAGCAGCCGGGTCATTGCCGAGACATCGGCATCGAGCTGATAGGTGCCGACCCAGCGGCCGCGCAGCGGTGCCGCACCGAAACCGCGCTGGTCATAGGCATAGGTGGCGATGCCGTCCTGCGCCCAGACCTTCGCCGGCATGTCGAAAGCGTGCGAGTAATCATTGATGCCATGCACGGCGAGGACGACGGCTTTGATGTTGCCGTCTTCGGGCAGCCAGCTCTTCAGCGGCAGCGCGGCGCCGTCGACGCCGACATAGGCGGCGTCGGTCAGATGCGGCGCGACCGTGCCGGTTGCGACCATCGGCAGCGGATCGGAGCTGGCGCAAGCAGCAAGCAGCAAAGCGAGCGCCGCGGCGGCGGCGAAGCGGCGATCGAAGAATCTCACGGCGTCTTCCCCGTGTCGCGCGTCAGCTGAAGGAATATGTCTTCCAAATCCGTTTCCTGACTAGATATGTCCGTGATCGCGAGACCTTGCCCGACGATCGCCGCCAGAAGGTCGCCAAGGTGCGTGCGACTTGGTGCATACCGCAATGTGAGTTTACCGGGCGTTAACGACGTAAAGCCGAGCGCCGCGAGTGGCTCGGGCACGGCCGTGATGGATTGGTCCACCGTAATGATCAGCGACTTGTCATCGACACGGCCGAGCAAAGCGCCGGTCGTGTCGCAAGCGACGAGCTTGCCGTGATTGATGATCGCGATGCGATCGCACAGCTCTTCCGCTTCTTCAAGATAATGCGTCGTCAGCAGGATGGTGGTGCCGCGCGCCTGCAGATCGCGCACCATCGCCCAGAGGTGCTGGCGCAGCTCGACATCGACGCCCGCGGTCGGCTCGTCGAGCACCAGCACCGGCGGGTTATGCACCATCGCTTTCGCCACCATCAGCCGGCGTTTCATGCCGCCCGACAGGCCGCGCGCGGCGACATCGGCTTTGTCGAGGAGGGCGACGGCTGCGAGGATTTCGTCGGTACGACGCTCGGCCTTGGGCACGCCGTAGAACCCGGCCTGCATATCGAGCAGCTCGCGCGGCGTGAAGAAGAAATCGAGCGCGATCTCTTGCGGCACGATACCGATCGCGGCGCGCGATTGGCGCGGCTCTCGATCGAGGTCGATGTCCCAGATGCGCACGCTGCCCGCGGTTTTGACGACCAGCCCGGCGAGGATGTTGATGAGGGTCGACTTGCCGGCGCCATTGGGGCCGAGCAGGCCGAAGATCGAGCCGCTAGGAATGTCGAGATCGATGCCGCCGAGGGCGGTCACCCCGGGGCGCTTACCGCTGCCGCCATAGATTTTGGCGAGGTTCCTGATTTCCACGGCCAATGCCGGCGGCCCAACGGGACGCTCGACGGCGACGGGAGAAATCGGGGTAGCGGTCATTGATTGTCTATCAACCCAATGGGTATCATCCGCGAGCCAGCAGGGTCAATGTTCGATGCAGCCTTTTGAGACGATCTATGTCGATGCCAATGTCGCTGCCTGCAACGGCGGCGGCGGACCGTTGGGCCATCCCAAAGTCTATCTGAATTTATCGACCGAGGGGCGGGTGGAATGTCCCTATTGCTCGCGGCTTTTCCTACGCGGTGAATCGCCGCATAAGGGCAATTCCGTACAGCCGACGCCGCCGGCTTCCTGAACCCCCGCTGTCTGGGACCATTGAGCAAGCCGCACCACGTCTATCTGATCGACGGCTCGGGCTATATCTTCCGCGCCTATCACGCTCTGCCGCCGCTGACGCGCCCCGACGGCACGCCGGTCGGCGCCGTGCTCGGCTTCAGCAACATCCTCTATAAATTTCTGCAGGACACCGAGGCCGATCATCTCGCGGTGGTGTTCGACAGCGCGCGCGCGACTTTCCGCAATCGCATCTACGATCAGTACAAGGCGCATCGCCCCGATCCGCCGGACGATCTCATCCCGCAATTCAAGCTCGTGCGCGACGCGACCGACGCGTTCAATGTTTGCCGCATCGAGCGCGAGGATTTCGAAGCCGACGATCTGATCGCGACCTATGCGCGCGAGGCCGAAAAAGCCGGCCACATCGTCACCATTGTCTCCTCCGACAAAGATCTGATGCAGCTCATCTCGGACCGCATCTCGATGTGGGATCCGATCAAGCAGAAGCCGATCGGCGCGGCCGAGGTGAAAGAAAAATTCGGGGTCGGCCCCGAGAAGGTGGTCGAGGTCCAGGCCCTCATCGGCGACAGCGTCGACAACGTGCCGGGCGTCCCCGGCATCGGGCCGAAGACGGCCGCCGAGCTCATCGGCACCTACGGCGATCTCGAATCCGTGCTGCTGCACGCCCCCGAGATCAAGCAGCCGAAGCGGCGCCAGGCGCTGATCGATCATGCCGAGGCCGCGCGCATGTCGAAGAAGCTGGTGCAGCTCGACGATCATGTGCCGCTGACCGTGGCGCTCGACGCGCTTACCGTGAAGGCGCTCGATCGCGGCAAGATCACGCATTTCCTGCGCGAGCAAGGCTTCCGTACGCTGCTCAATCGCGTCGAGACCAAGCTCGGCAATGCGGCGGTTGCCGACAAGCCCGAAACGACGGCAGCGCCGGTCGCGACGGAAGCGAAGAACAGCGCCGCGCCGGCTATGCCTGCGCCGTCGGCCAAGCTCGATCCCGCGGCCCCGGTCGAGAAGCGTTATGAGCTCATCCAGGATTCGGCGGCGCTCGATCGCTGGATTGCCGAGGCGCACGCGCAAGGCTCCGTCGCCGTCAGTGCCGAGACCACGACCTACGGTCATGCGAAAGCCGAGCTCGTCGGTGTCGCGTTGGCGTTGGCGCCGGGTCGCGCCGCCTATGTCCCGCTCGGCCATTACATCGCCGAAGGTCCCGACGCGCTGGCGCTCGCCGCGCAGACGAAGGGGATGAAGCAGATTCCGCTGCGCGAAACGCTCGCGAAGCTCAAGCCGTTGCTCGAAGACCCGAGCGTCCTGAAAATCGGTCACGACATCAAATTCGATGCGGCGGTGTTCGCGGGGCACGACATCGCAATGGCGCCCCTCGATTCGACGCTGCTCATCTCCTTCGTGCTCGATGCCGGACGGCACGGGCATGAGTTCGACGAGCTGGTGCCGCTGCATTTCGGCGGGCAGGAGATCATCGCGTACAAAGACGTCGCCGGTTCGGGCAAAAGCCATGTCGGCTTCGCCGCGGTGACGCTCGAGAAGGCGCTCGATTACGCGGCCGAGAAAGCCGATTACGCGCTGCGTCTTCATCGGCTCTTGAAGCCGCAATTGCGCGAGAAATATCTGCTCGGCTTCTACGAGACGGTCGAGCGGCCGCTGGTACAGGTCATTGCCGCGATGGAAGCGGCCGGCATCCGCGTCGATCGCGACGAGCTCAGCCGCTTGAGCCACGATTTCGCGCAGCGTATCGCCGGGCTCGAAGCCGAGATTCACAAGCTCGCCGGGCATCCGTTCAACATCGGCTCGCCCAAGCAGCTCGGCGAAGTGCTGTTCGACGAGCTCAGCCTGCCCGGCGGCAAGAAGGGCAAGACCGGTGCTTACGGCACCGATGCCGGAATCCTCGAAGAGCTGGCGCTGACGCATGACCTGCCGGCGCGCGTGCTCGATTGGCGGCAGCTGACCAAGCTCAAAAGCACCTATACCGACACGCTGATCGAAGAGATCAATCCCAAGACCGGGCGTGTCCACACGGCCTATTCGATGTCGGGGGCGGCGACCGGGCGGTTGTCGTCGAACGACCCCAACCTCCAGAACATCCCGATCCGCACCGAGGAAGGGCGCAAGATTCGCCGTGCTTTCGTCGCGGCGCCGGGCCATAAGCTGATCTCCGCCGATTACAGCCAGATCGAGCTGCGTCTCGCGGCGCATGTCGCCGGCATCGATGCGCTGAAAGAAGCGTTCCGTGCCGGCGCCGATATTCACGCGATGACGGCGAGCGAAGTCTTCGGCGTGCCGATGGCGAAGATGGATGCCGAGACGCGGCGCCGCGCCAAGGCGATCAATTTCGGCATCATCTACGGCATCAGCGCTTTCGGCCTCGGCAAT
>DASZLU010000039.1:0-7616 GCA_035552195.1 Allostellaceae bacterium | reverse complement strand
TATTCACGCGATGACGGCGAGCGAAGTCTTCGGCGTGCCGATGGCGAAGATGGATGCCGAGACGCGGCGCCGCGCCAAGGCGATCAATTTCGGCATCATCTACGGCATCAGCGCTTTCGGCCTCGGCAATCAGCTCGGCGTGGCGCAAAGCGAGGCTGCCGATTTCATCAAGAAATACTTCCAGCGCTTCCCCGGCATCCGCGACTATATGGAGCGGATGAAGCTCTTCGCGCGCGAGCATGGCTATGTCGAGACGATCTTCGGCCGCCGCGTGCATATCCCGGGCATCAAGGACAGCAACGTCTCGCGCCGCAATTTCTCCGAACGCGCGGCGATCAATGCGCCGCTGCAAGGCTCGGCTGCCGATATCATCAAGCGCGCGATGAAGCGCATCCCCGCGGCGCTGGATGCCGCGGGCTTCAAGACGCGCATGCTGCTGCAGGTGCATGACGAGCTCGTCTTCGAAGCGCCCGATCGTGAGGTCGATCAGGTGAAGAAGCTGGCCAAGGACGTGATGGAAGGCGCCTGCGCGCCGGTGCTCAGCCTATCCGTTCCGCTGGTCGTCGAAACCGGCGCCGCGGCGAATTGGGAAGAAGCGCACTAGACTCGTCCGCCGATAAACAAGTGCAAAAAGCAGAAGGCCCGCGATGACGATCGCGGGCCTTCCTGTTGCGCGGAATGCGCGGCGTTACTTCGCGGCGACCTGCTGCGCCTGGATGCGTGCCAGCAGGTTCTGCCGCTCTTCCTCCATCTCGGAAGGCAGGCGGCTGCCGAAACGATCAAACAACTCCTGCTGATCGAGGGCTTCGTTCTTCGCCTCGCCGGGATCGACCGCCATGATCTTGTTGAAGCGATCCTGCGTGAAGGCAAGGCCGTTCCAGTTGATGTCCTGGTAATGCGGCATGAGGCCGAACGGGCTCTCGACCGGCTTTTGCGCGTGGCCCTGAATGCGGTCGACGATCCATTGCAGCACGCGCATATTCTCGCCGAAGCCCGGCCACGCGAATTTGCCATTCTCGTCCTTGCGGAACCAGTTCACGCGATAGATGCGCGGCAGCTTCTTGATGCGCTTCTCCATCGACAGCCAGTGGTTCCAGTAATCGGCCATGTTGTAGCCGCAGAACGGCAGCATCGCGAAAGGATCGCGCCGGATCGCCGCCTGATTGTCGGCGGCTGCGGTCGCTTCCGACCCCATCGTCGCGGCGAGATAGACGCCGTGTTTCCAACTGAAGGATTCGAACACCAGCGGGAAGGTCTTCGACAGACGGCCGCCGAAGATGAAGGCCGAGATCGGCACGCCGGCGGGATCTTCCCACGCCGGATCGATGCTCGGGCACTGGCCGGCCCAAACCGTGAAGCGCGAATTGGGATGCGCCGCCTTGCGGCCGCTCTCGGGCGTCCAATCCTTGCCCTGCCAATCGATGAGATGCTTCGGCGGGTCGTCGGTCAGGCCTTCCCACCACACATCGCCGTCATCGGTCAGCGCGACATTGGTGAAGATGACGTCGTGGCTGAGCGAAGCGATCGCGTTGGGATTGGTCTTCACGCCGGTGCCCGGCGCGACGCCGAAGAAACCAGCCTCGGGATTGATCGCGCGCAGCGTGCCGTCGGGTGCCGGCTTGATCCAGGCGATGTCGTCGCCGATCGTGCGCACCTTCCAGCCGCCGAAGCCTTCCGGCGGCACCAGCATCGCGAGATTGGTCTTGCCGCAAGCCGACGGGAACGCCGCCGCGACATAGGTCTTGTCGCCCTTCGGACTCTCGATGCCGAGGATCAGCATGTGCTCGGCGAGCCAGCCTTGCTCGCGGCCGAGGACCGAGGCGATGCGCAGCGAGAAGCATTTCTTGCCGAGCAGCGCGTTGCCGCCATACCCCGAGCCATACGACATGATCGTGTGCTCTTCAGGGAATTGGACGATGTATTTGTGCTTCGCGTTGCACGGCCAGGCCACATCCTTTTCGCCCTCGTCGAGCGGCGCGCCGACCGAATGCAGGCACGGCACGTATTCGCCGTCGCCGAGCAGGTCGAGCACTTTCTGGCCGACGCGCGTCATCAGCCGCATGCTGACAGCGACATAAGGCGAATCCGAAATCTGCACGCCGATATGCGAGATCGGCGAGCCGAGTGGACCCATGCTGAACGGAATAACATACATCGTCCGCCCGCGCATGCTGCCTTCGAACAGCTTGTCGAGCGTCGCATGCATCTCTTTCGGATCGACCCAGTTGTTGGTCGGCCCGGCATCTTCCTTGCGCGCGGAGCAGATGAAGGTGCGGTCTTCGACGCGCGCGACATCGCCGGCATCGGAGCGCGCGAGATAGGAATTGGGACGCTTCTGCTGGTTGAGACGGATCAGCGTGCCTTGCGCGACCATCTCATCGAAAAGGCGCTGCGCTTCTTCAGCCGAACCATCGCACCAATGCACCCGGTCGGGCTGGCACTTGGTTGCGATCTCTTCGACCCACTGCAGCAGCTTGTGGTTACGTGTTCGTGCGGCTCCGCTCATGCCTCGACTCCCTTCACTACCACTATCGGCTGACGGCCGCTGCCGCCGGCGAGTCCGGTGACAAGGAAGGCAAGCACGGCGAACCTCCGATGATAACGGGCTTGGACGGCGATACGCGCCAACCGCCGCGTGTCTTGGCGACGATCTGCCCAGGGCCTTCAAATTATCGCTGCGGCGTCGGAGGCGCAATCTCCCAGGACGAAGGAGTGAGCGACTAACTATTGCGACATTGCGCCGCGCTTCGCCGATTGTGCAAGCGCAACAAAGCTTTGCCGCACTGCATCCAAATCATCTGCGGGGATGGGGAAGTCGAGACGCGCAACGACACCGCCGCGTCGCAGATCGGCACCTTCGCGATCGACGTTGGTCAGTCGCCAGCCGTTGCCGCCGCGGCCGAGCAAGCGCTCGGCATAAAGATCGAGCGTCGCGGCGTGATCGCTATTCATATGTTCAAGGATGCTCGGCTCATGCTCGCGCAGCCAGGACACATCCACCGCCGGTCCCTGCAATGCCGCGGCATCGACCCAATGGATGCGGCCGAAGCCGGCAACGAGATGGGCGCGGGTCATCTGCAAGCGATAGAGGGCGAAGTCCTTGAACCCGGCATAGATCGCCGCTGACGGATGCCGCGCTACAAAGCGGCGCAGCCGGACGGGGTCGCTGTCGGGCCGCAATTCGCCAAGGAGGGTCACCCTGGCGCCGGTCAACGGATCGTCGAGTCCTTGGGTTCCATCAAAGAGGAGGGAAGCTCGGGGATACTGTTGCAAGTTTTTGGTGTGCTCGGCCAGAGTCGAAATCAACAGCAACGGGCTGGCGTCATAATCGACCGCCACCAGGACCAGCGAGGCATAGGGCCAGGACCCGCCGGGAGCCGCCAGAGCGGTCGCCAAAGTGGCCCGATCCGTGGCCCGGATCAGGCGGCGGGCGGTGTCGCCAGGGGCAGGGTAATCCCCGGTCATATCAGCTGGGGTCATAGCAGGATTGTGAGCCTTGGCGGGGGCGGGGGAAAGCACCTAAATCGCGGAAAATCGTTTGCCGATGACAATTTAGAGCCCACCTCTTGCCTTAAAGCCGCCACAGTGCGGCGTAAGGTTTGCGACTTAAGGTTCGCCCTAAGGGCCGACCGTGATAAGGGAACATTCGATGGCCAATACGATCGCCCTGGTCGACGACGACCGGAATATCCTCACCTCGGTGCAGATGGCACTCGAGGCGGAGGGCTTCACGGTGCGCAGTTACAACGACGGCGCCGAAGCGCTGAAAGGGCTGACCACCCAACCCGCCGATCTGGCCATCCTCGACATCAAGATGCCGCGGATGGACGGCATGGAACTGCTGGGTCATTTGCGCAAGGACAGCGCAATGCCGGTGATCTTCCTCACCTCGAAGGACGACGAGGTCGACGAGGTGCTGGGTCTGCGCATGGGCGCCGACGATTACATCAAAAAGCCGTTCTCGCAGCGCCTGCTGGTCGAGCGCATCCGCGCTTTGCTGCGCCGCGGCGAACTCGCGCAAGGGACCGGCGTCGAAGCCGAGCCGGCCATCCAGCGCGGCGAGCTGCGACTCGATCCAGCGCGGCATCAATGCACTTGGAAAGGCGAGAATGTTGACCTTACGGTAACCGAGTTTCTTCTATTAAAGTCTCTAGCGATGCGGCCCGGCCATGTAAAAAGCCGCGATCAGTTAATGGATGGCGCTTATGGCGAGCACATCTACGTGGATGATCGTACAATAGACAGCCATGTCAAACGCCTGCGCAAAAAATTCAAAGTGGTCGATACGGATTTTGCGCAGATTGAGACGCTTTACGGCGTCGGCTACCGCTACCGCGATAGCTGAAGACGACACCGCGGCGGTGCCGGCCGCGACCGTTGCGCGTAAGCTCGCGCGGGAAATTTGGACCGTGCGTCTGCTGCCGCGCTTGCCGCGGCGCAGTCGCTGGTCGCCGCTCACGTTGCGCATTCTCGCGATCAATGTCGTTGCGTTGGCATTGCTGGGCGGCGGGTTTTTCTACCTCGGCGAATATCAGCAGAACCTCGTCGCCGCGCAGACCGAAGCGCTGAAGACGCAAGGTCAGATTTTCGCGGCGGCGCTCGGCGAGGGCGCGGTCGATCCGACCCTGCCGGGAGGTCCGGCGCTGCAGCCCGAGCGCTCGCGCGAAATGATGCGGCGCCTGGTGGAGCCGACGCATATGCGCGCGCGGCTCTTCGATACGACCGGCGCGCTGATCGCCGACAGCCGCATCCTGGGCATCTCCAAGCAATCGATTCAGATCGAGGAAGTGGCGGCGCCCGATCAAAGCAATTATTTCGTGCGTTTCGCGCACCGCTTCTACGACAACGTGATCGCGCGCATTCCGTGGAGCGGCGATTATCCGCCCGATATCGAAACCGCCAAACCGTCGGGGGCCGATTATCCCGAGGTCAGCCACGCCTATCAGGGTGAGATCGCCGTCTCGGTCCACAGCGTTCCGGCAAGCGGCGGCCTGGTGCTCGACGCCGCGGTGCCGGTCCAGAATTACAAGGAAGTGATCGGCGTCGTGCTGCTCTCCACGACCAGCGCCGATATCGAGCAAGCCGTGCGCGCCGTGCGGTTCTCGATCGCCGAATTGTTCATTGTCGCGCTCGGCGTCACTGTCCTGTTGTCGATCTATCTCGCCGGCACCATCGTGCGGCCGCTGCGGCAGCTCGCGGCGGCGGCGGATCGCATGCGCAGCGGCGGCGGCGGCGAACCGTCGGAGATTCCGGATCTTGCCGGACGCGGCGACGAGATCGGCGATCTCTCGGTCGCGATGCGCGAGATGACCGAGACGATCCGGCGGCGTATGGATGCGATCGAGCATTTCGCCGCCGATGTCGCGCATGAGTTGAAGAATCCTCTCACCTCCTTGCGCAGCGCGGTCGAGACGGCGCTGCGCGTCGACGACACGGCGAAGCAAAAGCAATTGCTGCGGCTGGTGCTCGAAGACGGCAAGCGCCTCGACCGCTTGATCACCGATATTTCGGACGCGTCGCGGCTCGATGCGGAAATGTCGCGCGCCGAGCGTTCGGTCGTGCCGCTCGGCTCGATGCTCCCGGCGCTGATCTCGCTCTATCGCGATGCGGCTGGCGACGGCGCGCCGTTCCTCGCGCTCGATCTGCCGGGGGGCGGCAGCGGACCCGGCGCGGCGCTCAATGTGCGCGGCAACGAAGACCGGCTGGTGCGCGTCTTCCGCAATCTTCTCGACAACGCGATCTCGTTCAGCCCGCCCGGCGGCACGATCACGGTACGCGCCCGCCGCACCGGCGATATGATTCGCGTCGCGGTCGAGGACGCCGGCCCGGGCATTCCCGAGGGCAAGCTCAATGCGATCTTCGACCGCTTCTACAGCGAGCGGCCCAAGGGCGAGGATTTCGGCACCCATTCGGGTCTCGGTCTCGCGATCACGAAACAGATTGTCGAGGCACATCACGGCACTATCCGCGCGGAAAACCGTTATGACGCCGAGAACCGCCTGCGTGGCGCGCGGTTCATGATCGATTTGCCAGCCGATTTCGGGGGCGGTGGTCGGTCCTAGGAGCGGCCCGTGCAGAGCAAAATTACCTCAGGGTGGAGACTAGCTATTGTGTTTCCTTATCCCGAATACTCCCAGATATTGTTAGAATGTAACATTTGCGCAAAGTTGCGCCGCCAAATTGATTGACTTTAATTCAAGGCGAGAGCACCTAGAGCGCCGCATGATCCGAGTCCACGGCACGGCGATTGCGCTTGGGGGCGACGGCGTTCTGCTCCGAGGCCCGTCGGGGGCGGGCAAATCGGATTTTGCGCTGCGCTTGATCGACCAAGGTGCTCGCCTCGTGGCGGACGATCAGACCGAACTTCGACGCGATGGCGATGACATCATCATGAGCGCTCCGGCGACGATTGCCGGGCAGATAGAAGTGCGCGGGCTTGGAATCATTTCCATGGCGCACGTCGTTGCGCCTTTGCGTCTCGTGGTCGACCTGATGCCGTCGGCCGAGATCGAGCGCATGCCGGAGCACCGCGCGGTCGGCTTCCTCGATCGCGCGGTGCCCGTCGTGGCGCTCGCGCCTTTCGAGGCCTCGGCCCCGGCCAAGCTTCGGCTCGCGTTGCGCAGCCTCGCGCAGGACGTGTTTTCTCCGGTCAAGGCCGCGGTCCCATCATGAGCGCTGCGCCGCGTTCGGGCGGCAAGCTGATCGTCGTTACAGGCATGTCCGGTGCGGGCCGTTCGACGGCGCTCAAGGCGTTCGAGGATATGGGCTACGAGGCGGTCGATAACCTGCCGCTCTCGCTGCTGCCCAATCTCGTCGTGCCGACCACCGACCAGCCGCCGCTCGCGCTTGGCGTCGATGTGCGCACGCGCGATTTCGCGGTGCCGTCTCTGGTCGCGACGCTCGACAGCCTGGTCGAAGATCAGGGTCTCGACCTCCGCATCGTGTTCCTCGATTGCGACGACGACCGTCTCGAGCGGCGCTACACCGAAACGCGCCGGCCGCATCCGCTCGCCGCCGAGCGTCCGGTGCGCGACGGCATTCGCCTGGAGCGCGAACGCGTGCGTCCGTTGCGCGATCGCGCCGATCTCGTCGTCGATACCTCGGCGCTGAACACCGCCGACCTGAAGCGCGTGCTCCACGGCCACTTCCATCTCGCGAACGAGACGGGTCTCAGCATCTTCGTGACGTCGTTCTCGTTCCGCCAAGGCCTGCCGCGCGACGCCGATCTCGTGCTCGATGTGCGCTTCCTGCGCAATCCGCACTACGTTGCCGGGTTGAAGCCCCTCTCGGGCAAGGACGCCGCGGTCGGCGAATACATTGCCGCCGATCCGGATTTTCCGGCGCTCTTCGATCAGCTCTGCGCCTGGCTCAAGCCGCTGCTGCCGCGCTACGAGCGCGAAGGCAAATCCTATCTCACCATCGCTATCGGCTGCACCGGCGGGCGTCATCGCTCGGTCTATGTCGCCGAGCGTCTCGCCGAATGGCTGCGTCGCGACAGCCGCAACGTCTCCGTTGCCCATCGCGATCTTGGGGTCAGTGATTCACCAGAAACCGCAACGGCGAAAGCCGCAATCGGGGAAGCTACCGTAAAGGACGTCGCATGATCGGAATGGTTC
>DASZLU010000038.1:0-2553 GCA_035552195.1 Allostellaceae bacterium | reverse complement strand
CCGCGCTTTCTCAATTCCGAGGACGAGAGCACGGTGGATGGGCTCGAGACCGCGATCGATGTGGCGACGCTCGATCGCGAGTGCGATATCGCCGTGCTGCGCGGCGACACTGTCGAGCACACGAAATATCGCGGCCGCCGGTTGTTCTCCGCCGGCATCAATCTCACCCATCTCTATCACGGCAAGATTTCCTACGTCTGGTACATCAAGCGCGACATGGGGCTCGTCAACAAGCTGTTTCGCGGCGTCGCGCGCGCGGATCTGAGTCCCGATGAGATCACGGGCGGGTCGATCGAGAAGCCGTGGGTCGGCGTCATCGATGGCTTTGCCATCGGCGGCGGCTGTCAGCTGGTTCTCGCGCTCGATTACGTGCTCGCGGCCAATGACGCCTATCTGACCCTGCCGGCGCGCAAGGAGGGCATCATTCCGGGCGCTGCCAATTTGCGGCTATGGCGATTTACCGGTGATCGTATCGCGCGCCAGGCCATCCTTTATGGGCGTCGCCTTGATTGCGATACCCCGGAGGGGCGGCTGGTCTGCGACGAGATTGCGCCCGTTTCCGAGATCGATTCTGCGATGGACGTCGTGATCGACAATTTCACCAGTTCCGGCGTCGTCAGCGCCGCCGGCAACCGTCGCGCGCTGCGGGTGAGCCAGGAGCCGCTCGACGCGTTCCGCCGCTACATGGCGGTCTATGCCCGCGAGCAGGCCTATTGCCATTTCAGCCCGGCGCTGATTGCCAATCTCGAGCGGCATTGGAATGCGCAGAATCGGAAGCCCTAGTGTGCCGCTGCGCTAACGCGCAGCGACATTCATCGTGTCGAAGCGGTTTTTCTGCGCGTCGCTCAATTTACTTTCGAATCCGGCGAGCGTGACCTGCATCGACAGAACCGTGCGCCAGGCCGCGTCGAGCCGCGCCTCGATGGTTTCGAGACGCCCGAGCGCGGTGGCCGGCGCCGAAGCCGGACAATGCGTGTCGAGATCGGCCGCGGCGCTGGCAAAAGCCTGCTTCATATTGGCGAGGTCGTCGCGCTGCGCGACGGTCGGGTGAACCGACTTATTGATTTGTTCGATCGACCAGTTGATGGCGCTCGTCGAATCGCCGCACGGCCGCACCAGAGCACCAGCCTGGTTCTGCTGCTGGACGCTCGTCTGCGCGGCAGGGACATTGTCCGTCTGCGCGGCCGGCGCAGCGTCGAAGCGGGATTTTTGCTCCGGCGTCAGCGATTGCTCGAATTCCTGTAACGGCGGCCGGACGATGTCGATCGCCATGGCGAGCGCCTGGATCTGCGATTGCATCATTTGCAGCCGGGCGACCGGCTGCGCAGGAATTCCAGGGGGGCAGGCTTTGGCGAGATAGCCGGAAGCCATGCCGAGCGCGCCGCCAAGCTTCTGCAGAAGCGGCATCTGATCGTCCGTCGGCGATATGTCGCTACTGACGCGGCCGACAATGGCATTGGCGTCGAGCGGCTGCTGGCACTGGCGACCGTCGCGGTCGGCGGAGATCTTGGCAAAGGCCGTGGTGAAAATATTCTGATAACCGAACGGCCATTGCGAGGCGCTCGGCCAGAACACGTTCTGGAAAATCACCGGCAGCGCCAGGCTTGGATAAACGAGTGCCGGCGAGACAGCGCCTTGCGGCGCGGCTTCACGCGCGTCGGAGCGGCCGGTCTCGGGGCGCTCGGCACGAGCCATTTCGCCGCGGTTGGCGTGCATGTAGAGCGGGTGGTGCCGGTGATGCCAGCCGAACGGTATGCCAATGTGGAAGGGCCCGATTCGCAATCCGAATGCCGAGGCATGCGGCGCGCCTGAAACCAAAGCGGCGCACAGGAAAAATGCGAAAAGCGCGACGGTCTTGCGCATGACCGGATACCTCTGTCTGGGCAGTCCCGGATGGGAAAAGCACGCAAACGCAATCGCGAGAATTAACGCGTAGAGGTGGCGTCCGGTTCCACCTTGTTCTCCAGGTGGTCTCTCGACACCGCCGGTGCGCCTTGCGGCTTGTCGCCCAGATGCAGCAACGGCACCAGGATAAGGGCGAATGCGGTGAACGCCGCAGACATCATGATAAGCGGCGGCAGACTGCGGGCAAAGACGTTGGCGTAGAGATATGAGCCGATATTGTCGCCGACCGTATTGGACAGATTGATCACCGACATCAGCACGGCGAACGAAAACCCTTCGGCCCGCGGCGGACAATAGTCGGCCGCGAGCGTCACCGTCGCCACGGTCGCGAGCATGGCGGAAAAGCCGGCGCAGAAATTGATGATCGCGGCCGATGCTTCGCTCGACAGCAAGAGATAGGCGAGCGTCGTTGCGGTACCGAACACGATGCTCAGATAAAGCAGCTTCCTCATGCTGAGCGCGCCGAAATAACGCCGGTACAGCAGAGCGCCGACGATCCAGCCGGCCGCGGCGATCGACGTCAAGATGCCGATATAGCCTTGAGAGAATTTCAGCTCGTCCGTCATGTGATAATAGAGCGGCGTGGCGAGCCCGGGGCTGAAATAATAGAGGAAGATGAAGGCGGCGACGATCAAGAGCTCGCGCCGC
>DASZLU010000037.1:0-30478 GCA_035552195.1 Allostellaceae bacterium | reverse complement strand
TTTTCCTTGGGGATGCCGCAGCCGGTGTCGCCGACGCCGATCACGACGTATTTCCCGGCCGGCATCAGCTCGTCGCCGCGGCGGATCGGCTCGCGAAGTTCGACGTTTCCGGTCTTGATGGTGAGCGTGCCGCCGCCGTTCATCGCGTCGCGGGCGTTGACGGCGAGGTTGATGATCACCTGCTCGAGCTGGCCCTGGTCGACCTTGACGAGGCCGAGATCGTGGCCATGCACCACATCGAGCGCGATATTCTCGCCGATCAGCCGGCGTATCAAATGCGAAAGATCGGCGAGCGCGTCGGTGATGTTGAGGACGCGCGGCTGCAGGGTCTGCTGGCGCGAGAAAGCCAAGAGCTGGCGCACAAGATTGGCGGCGCGGTTGGCGTTCTGCTTGATCTGCATGATGTCGGGGAACGAGCGGTCGCCCGGCCCATGCTGCTGCAAGAGGAGATCGCAAAAGCCGATCATCGCCGTCAGCAGGTTGTTGAAATCGTGCGCGACGCCGCCGGCGAGCTGGCCGACGGCCTGCATCTTCTGCGATTGGGTGAATTGCGCCTCGATCTTCCTCTGGTCCGTGGTGTCGATGAAGTGAAGGATCAATCCGCCTTCGCTGTCGCGCGTCAGGACGAGCGAGGCGGATTTGCCGCCGGGCAGACGCAGCGCGATCGGACCGGGGACGGTGCCGCGCAACGCGGTCGCGAGCTTCTCGCCGATTTCGGCCTGTTCGCTGTCGAGGAGATAACCGGTCAGCGCCTTGCCGATCAGCGCCGACGGCTCGGCACCGAGGAAAGCGCCGAGCGTTGCATTCGCCTCGACGAATTTTCCGTCGCGATCCAGCAGCCCGATCCCGACCGGCGCGTTGGCGAAGAAACGTTCGAAACGCTCGCGCGACTGCGCCAGCGCTTGCTGCCAATCGCGTTCGGGCGCGAGATCGCGCACCATCGAATGGATGCGCAGCCCGGTGCCGGCTTTGACGACGCTTTGCGTGATCAGCGCATGGATGGTGCGTCCATGGCGTGTCTTCAGCATCACCTCGCCGCGCCCCTCCTGATTCGATGGGCCCGCGCCGGTAAACGGCGCATGCGGCAATGAACCCGGCGGCGGCGGATCGGCGAGGAAATCGCTGAGCGTGGCGCCCTGTCCGACCAACTCGCCGACCGTCACGCCGAGCCATTCGGCGAAGGCCGCGTTGACGAAGAGGAAATGCCCGCCGCCGTCGACCGAATAGAAACCGCTCGGCGCGTGGTCGAGGAAGTCGGCAAGCGTCGCGCGCTCGTCGCGGATTTCCTGCTCCATCGCCTGACGCTCGGTGACATCCTCGAAGCTCCAGAGGCTCGCGGCTTCCTGGCCCGCAAGGCGATGCGCCGAGACGCTGAACCAAGCGGTCGGCCCGGCGGGATGCGAGATGGCGATACGACCGGCGGCGCGGCCTTTTTGATCGAGATCGCGGCGCATGCTGGCGAGATCGCCGACGCTGCCCTCGCCGGCGACGAGCCGCCGCTGCAAGGCATCGAGCGGCGGCCCGACGAGACCCGGGAAGAAGCGCCCGAAGGCGGCGTTGGCATAGACCGCCTGCCCGCCGGCGCTGGCGATCAGATGGCCGTTCGCCGCCGTAGCCAGCGCCTGATTGAGGAGATCGAGCTTGCCGATCACCGCGCCGTGGACATGGCGGCCGACGATCGCGGCAACGCCGCAGCCCAGCGCCAAAGTCGCCAGCACGATCGCCGCCGGCGCCGCCACCGCATTCGGAACCGATTGCGCGAAGAGCAGCACGACGCAGAGTACGGCGGCCACTGCCAGGACAAGCGTGAGGAAGCCGACCCCGGCGACCCAGCGCGGCACAAGCGGCGGCGGCACCATCGCCGGCAGGTGCAGCCCGCGCGTCGCGTAATCCGAATCGAGCAAGGAATCCATGAGGGGAGTTTAGCACAAAGGAGATGAAAGACGGGAGGCGCCGAGAGTGCGATCCGCGCCACGGGGGCGAGATGTTACCGCGCGCCGGCGGCCTTGGCTTGCGGGCGAATCTTGCCTTTGAGGCGGAAGACGTAGGAGATGATCTCGGCCACCGCCTTGTAATGCTCGGGCGGGATTTCGCGGTCGATCTCGACATTGGCGTAGAGCGCGCGGGCGAGCGGCGGGTTCTCGACGATCGGGACGTCGTGCTCCTTGGCGATCTCGCGGATCTTGAAGGCGACGAGATCGGCGCCCTTCGCCACGACTTTCGGCGCGCCTGACTCGCCTATCTCGTAGGCGAGGGCGACCGCGAAATGGGTCGGGTTGGTGACGACCACCGAGGCCTTCGGGACCGCCGCCATCATGCGCTTGCGTGCCCGGTTCATGCGGATGCCGCGCAATCGCGCCTTGACCATGGGATCGCCTTCGGACTGCTTGTTTTCCTCTTTCACTTCCTGCTTCGACATGCGCATCGACTTCATGAAGGAGAAGCGCGAATACGCGTAATCGAAGAGCGCCATGACAGTGACGAGGGACATCACGCCGATGAGCAGCTTCAGCACAAGCTTGTAGATCTCGTGCGGCATATATTCGGCGGGCTCTTGGACCATGTAGTTGAGCGCGCCCATCGACGGCGTTGCCACCCAGGCTGCAATCGCCGCAACGGCACCGACCTTGGCAAGATTTTTCAGGAATTCGACGGCCGATTTCGGCGAGAACAGGCGCTTGACCCCGGCCATCGGCGAAATGCGCGAGAGATCGAAGCCGAGCTTCTGGGTCGCGAAGACGAGACCGACCTGCAACATCGTGCCGGCGACGGCAGCGACGACGAAGATGACCAACGGCAGGACCAGGAGAAACGCGATCTGGCCGACCGTCGCCTCGATCGCGTTCCAGCGTATACCGTTGCCATCGATGTAACGCTGGATCGTCAGAAAGGCACGCAGCGTCGTCGTCATGTTGGTGGCCATGGTCGGCCCCATGAAGAGCACGACCCCTGCCCCGGCCATCAGCATGAACCAGGTGTTGACTTCGCGCGACTGCGCGACCTGACCGCGCTTGCGCGCGTCTTGCAGTTTTCGTGCTGATGGTTCTTCGGTTTGTTGGCCGGAATCTTGTTCGTCGGCCATCGCTCAGCCCGAAATGAGAGACTGGAACTGGTCGGCGAAAGACTGCAGGAACCAGCCCATGCCGGTTGCGGCGAGCAATCCCATCAGCAGCAGCCCGCCCAAAATTTGCAGCGGCTGAGTGATGAACAAAATCTGCAATTGCGGCACGAGCCGGCCGATGAGACCGATGGCGATCATGAAGATCGTGCCGAGCACGATGAACGGCGCCGCCATCTCCATCGACAGCTTGAACGACGCGGCCACCGCATGCGACATCGTCTGGGACAGGTCTTCAACGGGCGGCAAGCGGCCCGGCTGGAAGACCGCGTAGCTGTCGACCAGACCGCGCAGCATCAGATGATGCGTGTTGGTCAGGAAGATCAGCAGCACGCCCAGGACGGCGTAGAAGCCGCTCGGCACCGAATCCTGCGAGGCTTCGATCGGGTTGAAGACTTGTGCATAGGACAGGCCCGTCTGCACCGAAACGATCTGGCCGGCGGTCTGCAGCGCGGCCAGGATGATCCGTGTCATCGTGCCGATGAAGGCGCCGATCACCAGCTCGCTGCCGAGCACGGCGACGAGGTCGCCCGGGCTTGCCGGCAGCGGCGGAAGGATCGGCGACAGCACCGGCAGCAGCAAGGCGGAAAACATCAGCGCGAACAGCAGCCGATAGCGCTGCGGCACGTAAACTTCGCCGAAGCCCGGCAGCAGCATCATCGCGGTGCCGATGCGCGCGAAGATCAGCAGCGCGCCGAAGGTATTGTTCGGCAGGAATTGATTGATATCCATCGGGCTCTACGCGCGCTTCAAGTCCCTGAAACGATGCGGCCCATCAGGCTTTCGGTGAACGAGGTCAGCGTCGACAGCATGAACGGCAGGAAGAGCAGCAGCGACAAGAGGATGATCACCATCTTCGGCACGAAGGTCAGCGTCATTTCCTGAATCTGCGTCAGCGCCTGGATGAAGGAAATCGCAAGACCGACGCCGAGCGCCAACAGCATCGCGGGCGCGCCGAGCTTCAAGGCAACGATGATGGCGTCGCGGGCAACGGAAAGAGCGTCGGCGGAAGTCATCGTCTTGAACCTTATTCCTGAAAAAGCAGCCGGCCCGTCAGATCGGCATCTTGATGATGTCTTGATAGGCCGAGATCACGCGATCGCGGACGGCGACAACGGTCTGCAACGCGATTTGCGCGTCGGTCACCGCCTGCGTCACCGAGGCAAGATCGGCATTGCCGGTCGCGGCCTGCATGCTCGCCTTCTCGCTTTTCTGCATCGTGTCGCCGAAAGACGACGCGGCGTCCTGCAGCATCTTGCCGAAGCTTTCGCCGCCTTTCGCGACGGGCGTCGAACCTGTCGATGCGAACTTCGCCACATTGGCGTAGGCATTGACGGCGGCGCTCATATTAACGGCCATGATCTATACTCCCCTCGAAATTCGCTTAGCCGCGCAGCAGATCGATCGTACGGCTGAGCATCGCCTTGGCCGCGTCGATAACATTGAGGTTGGCGTCGTAGCTGCGCTGCGCTTCGCGCATATCCATCATTTCGGTGATCGTGTTGACGTTCGGCGTCTTGACGTAGCCGCTCTGGTCGGCCGCGGGATTGCCCGGCTCGTAGACCCGGCCGAAGCCGCCCTGCACCTGGTTGACGCCCGAGACCTTCACCATGTCGACGCCGAGCTTCTTGTCGAGCTCGTCGGAGAAACTGATGATCTTGCGCTGATACGGATCCTGGTCCGGCGTCTTTGCCGTCGAATCTGCGTTGGCGATATTTTCAGCGATGACTTTAAGACGCTGGCTCTGCGCGCTCATGCCGGCGAAGGCCACCGTGAAAGACTTATCGAGTTCCATCTTTCATCCCCTCACGTTCAACTGCCGCCGCCGCCAAGGGCGGTTTTGATCATGCTGATATTCTGCTTGTAGAGCGTCGTGATCAGCGAATAGTCGGCCGCGTTGGTCGACACTTTCATCATCTGCTCTTCGATCGAGACACCGTTGCCGTCGAGGCTTGAGCCACTGGCGGCTCGGACGACCGGGGCCGGCGCGTTCGACTGCACCGGCGCGAAATGGCCGGGCTCGGTGGCGGCGAGCTGCAGCGGGCCGTTGCCGTTCGTCCGACCGTTGCCGATCAGCGATTTGAAATCGAGATCCTTAAGGTCCTTGGCGACGTAGCCTGGCGTATTGGCGTTGGCGACGTTCTCGGCGAGAACGGTCTGCCGCGCCGTGAGCCACGACATGCGCTTGGAAAGCGCCGAGAAAAGGGGGATTTGGCCGATATCCATGACGCCAACATCGGCCGTTTACCTTAATAAAGCGTAAAGCGCGGCAAGTTCTGCCCGGTGACCCGGCAAAAAGATCCGGGCCGCAACACAAAATTAACCATCCCAGCCGCACTCTCCGATCCGTCACGAGCCCGAGGATTGGTCATTGTCCGCCCCCACCCCTGAACCCGTTGCCGACGCGATCGTCGCTCGCATCCGCGATCTCGCCCGCGTTCACGGCACCAACATCCAGACCGATGCCGGGCTCGCGAATTTGCTCGCCGCGCTGAAGATCAGCGATCAGGTTCCGATCGCGCCGTTCGCCGTGGCCGCCGATCTCCTTTTTCATCTGCTTGCCGCCGACCAAAAGCCGCAAGCCGAGCTCACGCCATGATGGGCGATATGTATTGGCGCTTCCTCGGCGCCCTCGTCCTCGTCGTTGCCCTCATCTTCACCCTCGCCTGGGTCGCCAAGCGGCTGGGCTTCGGCGGCCGCGTTGCGTCCGCCCGCGGCAAGCGCCGGCTGGGCGTTCAGGAGGTCCTCTCTCTCGACAGCAAGCGTCGCCTTGTCCTGCTCAAGCGCGACGGCGTCGAGCATCTCATCCTTCTCGGCCTCAACGACGATGTCGTGGTCGAGACAGGCATCATCCCGCCCACCGAACCGCCGGCCGATCCGGCGACACGCGCGGCGCCGAAGTTGAATTTCGCCAATTTGTTATCGGGGTCACGTCCATGAAGTCCTGGCTCAAGCGCGCTCTCTGGACGGCGCCTTTTTGCTTGCTGCTCTCGAGCGCGCCGGCGATGGCGCAGAGCCTGACCCTCGATATGGGTGGCGAAGGCGGCTCCTCGACCGGCCACATCGTTCAGTTGTTGATGCTGCTGACGGTGCTGAGCCTGGCGCCGGCGATCCTCATCACCGTCACCTCGTTCACGCGCATCGTCGTCGTGCTGTCCTTCCTGCGCAACGCCCTCGGCACGCAGACGGTCCCGCCCAATATCGTGATGGTCAGCCTCGCGCTCTTCCTCACCGGTTTTGTGATGGCGCCGACCCTGCAGAGCTCTTACGACAACGGCATCGCGCCGCTGATGGCCGACAAGATCACCGAGCAGCAGGCCTTCGACCGTACCGCCGCGCCGATCCACGATTTCATGATGGCGCATGTGCGCGAGCAGGACCTCGACCTCTTCGCCGGCATGGCCAAGGTCGACACCAAAGCCACCGATGCGAAGGACGTGCCGCTGCGCGTCATCGTTCCGGCTTTCATGATCAGCGAGCTGCGCCGCGCTTTCGAGATCGGCTTCCTCTTGTTCCTGCCTTTCCTCATCATCGACATCGTGGTCGCCTCGATCCTGATGTCGATGGGCATGATGATGCTGCCGCCAGTCACGATCTCGCTGCCGTTCAAGCTGATCTTCTTCGTGCTGGTCGACGGCTGGTATCTCGTCGCCGGCAGCCTGGTGCAGAGCTTCGGCGGCAGCTGAGGCAAAAAAAGCTCCCTAAGCCACAAATCTTCTACTGCTTCGTCACGATCTTGATCAGCTTGCCGAGATCGGCCTCGATGCCGGGATGCGAGCCGTACCAGTCCGTCGTCACATCGATGAATTTGGCGCCCTCTTTCTCGAGGGTCGCGATCTGCTGATGCGTCGGTGTTTCGGGATAAGTGTCAAGCTCGGTCCCGAACCCGTCATGCAGGATCTTGATCTGGCCTTCGGGTGACGAGGCATAGAGCGCAAAAAGGATCGCGGCGTTGGGATGCGCGGCGTTGGTCGGTACGCAGAGATAGTCGAAGCGCCGGCTCGCCACATCGAGCAGCACGACCTCGCCGAGCGCATCGCCGTATTTCGACAGATGCGCCTCGGAGCCCGAGCAGGACAGCGCCAGCGCGGGAATCTCGCCCGAAGCGATACGATCGGTGGCAGCGCAAGCGGCGAGGCCGCCGATATTCTGCGCCAACTGCTTGATGAAGGCTTCGGTCTTGTCGTAGCCCCACACATCCTTCGCCACGAGCACGTCGAAACCGGCGAGATAAGGCGTCGTATAGAGCTTGCCTTTGAACTCGGGCTTCAGCAGATCCTCGATCGAGTGCGCCTCGCCGAATTGGGGCGCGACTTTCCGGTTGTAGAGAATGCCCGGCAGCTTGGTGACGATGCGCAACGCGCGGCTATCGGCCTCGGCGATCTGCGGCGTGATGCGGCTGGGATAGAGCTCGGTCCAAGGCACTTTACGGAAGAGGCCTTTCGAGAGCTGCGGCGTCACCTCGACCGCGGTGCCGTTGTAGACGTCGGTCGAGGCCGGCTGTCCCGCTTGCATCTCGGTCAGCAGCTTCGATGCCATCGGTGCGAAAGATGGGCCGGGAATGTATTCGATATCGATATCGATGCCAAAATCCTTTTTGATGCCGGCCGCGGCGGCGCGCGCGCCGTCGGGACCGCCGAGGATGTTCGCGGCATAAGACAGCGTCAGCTTGCCTTCCTGCTTGGCGCCGTCGATCACCTTTTGCAGCGCCGGATTGGTCGGAATATCGCCGGCATGCGCAAATGGTATGACAACCAACAGCGCCGCTGCAACGATCGGCGCAACGAGAAACTTCATTACTTCCCTCCCCGTTCGACTTTGCTGCTCACTCTATCGCCCAAAAGCGAGCGCCGAAAGCACGGCTTGCGTTCGACATCAAAAGCGCGCCTTGCGCGCGGGGCCGGTTTTTGCCTCAATGCATCGCATGATTCTGCTGATGACCCCGATTTTCGCGCCGGCGCAGGTCTGGCGCGATTGCTTTGCCCGCGAAATGCCCGATCTCGAGGTGCGCTTCTGGCCCGAGGCGGGCGACCGCGCGCAAGTCGATGTCGTGGCCTGCGGCCGCATGCCGGACAATGCCCTGCGCTCGCTGCCCCATCTCAAGCTGATCGTCTCGTTGTTCGCCGGACAGGACCTGTTCCTCAGCGACAAGACCATTCCCGACAATGTGCCGGTTGTGCGCGCCGCCAATCCCGACGGCGACCAGATGATGACCGAGACCGTCATCCTGCACGTGCTGCGCCATCATCGGCAGATCCCGGAATTGCTGCTCGCGCAACAAAAGGGCGAATGGGCAAGCCCCAAACGCCTCAAGACGCGCGATCGCAAGGTCGGCATCATGGGCCTCGGGCCGATCGGCGTTGCCGCGGCAAAGGCGGTGCGCGATCTCGGCTTTCAAACGGCGGCCTGGGTCCGGCGTCCGCGCACGCTCGAGGGCGTCGAGATATTCCATGGGCCCGATCAGCTCGCGAATTTCCTCGCGCGCAGCGAGATCGTCGTGAACCTGTTGCCGAATACACCCGAGACCGAGGACATTCTCGGCGCCAAGAATTTCGCGCTGATGCCGAAAGGCGCGTCGGTCATCAATCTCGGCCGCGGCCCGCAAATCGTCGATGCCGATCTCATCGCCGCGCTCGACAGCGGCCAGCTCGTCGCCGCGACGCTCGACGTGTTCCGCGAGGAGCCGCTGCCGAAGGAGCACCCCTTCTGGCAGCATCCGCGCGTGACCGTCATCCCGCATGCCTCGCGCGGGCAATTCCCCGCCGATATCACGCCGATCATCTGCAACCACATCCGCCGCCTGCAGCGCGGCGAGAAGATGACGGACGTCGTCGATCTGAAGGCGGGGTATTAGCTCGATTTTCTATCGTCTTCCCCGCGAAAGCGGGGATCCAGGGATACCGCTGGATTCCCGCTTTCGCGGGAATGACGATAGAGCTAAGAATCGGGGCTAAGCCGTTTAAAGGCCTTAAGGAGGAAGCATGGACACGCATCTCGCCACGATGACCGCGGATAAATATGTCACGATCGACGGGCTGAAAATCCGCTATCTCGAAGAAGGTACGGGCACGCCGGTGGTGTTCATGCACGGCGCCTCGCTCGGCTCGTCGGCCGACGTGTTCCGCCGCAACCTTCCGAATTTCGCCAAGGCCGGCTTCCGCGCCATTGCCTTCGACTTCCCAGGCTATGGGTTGAGCGAGGTCGGCGACGATCTCGGCCTCGCCTATCAGACCAACACCGCGCCGAAGCTCATCGACGCGCTCGGGCTCGGCAAGGTCGCCCTGGTTGCGCATTCGCGCTCGGGCGGTCAGGCGGTGCAACTCGCCGGCAAAGAGCCGGCGCGTTATTCGCATCTGGTCGTGCTCGGCACCGGCGGCCTCATTCCGCCGCTGCCCGCCGATATCGAAGGCCGCTACAACCAGGTCGCGGCGCGCGTCGATCGCCAGATGGCCGAGAGCGAACCGACGCCGGCGGATACCGAAAAGCTGATGAAGGCCGATCTCTTCCACACCGAGTTGGTGACGCCGGCCGAGCTCGCGCTCCGCCATAGCCGCAGCATCGGCCGCAACTTCGAAATCTTCACCAAGCGCGCCCGTTCGGAAGAAGGCGCCGGCGGCAGCGGTCAAACGCCGGCCGTGCCGCAATGGCAGCGCATGCTCGATCTCAAGATCCCGACGCTGCTGATTTACGGTCGCCAGGACCGCGCCCATGCCGGCGAGCGCGCCGAGCTCTTCAAGAAGAGCCATCCCCACGTCAACCTCCACATCATGGAAGGCTGCAAGCACATGGTGCCGTGGGATGCCGAGCAAGAGGTTTACCGGCTGGCGATTCCGTTCATCAAGGGGCAGTGAGCGTAAAGCATTTCAACACCGTCATTCCCGCGAAAGCACGGAGCCTTCAAAAGTTTAATCCGCCGATCGCCGAGCTCGGGGATGACATTTCATCCTCGAGCCTAAAATTCGGCGTATGCGGTTCATGATCTATCTTTCGATGGTCTTCTGGCTCGCACTGACCGTCGTGAGCACCGCCGATATCGGCGCGACGGCGCGGCTCTTCGCCAAGATTCATCTCGGCTGACTTCCGCTCGACCGGCTGGCGCCTCGACCCGTTCGGTCGGGTTCGCTAAATTGCCCGCGCAATTTTACGAATGCGTGGGGGAAGCGGATGCGGGCGGGGTTGATCTGGGGAATGGCGATCGCTGCCGCGCTCGCCTGGATTGCGCCGCGCGCCGACGCCGCCGACAGCATCAAGATCGGCTCCACCAAAATCGCTTCCGGCGGCCCGATCTTCATCGCCATCGATAAAGGCTATTTCGCCGAAGAAAGTCTCGACGCGCAGATGGTGTTCTTCGCGGCCTCGCTGCCCGTGGCGGTCGCGACGGTTTCAGGCGATATCGATTTCGGCTCGGCCGGCCTCACAGCGGCGCTCTATCAGCTCGGCGGCCAGAACCAGTTGCGCATCATCGCCGCCAATGCGCGCGACGCGGCGGGATTTCCGCTCTACGCCTTCATCGTCTCGAACAAGGCCTATGAGAACGGGCTCAAATCCTATCGCGATGTCGCCGGCAAATCGGTTGCGCTCGGCGAAGTCGGTGCGCCGGCGCATTACACGCTGTCCCTGATCACGGCAAAACACGGCGTCGATCTCAAGACCGTGCGCGTGCTGCCGATGCAAGCGATCGTCAATTTGCTGTCGGCCGTCACCGGCGGACAGGCCGATGCCGGCGTGACGCCCGCCTCGGCTGCGCTGCCCGCGATCCAGAAGGGCGACGTGAAGCTGCTCGGCTATCCCGGCGACGAGGTGCCGACGCAAGGCGGCGCCATGATCGTCACCACCAAGACCGCCGCCGAGCGCGGCGATCTGGTCCGGCGCTATCTGCGCGGTCTGCGCAAAGGCGCCCGCGCCTATCACGACGCTTTCATCGGTCCCGACGAGAAGCCGCAGATGGGTCCGACGGCGCCCGAGATGCTCGCGATCATCGCAAAATACACCCAGCAGCCGGTCGCGCAGATCGCGCATGCCCTCGCCTATGTCGATGCCGATGCGCGGCTCGACGTGAAGGACGTGCTGCGCCAGATCGCCTGGTACAAATCGGAAGGCATGATCAAAGGCGAGGTCGATGGCGACAAGATCATCGACAAGCGCTACGTCGTGCCGCTGCCGGAGCAATGACCGGATAGAAGTCGCCGTCAGTCTTCCACTGAATGGACGAGATGCGGCGCGCCGTAATCGGTGATGAGCCGCGCCGGATCGCGCGTCGCCGCATCGCCGCGCTCCGACGGCGGTTTGGTCTGCGCCTCGATATAGGCGCCGAGATAGCGCGAATGCGCGACGATGGCCCGGCCGAATTCGCAGCGCAGCTCGTTGTAGCGGGCAAGCGCCGCGTCGATATCGTCGCCTGCCGCAGCGAGCGCATCGACGAGACACGCCGCGTCGAGTGCCGCCTTGCTGGTGCCGGCGGCGACATGCGGCCGCGCGACGAAGGCCGCATCGCCCATCAGCGCGACGCGGCCGAAGACGAGCTGCGGCGATTCCATATCGGTGATCGCCTGCAGCAGCGGCTGCTGCACCAATCCGACGATCGCCGCCATCAGCGGCGATAGCTTCGCGCGCGCCGCTGCTTGCATCTCGTCGATAAACTGGCGGCGGATCAGCGGCGGCGGGATCGAGAGACCGTGATAATGGCCCGCCGCATCGGTGAACATGTCGCGCTGATGCTCGGGCGTCGCCGGCCGGTACCAGATGAAATAATAACGGCGATGCCCCGGCCGCACGTCGTTGCCCGGTCCCGGCACGTGCACCGAGAGGATCGACTCCCCTTCGGGAAAAGCGAAAACGATGCGATCGACGAACAACGCACGGGCCGCCGGCGGGATGTCGCGCTCGTCGATGAGGCCGCGCCAGGCGACATAGCCCGCCAGCTTCGGTGCCACCTCCGGCAGGAATTGCCGCCGCGCCGTCGACATCACGCCATCCGCCGCGACGATGAGATCGGCCTCTTCCGCCGTGCCGTCGGCAAAGATCGCGCGCGGCCGCGCGCCCGCTTCTTCGATACGCGTCAGGATCATGCCCGGGCGGTATAGTGCGTCCGGCAGGGCGCGGCGCAGCGGCTGATAGATCACCGGCCAGGTGCTGCCGCGCGAAGACCGCGGCAATTCCCGCACCACCTCGTCGTTCTGGCCGAGCCAGATCGAGGTCTTGGCGCCGACCGAGAGCGACGGATCGGGCTCGATGCCGATCCGCGCCATGATGTCGAACAATTCTTTCGAGACGCCGAGCCCGGCGCCGCGATCGGCGAGGTCGCTGCGGCTGCGCTCATAGACGGTGACGTCCCAACCGGCGCGATGGAACAGATGCCCGGCGCACAGCCCGCCGATCGAGCCGCCGATCACCAACACGCGTCTATGCTTCGCCACTCGCTCACCGCCGCCGTTATGGGCGCCTCTTTATTGGACAAATGCGCTGCTGCCAATACGGCGCAGATGCTCGAAGAAATGCAGCATGAAGGCGACGCCGATCAGCGGTGCGGCGAGATTGAGCACCGGCACGGAAAGCATGAAGGCGATGATGGCACCGGCGATCACCAGCCGCGCGCGGTAATGCCGCCACATCGCCTTGACCAGCGGATATTCGAGCCGGCGGCTCGCCACCGCCTCGAAATATTCGCGGCCGACGAGATAGCCGTTGATGCCGAGGAACAGCACCACGTTGATCACCGGAAAGAAGATATAGAGCGGCAGCGCCAGCACATTGAGCAGCAGCGCCAGCAGCGCGAGACGGAGCGCGCCGGCAAGCGAGGCGCCGATGCCGATCACGCGTGGCGCCGGCAGCTCGGGGTAGTGCCGGCTCTCGACCTCGGCGATCACGCGATCGAGGAAGAAGCCGAGCATCAGGATCGCCATGCTGGGAAAGACCAGCCAGGCGAGGAACAGCGTCGCAACGCTGCCGAGCACGTCGATCGTCACATTGAGCCAAGGCCAGCCGGTGACGTGCAGCGCCGCGATCACCACCGACGCCCCGAACCACAGTCCGATCAGCAGCACGATCGTCCCGCCGACGGTGAGCAGCAACAGCCGGCGCTCGGCCGGCGCAAACGCATCCGCCACGGCGAGCGATAACGCAGATCCCATGTTTTCCCTTCGGCGCGGTTCGTCGCCGCCCATCGATACGGCCCGTCGATACGGGACGTCAATTTGACAAGCCACGCCCTCTCTCGCTAGTGGCGCCGCAACGCACCGTCCTGAATGTGCGACAGACAGACGACAGAGGAGAGGAAAACATGGGCAGACGCGCATACAAGCCTGGTCTCGTTGTTTTGATCGCCGGTTGGGCGCTGCTGTCGCCGCTCGCTTCGGCGCGCGCCGACGACACGATTACGGTCGGCAAGGCCGACGCGGCCTCGACCTCGTTCCTCCCCGTCCATGTCGGCGACAAGGTCGGCATCTTCAAGAAACACGGGCTCACGCTCAAAATCTCCGACTTCACCGGCGGCAGCAAGCTGTCGCAGGCGATCGTCGCCGGCGCCATCGATGTCGGCCTCGGCGCCGGCACCGAGATGGCGCTCGTCGCCAAAGGCGCGCCGATGAAAGCCGTGTGCGACGGGCTCTCGCCCATTCCCTTCATCGGCATCGCCGTGCCGTATGATTCGCCGGTCAAGAAGGTCGATCAGCTCAAAGGCAAGAAGATGGGCATCTCGAGCCCCGGCTCGCTGACCGATTGGCTCACCAAGCAGCTCAACCAGCACGAAGGCTGGAGCGGCGGCGACGCCGCCAGCGCGATCGCCATCGGCAACGGCGCCGCCGCGGTGCTCGCCGCCTTCCGCACCAACGCGATCGACGCCGATCTCTCGGTGACCTCCAATATCTTCAATTGGGAGGAAAAGAAGGAGGGCCGGCTGCTCGTGCCCTCGTCCGATTTCATCGGCAATATCGCGGCGAGCACGACATTCGCCAGCCAGCATTTCATCGACACCAATCCCGACGCGCTGAAGCGCTTCCTCGCCGGCTGGCTCGAGACCATCGACTACCTCGTCGGCCATAAGGCCGAGACGGTGAAGATCGAAGCCGAGGTCACCGGCTTTTCCGAGGCGGTGATGGCCAAGGAATACGCGCTCACCGCCGCCAAATTCAGCCGCGACTGCAAGTTCGACAGCGAGGCGCTGACCAATCTCAAACGCGCTTTCGTCGACCAGAAGCTGGTCGATACGCCGCCCGACATGTCGACGCTTTATACCGAGGCCTTCCTGCCGCGCCGATAGAGTGTCGGGAAGTCTACGTAAGAATACGTAAGTCGCTGTTTTCGCATATAAAACATAGCGCTGACGCGGCCGTATTAGCCCGGCGTTAATGCCGCCAGGCCGAATCTTCCTGCGGTAAACAGGAAAGTGTCGGCTCAGCGATGAATTGGTTTCCGCACGGCTCCGCCCGGCGCATCCGCTTCCGCTTCTCCATGCGCCTGTTGACGATCGGCTTCGTGGTCATCGTTTGCACGATCCCGTCGATCGTCGACGGCATTCGCGTGTGGCAGGACCGCGACCGCGAGATCGCGGCTAGCGCGCGCGAGACCGGTAATCTGGCGCGCGCGCTGGGCGAGGATGCGGAAGACGTGTTTCGCGTGTCCGATGGCTTCCTCATGGGACTGAGAGAGCGCGTCGAGCATGACGGCACCGGCCCGGCCAAACTCGTTCGCCTGCATAATTTCATGACCTCGCGCCTGCCGACCCTGCAAGGCGTGCGCAGTCTCGCGGTGCTCGATGCCAAGGGCAACGTTATCGTCGGCACGGCGTCGAACTGGACGGGGCTGAACCTCGCCGACAGCGTTTATTTCCGCTTCCACCGCGACCACCCTGATCGCACGACGCATTACAATCACCCGATCAGCGATCCGATGGGCGGCGAATGGCTCATCCCGCTGACCCGGCGCTTGAACAATCCCGATGGCAGCTTCGCCGGCGTTGCCGTCGCGGCACTCGACATGGATTATTTCGACCGGTTCTTCCAGACCTTTTCGATCGGCCAGCACGGCTCGATCTTTCTCGCGCTCGACGACGGCACACTGCTCGCGCGGCGGCCCTTCGATCCGAGCCTTATCGGCAGCGACGTCACCAAGGGTTCGGTCTTCAACGCGATCCGGAAGGCGAACCCGATCGGCAGCATCGAGACGCGCGCGCCGAGCGACGGCATCGTGCGCATGAACTCCTATCGCTTGCTGACGGAATACCCGCTCGTCGTCTCGGTGGCCTTGCAAAAGGACGAGATCCTCGAGCCCTGGCTCGGCCGCACATGGAGCGATTTCTCCGGCGATATCGGGCTTGCCGCCGGCCTCGGGGTGTTCGGCCTCCTTCTCGTGCGCCAGATGGGCTTCCGCGGCCAGGCGCAGAAAGCGACCGAGGCCGCCAAACGCGAGCTTGAAGACGCCTATCGCCGTCTCGAAGTCATCGCCCAGGAAGACGCGCTCACCGGCCTCGGCAATCGCCGCCGCTTCGACGAAATGCTCGACAACGAATTCAGCCGCGCCACACGCTCGGGCACCTGCCTCAGCCTGATCCTGATCGACATCGACTATTTCAAGCGCTTCAACGACCGCTACGGTCATCCCGCCGGCGATGAATGCCTGCGCGCCGTCGCGCGCGCCGTCAAAGGCGCGCTGCGCCGGCCCGGCGATCTCGCGATGCGTTACGGCGGCGAAGAGCTCGCGATTCTTTTACCGGATACGCCCGAGCAAGGCGCGCTCGCCGTGGCGGCGGGCATCCGCGACGCGGTGCGCGGCCTCGGCCTCGCGCATGAGGACAGCCCGAAACAGATCGTCACCCTCTCGCTCGGCGTTGCGTCGCTGACCCCGACCCGCGATCAGCACGTCGCGCGCGATCTGGTGAAAGCCGCGGATGAGTTGCTCTACGCAGCGAAAGCCAACGGCCGCGACGTCGTCTATCCGCTCGCCGAAACGCCGCGCCGCGTCGCCGCTGCACCGCGTCTTCGCGTGGTGTGAACACGAAAAAGCCCGCTCACGCGGGCTTGGAGTCGTTTGACCGAAGAGAAGGCCAAAAAGAAGATTAGATTTATCGCGCTGCAAGCCCCCGACCCGATGGGCGAGCCGGGTTCGCCAGCGTGCCCTGGTTATAGCAATCGCAAGCCCGGCCGTCTAGAACACAACCGGAACATCGGTGAATTTTTCCACAAGCGCCGTTTATGGCCGGAAAAAATACCAATTTAAATCAATGACTTCACCAGAACGCCTCGCCTAGATCGTTAACGTGGCTGCCGCCCGGCCTGCAACCGGCCCGCCGCGCGATGACGCGCGGCGGCTCAGCCGAGCGCCGCGCGCGATCCTTTGGTTTCGTTTCCCCGCGCATCCGACGCGACCGCCGCCGGTCGCCGCTCGATCCAACGAACAAACCCGACCGCCGCCGCCGCGCCGAGACATTGGCAGAGCACGAAAACCAGCACATCGTTCGGCGCGATGCCGGCGAAGCTGCGGGTGAGCGAGCGCGCGAGCGTCACCGCCGGATTGGCGAAAGACGTCGAGGAGGTGAACCAATACGCGGCGGTGATGTAGGCAGCGACCGCCGCCGGCAGGCTCGCGGCGAAAGCACGGCGCCCGCTTTCGATCACCAGCAGCAAGCCGAAGCTGGCGACGATCTCGCCGGTCCATTGCCCGATCCCGGTGCGCGCATGCGCCGACCATTCGAGCACCGGCAGCTCGAACATGACATGCGCCAACCACACGCCGGTGATCGCGCCGACGATCTGCGCCGCGACATAAGCGAGCACCGCGCGCCATCCCATCTCGCCATCGAGCGCCAAGGCGAGCGTCACCACCGGATTGAAATGAGCGCCCGACCACGGCGCGAAGACGAGGATCAGCGCGAAGAGCGCGCCGCCTGTCGCGATCGCATTGGCGAGCAGCGCGAGCGCGACATTCCCGCCGGCGAGCCGTTCCGCCATGATGCCCGAGCCGACCACGGCGACGAGCAGCAACGCCGTGCCGAGCGCTTCGGCGGCGGCACGCCGGCCAAGGCTGAGCGGCGTCATCAATGGACCGCGGATGTTTCTTCGTCGAATTCGCTGGCGACGCGGCCGATCCGTTCGGCCTCCTGCGCGAGACTCATCCGATCGAGCTTCTCAAACGGCAACGACACGAACAGCTTGATCCGCACATCGAGCCGGCGGCAGGCGTCGCTGAACGCCGCGCGGCGCTGCGCGATCGTTCCGGTCACCGCCGCCGGATCGGGAATGCCCCAATGCGCCGTGATCGGCTGGCCGGGCCAGGTCGGGCAGACCTCGTTCGCCGCTTGATCGCAAACCGTGATCACGAAATCCATTTTCGGCGCATCCGGCGTCGCAAATTCGCTCCAGCTTTTCGAGCGCAAACCCTCGGTCGGCAGATGCAGCGACTGCAGCAATTCGATCGCCAGCGGATTGACCGTGCCTTTCGGGAAGCTGCCGGCGCTGAAGCCGCGGAAAATTCCGCCCTTTGCTTGTCGGCCCCAATGATTGAGCAACGCCTCGCCGAGGATGCTGCGCGCCGAATTACCGGTGCAGAGAAATAGGACGTTGTAGATCTCGCTCATGCGGGTTGCTTTCTCGATCGGTTGGCAAGCGTCTTCCCGGGCTGACAGGCGGGCGCGAATGATTCGCCGCCGCAACAATTCTCGGTGAGATAGGCGACCAGCCCGTTCATCGCCGAAAAATCCGCCGCGTAAATCAGACGGCGGCTCATGCGGCGCTGATGGATCAGCGCGGCGTGCGTAAGCTGCGCCAGATGAAACGACAGCGACGACGGCGCGACAGCGAGCCGCTCGGCGATCATGCCGGCGGCAAGCCCGTTCGGTCCGGCCTCGACGAGCAGGCGATAGATCGCGAGCCGCGTCTCCTGCGCCAGCGCCGCCAACGCTCCAACCGCTTCCTTGGTGTTCATCGGCCTATATTCGGTATTTCAACGATAATCGAAATATAAGCCCGATCCGCGCTGCCGGTCAAGCCTGGCCGGCGTCGCGGTCGTCTTTCGATTTAATGAGCCGGCGCGTGGCCTTCGATGTCGGCGAGCCGCTTCTCGGCGTCGGCGATCAGTTCGCGCAACGCCCGCCGGCCATCGTCTTCGACAGTGTCGCTTCTCAGCATGTCGCGCCAGCGCTGAAGGTTCGCGTGGAGCTTTTCTTTCTCGTCTTGGTCACGCTTCATCACTTGCCTCGGTTACATCATCCTACGTCTACCTAACACCGGTATCCGCGATCGGTTGAGCAGAGATGCGGATACCTCGGCACCGTTCATCCGATATCCCGCGGCAAAAGCGGCGCTGCAGCCTAATCTTCTCCTCTTCACGTCCGCTCGCCGCGCCGCCGGCAAACCCGCACAAGGTTTGTGGTGGAAATTTCCGCGTCGCATGCAAGAGTCGGCCGTGTGACCATCGAAGCCGATCCTTCCGCTCAGGCGCCGCCGGCCAAAGACCGCCGCTTGCCGGTCCCGCCCGGCGTTCATCTCGCCGAAACGGCGCGCAGCGGCGCATTCGCCGATATCAAAATCCGCTGCCGCCGCCAGCAGGCGGACGAAGCGCCGTGGTTCGCGCGCCGCCGCTTTGCGTGGAACGCCGGCGAGGTGTCGGGCTCGCTCGGCGATCTCGGCACCTTCCTGCCGCATATCGTCGGCGCCATCACCGTCGTCGGCATGGACCCGACCGGAATTCTGACCACCTTCGGCCTGTTCTACGCTTTCGCCGGCGCCTTCTACGGCATCCCGATGGCGGTGCAGCCGATGAAGGCCGCGTCTGCCGCCGTGCTGATCGAGCCGATGGACCCGGCGGCGATCGCCGGGGCCGGCATCGTCATCGGCGCGTTGTTCCTGATCCTCGGCGCGACCGGCGTGGTCAGCCGCATCGCACGCGCGTTGCCGCCGACGATCGCGGCCGGATTGCAGCTCGGCCTCGGTTTATCGCTCGCCGGCCTCGGCGTTCGGCTGATGCAATCCGATCTCGTGCTCGCGCTGTGCATCGGCATCGGCATGATCGCGCTGATGCGCTTCAAGCGCGTGCCCGTCGCGCTGCTGGCGATCCTCGCCGGTGTTGGTGTCGGCCAAATCTTCGGCCTCGCCCCGCCGATGCCGGCGCTCGATTTCGGCCTGCACCTGCCGCATCTCGTCGTGCCGCGCTGGCAGCAGGTCTGGCACGGCACGATTTACGCCGTCGTGCCGCAAGTGCCGCTGACCCTCACCAACGCGATCATCGTCACCGCCGCCGTATCGCGGCGGCTCTTTCCGAAAGAGCTGCACCCGGTGAACGAGCGCTACCTCGCCCTCACCACCGGCATCGGCAATCTCCTCGCCGCGCCGTTCGGCGGCTACATGATGTGCCATGGCGCCGGCGGCATGGCCGGCCATGTGCGCTTCGGCGCGCGCACGGCGACCGCGCCGGTGCTGATCGGTCTGATCTTCCTGGTGCTCGGCGTCGGCTTCGGCACCAGCGGCTACGCGCTGCTGCGCACCATCCCCAACGCCGTGCTCGGTTGTCTGTTGTTCTTCTCGGGCATCGAGCTCGCGCTCTCCGCGAAGCCGCAAGAGTATCGCGACACCGATCTTTTCCTCGTGCTGCTGATGGCCGCGGTCGGAGTCGCGCTCAATCCCGCCGCCGCCTTCGTCGTTGGCTGGCCGCTCGCGATCGCCTTCAAACGCGGCTGGCTCAGCCTCCATTCGAGTTAGCTGCCGCAGCAGCCTTGTCCGCATTGCCTTGAGCGGTCGCCGCGCGGGCATAGCCCGACAGTCTTCCCTGCACGGCCGTGTAGCATTCGCAGGCGAGCCGCTCCAGCCGCGTGCGATCGATCACCGTCAAGCGGCCGCGCGTATATTGGATGGCGCCTTGTTGCTGCAGGCTCTGCGCCGCTACCGTCACCGTATTGCGCTGCACGCCAAGCATGATGCCCAAAAGCTCATGGGTCAGCGGCATTGTGTTGCCGTCGGCGCGATCGTGCGACAGGAGAATCCACCGCGCCAGCCGCTGCAAGACATCGTGACGGACATTGCACACCGCGGTCTGCGCAACGAGCGCGAAGAGATCGTGCGAGCAACGCAGAACCGCGAGCATCGTCGACCGATCGCGCTCCATGAGTTCCTTGAAGGCGTTGCATTCGACACGAAAGGCCTGACCGGGAAGCTGGATCATCGCCTCGTCCGCCGGCTCGCAGCCATCGAGCAGCGACGACAGCCCGACCACGCCTTCGCGGCCGACGAGACCGGCTTCGACGGTCGTGCCGTCCTGCAGCGGAATCGTCAGCGATACCATGCCGCTGAGCGGAAACCACACCTGATCTGCCTTTTCGTCCGTGCTGCGAATGATGTCGCCGAGCGGCAGATCGACCACCACTCCCGTGGCGCCGAGAAAATCCCGCGCCTCGCTGCCGATCGCCGCGAGTAGGCTATTTTGCACCAACGCTCCGATCGAATTCATGCTTCCCCTCAAGAACCTTTCGCGCTGCGAAATGAGGCAGCCGAGCCAAAGCCGCCACGCGAAATCAATCTTCTCGAGCGCATCCGGTTCCACCGCGACGTGCTGTTTGCGGCAGGCTATCCCGCCTTTATCGCTCGAACTCATCGCCACCTTGGATGTTGGCCCGGCGGGTGCAGGCTTGGGCGCAGCCGCGCAAACGCTCGTCCACCCGTCGTTCAATCGGAAGCGCTGGTCGCCCCTGGCAGATAGACCGCCTCGACAAGCTCGGCTTCGAGCTTGGCGGTGTCTTGGACGATCTCGTTCGCGAGCTCGCGCATCTCTTCGCCCAACTGACCCGTATCGGTCTGCGCGAACTCGCGCATCCGCTTCACCGACTGTTTCAGGTAATTGAGTATTTCGATACGGTCGTTCCGCGGGCCACTCATCCATGTGCTCCCAACCATGTCACGCGGGAGCACGGCTTGATCGACCTGGCCCCTTTTTCATCAGCGGCCGCAAAGAAAGGGCGCGCTGACGAGGGGAAAATCCATCGCATTCCGACCCAACAATGAGGGCGATTACTCACGGCAGCACACTCGGCGGCTTCGCCAGCGCCAGCGCTGTCTGGTAAAGTGAGGCGGTGACGATCGCAGCCGAGACCCAACACGGAAAGATCAGGCCGATGGGAACGCCCGGCGAAGTGCTGCGCGTCTTCTCGAGACTCGGCGTGAGCTGCTTCGGCGGGCCGATCGCGCATATCGGCTATTTCCGCGCCGAGTTCGTCACGCGCAGGCGCTGGCTCGATGAAGAGACTTTCGCCGACCTCGTCGGGCTCTGCCAGTTCCTCCCCGGTCCCGCGAGCAGCCAGGTCGGCTTCTCCATCGGTCTGATGCGCGCGGGATTTCTCGGCGGCCTCGCCGCGTGGACGGGATTTACGCTGCCCTCCGCCATCCTGCTGGTGCTGTTCGCTTACGGCGCCACCGCCCTCTCGGGTCCGGTCGGGACCGGGCTGTTGCATGGGCTGAAGCTCGTCGCCGTCGCGATCGTGGCGCAAGCCGTCTGGGGCATGGCGCGCAGCCTTTGTCCCGACCGCGAGCGCGCGTCGATTGCGGTCATCGCCGCGCTCGTCATCCTGTTCAGCAGCTCGTCCGTTGCGCAGATCGGCGCCATCGCGCTGGGCGGCATCGCCGGCTTGTTCCTCTGCCGTGGCGCGTCGCCGGCGGCGGGCGGCCATATCGCGATACCGGTTTCGCGCGGCGTTGGCTTCGCGGCGCTCGCGCTGTTCTTCCTCATCCTCTTGGGCTTACCCATCGCGCGCCATCTCGTCGCGAGCGAGGCTGTCGCGTTGTTCGAAGCGTTCTATCGCTCGGGCGCGCTGGTGTTCGGCGGCGGCCATGTGGTTCTGCCGCTGTTGCGCGAAGCGTTCGTCACGCCGGGATGGGTCGGCGACGACGCCTTTCTCGCCGGATATGGCGCGGCGCAAGCGGTGCCGGGACCGCTTTTCACCTTCTCCGCCTATCTCGGCACGGTCGCGAACACGTCGTTCCGGGGCGTGGCGGGCGCGGTGCTCGGCCTCATCGGCATCTTTCTTCCGGGCATCCTGATCCTGATCGGCGCGCTGCCTTTCTGGGACTCGTTCCGCCGCCGCGTCACGGCGCAAGCGCTGATGCGCGGCGTCAATGCCGCGGTCGTCGGATTGCTCGCCGCCGCGCTCTACAACCCGGTTTGGACAAGCTCGGTGATGAAGCCGGAAGATTTCGGCCTCGCGCTTGTCGCTTTCGTTCTGCTGACTGTGTGGCAGATGCCGCCGCTGATCGTCGTGATCATCAGCGCCCTCGGCGGCATGGCGCTGACGCTCAGCGGCGCGTGATGCGCGAGCGCGCCCTTGCGATTCCGCCGAACGAGATTCGCGGCCGCGATCTCCATGAGTGGCATATCGTGATCGTCGAGTGCTGCCACTGCCATATGGCGCGCGTCATGCATCACAAATGGCTCAAAGACGCGCGCCATCGCGACTTGCTGCTCAGCGAGTTGAAATTCTGGTGCCGCTCCTGCCGGCGCGGCGGACCGCATACGGTGTCGGTGACGAAAGCGCCGCCTCATTATTGATGGGACGCTCCTGCATCGACGAAATTCATCTTGCCGAGAAAATCGCGCTTGCCGACATCGACGCCGTTATGCCGCAGGATCGCGTAAGCCATCGCGATATGAAAATAGATATTCGGCACGGCGACTTGCAGCAGATAATCCTCGCCGCCGATCACCGTGCCGGCCGGCGCCCAAGAGAGTTTGACCTTGCGCTCGCTGGCGCCGGCATAGGCCGGCTCCTTCACGCCCTCGGCGAAAGCGACGGTCTTGCGAAGACGCGCCCGTAAGTCATCGAGCGTCCTCTCATTGTCCTCGTGCTTGGGCGGCGTTTGTCCCGAAAGCCACGCAGCTGCAGCCTTCACGTAATCGCACGCGCTTTGTACCTGATAGATGAAACCCTGCATGTCCGGCGCGAGACGGCTGGCCAGCAGCACGCCGAAATCGAATTTCTTCGCGGCCGCGTACTGCTCGGCTTTGTCGAAACAGGTTTCGAGATTCTTGAGGCTCTGCACGCATTGCGAGATAATTTGATAGTACACGTGATTATTCCCGAATTTTAATCAGCCATTTTTCCCATCATTCACATCCAGGCAGGAAAAACTCGTACTCATCTTCATCGACAATCCTGACGCGCCAGGGTTCATGTCTCGATGCTAGCTGGTCATTCAAATACTCCGCCGAAACAGCGTTGATGTTCTCAAAATAATCTTGTGGTTGTGTTCCTTTGGCCGTGAAGTAGCTCGCTCGCAATTCCTGAATAACCGCAAGTTTTTCTTCGTATCCCGGGACAGCTCCACCGCGACCATATCGTCTAATCGCCGGGTCAACGTGAAGGCCACGTGCGCGCTGAGTGACTTCATACCCGGATTTTGCAGGGTGTCTCCAAACGCATGGGTGGCCCGCCGCACCTCCTGCGCCTCCACCAACGATCATATTGTTGCCCCTGTTTTCTCCACCTCCTCCGGCTCCGCCAACCCCAAAAATACCGCCCGGCCCCCCTGGGCCACCTATGACTACGTTGTTATCGCCTGTGACAACCGGTGCTCCCCCAGCGCCACCAATTCCGACCATCGGAGGCGGAGCGGACGCGGAATTAGCTATGGCTGGGGGAGCAACCCGAAACCGACTGATCCCAAACCAAAGCAACGCTCCGCCTCCACCCACAAGAACCAATCCCGTGACGATAAGAAAAATTGGTGACATCCTTCGTGCCCCAAGGTTCTCGAGCAACCAATAAAACCAAGTTCCGACGGCTACTGTGATGGACGCCGCAAAAACAAACTCTCCAGCCCCGACCGCATTAGGCTCGATGATGAAAAATGCGGTAAGAGCAAAACCGAAACAAGCGCCTGTAATAGTACCTACAGTGCCGAGTTTCATATGTTCGCCTTATCCCTCGTCCCATGCCGCATTCCGTCCCGCGACAATGCCTTGCACCAAACAGCGCGCGCCGCGGTTCCGCGAACCGCTCTTTATTGCAGCCTCAGCCCTCTTCCCGCGCCGCGTTCCGGCCTGCGACCATGCCTTGCACCAGGCAGCGCGCGAGGCCGTGGAGGCTGAAGCCGCCGGCGCTTTCGCCGCCGCAATAGAGGCCGGGGATCGTCTTGCCTTGCAGATCGATCACGTGGCAATCGGCATCGATGCGCAAGCCGGCGCGGGTGTCGTGGATCACCGGCGTGCACCAGGCGGCGTAGAACGGCGGCTTCGCGATCGGGTATTTCGGCGACGGCTTGCCGAAATCGCTGTCGATGCCGTCGAACACGAAGATGTTGTAATTGTGCACCGTCGCGCTGAGATTGCCCGGCGGCATCGGTACGCGCTGATGCTTCATCTTTATCTTGCCCGCGAGCTCTTCGATCGTGTCCGCGCGGAAGAAGAAACCGTTGGCTTCGTCGACCTGCGGCGGAGTCGGGTCCCATTTCTCGCGCGCGCACGAATCGCTGTCGAAGATCGCCCAGATTGGCCCGCCGCCGTTCTTGCCGTCGCCGATCCCCTGCATCGCCGCGTTCAGCCAGTTGTTCGGCTTGTATTTGATGGTCTCGGCATTGAGGTAATGGCCGTGCACGTAGGGCTTCACCTGGTTGTAATTGTTCGCGGTGAATTGCTTGCAGGTCTCGTCGTAGAAGCGCTTGCCCAGCATGTTGACGGTGATGACGTTGTGCCAATCGGAGACGCGCAGTCCGGTTCCGCGCACGCGATCGAAGACTTTGCTGGTCGGCGCCCAGGCGAGATTGACGTAGCCCCATTGCGAGCCGATGCGGCCCGGCTTGGTGATGACGGCGCCGAACTCGGCCGTCTGATTGGCGAGGCCCCAGAGCGAGGCGCCGATCGCCATCGAAGCGAGCTCGCCGCTCGCGTCTTGATCGGACCACGGCCCGCCGGCAAGGCCGCAATATTCCTCGGTGAGGCGCGGATCGAACATGCGGCGGAATTCGACATTGCCGGTCGAGCCGCCGGTGGCGACGATCACCGCTTTCCTGGCGCGGATGTTGAAGGTCGCCCCGCGATGCGTCACCTCGATGCCGGCGACGCGGCCGGCGGGATAGGCGTTGAGGCCTTTGGCATCGCCTTTCTCGCGATGGATGCCGGTCATGCGATGCTCGAGGAGGATCTCGACACCGAGCTTGCGCGCCGCCACCTCGAGCGGCCGCATCAAGCCGTTGCCGGTCGAATAGCTGCGCCGTACCTCTTCCGCTGCCGGCTGGCCGGTCTGACAGAGCGGGAAATCGCAGGGCACGGCATGCATCTCGCGCGGCACCGAATTGCCGACCGCGCCGCCGCCGCGCTGATCGGGCGCCTTGTCCTGAAACACCACGCCCAGCTTCAGCAGCCACTCGAAACACGGCGCGCTCTCATCGGCGAAAACGCGGATGATCTCGCGGTCGTTGTAGCGGTAGTCGGCCGCGCCGTTCGGCTGGACGATCGACCAATCGGTCAGATCCTTGAAGACGAGGTCGGGTGTATCCTCAATCCCATACTTTTTTTGAACAGAGGTGCCCCCGCCCAGAGGCACATTGCCGCCCGACGTGATGGCGTGGCCGCCAATATCGGCCTCGGCCTCGACCAGCAGCACCGAAGCGCCCGCCTCGCGCGCCGCGATCGCGGCCGGCAACCCGCACGCGCCCGAGCCGACCACCACCACATCCGCTTCCTGCTGCCACCCAGCCATTCCTACTTCCCCTCACCCGCGCCCCGCGACATTATTGCCTAGTTTAGCAGCCGGACGGGGTTTTCCACATTCGTCCCAAATTCGTTCACAGACTGGCAAGGTCTCGCCGACAGAGTGGGGCGTTGCAGAGAGCGAGAGAGTTCGGGTTGATCGCATGGCGATCGCGGCATTAATAAATCCTAAAGATTCCAAACCGGCCGATTCGACAACGGGGGGACAGCGCATCGCCGCGCCGAAAGACGATCTCCTCAAGGACGGGCAGCTCAAGGACGAGCGCAACCGCTTCCTGGCTTTCGCTTTCGCCGCGGCCGATCTCCTGATCGAGGTCGATGCCCGGTTGTGCATCCGCTTTGCCGTGGGCGCTGCCGACGGGCTGGCCGGGCGCGGCGCCGCCGCGCTGACCGGCAGCGATTTCCGTGCGCTGTTTTCCGAAGGCGACCGCGCGGTGATCGCCGCCGCGGTGAAGCGCCTGGGCGGCCACAGCCGCATGGAGCCGATCGCGCTGCGCATGCAGCGCCCCGACGGCAAATCGACCGGCATCGCCCTCTCGGGTTGCCGCATGCCTTTCATGAACGGCGCGATCCATTTCGCCATTTCAGCGCTGCGTCCCGCCCTCGCGGAGGCGACGATCGGCGACGACAATCTGCTCGACGGCGGCGCGTTCGAGAAATCGGTACTCGCCTGTCTGAAGCAGCCCGAGACGATGGGCAGCGACGCGGCGCTCAGCCTTTACGAGCTCGACGGCGTCGACACGCTGCGCAAACGCGGCGGCGACCGCGCGACCGATGCGCTCTTCGCCCAGATCGGCGGCTGTTTGCGCGCCTATGCGATCGGCGGTCTCGCCGGGCGGCTTGGCCCGAACAAGCTCGCGGCAGTCACCGACGGCAACGCGGCCGCCGATGTCAGCAAAGAGATCGCCGCAATCCTCAAGCTGCACGATCCGGAAGGCGCCGAGCTGCATGTCAAAGAGCTCGCGATCGCGCTCGACGTCGCCGATCTCAGCCCCGCGGACGCGGCCAAGGCGCTCGCCTACTCGCTGCAGGAATTCGCCGCCGGCGATATCGCCAACCTGCCCGTCGGCTCGCTCGTCGACGGCTTTCGCGCGATGATGGCCGCGACCGCGAAACGCGTCATCGCCTTCAAGAATTCGCTGACCGATCGCGGCATGCGGCTGGCGTTCCAGCCGGTGGTCGAGATGACGCCGCGCCGCATCCATCATTACGAGGTGCTGACGCGGTTCGCCGACGGCAAATCGCCGTTCGAGACGATCGAATTCGCCGAGCGCGTCGGGCTGATCGAGGAACTCGATCTGCTGGTCGCCGAGCGCGCGCTCAACTATCTCGATAATGCCGGGCCCGGCAACACGGCGCAGCTCGCGGTCAACATCTCCGGCCGCTCGATCCAGAATGACTTGTTCATCGGCGAACTCGATAAATTGCTCAAGCGCCACGACATCGTGCGGCGGCGCGTGCTGTTCGAGATCACGGAATCAACGACCATCGGCGATCTCGCGCGCACCAATCAAGTCATCCAGTCCTTCCGCGAGGCCGGCAACGCCGTGTGCCTCGACGATTTCGGCGCCGGCGCCGCCTCGCTCCCCTATCTGCGCGCCTTCCATGTGGATTACATCAAGATCGATGGCGCCTATGTCCGGCGCATGCAGGACAGCGACCGCGATCTGCAGATCATGAACGCGATGATCGGCATGTGCCGCCAGGTGAAGACCGCGATCGTCGCCGAGATGATCGAGACGCAGAAACAAGCGCAAAGTCTGCTCGCGCTGGGCGTCGAATTCGGCCAGGGCTATTACTTCGGCAAGCCCGCGGACAAGCTCGCGACCCTGGCAACGCTGCGGCCTGGCTCGAAGATCTAGGCCGCGCCCGGCGGCAACCTCCCTCCCAAGACAGCGAAGGCGCGCAAAGAGCGCCGTGTCTAAGCGGCGGGATCAGGACGTTCTTGCGGCGCGCCGTCTAACGCGTCCTCCGGCGGTGGCGGCGGAACGGCCGACGGCGCCGGCTCGAACGGTTCGGGTCCTGGTGAGCGCAGCGTCGGCGGCGCTCCGGACTCCGTCTCCGGCATCTCGGTCGGCGGCATCTCGGTCGGCGGCATCTCGGTCGGCGGCGGCGGCGGGACGACGGAGTAAGCCTCCGGGCTGATCGGCGGCGGAACGGCCGATGGCGACGGCTCGAATGGCTCGGGTCCCGGCGTGCGGATCGTCGGCGGCGCTCCGGGCTCCGTCTCCGGCATCTCGGTCGGCGGCATCTCGGTCGGTGGCGGCGGCGGGACGACGGAGTAAGCCTCCGGGCTGATCGGCGGCGGAACGGCCGACGGCGACGGCTCGAATGGCTCAGGTCCCGGCGTGCGGATCGTCGGCGGCGCTTCCGGCTCAGTCGGTGGCATCTCGGTCGGCGGCATCTCCGTCGGCGGCATCTGCGTCGGCGGAATCTCGGAGGGCGGGCCGGGCATCTCCGGCGGCCCAACCGCGCGGCCAAGACTGGGGGCTTCCTCGCTCAGTACAGAGTCGGCTTCTTCGGGACCGCCGCCGAGCGCAGAGGTCGCCGCAACAACGGTGGCGAGGCCTATCCCCTTGCCGACGAATTCGGCCTTGTCGGGCGCGTTCTCGTAGCCGTCTTTGACCGCCACCGCCGCGTTCAGCAGCGTTCCGGCCGGATTGGCAACCATGTTCCCGACCGCCACGACTTTGTTCACATCGTTGGTGACGTCGGTCATCAACTCTTTGCGCGCGTCGCTGCTGACGGTTGCCTCGGCGACCTCTGCCACCCCTTTGGCGACGGCAACGCCGGACATCATGTCGGTCGCCGTTTGCACACCACTGACGACGCCTTTGACCCCGTCGTAGACGCCTTCATAGACTCCCTTCTGCAGGCTGATGGCGCTCGACGCCACATCCTTCATTCCTTGCGGGAGCGGCGCCGCATCGACGAGGCTTTGCTCGCCGCTGGTGACCGCATTAACACCTGTTGCAACGGCGGAATCGACGAGCGAGCCCAGCGTCGGCGCACTGCTTGACGCGTTGCGCAGCTTGTCGACATCGACGCCGAGCTTCGACAACCAACTATCTTGATCGCTATCTGCCATGCGCGCCTCCACGTCTTACGACCGACAGTTAACCTGTCATTCGCCCGAGTTTCCGCCGCTTGATCTAAGAACGCAATACTGCGGCTTACGACCCCACCCTGTCCATCGTCACGTGCCAGCCTCGGCAATCGGCGTTGGACGTCTCGACGTAAGCGCGCTTTGCCTCCTGACGCGGCGCGCCGTCGCTCTCCATCGAAATTGCCTCCTGCTTGCAATCTCTTCCCGGAAGGCCCCAACCACGCTGCGGCCGCAGCCGCAAACCCTACAATTTTTATTGATGACGCTTTCGGCTGCAGAAGGCGCAATGTTCTACTTTGCGGAATTCAACGCCGATCCCTATGCCGAGTCAACGACATTGCCGAAGCCCGAAACGGGTCACCAGCCGCCAAAAGGCAATTGCGCGCTCACGTTCGTTTCGCACCGCGGAGCGGACCTTGTTCGCGCGTGCGATCTCTTCCGAGAGAAGTGCCAATCGGCGACATTATCTGTGGGTTGCCATATTATTCGACACGACAGTCAATTTATGAGTGCTTTTGGATGAGAGCTTTAGACGAAGCGCAAATCAGGAACTGGTGCCATTCGCACAGCGTGCGCCTCGATGAGCGGGCTAGACCAACTCGGAACCCCGATGGGTTCACAACTGCACGATTCAAAACACCGGCTGCCGCAAGTCGTCACCTGTGGTTTGCAAAGCAGATCGAATACACGCTGTGTCTATGGAGCCGTTGCCTGTTCTGGGTACTTACATGGGGCGTGTGGCAAAGTTCCGAAAATTGGCACCTCTACTACAAACTTCGCCAATCATGCGGCGACCACCGGCTCCTAGAGGAAGCGCCTGCGCACCTGTTTCTTGATTTCGAGACCGCCGACGTTGTCACCTTTATTCAGGTCGCGCTTTCGGCAGGTTGGAATTTTCAACTGCTCACGTCAGAAGACCATGCGCGTGCATTCATCTCCCATGATGAGTGGATCGAACTGACGTTGAAGGATGCTCATGAACTCGACCAGATATCTGATAGGCTCGTGCAAGCGGGGATAGAACGGTTAGCAACGTAGCCCACAATGAAATTGACGAACGTCTGCATCGGGTCACAACCTGAAAAACTCAGAGTGAGCACATCGAATCCGCTTTAAGCAAGGGAGCCAACGACTATGCCAACCCCTGATCAGCATGCTTGGCTCGAGACGGCGCTCGGCATCACGCTCGATATTGGCTCAACGCAGGATCCCACGGCGGAGAATTCCGCAGCGGATAACGCCACCGCTTCCGGCACCGACAACAATAGCAGCAGCGCCGAGCGGAGCGCCGCCGGCGGTGGCGATGCGACCAGCAGCGACTTGCACAGCGATAGCGACAGCACGGTCATACAGCCGGCGGCGCCCGCGCCCGCAGATCCGCAGAGCCCGGCGCCGGCGGCTCCTCCGGACGACCCGACCCCAGCGCAGCGTGGTGTGCTGCGAATCGCCATCGCGAACCAGACCCGGTACACGCTCAGCCTTTCCTCGAGCGGGCTCGATAAATCGGTCGAGATGGCGTTCGACAGCGCGCCGCCGTCAGAGATCGCGCCATCGGCGACCGGCAATTTCGCCAT
>DASZLU010000036.1:0-2770 GCA_035552195.1 Allostellaceae bacterium | reverse complement strand
AACCGAACCGACTCCGACGCGATCCGGGCGATCGTCAACACGCTTCAGCAGACCGCCAGATTCGGCACGCCGCTGGCCCAGTCACTGCGCGTCCTGTCGGTCGAATCGCGCGCTGCGCGAATGACCCGCGCCGAAGAAAAGGCGGCGCGCTTGCCGGCGATGCTGACCGTACCGATGATCGTCTTTATCCTGCCGACCCTGTTCATGGTCCTGCTTGGCCCGGCCGCGATCAACATCATGGATACGTTCAGCAGGCACTGATCGCCGCGCCATCTCCCGGTCCGGTCAGGCCCAACTTCCACGGTTTTGAGTAAATTTGCGGGTAAGGACCGCAGAAATGCTGAGGGCGTCATGAAGCCGCGCCAATTGTGGTGCTAAATCCGGTAGAAAAGTTCAATAGAACTGCGGGATTGGGCTTGCGTTATATCGCAGAATCGTGGTGCAGCTGCTGCGAGCAGGGTGCAGCACCATGTTTATTCGCGTCAAGAAGATCGGAGCCTACGAGTATCTCTATCTCGTCGAGAACGCGCGCGAGGGCGGCCGTCATGTCCAGCGCGTCATCAAGGCGCTCGGCCGGCGCGAGGCGGTCGAGGCTTCCGGCTTGATCGATGGGCTGATCGCCTCGGCGGCACGCCATTCGCGCCGCTCGATCGTATTGTCGAGCTTTTATCGTGGTGAATTGCCGGAGCTGCACCGCGTCAGCATCGGACCCGATCTGGTGTTCGGCCGGCTATGGGCCGAGACCGGGTGTCGCGACGTACTGAGCAGCCTACTCGCCAATCGGCGCTTTTCTTTCGATGTTGAGCGCGCGGTCTATCTCACCGTGCTGCACCGGCTGATGGTCTCGGGCTCCGACCGCCACGCCAGCGAGTGGCGCAATGGTTTGCGCGTCCCCGGCGCCGACGGGCTCGACCTCGACCATGCCTACAAGGCGATGGCCTGGCTTGGTGCGGTCGACGCCAATGGCCGCAGCATGGCCGAGGCGGTCGAAGAGGCACTCTATCGGCATCGCCAGCCGCTGTTCGGCGCCGTCTCGATCGCCTTTTTCGATACGACGAGCTTGTGGTTCGAGGGCGCTGGCGGCGAGAGCCTGGGCCAACGCGGCCACTCCAAGGATTACCGCGGGCACTTGAAACAGGTCGTGCTCGGCATCGTGCTCGACGATGGCGACCGGCCGATCGCCTCGTTCCTGATGCCCGGCAACACCGCCGATGTGACCCTGCTATTGCCGGTGGTCAAGCGCCTGCGCGAGCGCTTTGGGATCGCCGGCGCCTGCATCGTCGCCGATCGTGGCATGATCAGTGCCGATACCATCGCCGCCCTCGAAGCCGAGAAGATCGAGTACATCCTCGGGGTGCGCGAGCGCACCAGTCGCGAGGTGCGCGCCGAGGTCATCGCGGACGAGGGCCTCACCGCGCCGCTTGTCATCCCGCGGCAGAAGGGCGAGACCGAGCTTACCGTCAGAGAGACGACGGTCGCCGGGCGCCGCTACATCATCTGCCGCAACGAGGAGGAGGCCAAAAAGGATGCCGCCACGCGCGCCGAACTCGTCGCCGGCCTCGAGCGCAAGCTCGCCCAGGGCGACAAGGCGCTGGTCGCCAACAAGGGTTTCCGCCGCTTTCTGAAGACGCCCGAAGGCGACGGCTTCGTCATCGACCGCGCCAAGGTCGAGGCTGATGCCCGCTTCGACGGCCTCTTCGTGCTGCGCACCAACACCAAAATCGCCGCCCTCCAGGTCGTCCTGCGGTACCGCAACCTGCTGGCGGTCGAGGACGCCTTCCGAACCGCAAAAGCGCTGCTCGCCACCCGTCCGATCTTCCACAAGACCGACGCCGGCATCCGCGGCCATGTCTTCTGCACCTTTCTTGCTCTCATCTTGCGCAAGGAGCTGATGGATTGTCTCGCGGCCCGTCGCAGCATGCTCGAATGGCAGCGCGTCATCGATGATCTCGACGATCTCAGCGAGATCGACGTCGAACAGGACGGCCGCCGCGCCCGTCTGCGCACCGCCCCCGGCCCAACCATCGATGCGATCTGTCGCGCGATCGGCGTCACCCTGCCGCCCATCTTCCAGGAGATGCCGCCCGCCCCCTGAGCCCGCCCAAAACTGTGGTGCCTAAATCTGAAAATGTCCTCCAAGCCATTGATTGTGAACGCTGTTCAAATTCAAACTGCGGAAGTCGGGTTAGGGCTAATGTCGGAGCTGCATCTGTTCCGACATGAGCTTTTGGCCCGTCACGAGTTTTGCAAAGCCCGCCCGGCAAGGCGGGCTTTCGCGTTTCTAGGTCAGTCTCTAGTTTCCTCTGTCCTCTGCTCGGCTGACGGTGCAGCGATCAGCGCCGGCGCTAGCGCACCGTGTAGGCTTGCCGGGCGCGGCGGGCCTCACTGCGGACCTGGCGCACCCGTTGCTCGTCCTGGACGAGCTCGGCGCTGGCGACGCGAACCGTCTGCACGTCACGCATCTCGGCCGCCAGAACAGCCCGGCCGCGCTCAACCAGCGACTCGCGATATCTCTCTGCCGCGGCTTCCTGGTCCGCTACCGATTGCGCCATATTTCCTCTCCCCCTCCTCTGGGCCAAAACGGTTCGCCGCGACCCGGCTCGTAAATTCCGGGCGACGGAAATAGATGGCGCGGCCGCAGATCAGCGGCCGGCCTTGCTTCGGCACCACGATCATCGCGTCCTCGCGCAGATCGTGCATGACCCGACCTCCTGCCGCCGCAGCGAGCCGGCGAGGATCGCAATCGATTCGCAATCTTGCAAATCAAGCG
>DASZLU010000035.1:0-51595 GCA_035552195.1 Allostellaceae bacterium | reverse complement strand
CCTGTTCTCGCGCGACGTCCATGAGGCGGCACGGGCCCAGGCAGCGGGTCTGGCGCAGAACGACAACCGCCGCGCAGCCTAAAGCGGATCGACCGTAGGCGAGGGCGAGCCGCCCTCGCCTGTGCAGCGCCCTCCCTTGCTAGCGCTTGCTGCAAAATTCGGAGGCGTGCAGAATCGGGCTATGGCGCACCCGCCGCACAGCCACGAGCACAACCACGCCGGTCATGACCATAAGCATGACCGCCATGGGCATAGCCATCACGGCAACGATCACTACGATCACCATCACCACCATCATGATTTAGGCGGCGAGCTCGGCACCGTCTTCGCGATCTCGATCGCGCTCAATGTTGGCTTTGTCGTCATCGAAGGCGTCTTCGGCTTCATCAGCCATTCGATGGCGCTGCTTGCCGATGCCGGACACAATTTCGGCGACGTGCTCGGACTGGTCGCGGCCTGGGCCGCGACTATGCTCGCCGCGCGCCGACCGAGCGCGCGTTACACTTACGGACTGCGCAGCTCCTCGATCCTTGCAGCGCTGCTTAACGCCATCATCCTGCTGATCGCCGTCGGCGGCATCGTTGTCGAAGCCGCGCAGCGCCTGGTCGCGCCAACGCCGGTCGGTGGCGTCACTATCATCGCCGTCGCCTGCGCCGGCGTCCTGGTGAACGGCGCGGCTGCCCTCATGCTCGGCCGTGGCCATCACAGCGATCTCAATGTCAGAAGCGCTTACGCGCATATGCTCGGCGACGCGCTGGTCAGCGTCGGCGTCGCGCTCTCCGGCGCGGTGATCCTCTGGACCGGCTGGCTCTGGCTCGATCCCGCAGTCAGCATCGTCGTCTCGATCGTGATCGTAATCGGCACCTGGCGCTTGCTGCGCCACTCGCTCGATATGGCGCTGCAGGCCGTGCCGCCGGGGATCGACCCGGCCGCCGTGCGCATGCATTTGCTGCAGGTTTCAGGCGTGGGGGAAGTGCACGATCTGCATATATGGCCGATGAGCACGACCACGACGGCGCTCACGGCGCATCTCATCATGCCGGCGGGGCATCCGGGCGATGCCTGCCTCGCCGATGTCGCCGCCTCGCTTCAGAAGCGCTTTGGCATCGAGCACGCGACGATCCAGGTCGAAACCGGCGATCCGGCCCATCCTTGCGTGCTGGTGCCGGATAATGTCGTCTAGCAGCCGCCGGTCAGCCGAGAAACAGCAGCAAGCCCAGCGACGACAGCCCGAACGCCACGCAGTAATAGGCGAAGGGGTCGAGCGCCTGGAAATCGTGGCGCCCGAAATAGCGCATCAGGAACCAAGTGCTGAGATAAGCCATGATGCCGGCGACGATGCCGGCGATCCACGCCACCGGTCCGATCGAGGCCGCCGCGCCGCCATGCAGCAGATGCGGCACTTCCAGCACGCCGGCGCCGAGGATCACCGGCGTCGCGATCAGGAACGAGAAATGCGCGGACTCCTTGTGGTGGAGACCGAGCATCAGCCCGCCGACCATCGTTGCGCCCGAGCGCGAGATACCGGGGATCAGCGCCGTCGCCTGGGTGCAGCCGATGATGAACGCGCCGAGCCAAGTGAGCTGGCTGAGATTGCCGGTGCCGCCGCGGCGCCGCAGGCGCTCAGCGACGAACAGCACGCCGCCGTTGACGATAAGAAAGAACGCCGCGACAGCGGGCGCGCCGAATAGCGACTTCAACGGCTTCTCCAGCGCAAAGCCCAGGATCACCGCCGGGATCGTCGCGACGATGATCATCGATAGCAGCCGCCATTGCGCGCGCCGCTCATCGCCTGGCCCTACGCCGATGAACGCGAGCAGGATGCCGACCCAGTCGCGCCAAAAATAGGCCAGCAGCGCCGCGGCCGTTCCGAGATGCAGCACGACAAGGAACGGTAGGAAGCCTTCCGCCGATTGATCGATATCCCAGCCGAGCAGTTTCGGCAGAACGACGGCGTGGCCGAGGCTCGATACCGGAAAGAGCTCGGTGACGCCTTGGATAATGGCAATGAAAAGCGCTTGGATAAGGCTCATGTTGAGCGTTGCTTCCTTACCGATCGGAAAAGGGAGGAGCGGCCGCGGCCGAGCACGAGCGTCGACCAGCCGTCGATAACGATACGCCGGCGGAGCGTGAGGCCGGCGATACAATGCGCCGCGAGCACGCCCGGCTCCTGATAAGCGAGCAGACCCGAGAGCACCGCGATGCCGCCCGGCTTGAGCGCGCGGCGGAGGTCCGCCGCCATGCGCTCGAGCGGCTTGGCGAGGATATTCGCGAGGACCAAATCGTAGGGCCGCCATCGCAGCACACCGCGATCACGATAGCCGTTGCTGCGCCCGACATCGATCAACGGCGTGACGCCGTTGCGGCGGATATTATGCGCCGTAACCCGCACCGATTCCGGATCGATATCGCGCGCCACGACGTGGCGGCGCCAGCGTTTGGCCGCGCCCATCGCGAGAATGCCGGTGCCGGTACCCATATCGAGAATGCGTCGTGGCCCGCGCGTCGACACCGCATCGAGCATCGTGAGACAGCCGCGCGTCGTTGCATGCTCGCCGGTGCCGAAGGCGGTCGCGGCATCGATCTCGAGCGCGATGCGGCCCGGCGGGATGCAGCCTTTGTAATGCGAGCCATGAATGAAAAACCGCCCGACCGCGAGCGGCTGGAAGCTTGCCTGATTGATGCTGACCCAATCGCGGCGCGGCAGCTTTTCCCAGATCGGCTCCGGCGGCGGCCCGGCAAGGTCGAGCCAGGCGAGCGCGATCCGCGCCAGCAACGACGGCTTATCCGGCTGCTCGCGCGCGAAGCCTTCGACGACCCAAGGTCCGCCGTCACGCTCTTCAAATGCGCTGACCGCTTCAAAATCGCTAAGCGCGTCGGTCGCGGCCGCAGCCGCGGTCGCATCGGGCGTGTTGAGGGTCACGCGCCAGAGCCCTTCGGCAGCCGACAATCGTTCAGGCTTTAGCAACAAAGCTGTCCATTACCATTTTGTCTCCGGCCTTATCGAACGCGATCGAAAGCTTGCCGCCTTCGGAGGAGCGCACGGTGCCATAGCCGAATTTCTGATGGAAGACGCGATCGCCCGCGACATAACCGACCGCCGGCCGTGGCCGTTCGGTTGTGACGAGACGCGGCGCATCGGCGCGGCGGCCAAAGAACGACGAGCCCGCGCCCCAGGCCTCTTGTAGCGCCGGCGCGCGCGGATAGAGACCCGGCTCGGCGACCGATTCGACATGCTTCTCCGGCAGCTCACCCACGAAACGCGACGGCAGCGAGCTTTGCCACTGCCCATGCACGCGACGATTGGCGGCGTAGGAGACGAAAGCTCGGCGCCGGGCCCGTGTCAGCCCGACATAAGCGAGCCGCCGCTCCTCCTCAAGGCCTTTCAGCCCCGACTCATCCATCGCGCGCTGATGCGGGAAGAGACCTTCTTCCCAGCCCGGCAGGAACACGTTGTTGAATTCGAGTCCCTTGGCGCCGTGCAGGGTCATCAGGCTGATCATGTCGCTGCCGGTCTCGGCAGTGTTCTCCATCACCAGGCTGACGTGATCGAGGAAGCCGGAGAGGCTATCGAACTCGGCCATCGCCGCGACGAGCTCTTTCAGGTTTTCCAGCCGGCCCGGCGCGTCGGGCGATTTATCCGCTTGCCACATGCCGGTGTAGCCCGATTCATCGAGGATCTGCGCCGCAAGATCGGGATGCGCGGTGTTGTCGAGCATGCCGCGCCAGCGATTGAGATCGGTGATGAAGTTCGACAGCGACCGCCGCGCCGCCGGCTTCAGTTCATCCGTCCCGATGATGATCTGCACCGCGTCGGCCAGCGGCAGCTCGCGCGCGCGGGCAAGCGCATGCAGCGTCTGCAACGTCGACGTGCCGATGCCGCGTTTCGGCACATTGATGATGCGCTCGAAAGCGAGATCGTCGGCGGGCTGGTGCACGAGGCGCAGATAAGCGAGCGCGTCGCGGATTTCCTGCCGCTCGTAAAACCGCAAACCGCCGATCACGCGATACGGCAAGCCCAGGGTGCGAAACCGCTCCTCGAATTCGCGCGTTTGGAAGCCGGCGCGCACCAGGATCGCCATCTCGGACAGCTTCTCGCCCTTGTGCTGCAGCGCTTCGATCTCGTCGCCGACCCAGCGCGCTTCTTCCTCGCCATCCCAGACGCCGCGCAGCGTGACCTTCTCGCCCTCATTCGCGTCGGTCCAGAGCGTCTTGCCGAGCCGGCCCTCGTTCTGCGCGATCAGCGAGGAAGCCGCGCCGAGGATATGCGGCGTCGAGCGGTAATTCTGCTCGAGGCGGACGATCTTGGCGCCGGGGAAGTCCTTCTCGAAGCGCAGGATGTTGCCGATCTCGGCACCGCGCCAGGAATAGATCGACTGGTCGTCGTCGCCGACGCAGCAGAGATTCTTGTGGAGTTGGGCCAGCAGCCGCAGCCAGAGATATTGCGCGACGTTGGTATCCTGATACTCGTCGACCAGGATGTAGCGGAAGCGTTGCTGGTACTCGGCGAGAACTTCCGGCCGTGTCGTGAACAGCGTCAGGTTGTGGAGCAAGAGATCGCCGAAATCAGCGGCGTTGAGCGCCTTCAGCCGATCCTGATAGAGCCGATAAATTTCGATCAACCGGCCATTGGCAAGATCGCCCCGATCGGCAACCGGCACTTTGTCCGGCACCAGGCCCCGATCCTTCCAGCGCTCGATCGCACCGAGGATCGCCCGGGCCGGCGCCCGGCGCTCGTCGAGATTCTCGGCGGCGGCGATCTGCTTTATGACGCGCAGCTGGTCGTCGGCGTCGAGGATGGTGAAATTGGGCTTGAGTCCCACAGCCTCGGCGTGGCGACGCAGGATACGGGCGGCAATCGAATGGAAAGTCCCGAGCCAGAGCCCATCGGCGGTCTCGCCGATCATCCGCCCGAGTCGCTCGCGCATTTCGAGCGCCGCCTTGTTCGTGAAGGTGACAGCGACGAGCTGCGACGGCCAGGCACGGCGAGTCGCGAGAATGTGGGCGAGCCGGGTCGTCAACACACGGGTCTTGCCGGTTCCCGCCCCGGCCAGCACCAGAACCGGGCCGTCCACCGCCTCGACGGCCTGGCGCTGTGCGTCATTGAGGCCGCCGAGATAAGCGGCCGGCGGCGCAGCCGAAAGCTCGGCGGCGTGGGGCGTGGCGGCGGGTTCCGACATTCATCGCTATATAGCATGAGACGGCCGAAATCCCAGGCGCGTTCGGCGACGAAACCACCTATGATGCGGCGGCCCGCGCAGAACCATGCACGCCCTCATTATCATCCTGGTTTTCCTCTGCACCTATGTCGGCATGGCCGCCGGAAGGCTGCCGCATTTGCAGATCGACCGTACCGGCATCGCGCTTCTCGGCGTGATCGTCATGCTGGCCAGCGCCACCGTCACCCTCGACGAGCTCGGCACCAATATCGACGTCTCGACCCTCGTCCTGCTCTTCGCGCTGATGATTATTTCGGCGCAATTCGTCTCGGCCGGATTCTTCGAGCTCGCTGCCGACTGGATCATGCAAAAGGCCGCAACGCCGACCATGCTGCTGGCGCTGACGGTCGGCGTCGCCGGCGGCCTCTCGGCGCTGCTCGCCAACGAGCTTGTGGTGTTGACCATGGCGCCGCTGCTCATCACCGGCGCCCAAGCGCGCAACCTCGATCCGAAGCCCTATCTGATCGCGCTGGCTGGCGCCGCCAATGCCGGTTCGGCCGCGACGCTCATCGGCAACCCGCCGAATATCGTCATCGGCCAGGTCGGCGAGCTCAGCTTCCACCTCTATCTGCTGGCCGGCATCGTCCCCGCGCTGCTCGGTCTCGCTTCGGTCTTCGGCGTGACCTGGTTCCTGTGGCGCGACCGGCTCGAGGCGCGGGTGCCGCTCGGCGGCGTGGCCGATGTGCCGCGGCATCCGCATGACCGGATCCAGACCTGGAAAGGCCTTGCCGGCATGGCGCTGCTGCTCATGCTGTTCGCGACACCGCTGCCACGCGAAGTCGGCGGCTTGCTGATCGCAGCGGCGCTGCTGACCAATCGCCGCTTTACCAATCGCGTGATGATCGCGGCGCTCGATTGGCCGCTGCTGGTGCTGTTCGTCTGTCTCTTCGCGGTGACTGGGGCGCTTGCCGATACCGGCATGCCGTGGACCTTCGTCTCATGGCTGCAGGATCACCACCTGATGCCGACCAATCTGCTGCTGCTGACGCCCTTCGTGCTGGTGACGAGCAACACGATCGGCAACACGCCGACCGCGATCCTGTTGCTGCAGATCTGGCCGAACCCGCCGCAGGGACCGCTTTATGCTTTCGCGGTGCTGTCCTCGCTCGCCGCCAATCTGACCTTGCTCGGCTCTTTCGCCAGCTTGATCGCGGTGGAGCGCGCCGAAGCGCTTGGCGTCAACATCACGTTTGCGGAATATGCGCGTGCCGGCGTTCCGTTCACGCTGATCTCGTTGTTTTTCGCGATCGTGTGGCTAGCCTGGACCGGCTGGCTGCCGCTTTTGCCGGGCTAAGCCGACGCGGTCCTTAGCGATCAGGACGCGCGCGCCAGATCGCCGGCGTTGATCTCAGTCGAGACGCGATTGCGGCCTTCGTGCTTGGCGTGATAGAGCGCCGCATCGGCACGGCCGACAAGATCCGCTAGATCCTCATTCGCGCGATATTGGGCGACGCCGAAAGACAGCGTGACACCGCCGTAATCGTCGCGCGTATCTTTGCCGACGAAGCGCCGCCGCATCACGCCGTTGCGGATCTGATCGGCAACGATGGCCCCCTGCTGCAGATTGGTGCGCGGCAGAATGATCGCGAATTCCTCGCCGCCGAAACGCGCCGGCGTATCGCGGCCTTTGACCGAATCGGACAACGTGCGTGCGACAAGACGCAGCACCTGATCGCCAACCTGATGGCCGAAGCTATCGTTGAAACGCTTGAAGTGATCGATATCGCACAGCACGAGGCTCATCGCCTCGCCCTCGCTGAGCGCTTCGCGCGCCGCTTCTTGCAGCCGTGTATCGAAGAATTTGCGGTTGGGAATGCCGGTAAGCGCGTCGGTCAACGCTTCGCGCGTCACAATCTGAAGATTCTCGCGCAGCTCCGTGACCTCATTGGCGATGCGACCGAGCCGGCTTTCGAGATTCTGGTTGCGTTGCGCCATTGACTGCGTCTCTCTGACAAGATCAGCAACCAGCGCGCGGACCCTCTCCTGCGACTGCGAGCGTCCCATCGCGGTCGAGATGTTATCGAGCGTATTCCCGAAGCTGCCGATCTCGCCGGTATGATCGTCGAGATAGCGGCTGACCTGATCGATCACCGCCTGCAAACGACCGCCGGTCTCGATCACATCGACATGATCTTCGGCACCGCCGAAATAGCGCTTATAGAGATCGGCGTTGATGCCGTCGGTAAACGTGGTCTGCTTGGCGAGCAGCGCGTCTATCGCCTGTCTCAGCGTCGGCATCGTCCCAGCAATGTAGCTGTACCAGACGGTGTAGTTGTGCGGTGTCGGCGTGACCGCATGGGTCGCCATCGCCTTGCACGCCGCCTCTGCCGTTTTCGTGGCTAGGCTAGGAGCGGAAGCACCGGCCATCGATTGTCACCCTCCGCGACGTCAAAAAAGCGCCTGAATTTCAGCGCTTTCGCAATGGTATCGCCTGATTCAGTCGTTCTACGCGCGATTGCTTAACGGTTCGGTAACAGCCACACTTCGATTTCGTGAATTTCTGTGAATAAAGCGCGAATTGCGGGGATTACTCGTCCGTGTCGTCTATGATCGCGAGCCGAAATTAAAGGATGTCAATGCCCAGCCCGCCCTACCCGTCCTATCGCGCCAGCGTCGCCCCGGAGTGGATCGATTACAACGGCCATATGAACGTGGCCTATTACGTGCTCGCCTTCGACCGCGCGACGGACCGGCTCTTCGACTATCTCGGCGTCGGCGAGGCCTATCGCCGCGCCACTCATCATTCGGTTTTCGCCCTCGAAGCCCATGTCACCTACGAGCGCGAACTGCGCCAGGGCGATGAATTCGCGATCGCGACACGGCTGATCGATGCCGACCGCAAGCGGCTGCATCTTTTCCACGCCATGACGCGGGAGAAGGACAACGAGCTCTCGGCCACCATTGAGGTGATGGGGCTGCATGTCGATATGGCGGGACCGAAATCGGCGCCGCTGCCCGACGACGTCTTCGCCAAGGTGGAGGCGATGCTTGCCGAGCACCGGCTGTTGCCGGCGCCGCCGCAGCTCGGGCGCAAGATCGGCATCCGCCGCTAAACCGAGAAATACTTCGCCTGCGGATGAACGAGCACGATCGCCGAGGTCGATTGCTCCGGCTCGAGCTGATCTTCTTCCGATAGGACGACGCCGATCTCCTCGGCGCGCAGCAGCGTCAGCAATTGCCGCTGATCGGCGAGATCGGGACACGCCGGATAGCCGAAGGAATAGCGGCAGCCGCGATAGGCGTTCTGCAACAACGCGCGCATCTCGCGCGGCTCCTCGGCGGCGAAGCCGAGCTCGGCACGGATGCGTTTGTGGACGTATTCCGCGAGCGCCTCGGCCATCTCCACAGAAAGTCCATGGAGATAGAGGTAATCCTGGTAGCGGTTCTCGTCGAACCATCGCCGCGCCGTGTCCGAAGCACGGCCGCCCATCGTGACGAGTTGCAAGCCGATCACATCGCGTTCGGCATCGTCGATGTCGCGCAGGAAATCGGCGATGCACAGCCCGCCCTCCTTGTTCTGGCGCGGCAACGCGAAGCGGGCGACCTCACTCTTGCCGTTGTCGCCGAAAAGCACAATGTCGTTGCCCTCGCTCGCGGCGCGCCAATAGCCGTAGCACGCTTGCGGGTGCAAAATGTCGTCCGCCTCGATGAGATCGAGCATGCGTTTCAGCACCGGCCGCAGCGCGCGATGCGCCCAATCCATGAATTCATCGAGCGAGCGCCCGTCCTTGTGAAAGCCCCATTGGAATTGATAGAGCATGCGCTCGTTGAGATAGGGCACGAGCGCCTTCACCGGCACTTGGCTGATGATCTGAGCGCCCCAGAATGGCGGCGCGGACACCGGCACGCCACGATGCAGCTCGGCCCGGCGCAGCCTGATTTCTTCGACATCGACCGGGCGCAGCGGCTTGGGATCGGCGGCGCGACCGAGCTTGCGGCGCTGATTGACCGGCTTGGCCGCGCTCTCGGCCTGGCGCGCGGCGAGGTAATCGTCGAATTTATCGCCGACGATCTTCTCCATGAGGCCGAGCCCGTCGAACGCATCGCCGGCGTAGGCGACGCGACCGCCGCCATAGGATTGCCGACAATCCTCTTCGACATAGCGCCGCGTCAGCGCCGCGCCGCCGAGCATCACCGGGACGTTGAGACCCTGGCGGGTCATCTCTTCAAGGTTCTCGCGCATCACCACGGTCGACTTGACCAGCAGCCCCGACATGCCGATGGCGTCGGCTTTGTGCTTTTCCGCGGCGTCGAGGATCGCCGAGAGCGGCTGCTTGATGCCGAGATTGACGACCCTGTAGCCGTTGTTGGTGAGGATGATGTCGACGAGATTCTTGCCGATATCGTGGACATCGCCCTTCACCGTCGCGAGCACGATCGTGCCGCGCTGATGGCCTTCGGCCTTCTCCATGAACGGCTCGAGATAAGCGACGGCGGTTTTCATCGTCTCGGCCGACTGCAGCACGAAAGGCAATTGCATCTTGCCGGCGCCAAAGAGTTCCCCGACCGCTTTCATGCCGTCGAGCAAGAAGGTGTTGATGATCTCGAGCGGCGGATGGGTTTTGAGCGCCAGCGCCAGATCCTCATCGAGCCCCTGGCGATCGCCATCGACGATGCGCTGCGCCAGGCGCGGGCCGAGCTCGGTCGGCCGCTCTTTCTTCTTCGCCTCGACCGCGTTGCGATCCTTGAAGAGGCCGATGAAGGCTTGCAGCGGATCGATGCCGTTGCGCCAACGATCGAAGATCAGATCCTCGGCCGCTTCGCGCTCGGTTGCTGGGATTGCATGCGACGGGACGATCTTCGAGACGTGGAGGATCGCCGCCGTGAGGCCGCGTTTCAGGGCGTGATCGAGATAAACCGAATTCAGCACCGCGCGCGCCGGCGGATTGAGGCCGAAAGAGATGTTTGAGAGACCGAGGAGAATTTGGCAATCGGGAAGCGCGCGCGAAATCTGCTCGATCCCATCCAGCGTCTCCACGCCGAGCTTGCGGTCGTCGGCATTGCCGGTACAGATCGTGAAGGTGAGCGGATCGATCAGCAGGTCGCTTGGCTTCAGGCCATGGCGGTCGCAGGCGAAATCGCGCAGGCGCTGGGCGATCTCCACTTTGCGCGTCGCTTCCTTTGCCATACCCTGCTCGTCGATGGTCAACGCGATCACCGCCGCGCCGAAGCGGCGCGCGAGATCGAGCCGCTTGGCCGCCGGTTCTTCCCCATCTTCGAAATTGATCGAATTGAGGATCGGTTTGCCCCCATAAAGCTTGAGCGCCGATTCGAGCACGGGCAGCTCGGTACTGTCGACGACGAGCGGCGCCGCGACAGCGCCGCGCATCCGGCCGACGACTTCGAGCATTTCGGCCTTTTCGTCGCGGCCGACAAAAGCTGTACAGACATCGAGCGCGTGCGAGCCTTCTTTCAACTGCTCGCGCGCCAAGGCAACGCAATCGTCCCAATCGCCTTTTTCTTGCGCCTGGCGGAAGCGCTTCGAGCCATTGGCATTGCAACGCTCGCCGATCGAGAGATAAGCGTTCTCCTGCCGTAGCGCGGTTTGCGCATAGAGCGAGGCGACCGCCGGCACGAAGACGCTGCGCCGTTCCTTGCCGCGCGGCCGCGCGCCTTCATTCGCGAGGCGGCGCAACATCGCGTCGAGCGCGCCGATATGCTCGGTCTCGGTGCCGCAACAGCCGCCGATGAGACTGACGCCGTCCTCGATGACGAAGCGTTCCTGCCAATGCGCGAGCTCTTGCGGCCTCAGCGGATAATGCGCGTGCCCACGACGTAATTCGGGCAGGCCGGCATTGGGCTGCACCGAGATGCGACCCGACCAGTTCTCCGACAGCAGCTTCACATGCTCCGCCATTTCTTGCGGACCGGTGGCGCAATTGAAGCCGAGCAACGGCACGTCGAGCGCGTCGATCACCGTCATCGCCGCGGCGACATCGGCGCCGACCAGCAGCGTACCCGTCGTCTCGACCGTCATCTGCACGAAGATCGGCTGCTCGCCGCGCGCGGCCTTGCGCGCCGCTTTCGCGGCATTGACCGCGGCTTTGATCTGCAGCGTGTCCTGACACGTCTCGATCAGGATCGCATCGACGCCGCCCTCGATCAGCCCGCAACATTGCACAATGAGCGCGGCTTCGAGCGAATCGTAATCGATATGACCGAGCGACGGCAGCCGTGTGCCCGGACCGACCGCGCCGATGACAAAGCGCGTCTTGCCGTCGGCAGCGAAGTCGGCGACAGCTTCGCGTGCCAATTCGGCCGCGCGATAGTTAAGCGCATGGGCTTTGTCGGCAATGCCGAATTCGCCCAAAGTCAAGGGCGAGCCGCCAAAGCTGTTGGTCTGAATCGCATCGGCGCCGGCTTCGAGATAACTCCGATGAATGCCGAGGACGAGGTCGGGCCGGCTCTCATTGAGGATTTCCGGGCAATTCTCATGGCCCTGAAAATCCGCGTCGAGCTGCAGCGGCAAAGCTTGAACACGGGTACCGATCGCGCCGTCGCAGAGCAGGACCTGGTCCGACAAGACATCGAGAATATGCGCCATCGTTCACTCCGCGAGCGCGATGGTCGGCGCACCGATGCCAAGCGATGCGCAGATCGCACCGACCAGCTCGGCACGGTTGAGCGTGTAGAAATGCAGCGCGTCGCTGCCGGCCGCGATAAGACGCCGGCACTGCGCCACGGCAACCCGCTCCGATACAGCGGCGCGCCGACGCGGATCGTCGCCCGCATCGCCAAACTCCGATTCGAGCCGGACCGGCATCGAGGCACCGCAGGCCGTCGCGAATTTCTTCGCCTGCGCGAAATCGGCGATCGGCAGGATGCCGGGGACGATCGGCGCGGTGATAGAAGCCGCCGCGACGCGGTCACGAAAGTGCAGATAGCAATCGACGTCGAAAAAGAATTGCGTGATCGCGCGCGTCGCGCCGGCATCGAGCTTGCGCTTGAGATTGTCGAGATCCGCGGCTGCGCTGATCGCTTCCGGATGCGTCTCGGGATAGGCGGCGACGCTGATTTCGAAATCGGCGATGCGCTTTAAGCCCGCGACGAGATCGGCCGCGCGCGCATAGCCGTTGGGGCACGGCGTCCAGCCGCCCGCGCCGGCCGGTGGGTCGCCGCGCAGTGCGACAATGTGGCGGATGCCGGCATCCCAATAACCCTGCGCCACCCTATCGATCGCGTCGCGGCTTGCGCCGACGCAGGTGAGATGCGCGGCCGGTTCCAGCGTGGTTTCGCTGCGAATGCGTGCGACCGTCGCATGCGTGCGCTCGCGCGTCGAGCCGCCCGCGCCATAGGTCACCGAGACGAAGCGCGGGCCGAGCGGCGCCAGCCTTGTGATCGCGTGCCACAGGGTGTGCTCCAGCGTGGCCGTCTTGGGCGGAAAGAATTCGAACGAAACATCGAGCGCGCTCATGATGACGCCGCGCGCGGCGAGCCGCGTCCTTCCGCCGGCTTATCGAGCACCTTCGCGTCGCGCGCGCGCCACGCCACCCAGATCGACACCGTCAGCGGCTGCCCGACGAGATGTCGCACCGACTCTGGCACGAGCCCGGCCTCGCGGCACCAATCGGAAATCTCCGCGTCGGCAAAGCCGAGACGGCGATGCGCATGGTCCTCGCGCAGGAATTCGAGCGCATGCGGCGCGAAATCGACGATCACCAATCGCCCTTCCGGCCGCACCACGCGTGCGGCTTCGGCAACGGCGAGCGACGGCCGGTCGGCGTAATGCAGGACCTGGTGAAAAATCGCGGCATCGAAGCTCTGATCGGCAAAGGGCAGCTGAAAGATGTCGCCCTGGCGGATCATGCAATTATGCAGATTCGCTTTCTCGAGATTGGCGCGCGCCATCGCCAGCATTTCGCGCGACAGGTCGATGCCCATCGCGCGCTCGACCCGCGGCGCCGCGATCTCGAGCATGCGGCCGGTGCCGGTACCGAGATCGAGCAGATCGCCGATAGCACGGCCGCCGAGCGCTTCGAGCACGGCCGCCTCGACCTCACGCTCGTCGATGTGGAGCGAGCGGATCTGGTCCCATTGCTCGGCATTGGCGCGGAAATAGGCGTTGGCCGTATCGGCGCGCTGGCGCTTCACCGTGTCGAGCCGCGCCTGATCGAGCGCCACCGTCGCGTCGTCGCTGGGCACGGCGGCGCAGATTTGCCGCGCCAGCTCGGCGGCGCGGCCGCGTGCCGCCAGCCGGTAATAGACCCAGGTCCCCTCGCGAAACCGGTCGAGCAAGCCGGCATCGCACAGCAGCTTCAGATGACGCGACACCCGCGGCTGGCTCTGGCCGAGGATGTCGGTGAGCTCGGTCACCGTCAGCTCGCCCTTGGCGCAAAGCAGCAGCAACCTCAGCCGGGTCGATTCTGCGACGGCACGTAAGCTGTTGAGGACGGATTCCATGTTAGCTCGCCGATTTTGTTATTTTTCTATATAGACATATCTTTATGTATACGGTCAATCAGTCCTTTGTCGGGACCAAATCCTCGTGGCTCCAAAGGCTTCGCCAGGGCTTGTCCCGGTTTTGAGCCGGAATTATGCTCGCCAGCCGATTTTGCCAGCCGCCTCTTTCGCCAGTAGCCTCTTTCGCCAATAGGGGATCAGCCACGATGAAGCTTCGTTTTCCGGCGTTTTTCTCGGCGGCCGTGCTCGCCCTCACGCTGCTGAGCGGCAACGCACAGGCGATGCAGGCGGCCGACCCCTCGGCCCTCATCAGCCAGCTCGCCTCCCAGGCGGTCAGCGTCATCGTCGACAAGAGCGAGACACCCGATCAGCGTGAGGCGAAATTCCGCGCGCTGCTGCAGGACGGATTCGATATCCCGCGCATTTCGCGGTTCGTCCTCGGCCGCTACTGGAATGCGGCGACGGACGATCAGCGCAAGCAATTCAGCCAGCTTTTCGAGGAATGGATCGTGCGTACTTATTCGGCACGCTTCAGCCAATACGGCGGTGAGAAGATCCAGGTGACCGGTACGCGCAACGAGGCGCCGACCACGACTGTCGTCACCAGCCAATTCGTCAGCCCGAACGGCGCGCCGCCGGCGAAGGTCGAATGGGTCGTGCGCAAGAATAGCGACAACGACTACGCGGTCGTCGACGTCTCGGTGGAAGGCGTGAGCATGGCTTTGACGCAGCGCGATGAGATCGCCGCCGTCGCCGATCGCAACGGCGGCACGATCGAAGGCCTCAACAAGGCGATGCAGGACAAGATCAGAGGCGCGGCCGCCGCGCCCGCCGGCAAATAACGCCTCGGCATCGGCGCCGACGCGCTATCGGCGCGCGGCTCTTTAAGCGCGCGTCAGCGGCTTGTACTTGAGACGGTGCGGCTGCTCCGCATCGGCGCCGAGGCGGCGCTTCTTGTCGGCCTCGTAATCCTGGTAATTGCCCTCGAACCATTCGACATGGCTATCGCCCTCGAAAGCGAGGATGTGCGTCGCGATACGGTCGAGGAACCAGCGATCATGGGTGATCACCACCGCGCAACCCGCGAAATCCAAGAGCGCCTCTTCCAGCGCGCGCAATGTATCGACATCGAGATCGTTGGTCGGCTCGTCGAGCAGAATGACGTTCGACGCGGTCTTCAACATCTTGGCCAGATGCACGCGATTGCGCTCGCCGCCCGATAGCTGTCCGACCTTTTTCTGTTGGTCGGATCCACGGAAATTGAACAGCGAGACATAAGCGCGCGACGGCATCTTGCGGCGGCCAAGATCGAGCTCGTCGTTGCCGTCGGAGATCTCTTCCCACACGGTCTTGGTTGGATTGAGCGTATCGCGAGATTGATCGACATAGCCGAGCTTCACGGTCTCGCCGACCTTGAAGCTGCCGCCATCGGGCTTTTCCTGTTCGGTGATCATGCGGAAAAGCGTCGTCTTACCGGCGCCATTCGCGCCGATGATGCCAACGATGCCGCCGGGCGGCAGACGGAAAGATAGATCGTCGATCAGCAACCGATCGCCATAGGCCTTGGCGATATGCTCGGCATCGATGACGACGTCGCCGAGACGCGGGCCCGGCGGCAACACGATCTGCACGCTCTCGGGCGCCTTCTCGCGGCTCTGCGCGACGAGTTGATCGTACGCGGCAAGACGCGCCTTGCTCTTCGCCTGGCGCGCACGCGGGCTTTGCTTGACCCAATCGAGCTCGCGCTCGAGCGTGCGCTGGCGCGCTTCTTCCTGCTTGCCCTCTTGCTCGAGGCGCTTCTGCTTCTGCTCGAGCCAGCCGGTGTAGTTGCCCTGATAGGGAATACCCTGGCCGCGATCCAATTCGAGGATCCAGCCCGCGACTTCGTCGAGGAAGTAACGATCGTGCGTCACCGTCACGACGGTGCCTGCGTAATCGTGGAGGAAGCGCTGCAACCACGCGACGGATTCGGCGTCGAGATGATTGGTCGGCTCGTCAAGCAGCAAGAGATCGGGCTTCTGCAGCAGCAGCCGGCAGAGTGCGACGCGGCGGCGCTCGCCGCCCGACAGCTTCGTCACATCGGCGTCGCCCGGCGGGCAGCGCAGCGCGTCCATCGCGATCTCGACGGTGCGATCGAGCTCCCAGCCATTCGCCGCGTCGATCTGCTCTTGCAACTCGCCTTGCTCGGCAATGAGCGCGTTCATCTCGTCGTCGTCGAGCTCTTCGCCGAATTTGGCGCTGACCTCTTCGAACCGCTCGAGCAAAGCTTTGATCTCGCTGAGGCCCTCGGTGACGTTGCCGGCGACATCCTTGCCCGCATCGAGCTCGGGCTCTTGCGAGAGATAGCCGACCGTGACGCCTTCGGCCGACCACGCCTCGCCGCTGAAATTCTTCTCGACACCGGCCATGATCTTCAACAGCGTCGATTTACCGGCGCCGTTCGCGCCGAGCACGCCGATCTTCGCGCCGGGCAGGAAAGACAGACGGATGTCTTTGAGCACCTCGCGGCCGCCGGGATAAGTTTTCCCGAGATTCTTCATGACGTAGATATACTGATAAGCGGCCATCTAATTGATATCCATAAGCTTTTTGAGGAATCGGGCGCCGTGCCGGGGCCACCGCCTAGCATGGTTTCGGGCGGCTCGCAAACTCCAACAAACGTAGGCACGCGCGCGAGGCCTGCCTAGTAAGGGGCGCGACGGTGTGGATCAGAAGACGCTCGCGGTCATTGGCGCGGGGATTGGCGGCTTCGGCTGGGGGCAGCTTGGATAATCTCCCCCGCCCAATCGTTATCCATCCATGCCCCTTCTCCGTTTACTCCTCAACGTGCTTTGGATCTTCACCGGTGGCCTCTGGACGGCCGCGGCATGGATTCTGGGCGCGGTAATCATGGCGATCACCATCATCGGCCTGCCCTGGGCCCGCGCCGCCTTCAACATCGCGCTCTATACCTTCCTGCCCTTCGGCCATCGCGCGGTATCGCGGGCGCGGTTCACCGGCCGCGAGGATATCGGCACGGGTCCGCTCGGCGTGCTCGGCAATCTCATCTGGTTGATCCTCGCGGGGTGGTGGCTGGCGATCCTCCATCTCATCAACGCGCTGGCGCTGGCGATCACCATCATCGGCATCCCCTTCGCCTGGGCGCATATCAAGCTGGCGGCGATCGCGCTGTGGCCGATCGGCCGCATGATCGTCACCGTCGAGGAAGCCGAATCCCTGTCACCATATTAGAGTGTCACAAAACTGACTTTTGCGATTGCTAGGGTCGCCGCAACAGAGGGGAAATCCATGCGGCACTGGCACATCGTTCTGACGGCAATCGCGGCACTCACGGTCAGCGCGCAGGCGCAAGCCGCCGACAAGCCGCACAATCTCATTCTCTTTGTGCCCGACGGCATGCGCGCCAAGATGGTGACGCCGGAGAACGCGCCGACCATGGCGGCGATCCGCGATCAGGGCGTCAATTTCCAGAACAGCCATTCGCTGTTCCCGACCTTTACCATGCCCAACGCGTCGGCCCTGGCGACCGGTCATTGGTTCGGCGATACCGGCGTCTTCAGCAATGTCGTCTACACGGGCTACAACGTCGCCGCCGGCAACGCGGGCGTGACGCCGACCCTTGAGAACGACGCGGTGCTGGGCAGCGTCGATCAGCACAATGGCGGCAATTTCCTCGACGAGACGGCGCTGCTCTCGGCCGCGCGCAGCGCCGGTCTCAGCACCGCCGCTATCGGCAAAGTCGGCCCGATCCTGATTTTCGATCATATCGATCGTGCCGGCGCGCCGACCATCATCGTCGACGATGCGACCGGTTCCGCGACCGGCATTCCGCTGGCGCCCGAGGTGAGCGATGCGCTGAAGCAAGCGTCGCTGCCGCTCGCCGCGCCGTCGCGCGGCGCCAATGGCGAGACCGGCACGATGTCGAAGCCGGGCACGACCGTCGCCAATGTCACGCAGCAGAATTATTTCGTCGATGTCGCGACCAAGGTCGTGCTGCCGATGTTCAAGGCGCGCAATCAGCCCTTCGTCCTGGTCTTCTGGTCGCGCGATCCCGACGGCTCGCAGCACAATCAAGGCGACAGCCTGGGCAAGATCGTGCCCGGCATCAATGGCCCGACCTCGCTCGCCGCGATCAAGAACGCGGATGACGATCTGGCGAGACTGCGCGCGACGCTCGATCAACTCGGCCTCAGCGCCAACACCGACATCGTCGTGTCGGCCGATCACGGCTTCATGACGATCTCGAAAGAGAGCAAGACCAGCGCCGCGGCGCATACGCATTACGCCGATGTGCCCGAGGGTCTGCTGCCGCCGGGCTTCCTCGCGCTCGATATCGCCGCCGCCATGGGTTCGCCGCTGATCGACCCGAGCGACAGCGACGCGCCGATCGCCGCCGGCCAGCACCCGAAAGCCGGCAGCGCGATCATCGGCAAGAACCCGGCGCATCCCGATTTCGTCGTCGCCGCGAATGGCGGCTCCGATCTCGTCTATATCCCAAGCGGCAACCGCCAGCTGGCCCAGCGTGCCGTCGCCGCGCTGCTCAAAGAGGATTACGTCAGCGGCCTCTTCGTCGACGACCGCTTCGGCAAGATCCCGGGCACCCTGCCGCTCAGCGCCATCGGCCTGCACGGCAATGCGGTGATGCCGGTGCCGTCGATCGTCGTGAATTTCCGATCCTATACCAGCGGCTGCGCCATCCCGACGAATTGCACGGTCGACATCGCCGACACGCCGCTGCAACAAGGTCAGGGTCAGCATGGCAGCTTCAGCCGCGGCGAGACACTGAACTTCATGGCGGCCATCGGTCCCGATTTCAAAGCCGGCTTCGCCGATCCGGCGCCGGTCAGCAACGCCGATATCGGCAAGACCCTGGCGCATGTGCTGGGTCTCAAGATCGCCGCCAAAGGCAAGCTGCAAGGCCGCGTGATCAGCGAGGCGATGCAAGGCGGCGCGGTGCCGAAGGTCAGCAGCGGCGTGGTCCGCGGCCCCGCCGGCGGCGATGGCCTCGCGACGGTGCTGACCTATCAGGAAGCCCAGGGTACGCGTTATTTCGACGCCGCCGGCTTCCCCGGCCGGACCTTCGGTCTCTATCTGCCGAAGACCACCGCCTCGCGCTGACAATCGGCTCGTGCTAACAACCCTTTGCCTGGCCGCTCTGATTTAAGCGAGGGCCGGGCGGAGGGTTCGCCATGATCAATCTGCAAGATATCCGCTACGTCCGGCTCGGCACGCGCGACCTCGAAGGCGCGGTCGATTACGCCACCAAGATCCTCGGCCTGCAGCTCGTCGGCCGCGAAGGAAAATCCGCTTATTTCCGCAGCGATACCGTGCCGGTGCGCGGCGACACGCGCGATCACACCCTCGTCTATTTCGAGGGCGATCCGAGCGACCATACGATCGGCTTCGACCTGAAGGACCCGGCCGATTTCGACGCCGTCGGCGCGGCGCTCGAGAATGCCGGCTATGGTGCGAGCCTCGCCACCAAAGAGGACAGCGAGAAGCGGCGCGCCCGCGGCGTCATCCAGACGCGCGACCCGAGCGGCAACAAGATCGAGATCGTGGCGCGGCCCTATCACAGCGGCGTGCGCTATTTCCCGGCGCGCGACGCCGGCATCACCCATTTCAGCCATATCGGCCTCAATTCCAGCAATCCGGTTCGCGACGAAGGATATTGGACGAAGCTGATGAGCGCGCGGGTCTCGGATTGGCTCGGCGATGCGCCGCTGTTGCGCATCAGCACCTGCCATCATTCGATCGCGATGTTCCCCTCGCCCAAGCCCGGCGTGCAGCACATCAATCATCAGGTCGAAGATATCGACGACGTGATGAAGTCTTATTACTTCCTGAAGCAACAGGGCGTGAAGATCGCCTGGGGTCCGGGCCGCCACCCGCTGTCGACCGCGGTAATGGTCTATTTCTATGGCCCCGACAATATGGTCTACGAGTATTCTTGCGGCGTGAAGCACATCCAGCCGGAAGACGAGGCGACCTATCGCCCGCGCCAATTCGCGCCGACCCTGACCTCGTTCTGCATGTGGGGCTCGGTGCCCGACTTCCCGGCGATGGAAGCGGCCATGGACTTACCCGAAAAGGGGGATCTGCCGGAGAAGGACAAGCCGGCGCTTAAGGCGGTGTAAGCCGATGCCGGCGATCCCGCGTATCGTCGAGCATGCCGACGAGCTGACGCGCTGGCGGCGCGATATCCACGCGCATCCCGAGCTCGGCTTCGAGGAAGAGCGCACCGGCGGTTTCGTCGCCGAGCAGCTCGCGCGCTTCGGCTGCGAGGTGCATCGCCATGTCGGCCGCACCGGCGTCGTCGGCGTGCTGCGCCAAGGCAACGGACCCAAGACCATCGGCCTGCGCGCCGATATGGATGCGCTGCCGATCCGCGAGACCAACCGCTTCGATTATCGCTCGCAGAATGACGGCCGCATGCATGCCTGCGGCCATGACGGCCACACGACGATGCTGCTCGGCGCGGCCCGGTATCTGGCCGAGACGCGCAACTTCGACGGCACGGTGAATTTCATCTTTCAGCCTGCCGAAGAAGCGCTCGGCGGCGCCAAGGCGATGGTCGAGGACAAACTCTTCGAGCGTTTCCCGAGCGATATCATCTTCGGCATGCATAACCGGCCGGGCCTCGGCATCGGCAAATTCGCCGTTCGCACCGGACCGGCGATGGCGGGCGGCGCCTATTTCGACATCGCCGTCGAAGGGCGCGGCGCGCATGGCGCCAGGCCGGAATCCGGCATCGATCCGGTGCTCGTCGCCAGCCACATCACAACCGCGCTGCAAAGCATCGTGGCGCGCAACGTGAGGCCGCAGGACACCGCGGTGCTCAGCATCACGCAAATCCACGGCGGCGATGCCTACAACGTCATCCCCGCTTCCGCCGTGTTGCGCGGCACAGCGCGCGCCTTCAGCCGCGAAACGCTGAGCCTCATCGAGACACGCATGCGCAAGATCGCCGAAGGCGTGGCCGGCGGCATGGGCGCGACCGCGTCGCTCGATTTCCGCGTGATCTTCCCGCCGCTCGTCAACGACGGCGACGCGGCGCAATTCATCGCCGATTGCGCCGGCGAAATGGTGGGCAGCGAGAACGTCGATCGCGCCGGCGGCCTCACCATGGCCTCGGAAGACTTCGCCTACATGCTAGAGCACCGCCCCGGCGCATACATCCATATCGGCAATGGCGACGGCGAAGGCGGCTGCGAGGTCCACAACCCCGGCTACGATTTCAACGACGCGGCACTGCCCTTCGGCGCGAGCCTTTTCGCGCGCTTGGTCGAACGACGCCTCGCCCGCGGTTAGTTCTTACGGGGCGATCAGCTTCGCGGCGTCGATCGGCTGCTTCATCACGCCGAGCTCGACGGCGAGCTTGGCGACGAAATCGAAATCCTTGGCATCGAGCGTCGTCGCGAAGCTCGCCATCGCCGTCGGATCGACGAAGCCGATGTCCTTCTGCTCGATCGCGCGCGCCTCGTCCGGATTCGCGTTGATATAGGCGATACCGTCGAGGATCGAAGCGCGGAAAGCTGCGACCTCGGCTTTATGCTTCCCCGCCCAGTCGCGCGTCGACATCCAGATCGAGCCGATCACATCGGGATTGACCTCGGAAAAGAAATCGAGCGAACGCGTCGCCGCGCCCGAGGCGATGATGCGGCCGCGGATCGGCTCGATCGGCGTCGACACATCGATCTGGCCCGATTTGAGCAGATCGCCCATCTGGAGCAGCGGCGTCTCGACGATGCTCACCTGCGCCACCGGCACGTTATGCGTCATCAGCCATTTGCGCAGGAACATGTCGATGACGCTGTTGAAGCCGGGTACGCCGACCCGACGGCCCTTCAGATCTTCGGCCTTTTCGACGGTCACGCCGGTGCGCGCAACGAAGCTGATCTTCGCGTTGCTTTTGACCAGCCGCGCGCCGCCGGCGACGGCAACGAGATCGAGCCCGCCTTCATCGGCGAGCAGCAGATTGGGCGCCGTCGCATAGGCGATCTGCACCCCGTCCGAGACCAGCATCTGCGGCACGACGGACGGCGTCGGCACGATCTGCAAGGTCACGTCGAGCCCGTGCTTGGCGAAGATCCCTTGATCGCGAGCAACGAAAGCCGGGAGGAAATCGACCGCAGGCCCCAGCCCGACCTTGATCGGCGGAAGTGTCTGACCCATCGCCGGCGCTATCGCGGCGGACGACAATAACAGCAGAGCGGCGACGAGACCGCGCCAGGATTTCCGCATCAATTTCCCCCTTCAGGATGGCTGCATGCCTAGCCAATTTCGCGGCGGCACGAAAGCGCGCTCCCTAAGCCATTGTATTATTCGGCGGGAGCGCGATGGCCGCTGACTTCGGCGCCGGCATCGGGCTCCAGCCGCGAGAACCAATAGGCCGATGCCAATGTCACGACCGCCTCGAGTATGAACGTGACGCGCATATCGCCAAGTCCCATGTCGTCCTGCGTGGCGCCGCGCAGCACGAGCACGAGATTGAGCGCCATCGCCGCGAAGGCGACGCCCATGCCGTTCGAGATCTGCTGCATCATGCTGGAGAAGCTCGACGCCACACTCATGCGCGGCGCCGGAATATCGGCGAAGGCCATGCTGTTGAGCGCCGTGTATTGCAACGAGCGGAAGAAGCCGGCGACCAGGATGATCGTGAAGATGATGATCGGTTCCATCGCCGCGTTGAAGGCGACGCAGACCACGACACCGACGACGCTGATCAACGCGTTGACGGTCAGCGCCGTGCGGAAGCCCCAGCGTCGGAGGATCGGGATCGCCGCGATCTTCATCGCGAAAGAGCCGAGGGCCGCAGCGACGGTCATCAACCCCGAAAGGAAGGCGGTGTAGCCGAGCCCGACCTGCAACAGGATCGGCAGCAGATAATTGAGCGACGACGTGCCGACGCGGAACACGGTGCCGCCGAGCACGCTGGCACGGAAAGTGCCTATCTTCAGCAGGGACGGATCGATCACCGGATATTCCGTGCGCCGCAAATGCCGGGCCGCGAGCAAGCCGGCGACGATCGCGGTCGCGCCGATGATCCCCACCGAACGCCAATCGACCTGCGGCCGCTCGACCAGATCGCAGACATAGACGAAGGAAGCGAGCGCAGTGCCGGTCAGCAGAAAGCCCGGCCAATCGAGGCGCGGCGTGTTGGGCTCGCGATAATTCTCGATGAAGCGCGAGACGAGATAGAAGCCGAGAATCCCCATCGGCACGTTGAGGAAGAAGATCCAGCGCCAATTCGCATAGGTGGTGATGAAGCCGCCGATCGGCGGGCCCAAGGTCGGACCGATCATCGCGGGGATCGTCAGATAGGCCATGGCCGTGACGAATTCCGATTTGACGACGCTGCGGAACATGATCAGCCGGCCAACCGGCACCATCATCGCGCCGCCCATGCCTTGCAGTACCCGCGCGGCCGCGAGCTCGGCGACATTGTTGCAGAAGCCGCAGAGCACCGAGCCGATGGTGAAAACCGTGATCGCGGTACGAAAGACGGTCTTGGCGCCGAATTTGTCGGCGAACCAGCCGCTCACCGGAATGAAGATCGCGAGGCTCAAGACATAGGCGGTGATGCCGATCGAGAGATGGATCGGCGTCGTATCGAAGGTGACCGCCATCTGCGGCAGCGCCGTCGTGATGATCGTGCTGTCGAGATTCTCCATGAACAGCGCCGTCGCCACGATCAGCGGCACGATCATAGAGGGCTGGATCGGCAGCCTCATCGGCGGCGCATCAGTCGGCTGTTTCGGCGTCGGCAGCCGGGGACACACCGCCGACGCGATGGCCGCTGACCTCGGCGCCGGCGTCGGGTGTGAGCCGCATATAGAAGACGACGCCCGAAAGTGCGATCAGCGACATGGTCACGAACACCGCACGGATATCGACGATCGAGACCGTCCCCGCGCCTTCCGTATGAAAGAGCTGCATCACGTGCAGCAGCACGGCGGCCACCGCCACGCCGAGGCCGTTATTGATCTGCTGCATCATGCTTGAGAAGCTGGTCGCCGCGCTGGTCCGGGAATTGGGAATATCGGCATAGGCCAAGGTGGTGAGACTGGTGAATTGCAGCGAGCGAAAGAAACCGCCGATCAGCAGGATCAAGAACACGACGACAGCCGGCGTCGAGGTGGTGATGAAAGCGCAAACCGCGACCGCGGCGGCGCTGATGAGGCCATTGCCGATCAGCACGGTGCGAAAGCCCCAGCGCCGCAACACGGGCGGGATCGCCGCTTTCATGGTCAGCGAGCTCAGCGCGCCGGCCAGGGTGATCGAGCCCGAGGCGAACGCCGACATGCCCATACTCACCTGCAGCAGGATCGCCATGAGATAGCTGACGCCGCCACCGCCGATGCGATAGAGCGCGCCGACCGCGACGCCGACGAAGAAAGAAGGAATGCGGAGCAGGCTGAGATCGATGATCGGCTCGGCCCGGCGCAGCATGTACCAGGCGGCGAAACCGCCCGAGACGAGGCTAAGCACGAACAATCCCGCGGTGATGATGGCCGGAATGTCGGGTTGCACCACGAAATCGCAATCGAGGACGAGCGTCGCGATCGAGATGCTGGTGAAGATGAAGCCGATCCAGTCGAAAGCGGGACTTTCCTCCTCGCGGTAATTCTCGATGAAGAGAAAGACCAGCACCGCCCCGACAAGGCCGATCGGCAGATTGAAGAAGAAGATCCAGCGCCAGCTCGCATAGGTGGTGATGAAGCCGCCGATCGGCGGGCCGAGCACCGGCCCGATCATGGCCGTCATGCTGAGGGTCGAGAGCGCTTGGACGAAGCCGGACTTACCAACAGCCCGGAACAGCACCAACCGTCCCACCGGCATCATCATCGCGCCGCCCAAGCCCTGGAACACGCGGCAGAGCGCAAATTCCGTCACACCATTGCACAGCCCGCACAGCACCGAGCCGAGGGTAAACACCGCGATCGCCGTGCCGAAAATCGTACGCGCGCCGAAACGGTCGGCGAACCAGCCGCTAACCGGAATGAAAACGGCCAGGCTGAGGATATAGGCGGTAATGCCGATCGAGAGGTGGACGGCCGTCGTATCGAAGGAGACCGCCATCTGCGGCAGCGCCGTGGTGATCACGGTGCCGTCGAGATTCTGCATGAACAGTGCCGCAGACACGATCCCGAGCAAAAGACTATGACGCGAGACGCGAACCGGCATCCAGGCAAACCCAGGGAACGAAGCGGCGTGGAGACCCAATTTATGGCGCGGCGCCGGGTTTTGAAACCCGCGCCCCTGCATCCCTGCCCCCATAATCTGCCGCCAATTTTGCCCGCCCTTCACCTTGCGCCGGAACGCGGCTAAGGTCCGACTTGGGATTCAACCTACGTCCAAGAGAGAGGAACGCTCGCCATGGCGATCACGATGTATAGCGGCTCGGTTCCAGTGTTCACGCAGCTTTTGCCGGCGTTGTCCGGCTGCCTCGATAAGGCGCAGGCCTTCGCCGAATCACGCAAATACGATCCGAACCTATTGCTGCAGCTGCGGCTGGCGCCGGACATGTTCCCGTTTGGCCGTCAGGTCCAGCAAGCGACCGCGCATGCGCTGGCGCCGGGCCGGATCGCCGGTGCGCAAATTCCGGACCTCAAAGAATGCGCGACGATCGCCGATCTGAAGGCGCGGGTCGCGACAACTGTCGACTTCCTCAAAGGCCTCAACGCGTCGGAGATCGACGGCAAGGAAGAGAGCAGCGTCACCGTGAAACTCGGCCCGAACGATCGCACGTTCAAGGCGTGGGTTCTGCTCTATCACCACGCGCTGCCGAACTTCTATTTCCACACCACGACCGCTTACGACATCCTGCGCCATTACGGCGTCGAACTCGGCAAGCGCGACTTCATGGGCCAGATGCCCGCCTGATCCGGCAGGGCTGATTTCGGAAACGGGACCGGCGCATCACCGCCGGTCCCGTTTTCTTTGCTGGCGACACGGAGACGCGCGTGTCGCTTTTCTTTTTCGTGACGGTCTCGAAACAACAAACCCAAAAACAAACGGGGCGGCCGAAGCCGCAACGTTCGAAGTCAAACGAAAGCCGTAAGCTTAGGCGTTCGTCAGGTTCGCCGCAGCGACCTTGCCGGTACGCTGGTCGCGCTGAGGCTCGAAGTTCACGCGCTGACCTTCCGACAGAGTGCCCATGCCCGAGCGCTCGACGGCGGAGATGTGAACGAACACATCCTTACCGCCGTCCTCCGGCTGAATGAAGCCGTAGCCCTTGGTGGCGTTGAACCATTTGACAGTGCCGATCGACATAGAATTCCTTCCAGGGAGTAAGTGCCGCCTCGCACCTTAGCGTGGCGGATCAAGCTAGCGATCTGGGAGGAACGATACCGGCTTCTGGTAGATGCCGTGCCGAAGCCGACCCGAAAGAAGTTTGACCAGCAGAACATAATCGCCGATGCGGGGAAATTCAAGCTTTGTCGAGGCCGAACAATAGCTAAGCCGCTGTTTTGGGAAGGAATTCTTCAGTATAAAGCTTTGCCATGTCGACAGATCTGTCGACACTTTTCATTGCCACGAACGACTCTTTGAGCGTCTCGATCGCCTGCGGCGAGAATTTGCCGTTGCTCGACAATCGCCCGACCAGCCGGTCGTAGACTTCGGATTCCACGGCCAGCGTGTGGCCCATCACCTTCGCCGAAATCGCCACGGTCTCGGCTTTGTGGCTCTTCATGAAGTCGACTGTCTCGTACCAGGCGGCGAGGAAACGCCGCACCGTATCGGGATTGCCCTCGGCGAGCGTCTTGTTGGCGAACATCGTGTAGAGCTCGATCGTCCCTACATAGGCGCTGCAATCGAACAGCAGCCGCCCTTCGCCGTTCTCGCCCATCTGCAAGCCGAGCTGGGTCGAGGTGATGCTCGCATCCACCGCGCCCGTCTTCAGCGCGGCGATGACCGCCGGCGTTGCGCCGCCGACTGTAACTTTGGTCACGCGATCGCCCTCGCCGCTCCAGCCTTTGACGCGATCGAGCTCTTCGGCGAGCCAATCGGTGAGTGAGCCGGGGCTGGTGATGCCGATCTTCTTGCCGCGCAAATCGTCGATGCTGTGAACGCCGGAATTCGCCGCAACGACATAGGCCATGTAGCCGGGAAATTCCGCGATCGAGCCGATGGCGATTTCCGGCGCACCTTTGGCAACGAACTGCATATCGGGCCCGGCGCTGAGCGAGATATCGAGCGCGCCCGCCGTCATCGCCTGAGCGATCTTCGCGCCGCCGGCGAAATTGAGTTCCTCGATCGCGAGCCCGTGTTTTTGGAAGATGCCGAGCTCCATTCCGACGTCGAGCGGGATGAAGCCGACATTCTCGACCACCGCTTTGCCGACGCGAAGCGGCTCCGCCGCCCGTGCCGTCGGAATGCGCAACAGCGCCAGCGAGCCGGCGATCGCCGTCATGGCGGCCCGACGTGTCATGTTGCGGCGCATTTAGTTCTCCCTCGAAGCGAGTGGCCGATTGGTTGGCCACGTTTGCCGGTCTTTTTAATTTATAGGGCCATTTTGATTTGCAGGGCCATTGTAGCGCAGCTTCTTGCAACTTCGCGAGCCGCGTCGCACCATGTCGGCAGGGGAAGGAGCGCCGCACATGGCAAAATTGGTTCTGGGTCTCGGCACATCGCACGGACCGCAGCTTTTCTTGCAGCCCGAGCAGTGGGAGTTGCGCGCGACCGCCGACCGCCAGAACCCGCAACACTGGTATCGCGGCAAGCCCTACAATTACGAAACCCTGCTCGCGGCGCGCAAAGATCAGGACTTCACGCCGCATCTGACGCCCGAAGCGAAGCGCGCGCATTTCGAGCGCTGCCAGCGCGCGATCGGCGCCATCGCGGATGTCTATAAGACAGCGAAGCCCGATGTCGCGGTGGTGATCGGCAACGATCAGGCCGAGATTTTCACCGACGAGAACATCCCCGCCTTCAGCGTCTTTTGGGGCGACAGCATCGACAATTATCCGCGCACGCCGGAAGAGCTGGCGAAGCTCACGCCCGGCATCGCGCCAGCCGAGATCGGCTACAAACCGCCGACGCGCACGACCTATGCCTGCGATCCGGCGCTCGGCAAGCACATCATCGGCTCGCTGATCGATTCGGGCTTCGATGTCGGCCAATCGAAGAGGCTGCCGGTCGGGCCGCGCAACTCCAACAGCGCGCCGCATGCTTTCGGCTATGTCTTCCGGCGCGTGATGGAGGATAAGCCGATCCCGATCGTGCCGGTGCTCGTGAACACGCATTATCCGCCGAACCGGCCGAAAGCGGCGCGCTGCTTCGATTTCGGCCGCGCCATCGGCCGCGCGATCATGTCCTTTCCCGGCGATATGCGCGTCGCGCTCATTGGCTCGGGCGGTCTTACCCATTATGTGATCGAGGAAGATTTCGACCGCGGCGTGCTTGCCGCGATGGAGGCCAACGACGACAGGGCTATCGCCGCAATCGACGATTCGCTTTTCGCCTCGGGCGGTACCGCCGAAATCAAGAACTGGATCCCGGTCTGCGGCGCGATGCGCGAAGCCGGCCTCAAAATGAAAGTGCTCGACTACGTGCCCTGCTATCGCTCGCCGGCGGGCACCGGCAACGCGATGGCTTTCGCTTACTGGCGCGCCTGATCGCCGAGGATCTTCCGCTTCGTCTCATCTTATCTCAGAGAAACACATGAATTTTCGCACCACCGCTGCCGCGGGCTTGCTGCTCGCGCTTTCGATCACGCCGGCCTTCGCGCAAAAGAATTACGGGCCCGGCGCCAGCGATACCGCCGTGACAATCGGTTCGACCGGCCCCTATAGCGGTCCTGTTTCCGCGGCGAGCACGGTGACGAAATCCTTCGCCGCTTATTTCGACAAGGTCAATGCCGAGGACGGCGGCATCAACGGCCGCAAGATCAAAGTCATCACCGGTGATGACGGCTACGTGCCGCCACGCACCGTCGAGCAGACCCGCAAGCTGGTCGAGCAAGACGGCGTGTTGTTCATGGCGGATTCAGTCGGAACGCCGACGCAACTCGCCGTGCGGCAATATCTGAACGATCGCAAAGTGCCGCAACTCTTCCCGGCGACCGGCGCCGCGCCGTTCTATGATCCGCAGAAATCGCCGTGGACCATCGGCTTCGCACCGAGCAGCTATACCGAGGGCCGGCTCATCGGCAAAAACGTCAGTGCGACGATGCCGGGCGCGAAGGTCGCCGTGCTCTTCCAGAACGACGATCTCGGCAAGGATTTTTTGCGCGGCGCGAAAGAGACGCTGAGCAACGGGGCGACCATTGTGGCGCAGCAAAGCTATGAGGTGTCCGACCCGACGATCGATTCGCAGATCGTCAGCCTGCAAGCGAGCAACGCCGATGTGCTGTTTGCCTTCGCGACGCAGAAAGCCGCGGCGCAGGCGATCCGTCACGCGGCCGAGATCGGCTGGAAGCCGAAGATCTTCATTCCCTCTATCGTCTCGTCGATCAGTCAGGTGCTGCAACCGGCCGGGCTCGACAATTCCAAAGGCGTCTACACCGCCACCTATGTAAAGGACCCGACGAGCCCGACCTGGGAAAACGATCCCGACGTTCAGGCTTTCATCGCCTGGGTGAAGAAATACGACACCGCGGTCGACGTGCGCGACAGCTTCGCCGCCTCGGGCGGCTATATGGTCGGCATCCTGATCGAGAAAATCCTGAAGGCCGCCGGCAACGATCTCAGCCGCGAGAACATCATGAAACAGGCGACCAACCTGCACGATGTCACCCTGCCGATGCTGCTGCCCGGCATCACCATCAACACCTCGCCGACCGATTACCGCTCGATCAAGCAGATGCAATTCCAGTATTTCGACGGCAAGAACTGGGTGCTGACCGGGAGCGTCGTTTCGGGATAGCGCCCGCGCCGGGCCTGACCTAGCTTGGCCTGGCCCGTCGAAATTGCGCGCGTAATACGCGAACTTCTGCGGCCCCGCTGTCGACAATCGCTTCCAGAGCCCAGCGCGCCATGGCCGCCTTGGCGGGCATCCGCGCGCGATTCTAATCGCTCGACTCTACATCAATGTTCCTGATATGTTCTATTCGGACGCGCAACCCAAAATGGGGCGCTCGGAGGCCCTATGCGGCAGTCGTCTTTCGATTTTGGCGGCGGTGCGCTTTTGCGCGAGATTCATACGCGCTTGCGCGCGGTCTTCGGCCCGCAGCGCGATGAGCAGCGTTTCGATCCGCTGAGCCAGCTCATCTACGGCATCATCGCGTCGAAGACGCGCGACGAAGTGTCGATGGCAGTGTTCCTGGAATTGCATCGGCGCTGTCGACCTTGGGACGTGCTGATGCGTATGACGCCGAAACAGATCGAGCGCGTCATTTTCTCCGTCCATCACGCTGATCGCAAGGCCGAGGAATTGCCGCAAGCGCTGCGCAAGGTCCACGCGTGGAGCGGCGCGCTCGACCTCGAATTCCTTGCCGATTGGGATACTGACATGGCGCTACGATGGCTCGACAATCTTCCTGGTGTCGGCCCGAAGATCGCAGCCACGGTGCTCAACTTCAGCACGCTGCGCAAGGCGGTCTTGCCGGTCGATACGCATCTGCGGCGCGTCGGCGAGCGCTTGGGCTTGGTACACGCGGGCGCCGATTTCGAACAAGCCCACGAGGGCTACGCGCGCATTCTGCCGACCGATTGGGATGCCGATACCGTTTACGAGCTGCATTGGCTGATCAAACGCTTGGGCCAACAACTCTCTCGGCCGACAATGCCGGCCTGTGGGCCGTGTCCGCTACGTGCGATATGTCCCGCCGCCAACCGCAGCGCGGCGGCCTGAGCGGCCATTCAACTGGACGCGCGACGCCGCCGACGGCTAGGCTTCGCCAACGATAACGCGGCGTTGGTGGGGAGGTTTTCGATGAGTCGCTTGGCAAAACGGGCAGCGCTGGCCGCGGTCTTGGCGAGACTCATTCTCGCCGCGCAAGCGCAAGCGCAGACCGCGGCGATGAAAGAATTGGCGGCGGCGGCCGACCAGGAAGGCAGCATCCTCCTCACCTGGAGCTCCGACAGTCTCGGCGGCGAAGAAGGCGCGCGGAAATTCGAAGCCGCGATCAACCAGACTTACGGCACGCATCTGAAGATTGCCTGGACCCCCGGCCCCGCGATGCCGAATGTCGGCCATACGATCGCGATGGCGGCTTCGAACGGCGTGCAATCGCCGACCGATGTCTATCTCGGCTTCTCGCGCGATATGGGCGCGTTGCTGCAATACGATCTCTTCGCGAAGGCGCCGTGGAGCGACTATCTCCCCGATCGCCTCACCGACAAGGTTGTGGACCACGGCACCTTCATCAAGGTTCAATCGGCGACGCTGGGCTTCAGCTACAACAAGAAACTCGCGCCGTTCGCGCCGAAAGAGCTGGCCGATTTCCTGAAGCCGGAATGGACCGGCAAAATCGCGACGACCTCGTTCGGCGCGGGTTGGGATCAGATCGCGGCGACCGACGCCTGGGGCCCGGATAAAGCCATCGCCTTCGCCGAGAAATTCGCCAAGCAGGTCGCCGGCTTCATGCGTTGCGGCGAGACCGAGCGGCTCGCCGCCGGCGAATTCGTCGCCCTTGCCACCGATTGCAGCGAGGGCCCGGTCGGCGCCGCGATCGCACGCGGCGCGCCGCTCGGCCGCGCCATCGAGCCGACCGTCCCGCTCGTCAGCTATTTCTACCTCGCCGTGCCGAAGAACGCGGTCCATCCCAATGCCGGCAAGCTCTTCGCGGCTTTCACCGCGACGGTCGAGGGACAGAAGATCATCCGCGACGTGACAACCACGGATCTCGACATTTTCCCCGAGACGGCCGAGCACGCCAAGCTCGCCGCGGTCGAAAAAGAAACCGGCAAGACGTTCAAGAGCGCCGACATCGATTGGCAGATCGCCAACAAAGCCGGCAACGAGGCGCAAAAGAAGATCGCCGACATCATCCAGCACAGCCGGTAAGCGCGAAGAGCGCGCTCCGCATCGATGGCCGACGCGATCCTGACCCCACCGCGCATCTCGCGCATCAACTGGCCGCAACTCGATCCGTGGGGCTGGGCGATGGTCGCGGTGACGATCGCGGCGAGCGTCGTCATCATCGTGCCGCCGGTCGTCGTATTGCTTTTGAGCTTGCGCGAAGGCCGGCCGATTGATCCCGGTCAGGCCTATTCCTTTGTCCACTACATCGCCGTGTTCGGCAATCCTTTCATCTATCGCGTCTTGCTCAACACCCTCGGCGTGGCGCTGACCACCCTTGCGGTCGCGCTCATCTTTGGCGTGCCGGCCGCCTGGCTGGTCGAGCGTACCGATCTCCGCGGCAAAGGCCTGGTGCTGACGCTCATGACCCTGGGCTTGCTCATCCCCGGTTTCGCCACGGCGATGGGTTGGCTCTTCCTGATGCATCCGCGCATCGGGCTGTTTAACGCGCTGGCAACGCAGGTTTTCGGCTTCAGCGCAGCACCCTTCAATATCGCGAGCCTTCTGGGGATGGGTTGGGTGCAAGGCCTCAACCTCGCCCCGATCGGCTTCATCATGACTGCCGCGGTGCTGCGCGCGATCGATCCGACGCTCGAGGAATCGGCGCAGATGTCGGGCGCGGCTTTGCCGGGGATCATGCGCCGGGTGACCTTGCCGTTGGCGTGGCCCGGCATCCTCGCCGCCGGCATTTATATCTTCACCATCGGCTTCGCGGCTTTCGACGTACCGGCGATCATCGGCTGGTCGAACAAGATATTCACCTTCTCGACCTACCTCGTGAACGAGCTCGCGCCGGCGGACGGCTTGCCCGCTTACGGCCCCGCGGCGGCACTATCGACCGTGATGATCGCCCTCGCCGGCGCGCTGAGCTGGTGGTACGGGCGGCTGCAATTGCAGGCGCATCGCTTTCAGACCGTCACCGGCAAGGCCTATCGCCCGCGCCTCGTCGTGCTCGGCAAGCGCGCCGTCTGGGCGTGGGGCTTCCTCGCGCTCTACTTCACGCTGGCGAAGCTCCTGCCGCTCGCCGTCACCGTCTGGGCGGCGATCCTCCCTTATTTCCAACTGCCCTCAGCCGACGCCTTGGCCTCGGTCTCGCTGGTCAATTTTCAGCGCATCCCGTGGGATCTCTTTTTCATCGGCGCACGCAACACGCTCTTTCTCACCGTCGCGACGCCGACACTGACCCTCACGCTCGCCATTGGGTTCTCCTGGGTGGCGCTGCGCTCGAAATTGCCCGGCCGCAATATTTTCGATTTCATCGCGTTCCTGCCGCACGCCATCCCGAACATCGTGTTCAGCGTTGGCGTGCTGCTTTTCGTCTTCTACGCTATCCAACGCATCGTACCGCTCTATGGCACGCTGACCCTGCTGCTGTTCATCTTCGTCATCGCTCGGCTTTCTTATGCGACGCGCATGACCAACGGTACGCTGCTCCAGTTGCATCGCGATCTTGAAGAAGCCGCGACGGTCAGCGGCAGCAATAGCGGCACGGTTCTGCTTCGTGTCATCCTGCCGCTGCTGACGCCGACGTTGATCTATGCCTGGCTCTGGACCGCGCTCCTCACCTTCCGCGAGCTGACCCTCGCCGTGCTGCTGACGACGCGCGACAATCTCACTTTGCCGGTCGTGGTGTGGAGCATCTGGCAGGATGGCGGTTTCGGCAAAGCGGCGGCGATCACGCTCCTTCTGCTCGCTTCGATGGTGCCGCTGATCGCGCTCTACTGGTTCGCCATGCGCCGGACCGGTTTACGCGAAGGAGCGTAACGCTTAAAACAGGCCCATCAAATTGGGGGCGTGTCGCAATGGGCGTTGCATTCGGCATTTTCGATCATCTCGATCGCGGCAAATTTCCGCTCGGCGAGCATTACCAGAATCGCTTGCGGCTGATCGAGGCGTACGACGAAGCGGGTTTTTACGCCTATCACCTTGCCGAACATCACGGCACCTCGCTCGGCACGGCGCCGTCGCCCAGCGTGTTTCTCTCGGCGGTCGCACAACGCACCAAACGGCTGCGTTTCGGTCCGATGGTCTATGTGCTGCCGATGCACGAACCGCTGCGCCTCATCGAAGAGATCTGCATGCTCGATCAACTCAGCGGCGGCCGTTTCGAACTCGGCGTCGGCCGCGGCCAATCGCCCTATGAACTTGGCTGTTTCGGGATCGGCCATATGGAAGCGCGCAAACGTTACGCCGAAGCGCTGCAGATCCTGTTGCTCGGCCTGACCAGCGACGTGCTGAATTTCGACGGCAAATTCTACAGCTACACCGACGTGCCGATGACGCTGCAATGCGTGCAGAAGCCGCATCCGCCGCTGTGGTACGGCGTGACACGCCCGGAATCGACGGCATGGCCGGCGAAGAACAAAGTCAATCCGGTCATGAACGGGCCGAGCCCTTACGTGCGCAGCATCGTCGATCGGTATATGACGGAGTGGAACACCGCGCACGGCAATACCGCAGCACTGCCGAAGCTCGGCACGACGCGCCATATCCATGTCGCCGACAGCGCCGCGACGGCCTAAGAAACGGCGCGACGCGCCTATGCGATCTGGTTCGACAGCAATGCCGAGCTCTATCGCCGCTACGGCACGCTGCCGCTGCATTTCCCCAGTACCTACGACGAAGCCTTCAAGCGCGAGATGATCGTCGTCGGCACGCCCGATATGGTGCGCGACAATCTGAAACGCATTACCCGGGAAAGCGGCACGAACTACGTGCTCGGCCGCTTTGCGTTCGGCGACATCCCGCCCGAGCGCGTGCTCCGCTCGATCGAGCTCTTCAGCAAGGAAGTAATGCCGGCTTTCGCCTGAGCGGGGCTACTTCACCCGCTCGATCAACGCCATCGCCGCCGCCGGCGCCCGCACTTTCGCGCCCGAGATCATGTAGACGAAAGCATCGCCGCGCTTCGCCCAGTCTTTCGCGCGCTTCGCCCATTGGTCGAGCGCCTTGGCAGAATAGCCGGTCTCGATCGATTCTTCTGTTCCCATCAGCCGCGCATAGCTGAAATCGGCGGTCGGCTCATCGAACACCGGGACATCGCCGCCATCGGCAAAGCAGAGCGCGACATTGTACTTCCGCGCCATCTCGTAGAATTTCGGGTTCTGGAAGGTCGGGCTGCGGATCTCGAGCGCGTGGCGCAACGGCAGGCCCTTCACCTCACGCGGCAACAGCTTGAGAAAGCCCTCGAAATCCTCGGCGTCGTATTTCTTGCTCGCCATGAATTGCCAATTGATAGGACCGAGCCGGTCGCGCAGCTCATGCATGCCCTGGCCGACGAAGCGTTCGATCGATTCGCCGGCGACCGCCAACTCGCGGCGGTTGGTGCAATAGCGCGACGCCTTCACCGCGAAGACGAAACCTTCCGGCGTCTCGGCCCGCCACTTCGCCCAGCTGTCCGGCTTGAAGGACGAATAATAGGTGCCGTTGATCTCGATCGAGGTCAGATGGTGGCTGGCATATTCGAGCTCGCGTTTTTGCGTTAGACCTTTGGGATAAAAGACGCCGCGCCAGGGCTCGAAGGTCCAACCGCCGATGCCGACATAGATTTTGCCGCTCATGCCACCCGCCCTCTCTTTCCTGAGGGCAATTTATCGAAAATTCGAGCGTTATTCGAGCCAGCCGGCACGCGGAAGGCGACCGTCTACACGGCGCGTTAAGATGCGCCCCTTACGGTCTTGCGCCAGCATGAACATCCTTCTGCTCGGCTTCGCTTTCGTGCTGCCTTATCACGTGATGCGCTGCGCGGTTGCGGCCGGACACCGGGTCACTGTGCTCGGCAATGGGCCCGCGCATGAGTTGCTGCGCTCGCCCAGCTGCGCGGACCTCTATTTGTCGGATTTCGACTATCGCTCGCAGGATTATCGCATCCTGATCCAAGAGATCGCGCATCTCTCGATCGTCGCCGGCTTCGATATGCTGATGCCGTCGGACGACGTATCGACACGCGCCCTCGCCGCAATCAAGGAAGAAATCCCGCTGCCAAGCACCTCCGTGCCGCCGGTCGAAATTTTCGATATGCTCAACGACGCGACGCGCTTTGTATGGTTCTGTGCCGAGCACGGCATTCCCGTGAGCCGTGATCGCCACGACGAGACTTTCGGCGTGACGGCGCTCTGCAAGCAGGGCGATGTGGTCGCGCATATCGTCGAAAAATCGAGCAAGCGCCAATTCCGCATCGATGAGAAGCCCGAGCTTGTCGCAACCGTTGCGCGACTGGTTGAAGCCAGCCATTTCGACGGCATCCTTCGCTGCGATGCCGTCATCGATCGCGCCACGGGGATCAGCCACCTTACCGGATGCCGGCCCTACTTCCCGCAGTCGATCCATCAGACGATGATCGCCGGCCTGAACTTGGCCGATGCGATCATCAATTCGGCGCATGGTGGATCGCCGCCGCAATCGACGCTCTCACCGCGAACGATCAAGCTTTATCCCGCTTCGATCTGGTCTTTGGCGACATCGTGGCGTTTCTCGTGCGACGATCGGCAAATGCTTCGCTATCACGGGCGCGAGCGCGAATTGCTCCGCAGGCGTATCGACGACAGCGACGTGTTTGTGCGCACGGCGCAGGAATCCGCACCGCCCGCCGCGCGCTTGGCGAGCGAGATCCCGTGATAACCGCGGCCGCGCGTTCTATGCTCGGCGCATGGCGAAGACACCGCGTATCGGCCACACAATTCGCGTCAACGATCGGATGCAGAAGCGTTACAGCTATGTGATCGAGGCACGGCCGGGGCGCGATTTCGCCGCCGGCTTCACGCCGTTCTACACGCCGAAGGAGATGCTCGCCCTCGGCGTCTTCGAAGGCAAATATTGCAACGATTGCCGGCGCGGAATTTCCCGACGCCTGGTTCAAAGCCGCGAAGCCGGCGAAGGCCGCTGACGCGTCGCTCAATTGCTTCGGCGTCAAAAGCCGCCAGCCGCTGTCGGTCTGGCGCGACAAAGGCTGGATCATCGGGCCCGATCCGCGCGGATGGTTTCAGCGGTATTGCCGCTATTGGCTGGGCCGGCGTTTGCCGGAGATCGATGCGCGGCAGATCAAGCGCTGGCCGCGCCTTCGCGCGCCACGCCGCGCAGGCGCGCAAGAATTGCGAGCCCGGCAATGTCTTCTGTGGCCCACGCCAGCGACAGGCATTGTTGCAATGGTCCTACGATGCGTTCATCTGACGGGCAGCACCAAGCATTCGGCTTCCCTGATTAGGAGCGGTTAGAAAAAGCGGCCGAGTGGGCACGATTCGGATTCCTGAACTTTACATAAAAGTTTATGATTGTCGGCAGAGTGCGGTGACGACAGCGATCCCAAAGATCGCGTGCACCGTCGGCGAAGGTTTAAAGGGGAGCGACCAATGCTGAGCCAAGAAGAAAACGATCTTTTCACCCATATCGGACCGCGCACCAAAATGGGCGAGGTGCTGCGCCGGTACTGGCACCCCGTCGGGTTCAGCGAAACCACCGTGACGAAACCGAAGCGCATCAAGGTGCTGGGCGAAGAGCTGGTGCTCTATCGCGGCGAAAGCGGGACGCCCGTCGTCATGCAATTGCGCTGCGCGCATCGCAGCCTGGCGCTCGATTACGGCCGGATCGAAGGCGATTGTCTCCGCTGTCCTTATCATGGCTGGCTCTACGACAAGAATGGCCAATGCCTCGAACAGCCGGCCGAGCCGGAAGGCAGCTCGTTCAAAGAAAAGATCAAGATGCGTACCTACCGCACGCAGGAAATGAGCGGCCTGATCTTCGCCTATATGGGTCCCGATCCGGCGCCGTTGCTGCCGCTCTACGACGTGCTGCGCTGGGAAGAAGGCGTCAAGGACATCCAGGTTCAGCGTATCGAGGTCAACTGGTTCAACCACGTCGAGAACATCGTCGATGTGAGCCATCTCGCCTGGCTGCACGGCTATACCTTCCCGTCTTACGGCGGCAAGAAGGTGCGCTACAACTGGGACCGCACTTCGTATGGCGCCAACAACGTGATGCATGTCGAAGGCATCGAGGACAAGCACGTCTCGTGCTACGGCTATCCGACGGTCAACGGCTTCACCCTGCCCCCGATCGACAAGAGCGGCGAGCATGTGCGCTCGATCATCATCCGCGTGCCGGAAGACGACGCCTCGACGCTGCTCTATTTTGTGCGCTTCTATAAGAGCAGCAAGCGCACCATCAACACCTCGATCCGCGACACCAAGTACGGCGACTATGCACCGCTCGCCAGCGATTGGTGGGGCATCAACGTCAGCGATCAGGATCGGATGGCGGTGGAACAGCAAGGCGTCGTCGCCGATCGCCCGAACGAGCATCTCGCCGTGTCGGATGGCGGCATCATCGAGATGCGCAAGATGATGCGCGAATCCCTTGCCGCGATCGCCGCCGGCGACGACCCGCTCTGCGTCATCCGCGACAAGGCAAACCAGAACGTCGATTTCGAGCGCAACGCCGGCAGCTTCCAGGAAAAGCGCGACGATGTCGGCTATGTCGAAGGCTATGGCGAACGCACCCAGGCCGAGGTAATGGCGAAATAAGAAGGTCTGACGCGGGCGCCCGCAGAACAACAACGCGCCCGCGCCGAGGGAGGTCGGTATGAGAATGAATCGGGCCCGGGCGCGTGCCCTCGTTGTTGCCGTCGCTGCGAGCGCGGCGATATTGTGGCCTCAGCCGGGCACGGCGCAGACAGCGACCATGTCGCCGGCGCTCAAAGCCCTGGCGGCAGCCGCCGATAAAGAAGGCACGGTCATCTTCCAGGGATCGACCACGACGTGGGGCGGCGCTGAAGGCGCGCGGCGATTGGGAGACGCGATCAACAAAGCCTATGGCACGCATATCACGGTAAAATGGGTGCCCGGCACGTCCTTCCCCGAAGACGGCAACGCGATCGCGGTGGCGCTCAAAAGCAACCTGCCCTCGCCGACCGACGTCTATTTCGGCTTCTCACGCAACATGCAGGTCTTCGGCAAGATCGGCATGTTCCAGGACGCGCCGTGGAAAGATTACGACCCGGCAAGGCTCGGCGACGACATCGTCGAGCAAGGTAAATACGTGAAGATTTTCTCCGCGACGCTCGGCTTTTCCTACAACACCGAAGCCGCGCCCTCGAAGCCGGAGCAGCTTTCGGATTTCCTGAAGCCGGAATGGAAAGGCAAGTTCGGCACGACGGCTTTCGCCGCCGGTTTCGATCAGCTTGCCGCGAAGGAAGCCTGGGGCCCCGCCAAAGCGCTCGATTTCGCTAAGCAGTTCGTCGCCAATGCCGGCGGCTTCATGCTGTGCACCGATTTCGACCGGCTTGCCTCGGGCGAGTTCGCCGCCTTCGTGACCGATTGCGGCGGCGGCAATCTGATCCGCTCGGCGAAAGAGACCGGCGCGCCGATCGTTCGCGTCATCACTCCGGAAATGCCGCTGATCAGCTTCTTCTATCTCGGCGTGCCGACCAACGCCATTCACCCGAACGCGGCCAAACTGCTCATCGTATATATAGACTCTCCCGAGGGCCAGAAATTCACCTACGACCAGAACCTGGCCGATGTGCATCTCTATCCGGATTCGCGGATGCGCAGTGACATCGATGCGGTCGAGAAGAAATTCGGTTTTAAATTCGCCATCGCCGATGTCGCCTGGCAGGAGACGAACGCGGCCGGCAACGCCGCGCAGCAGGACGTCGCGAAGCTCTTCCGCCAAGCCGGGAAATAGCAACCGATGTCCGCGCGCGCCGAGCCAGCGGACAATACGAAGCCGAGCGTAGGGGGTGCCGTTCCTGCGCGTGCTTTTGGCCCGGCGCAACGGCAGCGGCTCGATCCTTTCGAGCGCTTGATGCTGGTGCTCGTGATCGGCATCAGCCTCTCGATCCTGATCCTCCCGGCGATCATCCTCTGGCTGAGCGTACGCGATGCGCCGCCGATCGAGCTGCATTCAACCTATTCGTTCCTCCATTACGTCGAGGCTTTCGACGATCCGTCGATCGTCCGCGCGCTGGCGAACACGATCGTGTTCACGCTGGTCTCGCTGGTCGTGGCGCTGTTCTTCGGTGTCCCGTCGGCGTGGCTCGTCACACGCACCGATTTGCCGGGCAAGACATTGCTCGAAACCTTGATGACGATCGGCCTGCTGATGCCGGGTTTTGCCGGCGCGATGGGCTGGCTTTTTCTGCTACATCCGCGCATCGGCATCATCAACCAGTTCCTCAAAACCCTCTTCGGCTTGCACGATGCGCCGTTCGACATTTCGGCGCCGGCCGGCATGGGCTGGGTGATGGGGCTCGGCCTCGGCCCGCTCGCTTTTGTAATGACCGCCTCCGTGTTGCGTTCGATCGATCCCGCGCTCGAGGAAGCCGCCGTGACCGCGGGCGCGCCGCTGCGCAGCACGATGCGCAAGATCACCTTGCCGCTCGCCTGGCCCGGCATCCTCGCCGCCGCGATCTATATCTTCACCATCGGTTTCGCGGCCTTCGACGTGCCGGCGATCATCGGCTGGGCGAACAAGACTTTTACCTTCTCGACCTACATGGTGCTGCAGCTCAATCTGGCGGAGGGCTCGCCGCATTACGGCAATGTGGCCGCGCTGTCGACCGTCGTGATGGTGATCGCGGCGCTGCTCATCTGGTGGTACAGCCGGCTGCAGCGCCAAGCCTATCGCTACCAGGTCGTCACCGGCAAAGGCTATCGCCCGCGGCTTGTCGCGCTCGGCCGGCACAAAGCCACCGCGTGGATCTTCCTCGGTGTCTATTTCACCCTCGATAAGCTGCTGCCGCTGCTCGTCATCGCGTGGGCGGCGTTGCTGCCCTATTTCCGCTACCCCTCGGCGGCAGCGTTCAAATCGCTCTCGCTGGTGCAATTCGGCAAGATCGATTGGGATCTCACCGTCGAGGCTATCAAGAACACCGCGTCGCTGATGGTCCTGACTGCGACGGTGACGCTCGGCATCGCCGTGGCGTTTTCCTGGATCGTCGTCCGCTCGCGCCTGCCCGGCCGCACGATCTTCGATTTCATTGCTTTCCTGCCGCATGCGGTGCCGAATATCGTTTTCGGCTTCGCCGTGCTGCTCTTCACGCTCTTCGTCCTGCACAACGTGATACCGGTCTACGGCACGATCTGGATCCTGCTTTTCGTCTTCGTCATCGCGCGCCTGTCCTATGCAACGCGCATGACCAATGCGAGCCTCATCCAGATCCATAAGGACCTCGACGAAGCGGCGCGGGTCAGCGGCGCGTCGAGCGCGGCGACCTTGTGGCGCGTGATCCTGCCGCTGCTCGCCCCGACGCTCGGCTATGCCTGGCTCTGGATCGCGCTGCTCGTCTATCGCGAGCTCACGCTCGCGGTGCTGCTGACAACGCGCGAGAATCTGACCCTCCCGGTGCTCGTCTGGAATCTCTGGGCGAATGGCGGGCTCGGCCCCGCCGCGGCGCTGACCCTCGTTCTGATGGCCCTGATGATCCCGATCGTCGCGCTCTATTGGTGGGTGATGCGCCGACGTGGACCGCTGCAGGCAACCTAAGCGCCCATTTGGCCGACTGCTCGCGAGCGAGTAAAACCACCTTCGAGCAAAAGCCAGCGAGGGGCGGAGCATGAAGTTCGGACATTTCTGTCTGCCGACTTATTTCCCCGATGTCGACGGCAGCGCCGGGCAGTTGATGCGGCGCTGGCTCGATCTCCTGACCGAAAGCGAGACGCTGGGCTTCGATTCGCTCTGGGCGAACGAGCATCATTTCGATGCTTACGGCGGCATCATCCCGTCGCCGCCCACGCTTCTCGCCGCGCTGTCGCAACGCACGCGGCGCGCACGGCTCGGCACGTCGATCGTCGTACTGCCGCTGCACAGCCCGATCGAGATCGCTGAACAGCTTGCCATGGTCGATCTGATGTCGAACGGCCGCGTCGAATTCGGCATCGGCCGCGGTTTCGTCGAATTCGACTACGAACGGCTGCACATACCGCGCGACGACAGCAACGAGCGCATGCGCGAGCAGCTCGAGATCATCCTCAAAGCGTGGCGCGGCGAGCCGTTCACGCACAGAGGCCGATTTTACCAATACGACAATCTCGAAGTCTGGCCAACGCCCGAGCAACGCCCGCACCCGCCCATCTGGGTGTCCTGCACGCGCACGCCGTCGAGTTTCGAATGGGCCGGACAAAGGGGCTTCAACGTCCTGACGGTCGCCTATCACAGCGTCGAAAATCTTGCGGCGAACAACCGTATCTATCGCGATGCGTGGGATAAAGCCGGCCATCCGAAGGGAGAATGGAACCTCGCCGCGCATTACCACTGCGTTCTTGCCGAGAACAAGCAGGAAGCACGCGAGATCGCGCACAATGCCTGGCGCCGCTATATCGACGCGACGACGCACACCAACGAGCGCATGGGACGACGCGCCACCGGTGTCGTCGCCGAAAATCGCCTGAAGGCAATGGAAGAGCTGTTGGACACCGATCGGATGGTCGCGGAGTTGCGGCAGATCGCTTGCACGCCGGACGAATGCGTCGCGTTGCTGGAGAAGGCGCAGGATCGCATGGGTTTCACCCAGTGCGACTGCACCTTCTTTTTCGGCGGCATCGGTTACGAGCAGGCCCAGCGCTCGCTCCGGCTCTTCGCCAAAGAGGTGATGCCGAAACTGCGCAACCGCGAGCCGCGGCTCGGCGCGTGATCGGGGGCGCGCGTTAGAAGACCGGCCGTCCCCGCAAGTACTTCACCGCGCCGATCGCGTTGTAATAGAGGCGATGCCGGTGCGAGAAGCCGATTTCGGGAAGGAACGTATTTCCTTGCCCCATTAGCTCCTTTGCCGCGTTCCGTAGGTCCCACACGACCGGCCGGCAAAGTTCCGGCGCGCGCAGCAGGTATTTCGCATAGAGCGCACCCATCTGCATCATATAGACGCGAAAGACTTTATAGCCTTCGTCCGCGGTCTTCCGGCCGTGATAATGGAACACCGCGATGTCGGGCACGTATTCGATCGTGACACCGGCAAGGTAGCAGCGATAGACGAGATCGATATCGTTGTCGGTGAATTCGTCGAATGGCCCGACCCTCTCCAGCAGCGAACGCCGCATCATCATGTTGCAGCCGTGCAGACAATTGCCGAGATTTTCGTGCCGCGCCGAATGCATCGCGATGTTCCAGCGCCGCGGCGTCGGATCGGTTTTGATCGTGAGCGGAAGATCGGACGCATCGCCGAGCTCGACGCGCCCGCCGTAGAGAACCTCCTCTTGGGCGCGCTCATCGCAGCGAAGTGCGTTCGCCACATAGCCCTCGTCCATGTGGCAATCGTCGTCGAGGAAGATGAGCAGCCCGCCGCGGGCCGCGCGACAGCCGCAATTGCGCGCATGCACCGGCCCTTTATGCCGCTCGACGAGGAGCTGCACCGGAAAAGCACAACGCGCGGCCCATGCCTCGACGGTCTCTGGCGTGCCATCGGCCGACGCATTATCGACAACCACGATTTCGGCATCGACCGGCTGTGCATGGGACAAAGACCGCGCGATCGAATCGAGACAGCCGATCAGCATGTCCTTGCGATTATACGTGCAAACGATAACGCTCAGTTGCATTGGCGCCGTCCCCTCTTCCACAGCTTCGTCGCGCGAATGAGCGGCAAACGCGGCAGGCGGGTGGATGTTCCGGCGGGATCGGCCAAGCTGAAGCTGGACGAAGCTTCTTTAGAGCGACAGCCCGCTCTGCACCGAGGTGTTCCATTTCGCCGTCAGCGCATCCATGCGCTGGGCTTCGGCCTTGAAGAGATCCAATTTTCCCAAAACCGCACCCATTGCCTCGAGCTTTCCGCGATCAATGCCGTCGGGAACGAAGTAGACCACCGAGATCGCGCCCTGGCGATAGACGAACGCGGCGGCGGCCTTGGCCGCCTTTGCAAAATTCACGGTGAAGTTGTTGGAGGCGTCCGCGTCGAAGCTGCCGAGCGGCACAAGGCCCGCATTGACATCCTTGTCGACGAGGACTGCTTGAGACTCGATCTGCCGCTCGACATTCCGCATTTGCGTGTTGACCTTGAGAATATCGGTATAGGTGTCGGAGATATTCTTGACGTCGGGCGAGGGCTTCGCGCCTGCCTTGCCCGGCAGGGACGAGAGATCGCGGATGAAATTGTTGACCGCAGTGTGATAATGCTGTTGCTCGCTCGACTGCAGTTCGAGCAGTTGACGCGTGCGATCGATCGCCGCTGAGGTATCGATCGCCGCCACTTGCTGAAGCGCGGTCACAGCCTGGTTGAGCGAATTCTCGACTTGCTGCTGCTCGCTCGTCATCTTGGTGAGGACATCCGCGAACTTATCTTTGACCACATCCGCGCTCGCGAATTCGAGCAGGCCAACGGCGATGCCGACGCCCAGCATATCGGCCGTTGCGATGTCGAAAAACGCCTTCTCCGCGCTCACGGCGAGATCATAGTTGTTGATCGCCTCCTTCACCGCCGCCGCGTCGTCCTTGAACTCGGCGGCTTGCAGTTCCTTCGCCTGGGCGAAGGCGGCGACGGTCGAGCGCGCTTCCTCGAGATCGATCTGCGTGTTGCGGAGAGCATCGAGCGCGCTGTCGACGAGCTCGCGGGAGTTGCGCAGGGTCTTGAGCGCGTTGTCGTCAATGCCCGCCGCCGCCGTCCCGAGCCGCTTCACGATATCGTCGGTGTTTTCCGGGTCGATCTTGCGCGACTTGGCGTCGGCCCGCATCTTGTCCTCGGCCGCGATGGCGTCGTCGGGCGCGTTGCCGATGCCATCGAGAGCGGATTTGAGCTGCGCGATCTTTTCGGGAAAGACGCGCTTCAGCTCATGGCCCGTGGGCGGCGGATCATCCGAGGGACCGGGAGCAGGCGCGGGACTGGGATCTGGAGCCGGCGCGGGACCGGGACTCGGGCCAGGTCCAGGATCAGGGCTAGGTCCAGGATCGGGGCTAGGCCCGGGCCCAGGGCTGGGCCCGGGGGCCGGATCGTCAGGAATATCGTCCGCAGAAACCGGGCTCGCGAATTGCGGATGCGCGCGGAAGAACATGGTCCGCGTGTTCGCAACGATCTGTCCTTTTGCGGTGTCGATGACGTGGCCGTGCTTGCACAGCATTATGTTCTTTGGCGCCTTCGGCATCTTGCCGGGAAGCGGCTGGCAGTCGGCGTCCATGGCACGCGGCACGGCGTGCTGCGCGTCGTAATCTTTGACCGATGCAGCGATGATGACCCCTGCCGTGGTGTCCATCACATGACCATGGGTCGCGCAAAGCACGTGGTTCTTGGGCCCATCGATGAAACCCGGCTTGGGCTTGCAATCAGGCTGGATCTTTTGCGCCGCGGTGGGCGAAGCTGCGCCGACCGTCGGTTGCGCGCCGAGAGGCGAAGCGCCGCCGCCGGCTTTCCCCGCGCCGCGGCCGGCGGGAGAGGTCGCGATTGCCGGATTGGCCGCCGCGCGTGCTGACGCCGCAGCCTTGGCCGCACCAGCCCCGGCGCTCGCGGCTGCCCCGCCCTCGTCCTCGAGCGGCAACGCCCGCCCGCCCGTCAGCCCCATCAAACGGTTCAGCCAGTCGTTCTGCTCTTGCGTCGGCATCGTGGATCCCCCCAAGGCTCGCGCGGCGCACTATAGGAGAAGATCGGGTCGCTCGCTCGCCGGGGCATTGATCACGTCGCCCCGGCGACGCTGGGTTCCGGGCAAGATGCCGTACCTACCCGGCGTACCCAGCTTCGTACTTGGTTGGTGGGCCCGGCAGGACTCGAACCTGCGACAACACCGTTATGAGCGGCGCGTTCTAACCAACTGAACTACAGGCCCATAAAGCGATCAGCCGTTCGCTTTCAGCTTACCGCGAACGCGCGCAGGCTGATAGCCAAGGGCCGAAGCGGATGGCTTTAAGTGTCGAGGAAGCTGCGCAGCTTGCGCGAGCGCGAGGGATGTTTGAGCTTCCGGAGCGCCTTCGCCTCGATCTGGCGGATACGCTCGCGCGTCACCGAGAATTGCTGGCCGACCTCTTCGAGCGTGTGGTCGGTGTTCATGCCGATGCCGAAGCGCATGCGCAGCACGCGCTCTTCCCTCGGTGTCAGCGACGCCAAGACGCGCGTGGTGGTTTCGCGCAGATTGGCCTGAATCGCCGCGTCGACCGGCAGAACGGCGTTCTTGTCCTCGATGAAATCGCCGAGATGCGAATCTTCCTCGTCGCCGATCGGCGTCTCGAGGCTGATCGGCTCTTTGGCAATCTTGAGCACCTTGCGCACTTTCTCGAGCGGCATGATGAGCTTGTCGGCGAGCTCTTCGGGCGTCGGCTCGCGGCCGATCTCGTGCAGCATCTGGCGCGAAGTGCGGACCAGCTTGTTGATGGTCTCGATCATATGCACGGGGATGCGGATGGTTCGCGCCTGGTCGGCGATCGAGCGGGTGATCGCCTGGCGGATCCACCACGTCGCATAGGTCGAGAATTTATAGCCGCGGCGGTATTCGAATTTATCGACCGCCTTCATCAGGCCGATATTGCCTTCCTGAATCAAATCGAGGAATTGCAGGCCGCGATTGGTGTATTTCTTCGCGATCGAGATGACGAGGCGAAGATTGGCCTCGACCATCTCCTTCTTGGCGCGACCGGCCTCGCGCTCGCCGCGCTGCACGGTCTGGACGATACGGCGGAACTCGACCGGCGGTACGCCGGCTTCGCCGGCGACGAGAACGATCTCGCCGCGGAGCGTCTTCACATCATTGGCGTGTTTGGTCGCGAGACCCGACCAGCCTTTGCCGTGCAGGCGCTTCACCTGCGAGATCCAATCGGGCGCGAGCTCGAAGCCGATATGGTGGTTGAGGAAATCCTGGCGCTTCACACCGGCCGCTTCGGCGAGACGCAGGAGCTTGCCCTCGGCAGTGACGAGCCGGCGGTTCAGGCCGTAGAGCTGATCGACGAGCTGCTCGATGCGCCCGTTGTTGAGGCGCACATTCTTCATCGCCTCGACAATCTGCGATTTGAGCTTGTCGTAATTGCGCTCGCTGCTCTTGCCCAGCTCTTCGCCATCGTTGAGCGATTTGAGCCGCGTGTCCTGGCGCTTCTGCAGCTTCTTATAAAGCGAGGCGATTTCGTCGAGGATCGCGACGACGCCAGGCTTCAGCTCGGCTTCCATCGCGGCGAGCGAGATGGCGTTTTCTTCGGCGTCGGGCTCTTCGCCGTCGGCGCCTTCAGGCGGCGTCTCCGCCTCCTCGGTCTCAGCCGCGGCCTCAACGGCTTCAACGGCTTCCGGTGCCTCGCCGTTGGCGGCCGCGGCTTGTTTCGCCGCTTCCTCGGTTTCGAAAGCATTATTGCCGTAGGTCGCGTCGAGATCGACGATGTCGCGCAATAGCATGCGGTTCTCGTTGAGCGCGTCGCGCCAGCCGATCAGCGCGCGCATGGTCAGCGGGCTCTCGCAGATGCCGCCGATCATCATTTCGCGACCAGCTTCGATGCGCTTGGCGATCGCGATTTCGCCTTCGCGCGACAACAGCTCGACCGAGCCCATCTCGCGCAGGTACATGCGCACCGGATCGTCGGTGCGACCGATATCTTCGTCGTTGAGATTGCCGGCCGCGCCTTCGCCGCCTTCTTCGTCGCCCTCGTCGGCCTCTTCGCTCTCGACGACATTGACGCCGAGCTCGGAGAGCATCGTCATCGTGTCTTCGATCTGCTCGGAAGAAACCTGCTCGGGCGGCAACGCCGCGTTCAGCTCGTCATACGTGACATAGCCGCGCTCTTTGCCGCGCGCGACCATCTTCTTGATCGTCGCTGCAACTGCGTCGAGCAAAGGTGCTTCTGCCGCTTCTTCGCGACCCTCGGGAACGTCTGCCGTACCCGCCGACTTGCTCGCCATTTCCGTCCCGCCCCGCAATACCGCTCAGCCAAGAACGAATGCCATGCTAAAGCAAGGCCCCGCCGACACCTTTTGCCTAAACTTTCACTGCCCTAAACATGGCTCGTCCATAACCCCCGTCGCGCATCGAAGACTCCCGTCAGCCCACGATCCCCAGATCCAGCTTCCCCGTCCTAAAGGGCACTTTCGCCCTCGTCCTTGTCTTCCAGCAAAGGCTGGAGCCGCGTCCAGTTCTCGACGCTCATATCACCGGCGAGATTGCGTTCGGCATCGCGGATCTGCGTGCCCAGATTGCGCTTCTCGAATCGACCTTTGGTATCCGCCCAACCCGACCGCACCGTTTCGGCATCGGCGTCGACGCGCGCGAAAGCGGCATGGTTAAGAACCTGTGCCGACAGCACACCATCGACCGTCTTGGCGAATCCGTCGTCTTTCAATTGGCGAGTCAGTGTTTCAGCGTCAAGATCGGGTTGCGGAGCATGGGTTTTTAGGATTGCGTTTCGAAGCTTGTCAAGGTCGGGAGACAGGAACTCAAGCTGAGCAAACTCCTCCTCGACCTCGTTTAGCAGCGATGGATGATTGAGCATCAGCGCGAGGGTCACCTCCTCGCGCCGGCGGGTCAAAACCTGCTCTCCGGGCGGCGCAACCTCACGCCACGGCGACGGCGGCGGCGCGAATCGCCCGCCCCGCATGCGGCCCTGATACGAGCCGTTCTGATAAGGCCCGCGCGCCGCGCCGAACCGCTGCGCCATGCCTCGTCCGCCCACCGGCCCGCGCCGCGCACCGAACATCTCTCTCAATCGCTCACGGAAGAAATTACGATAATGCTCCTGCACGCTGCGATCGGCGATCAGGCGTATCTGGGTATCGAGTCGCTTCTCGAGCGCGGCGCGACGCTCCGGCGTATCCGTCGGTTGCGCGGTCTCGAGTCGCCAGAGCACTTCGGCGAGCGGCTGCGCGCGGTCGAGCAGATCGCGCATTGCCTGTGCGCCCTGGTGCAGGATCAGGCTATCGGGGTCTTCGGATGATGGCAGGATCGCGAAGCGCAAAGACATGCCGGGCTTCAGAATCGGCAGAGCCCGCGCCAAGGCACGCGACGCGGCACGCTGGCCAGCCGAATCGCCGTCGAAGCACAGCACCGGTTCGGGCGCCATGCGCCACAACTCTTCGATCTGGGCCTCGGTCAGCGCCGTGCCGAGGGGCGCCACCGCGGTCGTGAAGCCGGCGCGATGCAGGGCGATCACATCCATATAGCCTTCAACCACAATCGCCGACGGTTCCTTGGCGGCGGCAATCCGCGCCAATGCCCAGCCATAGAGATTGCGACCTTTCTGGAAGAGCGGCGTCTCGGGCGAATTGAGATATTTCGGCTGGCCATCGTCCATGACGCGGCCGCCAAATGCGATGATGCGCCCGCGGCGATCGCCGATCGGGAAGATCACGCGATTGCGGAAATAGTCGTAGCTGTCGCCGCCGCTCTCCGGCTTACGCAACAGACCGCCTTCGAGCAGCAGCGCCTCGGTGATCGCACCGCTCATCACCGAGCGTTTCAACTTGTCGCGACTCTCCGGCGCAAAGCCCAGGCGGAATCGCCGGATCGTCGCATCATCGAGACCGCGCTTCTCGAGATAGGCGCGCGCTCCTCGGCCTTCCGGGCTATCGAGCATCTTCTCGAAGAAGGCGCAGGCCGCATCGATTGCGGTTTGCAGCGTCGCCTGACGCTCGGCACGCTCGCGCTCTTCGCGCGTCTCTTGCGGCACCTCGAGCCCGGCGCGCTGTGCGAGTTGCGCCACAGCTTCCGGAAAAGAAAGATTCTCCGTCTGCATGGTGAAGCCGATGACATCGCCATGCGCGCCGCAGCCGAAGCAGTGATAGAAGCCCTTGTCCTCGACCACGCTGAAGGACGGCGACTTCTCGTTATGGAAAGGACAAAGGCCGGTGAATTCGCGTCCGCGCCGGATGAGCTTCACCCGCCGCCCGACAATCTCGGCCAGCGACAGGCGTTGGCGGAGCTCGTCGAGAAAACGCGGCGGAAACGCCATAAGCTCAACTCTCAGCCTTGGGCCGTCACCATGACGGCAAGCCGAGTGTAGTCACCGATCACTCTTGGTCAAACGCACAGCCAAGGAAAAGCTGTGGAGAAAGCGACGCTTCAGCCAAGCAGCTTCTTGACCATTTGGCTCGATTTCGAGGGATCGAGCTGGCCGGCGTATTTTTCTTTCAGCGCCGCCATAACCTTGCCCATGTCCTTGACGCTCGCAGCACCGGTGGCGTCGATGACGCCTTTGATCGCGGCCTCGGCCTCGCCGTCGGACATCGCCTTGGGCAGGAAGCGCTCGATGATCGCGATCTCACCGCGCTCTTTCTCGGCGAGCTCGGGCCGGTTGCCCTTTTCATAGAGTTCAATCGATTCGCGGCGCTGCTTGATCATTTGCTGCAGCATCGACTGGATGTCCGGATCGGCGATTCCCTCGGTGTTGCCCTTGGGCCGCGCCTCGATATCGCGCTCCTTGAGCCGCGCCAGGATGAGGCGCACGGTCGATACCGCGAGCACTTCCTTGTCGCGCATCGCCTGCTTCAAGGCATCGCTGAATTGCTCGCGCAGCATTCTGATCTCCGAAAAATCCCGATTCGCGCGAAGTTAGCGCGCGCAACAGCTTGACGGAAGGTTGGGTACGGTCTATCTCCCGCTTCTAGCCCAATCTTACGTCTAGTCGCGCCGCCCGGCGTTTGGAGCGGTGCGTTTTGACGCGGGCAGGTCGCCACACTTGTTACGAGGCCTTCCGCCAGAATGACCGCCGCGCCCCTGCCGTCCGCGCGCCCCGAAGGTGCGAATGCCGCTTTGGTTTTAGCGGATGGCAGCGTTTTTTGGGGCCGCGGCCTCGGCGCACCGGGCATCCGCACCGGCGAAATCTGCTTCAACACCAGCTTGACCGGCTATCAGGAGATCATGACCGATCCCTCTTATGCCGGTCAGATCATCACCTTCACCTTCCCGCATATCGGCAATGTCGGCGCCAATAGCGAAGACATCGAGACCATCACCCCCGCGGCACGCGGGCTGGTGCTGCGCGTCGATATCACCGATCCGTCGAACTGGCGCTCGCTGCAGCATTTCGACACATGGCTCAAATCGCGCGATCTGACGGGAATCGCCGGCGTCGATACGCGGCGGCTGACGCGGCGCATCCGCGACGGCGGCCCGCCGAACGGCACGCTCTGCTTTGCCCCCGACGGCACGCTCGATCTTGAGAAGCTCGTCAAAGAGGCGCGCGCGTGGCCCGGGCTCGAAGGCATGGACCTCGCCAAAGAGGTGAGCTGCCGCCAGAGCTATCACTGGGACGAGGCCGGTTGGATCCAAGGCAAAGGCTACGGCACGCTAACGACGCCCAAGCACAAGGTCGTCGCGGTCGATTACGGCGCCAAGCGCAACATCCTGCGCATGCTGGCGAGCGAGGGCTGCGATGTCACGGTGGTACCGGCGACGGCGAGCGCCGAGGACATCCTGCGCCACAACCCCGATGGCATTTTCCTTTCCAATGGCCCGGGCGATCCGGCGGCGACCGGCGAATACGCCGTGCCCGTGATCAAGCAGCTCGTCGACAGCGGCAAGCCGCTCTTCGGCATCTGCCTCGGCCATCAGCTCCTTGCCCTCGCCCTCGGCGGCAAGACCAAGAAGATGTCGATCGGTCACCGCGGCGCCAATCATCCGGTCAAAGACCTCGCCACCGGCAAGGTCGAGATCACCAGCCAGAACCACGGCTTCTGCGTCATCCCCGAAACCCTGCCGAAAGAGGCGGAGGTGACGCATGTCTCGCTGTTCGACGGCTCGAACGAGGGGCTGAAGCTGAAGGACCGGCCGGTCTTCTCGGTGCAATACCATCCCGAAGCGAGCCCCGGCCCGCAGGACAGCCACTATCTCTTCAAGCGCTTCACCGACGCGATGGATAAGAAGAAAAGCTGAGCGATGCCGAAGCGCACCGATATCAAAAGCATCTTGATCATCGGCGCCGGGCCGATCGTGATCGGCCAGGCGTGCGAATTCGATTACTCCGGCGCGCAGGCCTGCAAAGCCCTGCGCGAAGAGGGCTACCGCGTCATTCTGGTCAATTCCAACCCGGCGACGATCATGACCGATCCGGGCCTGGCCGATGCGACCTATATCGAGCCGATCACCCCCGACATGGTCGAGCGCATCATCGCGCGCGAGCAGCCCGACGCGCTG
>DASZLU010000034.1:0-106944 GCA_035552195.1 Allostellaceae bacterium | reverse complement strand
ACCAATGCTTGCTGCCCTCGCCGGGCTTGCGCTTCTCAAAGGACTCGATCGTCTCATGGAGAAAGCCGGCAACCGGTCCGGCATACCACAGCACGCGCACGGTGGCGTCGGGATGAAAGCAGGCGCGCATCGTGTCCCATTCGCCATGGTCGCGCGAAAACGCCCAGAGCTCGCGCACGCGCCGCACCGCATATTCATCGAGCATTTGCTGCACATCCATGGCGCGCCTCCTTGCCGTCGGTGATGCCGCAATCTACACCAAGCGACGAGGAGAGGCGAAAATGGCGGCACCACATCGCATCGATGTTCATCACCATCCGACGCCGGTCGCGGAATTGATGGGCGGACGCGTGAGCGGCTCGCCTGGCATCGACAATTGGACAGCCGCGGTCTCGCTCGAGGATATGGATAGGAACGGCGTCGCAACGGCGATCTTGTCGATTCCGCATCGCGCCGCGGTGTGGCGCGGCGAAGCGGCACGCGGCCGCGCCATCGCGCGACGCTGGAACGAATTCCTGGCGCGGCAAGCGAGCGAGCATCCCGGCCGCTTCGGGGTTTTCGCCGCCGTGCCGATCCTCGATATCGAGGGCAGTCTGCGCGAGGCGGAATACGCGCTCGACGTGCTGAAGGCCGATGGCATCACGCTGATGACCAATATGGGCGATAAATGGCTGGGGGATGCGCATTACTTCCCGCTCTTCGAAGAGCTCAACCGCCGCCAGGCCGTTGTCTACACCCACCCGATCAGTGCCGATTGCATGCAGAACAGGCTCGGACCCGACGTCGATGATTCGGTGATCGAATTCACGGCCGATACCAGCCGCGCGATCGCGCGGTTATTGTTCTCGGGCGCGGCGCATCGCTTTCCCGATATTCGCTTCATCTTCTCGCATGCCGGCGGCACGATGCCGTTCATCCTCGAGCGCTACACGCGGCATGCGCTCGGCGACGCGACGTTGGCGGCACGCGTGCCCGACGGCGTGCTCAGCTATTTGAAGCGCTTCTATTACGACACGGCTCAGGCCTCGCATCCTTTCGCAATGGCTTCGATCACGCAGTTCATCGCGATCTCGCAACTCCTCTTCGGCACGGATTTCCCGTTCCGCAACAGTGCCGATCATGTCGAGGGGCTGAAGGATTGTGGCTTCGCCGATGCGGATCTCGCGGCGATCGAATATGAAAATGCGCGCCGCTTGCTGCTGCGCTGGCGCTAGAATTTCGGCAGGTAGGCTTCGGTATAGAGCTTGGTCATATCGACCGGGCCTTCGATCGCCTTGAGGTCGGCGAAGGACGATTTCAGCGCCTCGATCGCTAGCGGTCTGAGCCGCCCATCGGTCGACATGCCCGGCATGAACACATCATAGGCGCGCGCCGCGACATTCGGCGGATAAGTCATCGCTTTGGCGCAGAGCGGGACGACCTCGTCCTTGTTCTTGCGCATAAAATCGACCGTTTCGTACCAGGCCGCGAGGAAGCGCCGCACCGCCTCGGGATTCTTTTGCGCGAGCTCGGTGCTGGCGAATGTCGTGAAGAGCTCGAACGGACCGACATATTGGCCGCAATCGGCGAGCAGCCGGCCTTCGCCGCGGTCTTCGAGGAGAAATCCGGTCTGCGTCGCGCTGAGACTGGCGACGACTTGTCTTGTCTTGAGCGCCGCGAGGCTCGCCGCGGTCGAGCCGCCGACCACGATCTGCTTGGCGCGGTCGTCGCCGTTCCAGCCTTTGACGCGATTGAGCTCGTCGATCAGCCAATAGGTGAGCGAGCCGAGGCTGGCGACGCCGATTTGTTGGCCTTTTAGATCATCGATCGTCTTGACCGGCGATTCATTGCTGATGCAGAGTCCCATGAAGACCGGCGATTCCGTGATCGAGGCGATTGCGATCTCGGGCGCGCCTTTGGCGACGAATTGCATATCCGGCCCGGCACTCAGCGAGATATCGACCGAGCCCGCAGCCATCGCCTGCGCGATCTTGGCGCCGCCGGTGAAGTTTAGCAGGCTGATCTCGATGCCGTGTCGCGCGAAAATGCCCTTCGCGATCCCGATGTCGAGCGGCGTGTAGCCGAAATTCTCCGCCACCGCCTTGCCGACGCGCAGCGTATCCGCCGCTTTTGCCGGCCGGATATAAGCCGTCGCGACCGATCCGGCCAAAATCCCGAGCGCGGCCCTTCGCGTTATCGTCAGGCCGCGCGTTGCCCTCGACACCATCGCCCATCTCCTCCTGGGCAGTTTAGGCGACGCGGCGAAGAAGTGCTATTGAAGGGACAACAACCAGCGGGGGAGTCCGGCAATGTTTCGCGCATCTCGGGTGTTGGCATCTCTGCTGATGATCGCGGCGTTCGGCGCGGCGGCGAATGCGGCGCCTGAGAAGCTGCGCATCGGCACGCCCGAGGCCGTCGGCTTCAACTTCTACATGCTCGATGCCGGGGTCGAGCTTGGCATCTTCCGCAAATTGGATCTCGACATTCAGCGCATTGATCTCGAAGGCGGCGCGAAGCTGCATCAGGCCATGGCGGCAGGCGCGATCGATATCGCGCTCGGCGGCGGCACCGATCTGCTCTTCGTGGCCAAAGGCTCGCCCGAAAAAGCGGTCGCGGTGCTCGGCACCAGCCCGGCCAATCTTTCGATTTTGGTCTTGGGCGATTCGCCGATCAAAAGCATCGCCGATCTCAAAGGCAAGAAGGTGGCGGCGACGACCGTCGGCTCGCTGACGAGCTGGTTCGTGCAAGAGGTCGCGCGGCGCCAAGGGTGGGGCGTTGACGGCATCGCCCTGGTCTACCTCGGCGGTACCGAAAGCATGCTCGCCGGTCTCACCACCAAGGCGGTCGATGCCGCGAGCGCGAGTATCGAAGTCGGCCATATCCGCGGCGATGCCGATGGAAGGTATCGTATCATCGTCAAGGGCGGCGAGTTCGTGCACGATTTCGTCGCGTCGGTGATCTATGCCAGCAACGCGACGATCGCCGAGCGGCCGGACGCGCTGCGGCGTTTCCTCAAAGGCTGGTTCGAAACGGTTGCTTATCTGCACGAGCACAAGGCAGAGGCGATCCCGCTGATGGCGAAGATCATGAAGGCGCCGCAAGAGCCGGTCGCCAAGATCTATGACGACGAGATGGCGTCTTATCCGACCGACGGCCATTTCGACCGCCGCGCGCTGCATATCGTCGAGCAGGCGCTGATCGATTTCGGGCGCATCGACAAAATGCCCGACGACAGCACGCTGTTGACGGAGGCGTATCTGCCGCAGAAATGAGAAAGGCCGGCGCCACCGAAGCGGCACCGGCCTTCTCTCGCGGATCAGGTCAGTTCAGGGGGAAGAAAAGCTGAGCCTGGCCGGCGAGGGGGAAGCCCTTCGCGTCGCGATAGCGATCGTATTGGTCATAGACGCCGGCTCCGTTCCAAGCCTGCCGGGGCGGAACCACCACCGCTTGGCGGCCAAGCTCGGCCTGGGGCGAGGAGACCAATTGCGCCGTCTGATTGTTGATGGCGTTGGGCGAGGCAGCAAAGCTCGAGGCCAGCGGCTGGATCATCGCCAGGCCGAGCAACGCACTGAAAACGAAGGCTGTTTTCCGGATATTGGACATGGTCATCTCCTACGAGGAATTTTCAAATGATCTAAACTGAACCGTACAGTACACAAGCTAATGCGGCCGCGTCCTCAGGTCAAGGAAAAACTGAACCGTACAGTTTTTTCTTGCGGTGGCGGCAGAGAATGGCCATTTTTGGAGCAGGGAATTAGAGAAGGGCCGCAGCCCCGAGCGAGGAACGCGATGGAATTACTCGATCCGAGCGAATGCACCGCCGCCAAAGCGGTCCCGGCCAAGAAGCTGGCCGTGCTGAAAGCGGCTCTGCGCCTGTTCCTGGAGCAAGGGTTCGGCGCGACCAGTATGGACGCGATCGCGCGCGAAGCGGGCGTATCGAAGGCGACGCTCTATGCGCACGTCAAAAGCAAGGAGGAGCTGTTCGCGGCCATTACCGCGACGTGCGCGGAGCAGCTTCTCGCCGCGCATACCGCCTTCGAGCACGAGGCCGATATCCGCGCCGCTCTCCTGCGGTTTGCGCGCGATCATGTGGGGCTGCTGTTATCGCCCGAAGGTACGGCGATGTACCGGATCGTGATCGCAGAAACCCCGCGCTTTCCCGAACTCGGCCGCACGTTTTACAAGAACGGGCCGGCGATCCGGATGAAAGCGCTGACCGAATATCTCCAGCGTGCGGATGCGGCCGGCGTGCTCGAAGTCGATGACGCGGCGCTGGCTGCCGGCGAATTCGTTGGCGCGCTCGGCGGCCCGGTGCATTTGCGCTTGATGCTCGGCCATGCCGGCGAGATCGGCAAGACCGAGCAGGAAGCGTTGGTCGAGCACGCGGTCGATGCGTTCCTGCGGGCGTATCGTCGCGACGATTAGGCTATAGCCGATCCCGCCTAGTCGACAACGTGCGTTAGGTTGGGGATCACCAGCTTGTTGAAGTCGACGGCGTCGTCCTTGTCGCCGATCGTCGCCATACTGTCGATGAGTGTCTGCAGCGCTTTGCGCGAGACCTTGTCGTCGTGCGCCCAGAAATCGATCTTGCGCATGAAATCATAGCTCTGCCGGACCTCGGCCTCGGGGAGGTTGCTCTTCACGAGCATGCCGATCGCTTCTTCCTTGTTGGCCGGATCGTTGAGCCACTTCAGACCTTCATCGAAGGCCTCGTTGATGCCTTTCGCGAGCTCGGGGTGCTTGGCCGCCCAGGAGAGCGATAGCACGGTCGCGGTGAAAGGCAGATCGGGCGCGTAATCGACGACGAGACCGATATTGTTGAAGCCCGCCGCCTCGGCCTGGAACGAGTAAGGCGGCAGCAGCATGGTCGCCGCGACCGCGCCGGATCTGAGGGCGGCGAGGCGCCCCGTGGTCGAGCCAACCGTGATCGCGTCGTACTCGCCCCAATGGATGCCGTTGGGATCGAGCATACGCTCGAAATAGACCCGCGTGATATCGGTGAGGCCACCGATGGCGACGGTCTTGCCTTTGAGGTCTTTCAGCGAATGGACGTCTTTCTGCGCGTCGACCGCATAGGGCGCCACCTTGCCGACGATCCGCAGGATGCCGACCGGCGCGCCTTTGGCCGCGGCATGGATCGGCTCATTGATGCTGGTACTGACGACGAGATCGACCGAGCCGCCGACAAGCTGCTGGAGGATGTTCGACGCGCTCTGGCCATAGACAATGTCGAACTCCATGCCGTGCTTCGCGAGCATGCCCTTGTTCTGGGCGACGTAATAGGGCCAGGTCGTCGGCGAAACCTGGCCGGCAATGCCGCCGACCAGCTTTTCCAGCGCATGGGCGGGCCGGGCAAGAAGGGCGGGCAAGGCGAGCGCGAGGGCGCCCGCTGCGGCCAGTAAAGCCCCTCTGAATCGCCATTTTCTCATTGCGTAATCGCCCATGACTTCCTCCCGCGTGAACCGCCGGCTTCGATTATAATTGCCTGCGAATAGACGGCTTTGAGATAGAACGCTTTTATAAGCGGGCGAGGGGGCGAAAACTATGCGTTTCGGGCTTTTTTCCAACGGTCAGCGGCGCAATGCCGTCGCCCGGACGAGCTACGAGGAAGATCTGCAAGAGGTCATCCTCGCCGACGCGCTCGGCATCGACGAAGCCTGGATCAGCGAGCATGGCGTCTTCGTTTCCTATCACGCGCCCGACCAATTGCCTTCGGCCGACCCGTTCATCTGCAAAGCCGCGGCGTTGACCAAGCGGATCAAGATGGGACCGGGCATTCGCGCCTTGCCTTATTTCCATCCGCTGCAGGTCGCGACCGATGCGGCGGTTTGCGATCACCTGACCGACGGGCGCTACATGGCCGGTTTCGGCTTGGGTATCGGCGATGGTGGCGGGTTGCGCGGCAAGCTGCCCGCGCCGCAGCGCGAGATGATGCGCGAGGCGATCGATATCATCCTCAAAGCGTGGGCTTCGCCCGAGCCGTTCGATTGGGACGGCCAGGTCTGGCAAGGCAAGGGTTGGAAGATCATCCCCAAGCCGCTGACACTGCCGCGGCCCGATGTCGGCATCGCCTGCGCGCGAACCGATACGACCTTGGAGATCGCGGCCGAGAAGGGCTTCTTCCCGCTGATGTCGTGGACCAATCCTGCCGATCAGATCGCCGGCATGATGCAGACCTATCTCAACACCCCGAACCCGGCCGATCCCCCGCGCCGCGATCGCATGCGCGTGTCGCGCTTCGTTTATGTCGCCGATTCGATCGAGCAGGCGAAGCGCGATCTAAAAAACGCCGATCTGGTGCCGATCCGCTCCGGCCGGCGCCTCGACGCGCATATCCCGCAGGGCGGCACGATCGAGGACGTGACGCCGGAGCTGCTCATCGACCGCGGCGTGCTGATGGTCGGTCCGCCCGAACGCGTCTACGAGCTGCTGCGCGAATTCTACGAAAAGACCGGCGGCTTCGGCACGCTGCTTCTCGTCACCGGCAAGGACTGGGGCACGAACGAGCAGCGCGCGACATCGATGCGCCGCTTCATGACCGACGTCGCGCCGCGCCTCGAAGGATTGATGCCGACGGCGCGGTGAACCTGTTTAGCCTCGTCGGATGAACGCGCGGTGTGCGTTCTGTCGCGACGCCCGCGTTTGTGTCAGAGCACGTGGCTATCGTCATCCGTTAAATGCATGTCTCCTGCGGATGAAAGAGGCGTAGATTGCGCGCCGCTGATCACCCCACGCCGATCACTCTGAGTTAATCACTTTACCGGACGAGAAATAAAATGCGGTCTTCATCATCGCAATGGATTCGTGCGGCCTTTTTCTCCCTCCTTCTCGCGCTTTGCCCGGGGCTGTCGACGTCGTCGTACGCCGCCGACGCCGCGAAGCCGCCGCTCATCTTTCAACATGTGACGATCAACGCCAGCAGCGACATCACCGAAGCCTGCTTTCATTTCAGCGAGACGCTCGATAGCCGTGCCGAGGCGCATTACAGCGATTACGTTGCCGTCGAGCCGGCATTGACGCCGTCGCTCCGCGCCAGCGGCAGCGATCTCTGCCTCGGCGGTCTCGCTTACGGAACCGATTACAGGATCACGCTGCGCCAGGGTTTGCCCGCCAAGTCGGGCGCACGAATCGCGGCGGATGAGACCGTGCCGGTAACGCTCGGCGACCGCGCGCCCCTCGTCGCGGTCTCGGGCGACGGTTTCATCCTGCCGCGCGCCGAGGGCAAAGGCATCGCGATCCAGACCGTCAATGTCGGAAGCGTCAAAATTCATGTGCTGCGGATGAGCGACAAGCTGTTGCCGAGCCAGCTCGGCGGCGCGTCGCGTTTCGATTACCGCGCGAAGGTGCTGAGCAGCCAATCGCTCAACCGTTATCAGCTCCACGATATGCTGCGGGGCAGCCTTAGCCTGGTTTGGTCCGGCACGATGGAGGTCCATCCGGATCACAATCGCACGGTCGAAACCGCCTTTCCGCTCGGCGACGCCGTCAAGCCGGGCCAAGTCGGCGCCTATCTCATCGTTGCCGAGGATGCCGCGCATGCGCTGCCGGAGAAATTCTTCAACACCAGCGCCGCAAACGATGACAACGATAATTTCGGCCAGCTCTGGGAGCCGATCGCGGCGCATTGGGTGGTCTCGACGGATATCGCCCTGACCGCGGTCTCGGGCTCGGACGGGCTGCATGTTTTCGCCCGATCGCTCGCTTCGGCCGAGCCGTTGTCCGATATCAAGCTGTCGCTGATCGCGACCGGCCAAGATGTGCTCGGCCAGGGCGCGACCGGCGCAGGCGGACATTTTGTCTTCGCGCCCGGCCTGATGCGCGGCAAAGGCGCGAGCGCCGCGGCCAACGTTGTCGCTTACGGCGCGGCGGGGGGGGATTTCGCGATTCTCAATCTCAACCGCGCCGCCTTCGATCTTTCGGATCGCGGCGTCTCCGGACGCGCGGCGGCGGGCGCAGTCGAGGCTTTTCTTTATACCGAGCGCGGCGTCTATCGTCCGGGTCAGTCCGTCGAGGTGATGACCTTGCTGCGCGATCGCACCGGCCGCGCCGTTCCCAACATGGGGCTGACCCTGGTGCTGCGCCGGCCCGACGGCGTCGAAGCCAATCGCTTCGCTATGGCAGCACAGCCGGTGGGCGGCTTTCACCGCTCGATTTCCTTGAGCGCAACCGCGCCGCGCGGGCTCTGGAGCCTCGAGGCCTATATCGACCCCTCGGGCAATGCGATCGGCCGCGTCCAATTCGATGTCGAAGATTTCGTGCCGCAGCAGCTTAAGGTCACGCTCAACGCGACGACGCCGGTGCTCCGTCCGGGCGAGCCAATCGCCGCGACGGTCGACGGCGCATTTCTCTACGGTGCGCCGGCCGCCGGACTAACAGGCGAGGCAGAGCTCCGCATCACCCGCGATCTCAACCCCGTGCCGGGGGCGAAGGATTATCAATTCGGTTTAGTCGAAGACACGGTCGAGGACGACGTCCAGAAACTCAGCCTGCCGAATGCGGACGAGCAGGGACGCACCAAAATCGACGATGTGGTGAAAGCGCCGAAGGTCGCGAACGCGCCGCTCAAAGGCGTTCTCACCGCTGGTCTCTTCGATCCGGGCGGCCGTATCGTGCAAGATCAGATCGAGCTGCCGATCCGCACGCAGCCTCTGCTCATCGGCATCAAGCCGCGCTTCGCCGATGGCCGAGCGGAGGAAGGCAAACAAGCGTTGTTCGATATCCGCGTTTTCGACGCCGCCGGTAAGCCGACCGCGCATACCGGGCTCGAATGGCGCCTCGTCCGCGAGAACCGCGTCTATGACTGGTTCCACGGCGGCAACAACGAGTGGGTCTGGCTCTACCATGTCGTCGATCATCCCGAGGCGTCGGGCACGGTCGATGTCGGTGACAACGTCGCGACGCTAAACCAGCGCGTCGATTGGGGCTATTACCGCCTCATCGTCGACGATCCCGCGACGCAGGTTGCGACCAGCGTGCGCTTCCAGGCGGGCTGGCGCGAGACTGCCGAATCCGCCGACACGCCGGATCAGGTGAAGGTCACGGTGCAGAAAGCCGGTTATCAGCCCGGCGCGACCGCGCGCATCCATGTCGACGCGCCTTTCGCCGGTAAGGCCGAGCTCACCATCGCCGGCGACCGCGTGTTCGAGACGCGCGCCGTCACCGTGCCGAAAGGCGGAGCCGTGTTCGATGTGAAGGTTGGCGCGGATTGGGGCGCGGGCGCCTATGCGGTGCTGTCGCTCTATCGCCCGCTCGATCAGGGGCGGCCGCGCGATCCGGTACGTGCGGTCGGCGTCGCCTGGCTCAGCATCGATGCCAAGCCGCATACACTGAGCGTCGCGATCGGCGCGCCGGAAAAAACGATTCCGCGCCAGCAAATCGCCGTGCCGCTGAAACTCACCGGGGCGAAAACCACGGAGCCCGTCTATGTAACTCTGGCCGCGGTCGATGAGGGGATCCTGCAACTCACCCGCTTCAAGACACCCGATCCGGCCGATTTCTTCTTCGGCAAGCGCCGGCTGGGTATCGATATCCGTGACGATTACGGGCGCTTGCTCGACAACAGCGCCGCGCTCGGTCGGCTGCGCGAAGGTGGCGACGCGGCGATTGGCGGCGCGCCACTGCCCGTCGTCAGCACACGCACGGTCGCGCTGTTCTCGGGGCCGGTGCGCGTCGCCGCCAACGGCACGGCGCGCGTGATGCTCGACGTCCCCGATTTCGAGGGCCAGCTTCGGCTGATGGCCGTAGCCTATAGCGCCAATGCTGTCGGCCGTGGCGAGGGCAAGCTGATCGTACGCGATCCGGTGATCGCCGATCTGTCGCTGCCGCGCTTCCTCGCGCCCGGCGACAGCGCGCGGCTCGCGCTCCAGCTCACCAACACCGATGGCGTTGCCGGCGCCTATCACCTCACGCTGAAGAGCAGCGGCGCGGCCGAGATCGCTTTCGATCACGCCCTCGATTATTCGCTGGGCGCCGGCGAGCACAAAAGCGATGCCGTGACGCTGATCGGCAAGAATGAGGGCGTTGCCTCGATCAGCGCCGATCTGACCGGACCAAACGGCTATGAGGTCCATCGCAAATGGCAGATCGCGGTGCGCTCGCCGCATTACCCGATCACCATCGAGGACACGGCGTTGCAGGCGCATGGGACGAGCTACCAGCTCGAGGCGGACAAGCTCAAACCGTTCGTTCCGGGCAGCGTGACGGTCAGCCTCGGCTATTCGGGTTTCGCCGGTATCGACGTGCCGAGCCTGCTGCAATCGCTCTATCAATATCCCTTCGGCTGCACCGAGCAGATGGCGTCGGTCGCTTTCCCGTTGATCTATTTCAAGGATCCGGCGCTGCTTGGCCGCGTGCCGCAAGAGAAACCCGTTGCCGACCGGGTGCAGAACGCGATCAACACCATCCTCGATCGCGAGGACGCCAGTGGCGAGTTCGGCCTTTGGCGTGCCGGTGACGGCGAGGCCTCGCCCTGGCTCAACGTTTACGCGCTCGACTTTTTGGTTCACGCCAAGGAAGCCGGCTTCATCGTGCCCGATGGCGCCTTGCAGCGTAGCTACAATTACATCCAACAGGCGACGCGCCGACTCGACCAGAACAATCAGGGCTACTACGCGCAGAGCGCATCCGCGACCCATGCCTATGCCGCCTTCGTGCTGGCACGCGCGGGCCGCGCCGATCTCGGCGAGCTGCGGCGCATGCATGACGCGCTCGTCTGGCAGGGGACGGCCGACGATATCACGGCCGCGTCGGTGCATTGGAGCGGCGGTCGAACCAATGACACCGTCGCGGATCCGATGAGCCTCGGCTATCTCGCCGGCGCGCTGGCCCTGATGCATGACCATGCGCGCGCGATGCAGACCTTTGCGCTCGCGTCGGCCAATCTCGACAACGACGCCTACGAGCACCTCTATCCGCATTGGTGGTTCGACATCTTCTATGCGACACCGATCCGCGACCGGGCAGCGCTGGCGGCGATCGCCGCCGAAGCGGGCGAGACCGACACGGCGGTCGCGCTGATCCAACATCTGCGCAATGTCGATGCCTCCTATGCCGACCATCTCAACACGCAAGAGAAAGCCTGGCTGCTGCGCGCCGCCTTCGCGCTCGGCAAGAACACGAACGCCGTGTCGTTGACGATCAACGGCCAAAGACGCGACAACATCACGCTGCCGCTGGCACTTGCGCCGAGCAACGATGAGATCGCGGCGGGCTATACGGTCGAGAACAGCGGCGCGCGCGATGTCTGGCGCACGCTCGTCATTCGCGGCGCACCGCTGACCGCGCCGGCGGCGATGGCGGCAGGCTACACGATCAGCAAGCACTACTTCACGCTCGACGGCCAGCCGCTCGATCCGGCGCATCTGAAGCAGAACGATCGGCTGATTGTTTCGCTCGCCGGTCGTGCCGCGGATCGCGATCCGCATCGCACCGCACTGGTCGATATGTTGCCCGCCGGCTGGGAGATCGAGGCGCTGGTCACGCGTGAGGAGACATATTCCTTCCTCGGCGCCTTGACCAAAGCGAGCACGATCGAGGCGCGCGACGATCGCTTCGTCGCCGCTTTCAATCTCAATCGTGAAGGCAATGGGCGCTATGTCAGTCGCGATGTCGATTCTGCGCAGAAGTCGCTCGATCCGGCCGATTATCACGTCGCCTATGTCGTGCGGGTCGTCACGCCGGGCCATTTCGTGCTGCCGGAGGCGGAGATCGAAGACATGTATCGCCCCGGCGTGATGGCGCGCAGCGATGCCGGCGAGACGACGGCCGATGCGCGGTGAGCGGCTCTTGCGCCTCGGTGTTGTGTCGCTTGGCACGGCCGCGCTGATCGCGGGCGCGCTTACCGCGCTCGACCACACGTTCCCGCCGGACCTCTCGCGCTATGCCGATCGCTCGGTCGAGCTGCGCGATGCGCACGGAACGACGTTGAATATCGCGCTTACCGACGATGGGAAATATCGCCTTGCCGCAATGCCCGAAGATGTCAGCCCGCGTTATCTCGCGATGCTGCTGGCGAAAGAAGATCGCCGTTTCTGGCATCATCCCGGTGTCGATCCGCTCGCGGTGGTGCGCGCCGTCGGACAACTCGCGGCGCATGGCCATGTGGTTTCGGGTGGCTCGACCCTTACCATGCAGGTCGCGCGGCTCTTGATGCCGCATCGGCGTGATTTCACCGGCAAGGTGATCGAGGCGGCCCGCGCGATGCAACTCGAGCTGCATTACAGCAAGCGCGACATCCTGGCGATGTATCTGACGCTCGCACCGTTCGGCGGCAATCTCGAGGGCGTGCGGGCCGCCTCGCTCAGTTATTTCCAGCACGAGCCGAACCAACTCACTGACGCGGAGGCGGCGTTGCTTGTCGCGCTGCCGCAGAGCCCGACACATCTCCGCCCAGACCGTCACCCAGACCGGGCGTTGGCCGCTGCGACGCATGTTCTCGATCGCACGGGACCGGAGGCCAGCGCGGCCATCGCCTTCGCACGACACGCGTTGCCGGCGTTCGCGCCTCATCTCGCCGAGCGGTTGGCGTTGCAGCCTGGCCCCATCGAGACGACGCTCGATGCTGGCTTGCAGAAATCGGTCGAGGCGCTGGCGACGCGCGAACAGCCCTGGCTCGGCAGCGACGCCAATCTCGCGGCGCTGGTGGTGCGCAACAGCGATCGCGCGATTCTCGCCTATCTCGGCAGTAGCGATTATTTCGGCAGCTTTGGCATGGTCGACCTGGTGCGCGCGCACCGCTCGCCAGGTTCGGCGCTGAAACCGTTCATCTATGGCCTCGCTTTCGACGATGCGGTGATCGTCCCCGACACCTTGATCGACGACGTGCCGCTGCGCATCGGCAATTACGCGCCGCGCAATTTCGATCGCGATTTCCATGGCACAGTGACGGCGCGTCAAGCTTTGCAGCAATCCTACAACCTGCCCGCGGTCGAGATACTGGATCGCGTCGGTCCCGCTCGGCTGGTCGCGGGCTTAACGCAAAGCGGGGCCATGATTGCCTTGCCGAGGCGCGATGCCGGGCCGGGTTTGCCGGTGGCGCTCGGCGGCCTCGCGATCAGCCTCGAGGACATGACGAAGCTCTATGTCGGTCTCGCGAATGACGGCCAGGTCGCGCCGTTGCGTCTGCTGCGCGGCGATCCGCTCGGTACCAGCACGGCACTGATGACCGTATCCTCGGCGCACGATATCGGCGACATCCTGCGCGATACGCCGCGGCCGGCAGGCGTCGCGGCCTCGCAGCCGCGTGCTGTCGCATACAAGACCGGCACATCGTACGGCTTCCGCGATGCTTGGGCGCTCGGCTATTCCGATCGCTATACGGTCGGGGTTTGGGTTGGCCGTGCCGAGGGCACGCCAAGGCCCGGTGCTTTCGGCATCAACACGGCCGCACCGTTGCTCTTCAAGATATTCGACCTACTGCCTTCAGAGCCACCGCACGTCTCGCATCGCTCACGGCAGCCGGTCGAGGCGACCCATCTCGCGCCATCGCTGCGCCATTTCATCCCGCTCGATGCACCGTTGCTCGGCGGTTCCGCCGGGCCGCGCATCGTCTATCCGCCCGCCGGTGCGACCATCGATGTCGCGCAGGACGACGGCAAGATCCTTCCAGTCGCGCTCGAAGTGAGTGGTGGCAGGCCGCCTTATCGCTGGATGGTCGATGGTGTGCCGCTGCCGGTGCCGCCGGTCGGCGTCGTGATGTCTTGGACCCCGGACGGGCCCGGCTTCGCGCGCCTCTCGGTGATGGACGCCGACAGCCGGGTGTCCAGCGAAGATCTGCGCCTCGAATAAGGCCCCCGCGCTAAAGCGAGGCTTTGGGCTGGACGAGCGGCTCCGGGCTCCCCACCTAATGCGACGTAGACATTTTATGGCTGGAGCGATGAGCGATTCTCTTCATGTCGTTTGCCCGCATTGCGATACGACCAACCGCGTGCCCGCCGTCAAGCTGTCGGCCGGTGGGAAATGCGGCCAATGCCATCAGCCGCTTTTCGAGGGGGCGCCGCTCGCGCTCGATAGCGCGCGTTTCGCGCCCCATGCCGAAAAGAGCGATGTGCCGTTGCTGATCGATTTTTGGGCGGAGTGGTGCGGCCCCTGCCGCACGATGGCATCGGCCTTCGCCCGTGCCGCGCAAAAGCTCGAGCCCGGCATGCGTCTCGCCAAGGTGAATATCGACGAGAATCGGGAACTGGCGCAGCGCTTCGGCGTCAACAGCATTCCGACGATGATCCTGGTGTCGCATGGGCGCGAGATCGATCGCATCGTCGGCGCACGCTCTGAAGCCGATCTCGTCAACTGGGCGAGCGCGCGCCGCGCTGCCTAAGTCCTAGTGAGCGCGGCGGCCGCTGACATGGTCGCCGATATTCTTTTGAAGCGGCAGATACCAGAGCACCGAGGCGAGCGCGACGATCGCGGTGACGAGCAATGCGATGCGGAAATCGATCAGCGTCGCCGCACCCGGCGTGCCGCCGCGCAGCGATACGGCGAGATTGACCGCAACCGCCGCCATCGCCACGCCGAACGACCGCATCAATTGCTGATTGACGCCCGACAGCGTCGCGGCGCCGGTGATCTCGTTCGGCGGGATGTCGGAGAATTGCAGCGATCCGAGCGAGGTCATCTGCAGCGAGCGCACCGAGCCGCCGACGAATAGAATGGCGAGGATAACGATCGCCGGCGTCGAGCTCGTGAACATGGCGCAGGCCAAGATGAAGATCGTGAAGGCGATCGCGCTGCCGATCAGTACGGTGCGGAAACCGAAACGCCTCAGCGTCCGCGTTGTGACGATCTTGATGCCGAGATCGCCGCTGGCATGCGCCAGGATCAACATGCCGGAAGCGAAAGCGCTCATGCCGAGACCAACCTGGAAGAGCAGGGGCAGAAGAAATGTCGGCGCCGACATCGACATGCGGAACAGCGAGCCGCCGGAGTTCACCACGGCGTAGGTTTTGACCTTGAGCGCGCGCACATCGACCAGCGGATGCTCGACGCGCAACGCGTGGCGCCCGGCGAGCACGCCCAGCAACGCCCCGCCAAGGATCATCAGCCCGGCCAAGCGCCAATTGGAGCCGGGGCCAGCGATCAAATCGAGGCCGAACATCAGGCTCGCCATCGCCGTCCCGTTCAGCAGAAAGCCGGCGTGATCGAAGGGCCGGCGCGGCGCCGGCTCGATGTTACGGATCAGGATAGCCGCCATCACGATGCCGAGAATGCCGATCGGCACGTTGATGTAGAAGATCCAGCGCCACGTGGCGTAGGTCGTGAGGAAGCCGCCGAGCGGCGGGCCGAGCACCGGGCCGATCAATCCCGGCACGGTGATGAAATTCATCACCCGTACGAGCTGCGACTTCTCGGTCATGCGCAGCACCATGATGCGCCCGACCGGCGACATCATCGAGCCGCCGACACCTTGCAGGATGCGCGCGGCGACGAATTCCCAAAGATTGTTGCTGGCCCCGCACAGCATCGACGAAATCGTGAACAGCGCGATCGCGCCGCAGAATACGCGCCGCGGCCCGAACCGGTCGGCGACCCAGCCGCTCGCCGGGATGACGACCGCGAGGGTCAGCATATAGACGCTGATGCCGAGGCTGAGGCGTACCGAGGTCTCGCCGAAGCTGCGTGCCATTTGCGGCAGCGCCGTCACGATAACCGTGCTATCGAATGCCTCCATGAAAAAGGCGCAAGACACGATGCTGGCGATCATCATCGCGTGACGGGTTGGGGAGGCGGTGGCGGGGAGGGCCGTCATCGAGCGAAACGAATCCGTGGCAATGCAATGATGATTAGCGGCGCGGCGCGCAATCCGAGCAAAGGCCGCGCAGGATGACCGACGCGTCGTCGATCGTCAGATCGTGCTCTTCGGAAAGCTTGCGCAACGTCGCCGGCCGCAAGGTGAAGTCGAGGTCGGAGACCCTGCCGCATTCCTTGCACAGGAAATGGCCGTGCGATGGCGCAGTGGGCTCGAACAAGGCCGAGGCTGCGCCGGGAACGGCGACTTCGGCGATCAGCCCGAGATTCGCGAGCCGCTGCAGCGCGCGATAGACGGTCGTGTGGCCGATACCCGGCCGCTGGCGCCGGGCCGCGGTATAAATTTCATGCAAGGTCGCGTGCACGCCATGCCCTTGCTTGCGCACGAGCTCGAGCACCAGGGCGTAATTCTTCGGCAGTTTCGGATCGCGCATCTCACGCGCCGCTTGCTTCATCGGCTGAGCTTAGGCGGACCCTCTATCAAACGCCATGCGCAAAACGCGCGAAGCGGGTTGACGACCGCGACGCATCGTGCCAAAGTGAAAATGAAATTCATTTTCGCTCTTCGGGTGCGTCGCTTTGCGGCGCTTGAGGTTCGGAAGTCCCTAGGCCAAGCTCTCGGGGCAGAATCGAATGCCGTGAGCGTGGCCGGGTCGGCGGTATTCATGGCAGCGCTGACCTACGAAATCGGATCGGTCGCCTTCGGGTGACGGTTCTTGTCATGAAGAGCGGCAGCAATTGGAGGGTGTCATGGAGGGAAACGACAAAAGCGCAGGCAAGTGCCCCGTGATGCATAGCGGCGGCCGGGTCAACCGCGATTGGTGGCCCAACCAGCTCAATGTCGCGATTCTCCACCGCAATTCCAACCTCTCGGATCCGATGGGAAAGGAATTCGACTACGCCAAGGAATTCAAAACCCTCGACCTCGATGCCGTGATCGAGGATCTGCGGGCGTTGATGACGGACTCGCAGGATTGGTGGCCGGCCGATTTCGGTCATTACGGCGGCCTCTTCATTCGCATGGCCTGGCACAGCGCCGGCACCTATCGCATCGGCGACGGCCGCGGCGGCGCCGGCGCGGGGCAGCAGCGCTTCGCGCCGCTGAATAGTTGGCCGGATAACGCCAATCTCGATAAAGCACGCCGCCTGCTGTGGCCGATCAAGCAGAAATACGGCAAGAAGATTTCCTGGGCCGATCTCATGGTGCTGGCCGGCAACGTCGCGCTCGAATCGATGGGCTTCAAAACTTTCGGCTTCGGCGGCGGCCGCGCCGATGTGTGGGAGCCGGAAGAACTCTATTGGGGACCGGAAGGCACGTGGCTCGGCGACGAGCGCTATAGCGGCGAGCGGCAGCTGCAAAAGCCGCTGGGCGCGGTGCAAATGGGCCTCATCTACGTCAATCCCGAAGGCCCGAACGGCAAGCCCGATCCGGTCGCCGCGGCGAAAGACATCCGCGAAACCTTCGCGCGCATGGCGATGAATGACGAAGAGACGGTGGCGTTGATCGCCGGCGGTCACAGCTTCGGCAAGACTCATGGCGCCGGCGATCCGTCGCTGATCGGCGCGGAACCGGAAGGCGGCCCGATCGAGGATCAGGGGCTCGGCTGGAAGAGCAAATTCGGTACCGGTATCGGCAAGGACGCGATCACCGGCGGTCCCGAAGTGACCTGGTCGCAAACGCCGACGAAATGGAGCAACCACTTCTTCGACAATCTCTTCAAGTATGAGTGGGAGCTGACCAAGAGCCCGGCCGGCGCTTATCAATGGAAGGCAAAAGGCGCCGACGAGTCGATCCCGGACGCGTTCGATAAATCGAAAAAGCATCTCCCGACCATGCTGACCACCGACCTCGCGCTGCGCCAGGATCCGGCCTACGAGAAAATCTCGCGCCGCTTCTACGAGCATCCGGATCAATTCGCCGATGCCTTTGCGCGGGCGTGGTTCAAGCTCACCCATCGCGACATGGGGCCGATCCAGCGCTATCTCGGGCCGCTGGTGCCGAAAGAGCATTTGATTTGGCAGGATCCGATTCCGGCGGTCGATCACCCGCTGATCGGCGAGCAGGATATCGCGGCGCTCAAAGCTAAGGTCCTCGCCTCGGGCCTCTCGGTTGCGCAACTCGTCTCGACGGCTTGGGCGTCGGCCGCGACTTTCCGCGGCTCCGACAAGCGCGGTGGCGCGAACGGCGCGCGCATTCGCCTGGCGCCGCAAAAAGATTGGGATGTCAATCAGCCGGCGCAGCTCAAAACCGTGCTGCAGGCGCTCGAAGCGATCCAAAAGGAGTTCAACACCTCGGTTTCCGGAGGCAAGAAAGTCTCGCTCGCCGATCTGATCGTCCTTGCCGGCGGTGCGGCCATCGAGAAGGCGGCGAAGGATGGCGGCCATGCGGTAACGGTGCGCTTCACACCGGGCCGCGCGGATGCCTCGCAGGATCAGACCGACGCGGAGTCCCTCGCCCCGCTCGAGCCGACCGCGGAAGGCTTCCGTAATTACTACCGCGAAGGCGAGCAGCTCATGGCGCCGGAAGAATCGCTGATCGATCGGGCGCAGTTGATGCGCCTGACCGGCCCGGAGATGACGGTGCTCGTCGGCGGGCTCCGCGTTCTCGGCGCCAATCACGATCAGTCGAAGAACGGCGTCCTCACCCAGAGGCCCGGGACTTTGACCAACGACTTCTTCGTCAACCTGCTCGATATGAGCACTGCGTGGCAGCCGGTCGCCGGCTCGGCCAATCTCTTCGAGGGCCGCGACCGCAAGACCAAGGCGGCGAAGTGGACCGCAACGCGTATCGATCTGATCTTCGGTTCGCAATCGCAGTTGCGCGCGCTCGCGGAGGTCTATGCGGCGTCCGATGCGAAGGAGAAATTCGCGAACGACTTCGTCGCGGCCTGGACCAAGGTGATGAACGCCGATCGTTACGACCTCGTCCGGCACTGACCGTCGAACATTTCTCGCAAAGCAAAAAGCCCGCGTCTCGCGGGCTTTTTCGCATAGTCGAATCGGGCTAAGATTTTGCTTAGAAAATGACGGGGGAGTGAAGCGATGGATTTGCGCGGCACCGTTGCCGGTTTGACGCTCTTGTTTGGTCTGGCGATTTTTTATCCGAGCGCGGCAACCGCCGAGACGATCAAGATCGGACTGTTCAAAGGCATCTCGGCCGGCGGGCCGATCTATATCGCGATGGATCGCGGCTATTTCGCAGCCGAAGGTCTCGACGCGCAACTCTTGTTCTTTGATGCGGGCGAGCCGATTGCTGTTGCGACGGTATCGGGCGATGTCGATTTCGGCGCGGCGGGGATTTCCGCCGGTCTTTACAATCTTGCGGCGCAGGGCGCGCTGCGTGTCATCGGCGGCATGAATCGCGACGTGCCTGGGTTTCACGCCGTCGGCTTCTTTGCCTCGAAGCGTGCGTTTGCTTCCGGTGTGACCTCGATGAAAGCCTTCGCCGGCCATACGTCCGGCATCACGACGGTCGGCTCGACCTATCACTACACGCTTGGCCTGCTTGAAGAGAAGGCGAAGATCGATCCGAAATCGGTTCGCGTGGTGCCGCTGCAAGGCATGCCGAACATCATGTCGGCGCTCACCGGCGAGCAGGTGGACACGGCGGTGCTGCCGATTCCGCTCGCGGCCCCGGCGGTGCAACGCGGCGATTTCAAATTGCTCGGCTATACCAGCGACGAAGCGCCGTGGCAGATGGGGCTGATCTGGACCTCGACCAAGACCGCCGATCATAATCCGGATCGGGTTCAGCGTTTCCTGCGCGCCTATCGCAAAGGCGGGCACGACTATTTCGCGGCCTTCACCGCAGCCGACGGCAGCTCCCGTCTCGGCGACGGCGCCGACGACATTCTCAAGATCATCGCGAAATACACCGCGCAGACGGTCGCGCAGATCAAGCCGGCGCTGTCTTACGACGATCCCGATGGCCGCCTCGACGAGGCCGATGTCGCCAATCAGGTCGCCTGGTTCCATGGCCAGGACATGGTGAAAAGCGCGATCGACACGAAGAAGCTGATCGATCCGCGCTACGCCTTGCCGATCGCGGCGCATTAGCGAGCAATTCCCGAGCTGCTCGCGACAATTCGCCGATAAACTTCAGCGCTTTCGGCGCGATGATCGGAGCGCATCGGGCGCTGCTTAACACGGCGTGAACCGCGGCGTGGTCCACTCGTAGGGTCATGCTCAACGAAACCGTCATTCGCTTCGTCACCCAGCGGCGATCGCCGCCCGACGGCCAACGCACGGGAATTTTTCGCGAAGCCTATCGTCTCTGGCGCGCGGATACGTTGCCGGCGGAAGAGCGCGCCGAGCTGCGGGCGCTTCTCGACTGGTTCGACGTCTATCTCGAGCGGCCGCGGCGGCTCAGAGCGTCGCCGTCGGAGCACGCCGGTAAGACGCCGCTTTCGTGGATACGCATTTCAGCCGCCCATCACATCGCGCGATTCCGCCGGCTTGCCGAAATCGTCAACGAAGCAAGCATCCCTGTCGACGAACTCCTGACCGAGCGGCCCGGCTACGTCGTCTATCGCGACGCCTATCAGGTCGTCGCGCTGCCCTTCGCCGACACGCCGCAATAAGCGGTCTCTTCCCTCGCGGGGTGAGCGGCGGTAGGAGTCGCGGTCTCAAGGGAGGACCACGAATGGCCGATGATCCGAACGTCGCGACCGCGCGGGTAAAAGACGGGATTGCCTGGCTCGGTTTCAACCGGCCGGCGAAGCGCAACGCGATGAACCCGGCGCTGAACCGGCGCATGGCCGCCTTGCTCGACGAGCTCGAATTCGATGACGCGGTTCGCGTCCTTGTCTTGAAGGGCGAGGGCGCTGCCTGGTCGGCGGGCATGGACCTCAAGGAATATTTTCGCGAAACCGAAGCGGAGGGCCTGGGCGCGATCCGCCGCTCGCAGCGTGAAGCCTACACCTGGTGGCGGCGGTTGCGCTGGTTCCAGAAGCCGACCATCGCGATGGTGAACGGATGGTGTTTCGGCGGCGGATACGGGCCGCTCTTCGCCTGCGATCTCGCGGTCGCGGCCGATGAAGCGCAATTCGCGCTGTCCGAGATCAATTGGGGCATCCTGCCTGGCGGCGGCGCGACCAAAGTCGTCGTCGACCTGATGAGCATGCGCGATGCGATGTATCACGCGCTGACCGGCGAGCTCATCGACGGCAAGCGTGCCGCGGCGTGGAAGCTGGTCAATGAGAGCGTGCCGCTGGCCCAGCTCGAAGCACGCGTGACCGAGATCGCCAATATTCTTCTCAAGAAGAATCCGGTGACGCTCAAAGCGACCAAGGATGCGATCCGCCGCGTCAAGGAAATGAGCTACGACAACGCCGAGGATTATCTCATCCGCGCGCAAGAGGCGGCCAATTCCTTCGACAACCATGGTCGCAAGGAAGGGATCAGGCAATTTATCGACGAGAAGACCTATAAGCCCGGTCTCGGTCCCTACGACCGGACGCGTGGCTGAGGCCAGCTCCCATGGCCTATATCGCCGGCATTTACGAGCATCCGACGCGCAAGGCCGACGGCAAGTCGCTGGCGCTCCTGCATGCCGAGGTCGCCAAAGGCGCGATCGAGGATGCCGGCCTCAGCAAAGACGATGTCGACGGCTATTTCTGCGCCGGCGATGTCGCCGGCTGGGAGGCGCGCGGCACCGGCCCGTTCTCGATCATCGACTATCTCGGGCTGAGGCTGCGTTATCTCGACAGCACCGAATCCTGGGGCTCGTCCTATCTCGTCCATGTCGCGCATGCGGCACAGGCGATCGCGGCCGGCAAATGCCGCGTCGCGCTGATCACTTTGGCGGGCCGGCCGCGCGCCGACGGCTTCAGCACCGGAACCGCGGTCGCGACCGATGGGCTCAGCGCGCCCGAAGCGCAGTTCGAGCTGCCCTATGCGCCGACCGTCGTGAATACCTACGCCATGTGCGCGATGCGCCATATGCACGAATACGGCACGACGAGCGAGCAGTTGGCGTGGATCAAAGTCGCGGCCTCGCAGCACGCGCAGCACAATCCGCATGCGATGCTGCGCGACGTCGTGACGGTGGACGAGGTGGTGAATTCGCCGCTGATCGCCGACCCGCTGCATCGGCTGGATTGCTGTGTCATCAGCGATGGCGGCGGTGCGCTGATCGTTACCGGACCGGAGATCGCCAAGCGCCTCAAGCATCCGCCGGTCAAAATGATCGGCGCCGGCTATGCACCCAAGCATCAGATGGGCGGCAAAATCGATCTCACATTTTCGGGGGCGCGCTGGTCGGGACCGCAAGCCTTCGCCGAGGCCGGGGTCATGCCACGTGATATTCAATACGCCTCGATCTATGACAGCTTCACGATCACCGTGCTGATCACGCTCGAGGATCTCGGCTTTTGCGAGAAGGGCAAAGGCGGCGCGTTCGTCGCCGACGGCAATCTCATCTCCGGCGTTGGCCGGCTGCCCTTCAACACGGATGGCGGCGGTCTCTGCAACAACCATCCATCCAACCGCGGCGGCATGACCAAGATCATCGAGGCGGTGCGGCAATTGCGCGGCGCGGCGCACCCCAAGGTGCAGGTGCCGAATTGCGGCCTGGCGCTGGTGCACGGCACGGGCGGCGCGCTCGGCACGCGACACGGCAGCGCGACGTTGATCCTGGAGCGGGAGTAGGCATATGGCACAGGACCGCGTGCCCATCGCGCCATCGTCCTTTCCCGAAACCACGCCCTATTGGGAAGCGGCGGCGCACGGCAAGCTGCTCTTGAAGCACTGCACTGCCTGTGGCACCGATCATTTCTATCCGCGCTCGATCTGTCCGTTGTGCTTCAGCGACAAGACCGAATGGCGCGAAGCCGCGGGCACCGGCACGGTCTATTCCTTCAGCGTGACCCGCCGTGCCGCCGTGCCTTACGCGATCGCCTATGTCACGCTCGCCGAAGGGCCGACAATGATGAGCAATATCGTCGATTGCGATCTTGATGCGATCCGCATCGGGCAGCGTGTAAAGCTGGTGTTCAAGCCGGCGGAGGACGGTCAGCCAGTTCCAATGTTCACGTTGCTTTAAGGCTTCGGAGCTTTGCACGCGGTCCCGCCCGCAGGTGCCGCACGATCTTCGCCAGCAGCGCGGCCAGGCGCTCGCGCTCGGCTTTGGTGAGAGCGGCGGTAAGGCTTTGCTCGTGCGCGGCAAGCTTCGCAGTGACCTCGCTCAGCGCCCGTTCGCCGTCGGCGCGCAGAAAGAGCTCGACGCCGCGATTGTCGCCGCGCGCGGCGCGGCGGCGCACATAGCCGGCGCGGATCAGGCGATTGACCAGCAGCGTCATATTGGGCCGCTGGATCAGCAGCGCGTCGGCCAGGGCGCCCTGGCGCACACCGGGATTGGCTTTGATGGTGCAGAGTGTCGAGAACATTCCCGGCGTCATCGCCGCTTTGCCGAAGCGCTCGTAATAGATCTGATACATCAGCAGATCGAGTAGATGGATCTGGAAACCGATCAGCGCTTCGAGCGGCCCGAGATCGATCGTATCGCCGGCGGTACGTGCGCTTCGGCTCGGGCGCGTTGCGCCGGGCTTGTCGAGTGTCGTGGCGGCGGAATCGAGGGTCATCGTGTTGCGAACCGAATTTCGTGATAATATGTAACGAAGGCAAGCGCGATCTTATCGATCTTGCATTGCCGGGGAGGCGCCGTTCGCATGGACGCATCGGCTCGGGACGGTTCGGGCAAGACATTGCCTCTGCGCGACGTGCGGCTGGGCTCGCTCGATGTCGCGGTGGACAGGCGTCCCGACGGCACGGTCTACCTCAAGAACAAGCACCCGCTCGGGGACTACGCGACACGGATCACCGACCCGCTGCTCCACTGGGCACGGGTCGCGCCGAACCGCGTCTTCATGGCCGAGCGCCGTCTCGATGGCGAATGGCAAAAGCTGAGCTACGCCGAAGCGCTGGCGCAAATCCGCAGGCTCGCCTCGGCGCTGCGGGCGCGCGGGCTTTCCGCCGAACGCCCGCTGATGATCCTCTCTGGCAACGATCTCGACCACGCGGTGCTCGGTCTCGCCGCGCTTTATGCCGGCATTCCCTATGTGCCGCTGTCGCCGGCCTATTCGCTGGTCTCGCGCGATTTCGGTAAGCTGCGCCACATCGTCGGCCTGACCACCCCGGGACTCGTCTTCGCCAGCGACGGCGACCTTTTCGGGCGCGCGATCGCGGCGACGATTTCCGCCGATGTTGGGATCGTCGTGCGGCGCAATCCGCTCCAGACGCGGCCGACGAGCCTTCTATCCGATCTGCGCGAGACACAAGCCGATCCGGCGATCGACGCCGTGAACCGCGGTGTCGGGCCGGACACGGTCGCGAAGATACTCTTCACCTCCGGCTCGACCGGCATGCCGAAAGGCGTGATCAACACACAGCGCATGCTGTGCGCCAACCAGGAGCAGCTGCGCACGCATTTCGCTTTTTTCCGGGATCAGCCGCCGGTCATCCTCGATTGGTCGCCGTGGAATCATACCGCCGGCGGCAATCACAATTTCAACATGGTGCTCTTCAACGGCGGCACGTTTTATATTGATGATGGCCGTCCGGTGCCCGGCGCGATCGAAGCGACGGTGCGCAACCTGCGCGAGGTCTCGCCGACCTGGTATTTCAACGTGCCGCGCGGCTACGACGCGTTGATCCCGTTTCTGCGGCAGGACGAAGTTCTGCGCCGCAGCTTCTTCAAGGATCTGCGTATCCTCTATTACGCCGCGGCCAGCATGGCGCAGCACGTGTGGGACGCGCTCGACGAGATCGCGAGCGCGACCTATGGCGAACGCATCCTGATGCTGACGGGGCTCGGGTCGACCGAAACCGCGCCTTTCGCGCTCTCGGCCGGCAAAGGGATGAGCGCGGCCGGTCTCGTGGGATTGCCTACCTCCGGCATCGAGCTGAAGCTGGTGCCCAGCGAAGGCAAGCTCGAGGCACGCATTCGCGGGCCGAATGTAACGCCCGGCTATTGGCGCCAGCCCGGGCTGACGGCGACGGCTTTCGACGAAGAAGGCTATTACAAATTTGGCGACGCGTTGCGCTTTGCCGATCCGGACGATGTGACCAAGGGCTTGGTCTTCGACGGACGCGTTGTCGAGGATTTCAAGCTGGCCAGCGGAACCTGGGTCAATGTCGGCCCGCTGCGCGCCGGTTTCATCGATCATTTCGCGCCGCTGGTCCAGGACGTCGTCATCGCCGGTCTCGGCCGCAACGAGATCGCGGTGCTGGTCTTTCCCGATCGCGCTGCCTGCCAGCGTCTTTGCCCGTCGCTGGCCGCCGGCGCTGCGCCGCGCGAGGTTTTCGGGCGAACCGAGCTGCGCGCGGCTTTCGCCGAACGTCTTGAGAGCCTCGCCGCGCGGAGCACCGGCAGCTCCAATCGCATCGTCGCGCTCATGCTGCTCGAAGAGCCGCCGTCGCTCGATCAAGGCGAAATGACCGATAAAGGATCGATCAACCAGCGCGCCGTGCTGAGTCAACGCGCCGCGCTGGTGGAGGAGCTTTATGCCCACTCGTCCTCGCCCCGCGTGATCCGCCTCACGTCGGAGCGGTGATCGCGGTTTCCTTGACGGCCGCCGGTGCCGAGGTTCAATATCGTTATAAAGCATATCGTTCGGTGCCCGAGGGGTGCGGGGCCGGCGAATAACATTAAGAGGGAGGTGGCGAATGGGCTTCGCATTCTGGAAGGCGGCCGTGGCCGCTGCGTTGTTGGCCCTCGCATGGGGGCTCGCCGCGCCGCAACTGGCGGCGGCGCAAGCGAAATTCTCCGACAACAAGATCAAGATCGGCGTGCTCGACGATTTCTCGGGCCAATACTGTTTCGACGATTGCATGCACCCGGTCCGGGCCGTGAAGCTCGCGATCGAGGATTTCGGCGGCAAGATCGGCGATGCGACGATCGAGGTCATCTATGCCGATCACCAGAACAAGCCCGATGTCGGCGCTTCGATCGCAAACAAATGGTTCGACACCGAGCAGGTCGACGTGATCGTGGATGTCGTCAATTCCGCCGTCGCTTTCGCCGTGCAAGAGATCGCGCGCAACAAGGGTAAGGCGGTGCTCTATAGCGAAGCCGGCAGCGCCGATCTCACCGGCCCGGCCTGCGCGCCCTATTCCGCGCAATGGACCTACGACACGTTCCAGCTCGGCAAAACCATCGGCGAGGCGGTGCCGCAACTCGGCAAGACGTGGTTCATCCTCGGCGCCGATTATGCCTTCGGCAAAGGCCTCGCCGCGGCGGTCAAAGACAATGTCGAGAAAGCCGGCGGCACGGTTGTCGGTACGGTCTTCCATCCTTTCGGCGCGCAGGACATGTCGTCTTTCATGCTGCAGGCACAGGCCTCGAAAGCCCAAGTCATCGCTCTCGCCAATGCCGGCGGCGACATGTTCAACTCGATCAAGGCGGCGCATGAATTCGGGCTCGTCGATTCCGGCGTGAAGATCGTGCCGTTGAGCCTCGATCTGCCGCTGATCGCCAGCGCCGGCGGGCTCGACAACGTGCAGGGCATGATGGTGACTTTGCCGTGGTTTCCGGGCATCAGCCCGGCGGCGGCGGATTTCGCCAAGCGCATGGATGCGGCGAAAGGCAACGAACAATATATGTGGGCCGGGCTCTATTCGGCCGTCCACCATTACCTGTCTGCGGCGAAGGCAACCGGAACCGATGATCCCAAAGCGATCTTCGACTGGATGCAAAAGAACCCGATCAACGACGAATTCGCGACCAACGGCGTCTTGCGACCGGATGGCCGCATGGTGCACGACGTCTATCTCGTGAAGGTCAAGAAGCCCAGCGAGTCGAAAGGGCCGAACGATCTGGCGACCTTGGTCTCGACCATTCCCGGCGACAAGGCTTTCCGGCCGATGGATCAAGGTGGTTGTCCGCTGGTCGCGAAGAAGGGTTAGGGGGCAACCGGCGCGTCGCACACATCAGGCCATGTCTGACGATGTGCTGCTGCGTGCCGAGCACCTGACGAAGTCTTTCGCCGGCTTCGTCGCGGTGAAGGATGTCAGCCTCGATGTGAAGCGGGGCAGCATCCACGCGCTGATCGGGCCCAATGGCGCCGGCAAGACGACGTTCTTTAATCTGCTGACGCGGACGCTCAGCGTCAGCAGTGGCCGCATTGTCTACAAGGGCCGCGATATCTCGGCGCTCAAGCCGCATGATGTCGCCTCGCTCGGTATCGTCCGCTCGTTCCAGATCTCGGCGACCTTTCCGCATCTGACGGCACGCGAGAATGTGCGCATCGCGCTGCAGCGGTTTCGCGGCGACAGTTATGCTTTTTGGCGCTCGGACGCGGTGTTGCGCGAGCTCGACGAGCGCGCCGAGGCGCTGCTGGCCGAGGTCGGGCTCGACGGCTTTGCCGGCACGCTCGCTTCCGAATTGCCCTATGGCCGCAAACGTGCGCTCGAGCTGGCGACGACGCTCGCGCTCGATCCGGAGCTATTGCTGCTCGACGAGCCGACGGCCGGCATGGCGCATGAAGAGATCGGCCGGATCGTCGCGCTCATTCGCCAGGTCGCTTCCAGCCGTACCGTCATCATGGTCGAGCATAATCTCTCGGTGGTGGCCGATCTCTCGCATCGCATCACCGTGATGCAGCGAGGCGAGATCCTCGCCGACGGCAGCTATGATGAAGTCGCGCGCAATCCCGCCGTGATCGAGGCTTATATGGGCGCCAATCATGGCTGATGACGCGGTGCTCGAGCTGTGCAACCTCGAAGGCTTCTACAGCGAATCGCAGATTCTGCACGGCGTCGATCTCGCGGTGAAGCGCGGCGAGATCGTGACTCTCGTTGGCCGCAACGGTGCCGGCAAGACGACGACGTTGCGCGCGATCATGGGCATTCTCCGCCGCCGTCGCGGCTCGGTGCGAGTGATGGGTCGAGAGACCATAGGTCAGCCGCCCGAGCGTATCGCCCGTCTCGGCATCGGCTACGTGCCCGAAGAGCGGGGCATCTTTGCCAGCCTCAGCGTCAGCGAAAATCTGATGCTGCCGCCGCGGCTGAAGCCGGGCGGCATGTCGCTCGACGAGATCTATGCGCTCTTTCCCAACCTCAAGGAGCGCAATGCGAGCAGCGGCGCCAAGCTGTCGGGCGGGGAGCAACAGATGCTGGCGATCGCACGGGTTTTGCGTACCGGCGCCGATTTTCTCGTGCTCGACGAGCCGACCGAAGGTCTGGCGCCCGTCATCGTCGGGCAAATCGGCGTTGCCCTCGACGCCATTCGCCGGCGCGGCATGACCGTGTTGCTGGTCGAGCAGAATTTCCGCTTCGCCGCAGGCGTCTCCGACCGCCATTACGTGATGGAGACAGGCCGCATCGTCGACATGGTACCGCGCGCCGAACTCGGCGGCAGCTTGGCGCGGCTCGAAGCCTATCTGGGCGTTTGAGGAGGAACCGCGATGTCGCTCAACGCACTCCTCGCACAATTGCTTCTCGGTCTGATCAACGGCTCGTTCTATGCGATGCTGAGCCTCGGCCTTGCGATCGTCTTCGGCCTGCTCGGCATCGTCAACGTGGCGCAAGGCGCCTTCTACATGCTTGGCGCTTTCCTCGCCTGGATCAGTCTCACCCATTACGGCATCGGTTATTGGCCGGCGCTGGTGCTGGTGCCGCTGCTCACCGCGCTGGTCGGCATCATCATCGAGCGGACGATCATCCGCTGGGTCTATCAGCTCGATCACCTCTACGGACTGCTTCTGACGCTGGGCATTTTCCAGGTGATGCAGGGCATGTTCGTCTACTGGTATGGCACCGCTGGCCTTTCCTATTCGACGCCGAGCCTCCTGAGCAGCGGTCATAATCTTGGCTTCATGTATTTGCCGAATTACCGCGCCTGGGTCGTCGTGGCGTCGCTCGCCATCTGCTTCGGCACCTGGTACGCGATCGAGCGCACGCAGCTCGGCGCCTATCTGCGCGCCGCAACCGAGAATCCGACCCTGGTGCGCGCCTTCGGCGTCAACGTGCCGCTGCTCGTCACGGCGGCATTCGGCGGCGGCGTGGCGCTGGCCGGGCTTGCGGGCGTTCTCGCGGCGCCGATCTATCAGGTCAACCCGCTGATGGGCGGCAACATCATCATCACGGTCTTCGCCGTCGTGGTGATCGGTGGTCTCGGCTCGATCCTCGGCTCGATCGTGACCGGTTTGGCGCTTGGTCTGCTCGAGGGCCTCTCGAAAGTGTTCTATCCCGAGGCATCGAACATGGTCATCTTCGCGATGATGATCGTCGTGTTGACGATCAAGCCGGCCGGCCTCTTCGGCACGGAGCGTTGATGGCGCTCGATCGTACCGTTCCCGCCGATACCGGCGCCGCGAAGAACCGCTTCTTACGGGCCAATGGGGTTTGGATGGCGCTCGGCATCGCCGCGCTGATCGTGGCGCCGTATTTCGTCTATCCGCTTTTCCTCGTGAAGCTCCTGTGCATGGCGCTCTTCGCCATTGCCTTCAATCTGCTGATCGGCGGCGGCGGGCTCTTGTCGTTCGGCCATGCCGCGTTTTTCGGCAGCGGCGCCTATTTCGCCGCCGAGGTTGCCAAGACGTGGGGCTGGCCGTTCGAAGCGGCGGTGCTGGCGGGAACGGCGACCGCGACCTTGCTCGGCTTTCTCTTCGGGATCATCGCTATCCGGCGGCAGGGGCTTTATTTCGCGATGATTACCTTGGCGCTGGCGCAAGGTGTCTATTTCCTGGCGCTGCGTCTGCCCTTCACCCATAGCGAGGACGGGATCCAAGGAATACCGCGCGGCTGGCTGCTCGGCATCGTCGACCTGCGCGACAATCTCGCGCTCTACTACACCGTCGCCGGCTTTTTCCTGCTCGGTTACCTCTTCGTCTGGCGCATCGCGCGCTCGCCGTTTGGTCAGGTACTGCGCGCGATCAAGGACAACCGGCCGCGCATGATCTCGCTCGGTTATCCGGTCGATCGCTTCATCCTCTTGAACTTCGTGCTCTCGGCCGCGCTCTCCGGCGTCGCCGGCTCGCTCAAGGCGCTTTCGCTCGGCCTCGCGACGCTCACCGACGTCGATTGGTCGACCTCGGGCGAGGTCGTGCTCATGGTGCTTTTGGGCGGCCTCGGTACGCTGTTCGGTCCGGTCGTCGGCGCGGCGCTGACCGTCTCGATGGACGACTACCTGGCCGGTATCGGCATTCCGGTGCCCGTGGTGATCGGGTTGATCTTCATCGCCGTGATCCTGATTTTCCGCCGCGGGGTCGTCGGCGAGGTGCTTTATCGGCTTTCCGGAAGAGGTTCGCGGATCGACCCGTGACCGGCTAAGCTGGCGGGCAACGGTCGAACGATCCGGACTTTTGGGAGGCAACATGCCTGATTCAACACAAGTCATCGCGCCGGCGCCGCGCGTCGCTCAACCCACGCCGGCCGAAGCGGCGGAGCGCTTGGCGCTGAAGCGCCGCTTGCCGACATCGGCGGATGTGCGGGCCGAGGCGAGGCGTCGCTTGCCGAATTTCGCCTATGAATATTGCGATGGCGGCGCCGGCGGCGCGGATACGGGCATCGCGCGCAATAACAATGCCTTCGATGCGATCGAGTTGGTGCCGCGCTATGGCAAGGTGGTCGTGCCGCCGCCGACCGATTGCGAATTGTTCGGCCGCCGTTACGCCGCGCCGATCGGGATGGCGCCGGTGGGCGGGCCGGGCACGGTCTATCCCGGCGCCGAAACCTATCTTGCCAAAGCCTGCCAGGCGGCTGGCGTGCCCTACACGCTCGGCCTGCTCTCGGGAATTACCATGGATGAGGCAAAGCGGCTGGCGCCCGACGTGTTGTGGTTCCAGCTCTATCGCTTCGCCCGCAACGATCATGCGATCGGCTTCGACCTCGTGAAGCGCGCGGCTGCCGCCGGCGTCGACGTGCTGATGCTGACCATGGATACGCCGATCCGCACGACCCGAACGCGCGAGGTGAAGAGCGGTATCGTGACCCCGTTCCGCCTGACCACGCGGCTGAAGCTCGACGCGCTGTCCTCGCCGCATTGGACGCGCGCGTTCATGCGCACCGGTGTTCCGCGTTTCGTCAATCTCCAGCCCTATATGAACGGCGAGACCAGCATCGAGGCGGCGACGGCCTTCCAACAACGCGAGGGCGGCGGTGCCTTCACCTGGGAAGAAGTCGCGCGCTATCGCGACAAGTGGAAGAAGCCGCTGGTGGCGAAAGGCTTGCTTCATCCGGAGGATGCAGAGAAAGCCTTGGCGCTCGGTCTCGATGGCATCGTCGTCAGCAATCACGGCGGCCGCCAGATCGATGCGTTGCCCGCGCCGATCGATACGCTGCCGGCGGTCGTCGCCGCGGTCGGCAAGCGCATGACGATCCTCTACGACAGCGGCGTCCGCACCGGCGTCGATGTCGCGCGCGCCATCGCTCTGGGCGCCGACGGGTGTCTCGCGGGCAAAGCCTTCCTGTGGAGCCTGGGCGCTTTGGGCGAAAAAGGCCCGGGACATATGATCAGCATCTTCAAGGACGAGCTGTCCTCAACGCTCGGCATCCTCGGTTGCCCGGCCGTGCGCGATCTGCGCAACGTGCCGGTTCGCCATCCGCGCGCTTATAGCGCCGAAGATCTCGCCGTTCGCGGATGAAGCGCCGCGGCTGGTTCTGAGCGACGCGCAGTCGCGTGGGCTGATCGGCCGCACCGCGCCCTATTAAGCCGCCCGCAGCCGCTGACCCTAGAGCAACGCTCCCATCGGTGGGGCAATGCTGAGGTCGAGCTGGATGATGCGCCGCCGGGTTGGCGTGCTTCTTGCTTGTTGTAGGCTGGGAATTCCATCGGCATAGGGCTAGGGCCGGCATCGTTGCGCGTTCTGCTGGCAGACGACAATCGGGAACGGATCGACGCTGTGTCGCGCCAATTACGCGCCGCCGGGGTCGACGAGATCGTGACCCTCGCGCCGGGTACGCGCCTCGTCGACGCGGTCAGGAAGGTCGCGCCGGATGTGATCATCGTCGACATGTCGCGCCCCGATCGCGACAGTCTCGAAAGCATTCGCGAGGTCAGTGACCACGCGCCGCGACCGATCGTGCTTTTCGTCGACAAGGACGATGCGGGCTTCATGGAAGAGGCAATCGAAGCGGGCATCAGCTCTTACAATCTCCTCGGCAGCTCGATTCCCGATGTGAAACCGATCGTGCAGGCCGCGGTCGCGATTTTTCGCCGCTATCGCAAGCTCGCCGATAATCTCGAGAAAGCCGAGACCAAGCTGTACGAGCGTGACGTCATCCAGCGCGCCAAGGCGCGGCTGATGAAAGAACAGCATCTCAGCGAGCCGGCGGCGCATCGTTTGTTGCGGCGCACGGCGATGAACAGCGGCAAGCGCATCGTCGATATCGCGACGGACGTCCTTGCCGAGACCGGCAAGAAGCCGTGAGCAGGAAGGGCAGGAGATCGTGGCGACAGCGATGATCAATATCGGACTTTTGCGCCTTACCGACGCCGCGCCCGTGGTCGTCGCCTTCGAAAAAGGCTTTTTCGATCGCCGCGACCTCGTTGTGCGGCTCTCGGTGGAGCCCTCTTGGGCGAATATCGCCGACAAGCTGAGCTATGGCCGCTTGCAAGCCGCCGTAATGCTGCCGCCGCTCGCTTTTGCCATCGCGCTCGGTACGCGGGGTATCAGCGTGCCGCTGATCGTGCCGATGGGGCTCAGCCTCAACGGCAATTCGGTGACCGTCGCGGCGGAGATTGCCCGCGACTTGGCGTTGCCGCCGTCCGCCGATGCGAGCGAAGCGGGCGCGCGGCTGCGCGGCTTTATTCAGCGGCGCGGCAGGCGATTGCGGCTCGCCGTCGTGCATCTCCATTCGACGCATAATCTTTTGCTGCGATACTGGCTTGCGGCTTGCGGCATCGATCCCGTGCGCGACATCGATTTCTCAGTTGTGCCGCCGGCCGAGACCGCCGATGCCTTGCTCGATGGGTTGATCGACGGGTTCTGCGCCGGTGCGCCCTGGGGCGAGGTAGCGGCGCGCGCCGAAGTCGGCGCCACGATCGTCACCTCGTCGCAGATTTGGCACAATCATCCGGAAAAATGTCTTGCTGTTTCGGCGGGTTGGGCAGAGCGGCAACCGCGGCTGCTCGATGGAATGCTCGATGCGCTGATCGAGGCGGCGCGTTTCTGCGATGCGCCGGAAAATGCCGAGGAAGTGGCCGCGCTTTTGAGCGAGGATCGTTACCTTCACCTCAAGCCGTCGTTGATTCGTGCCTCGCTGCCGCAGGCGACGCGTGGCGATCGCTCGAATGTCGATCGCTCGGTGTTCTTCGCGCACGCCGCGAATTTCCCGTGGCGCTCCCAAGCGGCATGGTTTCTAAACGAAATGACCCGCTGGAATTTGCTCGATCGCGACGTCGATCGCGATGCGGCAGCGGCGATCTATCGTCCCGATCTGTTTCGTGAGGCCGCTGCGCGCAATGGCATCGCCGCACCGCCTGCGGATGCGAAGGCCGAAGGCGCCCACGCGGCGCAATGGACGATCGAAACGAGGCCGTTTCCGATCGCGATGGGGCCAGACTCGTTTTTTGACGGAACGGTCTTTGCGCCCTGATCGCGCATCGCCGATCGGTGAACGCGCCGCGCCGCTCTAGCGATCACGATGCTGCTCAGAAATGCGGCGGACGCGTTCACGTTGCGCCTTTTTTGAGCGCGGCGTTGGCGCAGCGCAACAAAAATCCCCGAATTCGGCGGAACTCCGCCTTGGCATAGTGATTGCAGCGCAACGCGGTGCGGAGGTCGCGAAAGCGGCTCGGCGCGGCGCCTCAACGGTGAGGCTGACGCCAAAACGAGACGTTCGCGGCGAATGTCTCATCCCTGCATCCGGTGGATCAATGGCGATCCCCTCCTGGACACGGTGTCCGAAAGAGCGGGTCGGTCATGAATAAAGGCTTTCTCAAAGCAGGCCATCTTCCGACGTTGACGATGGCGTTCGTCTATTTCGATCTCAGCTTCATGGCTTGGGTCATTCTCGGGCCGCTGGGCGTGCAGATCGGAAAAACGCTGGGACTCGACGCCGGCCAGAAAGGCTTGATGGTCGCGATCCCGGTGCTCGCCGGCGCTTTGCTGCGCGTGGTCAACGGTGTGCTGGTTGATCGCTTCGGGCCGAAGGCGGCTGGCATCTTCGCGCAGCTCTTCGTCATCGGCGGTCTCTTGCTCGCCTGGTTGTTCGGTGTGCATAGCTTTGGCCAGATACTGCTCGTCGGCGTCGTGCTCGGCATGGCCGGCGCGTCGTTCGCCGTGGCGCTGCCGCTCGCATCGCGCTGGTATCCGCCCGAGCATCAGGGCACCGCGCTCGGCATCGCCGGCGCCGGGAATTCCGGCACCGTGCTTGCGTCGTTCTTTGCACCCGGCCTCGCCATCGCGTTCGGCTGGAACAATGTGCTCGGCTTGCTGGCGATCCCGCTCGCGATAGTGTTCGTGCTCTACATGATTTACGCCAAGGACGTGCCGAATCGCCCGGCGGCGAAATCTTTCGCCGATTACCTCAGCATTCTCAAGATCGCCGACGCTTGGTGGCTCATGCTGCTCTACAGCGTCACCTTCGGTGGCTTCGTCGGCTTAGGCTCGTCGCTGCCGATCTATTACAACGATCAGTACGGGCTGACGCCGGTCTACGCCGGCTACGCGACGGCCGCCTGCGTCTTTGTCGGCTCGCTGCTGCGTCCGATCGGTGGCGCGATCGCCGACCGCATCGGCGGCGTGCGCACGCTGTCGACCATGTATCTGATCGCCGCGTTCGCGCTGATCGTCGTCAGCTTCGGCTTGCCGCATGTCTCGCTCGCCATCGCCGCCTTCATGGTCGGCATGGGCGCGCTCGGCATGGGTAACGGCGCCGTCTTCCAACTGGTGCCGCAGCGTTTCGGGCGCGAGATCGGCATCATGACCGGGTTCGTCGGCATGATGGGCGGCATCGGCGGGTTTTATCTCGCCTCGAGCCTCGGCTACTCGAAACAATTCACCGGCAATTACCAGGCCGGGTTCCTGGTCTTCGCGATCCTCGCTCTCGGCGCCTTCGCCGGGCTCAACGTCGTGAAGCGGCGTTGGCGCGCGAGCTGGTCGGGAGATGCCAGCGCCGTGCGGATCTGAGGAGCGCCCGATGAACATGATCCAACGCCGCGAGCGCCTCGTCGTCATCGGCAACGGCATGGCCGGGATGCGTGCGGTCGAAGAGTTATTAAAGCGCAATCCGGTTCGCTACGACATCACGGTCTTCGGTGCCGAGCCGCACGTGAACTACGATCGCATTATGCTGTCGTCGGTGCTCGCCGGCGACAAGGATCTCGGCGACATCGTCATCAATCCGCTGTCCTGGTATGGCGAAAACGGCATTCGCCTTTTTGCCGGCGATCCGGTGGTCGCGATCGACCGCGCCGCCAAAACCGTGCGGTCGGAGAGCGGCCGCGTCGAGCCTTACGACAAGCTGCTGCTGGCGACCGGATCGAAGCCGATCGTGCCGCCGATCCCCGGCCTCGAATTGCCCGGTACCTGCGCCTTTCGCGATATCGCCGATATCGAGCAGATGATCGGCGCGTCGCAGCGGCATCACCGCGCCATCGTCATCGGCGGCGGCCTTTTAGGACTCGAGGCCGCGAACGGGCTGCTCAAGCGCGGCATGTCGGTCGCCGTCGTCCATCTTGTCGACACGCTGATGGAGCGGCAGCTCGATACGACGGCGGGCAAGCTCTTGCAGCGCTGCCTCGACGAACGCGGCCTCAACTTCTTCACCAACGGCCAGACCGAGGAGATTTTCGGCGACGGCCGCGTCGAAGGCGTTCGCCTCGCCGATGGCCGCGAGGTGCCGGGCGATCTCGTCGTCATGGCGATCGGCATTCGCCCCAATATCGAGCTTGCCCGCAAATGCGGTCTCGCGGTCAACCGGGGCGTCTCGGTTTATGACGATATGCGGACCTCGGATCCCGACATCTTCGCGGTCGGCGAATGTGTCGAGCATCGCGGCCTGACCTATGGCCTCGTCGCGCCGCTGTACGAGATGGCGAAAGTCTGCGCCGAGCATCTCGCCGGCGACGAGAGCGTGATCGCCGCCTATGCTGGCTCGGTGCTCGCGACCAAGCTCAAGGTCACCGGCGTCGATGTGTTCTCGGCCGGCAACTTCCTCGGCGGCGAGGATTGTCATTCAATCACGTTTCAGGACTCGGCCCGCGAGGTCTACAAGAAGCTCGTGCTGCGCGACGGTCGTCTCGACGGCGTCGTGCTTTACGGCGAGGTGAACGACAGCGGCTGGTATCTCGACCTGCTGCGCAAGCGCGAGGACATCACCGCCTTCAAGGACGCGGCGATCTTCGGCCAAGCGGTGGTCACGGCGCTCGGCAAAGCGGCACCGCCGAACGTCGCCGATTATGCCGACGATTATCAGATCTGCGGCTGCAACGGTGTGTGCAAGGGCACGATCGTCGAGGCGATTGCCGACAAAGGCCTGACGACGCTGGACGCGGTGCGGCGCCATACCAAAGCTTCGGCGTCTTGCGGCTCTTGCACCAGCCTTGTCGAATCCATCCTGGCGGCGACGGCGGGCGAGGCTTTCGCCAAGCCGCAGAAGCAGGGCATGTGCCGCTGCACGACGCTGTCGCATGACGAGGTACGGCAACGCATTTGCGACGAGCAGCTCAAGACTATTCCCGCGGTGATGAAAGCGCTCGAATGGGCCAATCCCGAGGGCTGCCATTCCTGCCGTCCGGCGCTCAATTTCTATCTGATTTGCGCCTGGCCCGACGAATATCACGATGACGCGCAATCGCGTTTCATCAACGAGCGCGCCCACGCGAATATCCAAAAGGACGGCACCTTCTCGGTCATCCCGCGCATGTGGGGCGGCATGACCAACGCGAAGGAGCTGCGCGCGATCGCCGATGTCGTCGACAAGCACGCGATCCCGACCGTGAAGCTGACCGGCGGTCAGCGCGTCGACATGCTCGGCGTGCGCAAAGAACAGCTGCCGGCGGTGTGGCGCGATCTCAACGCCGCCGGCCTCGTTTCCGGCCACGCCTATGGCAAGGCGCTGCGCACGGTGAAGACCTGCGTCGGGTCGGAATGGTGCCGTTTCGGCACGCAGGATTCGACCGCGATGGGCATCGCGCTCGAGAAGATGACATGGGGCTCATGGCATCCCCATAAGGTGAAGCTCGCCGTATCGGGCTGCCCGCGCAATTGCGCCGAAGCGACGATCAAGGATTTCGGCGTCGTCGCGGTCGAAAGCGGTTGGGAGCTGCATGTCGGCGGCAATGGAGGAATCAAGATCCGCGCCACCGATCTCTTGTGCAAGGTGGCGACCGCGGAAGAGGTGCTCGAATATTGCGCGGCCTTCCTGCAGCTCTATCGCGAGGAAGCGCGTTATCTCGAGCGCACCGCGCCCTGGCTCGAGCGCGTCGGTCTCGATCACGTGAAGGCACGCATCGTCGATGACGCCGCGAGCCGCGAAGAGCTGCGAGCGCGTTTCCTCTTCTCGCAGCAATTCTTCCAGACCGATCCCTGGGGCGAGCGTAGCGCCGAGGACAAGCCGGCAGAGGAGTTCCGCATGCTGGCGGCGGTGGAGTAGGGCAATGGATGCGAGTGTGGCTTCGGAAATCTGGCGCGATATCGGCGCAATCGACGATATCCCGCGGCTTGGCGCGCGCGTTGTCGCGACACAAGAGGGCAACATCGCCGTCTTTCGTACCAGCGGCGACGCGGTGTACGCGATCGATGATCGCTGCCCGCACAAGAACGGGCCGCTGTCGCAAGGCATTGTGCACGGCACGGCGGTAACCTGTCCGTTGCACAACTGGACGATCGATCTTGCCACCGGCGAGGCGGCCGAGCCGGATCGTGGGTGCGTGCGCCGGATCCGCGTGCGGATCGAGAACACGCGTATCTTGTTGATGCTGCCGACAACGCATCGTGACTGAGGTCAGGACCACCTGCCCTTATTGCGGGGTCGGTTGCGGTGTCATCGTCGAGAATGGTTCGGTTCGCGGCGATCCGGATCATCCCGCCAATTTCGGCCGCCTGTGCTCGAAGGGCGCGGCACTGGCCGAGACGCTCGACGATACCGGACGCCTCACAGCGCCGCGGATCGATGGCCGGGCCGCACGCTGGGACGAGGCGCTCGATCTCGTCGCCGCGCGCTTTTCCGCGACGATCGCCGAATTCGGGCCCGATTCGGTGGCGTTCTACGGGTCCGGGCAATTCCTTACCGAGGATTACTACGTCGCCAACAAGTTGATGAAGGGATTCATCGGCAGCGCCAATATCGACACCAATTCGCGGCTCTGTATGGCCTCGACCGTCGCCGGGCACCAGCGCGCCTTCGGCGAGGATGTGGTGCCCGGAATCTACGAGGATTGGGACGAAACCGATCTCGCGGTCTTGGTCGGGAGCAACACTGCCTGGTGCCATCCTATCCTCTATCAGCGGCTGAAAGCGGCGCGCGCTGCTCGCGGCACCTTCGTCGTCGTCATCGATCCCCGGCGCACGGCGACGTGCGAGATCGCCGATCTGCATCTTGCGGTGGCGCCCGGTGCCGACGTCGCGCTGTTCGACGGTCTGCTTGTCTACCTGACCGAGAACCACCATCTCGATCGCGCTTGGATCGATGCCCATTGCAACGGCTTTGAGGCCGCGCTCGCCGTCGCGCGGGAGAGCGCCGGCACCGTCGCCCAAGTCGCGGCCGCGACCGGTCTGCCCGCGGCTGACATCATGGTGTTCTACGAACGCTTTGCCGCGACCGAACGCGCGATGACGGTATTCTCGCAAGGCGTCAATCAATCGACCGCCGGCACCGACAAGGTCAACGCGATCATCAATTGCCATCTCGCGACCGGTCGCATCGGCCGTCCGGGCATGGGGCCATTCTCGGTCACCGGCCAGCCCAATGCGATGGGCGGACGTGAAGTCGGCGGGCTTGCCAATCAGCTTGCCGCGCATCTGCGCTTCGACGAGCCGGCGGATATCGATCGCGTGCGCCGCTTTTGGCGCGCGAAGCGACTCGCGACGGCGCCCGGTCTCAAAGCCGTCGATCTCTTCGATGCGGTCGAAGCCGGACGGATCAAGGCGATCTGGATCATGGCGACCAATCCTGCCGCGAGCATGCCGCGCGCAGCCAGCGTGCGCCGTGCCCTCGAAGCTTGCCCTTTTGTTGTGGTCAGCGATTGCTGGAACACCGATACGACTGCGCTCGCCGATGTCGTGTTGCCCGCGGCGACATGGAGCGAGAAAGACGGCACGGTGACGAATTCGGAGCATCGCATCTCGCGTCAGCGAGGCTTTCGCGCACCGCCGGGCGAGGCCAAGCCCGATTGGTGGATCCTGAGCAATGTTGCGCGCCGCATGGGCTGGGAGGATTCGTTTGCCTATCGCACGCCGGCCGAGATCTTTCGCGAGCATGCGGCACTGTCGACGTTCGAGAATGACGACACGCGTGCCTTCGATCTTTCCGCGTTCACCGGTCTCAGCGATAGCGCTTACGAGGAACTGAAGCCGCAACGCTGGCCGGCGGCAAAGCATGTGTCCGAGGGCGGCCGCCTTTTCGGCGACGGCATCTTTCGCACCCCCGATCGCCGCGCGCGTTTTATTCCGACGCCGTGGAAACCGCCGGCAGCGCGAACCAGCCGCCGGTTTCCTTTTATGCTGAACACCGGCCGCGTGCGCGATCAGTGGCATACGATGACGCGCACCGGTCGCGTGCCGCGCCTGATGTTGCATCAGGATGAAGCGGTCGTCGATGTCGCCGCTTCCGACGCGCGCAAGCTCTGCGTCGGAAGCGGGGATCTGATCCAGATCCGGACGGAGCACGGTGCCGCCGTTCTGCCGGCGCAGATCAGCGATGCGCAGCGACAAGGCGAGGTCTTCGTCGCGATGCATTGGACCGACCGCTTCGTCTCGGCCGGGCCGATCGACCAGCTGGTGAGCGCGGCGTTCGACCCTGTATCCGGCCAGCCGGAGCTCAAAGCAACAGCGGCCGCGCTGGCGCCGATGCCGATCTTATGGCGCGGGCTGCTCGTCGGTGGCGAGGGCCCGCGCGCGAGCGGCGACTATCACTGGTCGCGCATTCCGACCGCGCACGGTGATCTCTGGATCTTGCGCGGCTGGAGCCGATTGGCGGAAGGTGCAAAGTTGAGCGACTGGGCCACCCAGCTTCTCGGCGAGCCTGAGGGCGCCGAGCCGATGTCGCTATACGAACCAACGCGCGGCGTCTTGCGGATCGCCAATATCGTCAAGGGACGCTTGCATTCTTGCTTGCTGTTATCGTTGGACGCGCGCTCGCCATTGCCCGAACGCGACGCGATCGAGAGCATGATCGGCGAGGCTTTCGATGAGGCCGCCAAGCAGCAATTCTTCGCAATCGAGGACGCGCCGGCTTGTCCTTCGCACGCCCGGGCGATCTGCGTGTGCCATTCGGTTTCTCGCGATACGATCGAACGCGAGATCAAGGCACGGCGGCTAACCAGCGTCGCCGCAATTGGTGCCGCGCTGAAGGCCGGCACCAATTGCGGCTCGTGCATTCCCGAGCTTCAAGAAATCCTCGATGTGACAAGCGAAGCCAAAGTGAGCGCGGCGGTTTAGATCCGCGCTCACGTCTAGCCGACTTGGCGTACGGGCGACGGCTCGCTTTGTTACTTGCTCTTGTAATGCGGCGGCGAGCCGATCTGCGATACTGCGAAGCTATGGCCCGGCATGTCCTTGAGCGAGTGAAGCCCCGCGGCCCAGGCTTTGTTGGACGCGAGGAACGCCTGGTTGTGATAGCTCGGAATCTCGCTCGCGCCGCCGCTGATGATGCGCAAGGCGCCGTCGCTCGCGAGCCCGTAGAAACCGCCGGTAAAAACCGGCATTGCCGAAGTCGATCGCGCCCGACGCTGCAGCGACGGCGATCGGCTGTGCCGATTCGAAGGTGACGAACCATCCTCCAGCCCCTCGGAGGCGAAATAGCCTTTCGCGCTGGCGATAAAGATCGGCCCCGACGATGTGGTTTTGAGAATACCGATCTTGACGTGCTCAGCCTGCGCGGCGGTGGAGAGCAGGAGACAGGCAAGGAACAGCAAAACTCTCATTCGATCGCTCACTCCACGAAATCCGTTGCTTTGGCCCGTACGGTATCGGAAAGCGCGCAGCGCGCCGCAAGCATCTTGGCTTGCCGTGATGGCGTTCGGAGACGGCGGCTGTTGCGATCGAGCGTTCGAGGTGTAAATTACGACGTCAATTCAGCCGTATAATGCACACAAAACGTTGGCAAAGCTTTGTGGAGGGAAGATACCCATGACGCGTACCGTGACGATTGTCAGTATTGCCGATCTTCCGCTCAGGGTCTCGCCCGGCGTCGGCCGCGAAGGCAGCGCGGCGAGCAAGCGCTTTCCCCTCGATACCGGTGTTCCCGGCGTGAAGCTCGAGCTCAGTTGGCGGCGTTACGACAAGGGCTACGGGACCCCACGCCACACACACATTTTCGATCAATACCGCTACAACTTCACGGGCAAGCGCCAGATCAAGGACGGATTCCTCGATGTCGGCGAAGTCGGTTTCTACCCCGAAGGCGTTTACTACGGGCCGCAGCTTCAGGAAGAGGAATGCACCGGGCTCGGTCTGCAGTTCCAGGGCCTCAGCGGCATTCCCTATCTGACGCATAAAGAGCTCCACGATGCGCGCAAGGCGCTCTCGGCCGAGGGCGCAACGTTCGATGGGGGCGTCTGCACGCGCGTTCTGCCGGATGGCCGTAAGGTCAACCGCGACAGTCACCTTGCCTGCAGCGAATATGTCGCCGGCAAACGCCTCGAATTTCCCAAAGGTCGCTTCGAGACGCCGATTCTCATGAAGCCGGACGCGCATCCCTGGATCGCCGACCGCAAGCTCGCGGGTGTCGAGCACAAACATGTCGGCGCTTTCGGCGGTTCGGGCATCCGCTTCACGCGCATGCAGCCCGGCGCCAAGATTCCGGCGCGGCGCGAAGACGATGCCGAGATCCGTTACCTGATCGAAGGCTCGATCCACTATAGCGGCAAAAGCTGGAAGGGTGGCACGACGACCGACGAAGGCACTTATATGTTCATCCAGCCCGGCGCCGATGTCGGCGAGATCGCGACCGATACGGGCGGCACGTTCTTCGTGATCGAACTGCTGCTGGTCGCCGATACGGAAGCGCAGCGCGCCCGCGAAACCGCTGCAGCGGAGTAACGAGGTGATGTTGGCTCGCGGCGGCAGAACGAGAAGACGCGGCATCCTGCCGGTTGTCGCCATCGCGGCAGCGCTCACGATCTCGTCCGCGATCGTTCGCGCGGACGAAGCGTCGCCAGCCTTGCTGCGCTACGGCTATCCCAATCCGCCGATCACCGATCAGTATCACGATCTGATCGAGGGATGGACGAGCAAGGTCAACAGCGACGCGAACGGCCTCTTCCGCATACAGGTCTTCGCCGGCGGCACGCTGATCGACATGCGCAGCACGCTCGACCGCGTGGCCGACGGCGTCGCCGATATCGCTTTCTGCGTCCTCGGTCCGGTGTCCTCGCTGTTCCCGCAAAGCTTGGTTGCCACCTTGCCCGGCGTTGCCAGCGACTCACGCAACGCCAGTCTCGCGATGCAGCGTCTCTATGAGTCGGGCGTCATCGGCGACGAATGGAAAAAGGTGAGGCCGCTGGGCTTCGGCATTTATCCGGGCCTCTCGTTTCATACGGTGCGGCCCGTCAAGACGCTCGCCGACATGAAGGGATTGAAGATCAGCATTCAGGATCGCCTCGCCGGGCAGACCCTCGAAGCCTTGGGCGGCGTGCCGATCTCGCTGCCGCTCGACCAAGTCTATGAAGCGCTGCAGCACGGCACGATCCAAGGTGTGACGCTCGGTTGGCCCGGTGTCGTTACCGGCTACAAGCTGACCGACGTGGTCAAATACCATGTGCTCGATTCGTTCGGTGCGATCGAGGCGGTGATCATCATGAACAACGCGACCTATGCCAGGCTTTCGCCCGAAGCGAAACGCGTGATCGACGCCGATAGTGGCACCTTCCTCACGGATTGGTTCGGCAGGGTGGTGAATCGGACGACGCAAAACTCCATCGCCCAGATCCGGCAGATGAAGGGCCAGACCATCGAGTCGCTCAGCGACGACCAGCGCGCACTATGGACGAAACAAATCGAGCCGGTGATCGCCGCTTGGGAAAAGAGCACGCCCAACGGCGCTCAGGTGCTGGCGGCTTATCGCAAGGAGCTCGCCGCTTCCCATGCTGAACCGTAGGAAGAGCATTGGCGATGGCTGAGTCACCCACGCTGAACGATCCGAGCGTCGTCAAAGAAATCGAGGCCGAATTCGCCGGCTATGACGAGGCGCTGCGCGCCAACGACGTCGCCGCGCTCAACCGCTATTTCTTCGACAGCCCGACCACGGTGCGTTTCGGCAATGCCGAGAATCTCTATGGCTATGCCGCGATCAGCGCCTATCGGGCAGGAGCGGTGCCGCCGGTTGACTCGCGGCGCGACCGCACCGTCATCACCACGTATGGCAAGGACTTCGCGACCGTCGCGACTCTATCGCGCCGCCCGAATGCCAAGAAAGTCGGCCGCACGATGCAGAGCTGGGTACGCTTTCCGCAGGGTTGGCGGATCGTCGCGGCGCATGTCAGCACGATCGACGATCCGTCGTAATATTCTCAGCTAGTCGTGACGATGGATCGGATCGATCCACGGCACATTCTCGGGCGCCTCGACCGGTTCGATATCGAGGTTGACGACAACCGCTTCGTTGTCGCTGCGCACCAGAACGCATTCGAGCGGCTCGCTGGTCGAGGCGTTGATTTCCTGGTGCGGCACGTAAGGCGGCACGAAGATGAAATCGCCCGGCCCCGCTTCGGCTGTGTATTCGAGGTTGTTGCCCCACCGCATGCGGGCGCGGCCGCGGAGGATGAAGATCACGCTTTCGAGCGCACCATGATGATGGGCGCCGGTCTTGGCGTTGGCGTGGATTTTGACGGTGCCCGCCCATAATTTCTGGGCGCCGGTACGCGCCAGATTGATGGCCACGGCGCGTTCCATGCCGGGCGTCTGCGCGGTGTTGAGCTCGAGCTGATCGCCGGGGACAACCTTGACGCCGTTGTTCTTCCAATCGTGAGAATCCGCCATCTCGCACCTTTTCCTTCGCGTTCCTTCGCGCTCTTAAACATGTGCGCGGCTTTAGCCATGCAGTCAAGGAAACGCTGCGCCCCACGAATGACGCGCCGCAACATGGCGGGAAATGATATAAACCGCGCGTCGATGAGACCAGCGGGGGCAAGGTCTCACACGCCGTTACGAATTCATGAGAAAGCTTGGCTGGATTGTGGTCCGGCCGGCGACAAAAAGGGTCTCCCGTGGTTCAAGCCGTTATCACCCCGTCCAAGAACAACACGACCTATTCGGTTCTGGGCGCGATCAGCTTCTGTCACACGCTCAACGACATGCTGCAGTCGTTGCTGCCGGCGATCTATCCAATCCTCAAAGGCGGCTTCGACCTCAGCTTCACCCAGATCGGCCTGCTGACCTTGACCTATCAAGTCACCGCGTCGCTGCTGCAACCGGTCGTCGGCCTGTTTACCGACCGCCGTCCGCAGCCCTATTCGCTGCCGATGGGGATGGGCTGCACCTTCGTCGGCATGCTCTCCGTTGCCTTTGCGCCGAGCTATAGCGCACTGCTCGCCGGCGCGGCGCTGCTCGGTATCGGCTCGTCCATCTTCCATCCCGAAGCCTCGCGTATCGCGCGGCTTTCGTCGGGCGGCGCGCATGGGTTGGCGCAGTCGCTGTTCCAGGTCGGCGGTAACTTCGGCAGCGCGCTCGGCCCGTTGCTCGCCGCGTTCTTCGTCCTGCCGCATGGCCAGAGCAGCCTCGCATGGCTGGCGCTCGCCGCGCTCGCGGGCATGGCGATCCTGACGATGCTCGGCCAATGGTACAAAAACAACGGCCACGCGCGGCCGGTCTCGCGCAAGGTCGCGCTCGGACATCCGGATCTCACCGGCAAACAGGTCGGTTGGGCGATCACCGTTCTGATGGTGCTGATCTTCTCGAAGTTCTTTTATCTCGCCAGCCTTACCAGCTACTACACTTTCTATCTGATGGATCGGTTCCACCTCGCGACGCAGACGGCGCAGATCTATCTCTTCGTCTTCCTCGCCGCGTCGGCGGCGGGAACCATCATCGGCGGCCCAATCGGCGATCGCATCGGCCGCAAGAAGGTGATCTGGGCGTCGATCCTCGGCGTCGTGCCGTTCACCTTGGTGTTGCCTTATGTCGGGCTCGAGGCGACGATCGCGCTCACCGTGATTATCGGCCTCGTCATCTCGTCGGCGTTCTCGGCAATCGTCGTCTACGCGCAAGAGCTGATGCCGGGCCGCGTCGGCATGGTGTCGGGTCTTTTCTTCGGCTTCGCCTTCGGTGTCGCGGGCGTCGGCGCCGCTGTGCTCGGTGCGATCGCGGATTGGACCAGCATCGAGTTCGTCTATCGCATGGTCTCGTTCCTTCCGATCGTCGGAATGCTGACCGCCTTCCTGCCGAATATCGAGAACGGCAGCGCGCACGCGCTCAAATAGAGCGGGGCCTGGTTCCGAAGTAACGCAAAGAGCCCGCTTGTTGTGCGGGCTTTTTCGCATTGATGCTTTGTGGGCTATGTTGGATGCGCAAAGGGCCAAGCTGAAGATCGCAACGCCTGATCGGCGGTCGTGTTGAGTCTGTGTCTCGCTCAGCAGCGAGGCTGTCCCCAAGGTGATGCTTTAGTTCCGCTTTAGCCGGGCTTTTCGGGCATCAACCCTTCCATGACATATGGTGAGACCATGAAAAGCTTCTTCTTTCCAGCTTTGGCGCTTATGTGCGCCGCGTGTACGCCGGACCCCGCTGCCAATACCACGGGCGGTGCTGTCGGCGGCGCCGCCGTAGGCTGTGGCGTTGGTGCGGCGGCGACGGCGCCGTTGCTAGGCGTCGGCTGCGTACCAGGCGCGATTATCGGTGGCGCGACCGGTGGTGCAGCCGGTGCCGCAAGCACAACGCCGCCACCGGGCTACTATCCGCCGCCGGCGGCTCCGGCGCCGTCATACCCGCCGCCCGCCTACGCGTATCCGCCGCCTTGACGCGGGCGCCGACGAAGAGCGGCATATACGCCCCGATCGAGACAAAACTCTTATTATCTCTTTGCCCCGCTTTGGCGGGGCTTTCTTTTGATTTATAGCTCGCGCTACGCTGTGGCTGCTGCGGTAAAGCTGCTCGAAGGCTTACGGGGAGCTGCCGATTTGCAAGCAGCCGTCGCCGGGCACTCTGCAAATCGAACGGTCTTTTGGGGGCTATCGTCGGCAATTCATAAAAAGCCCCAGGATTTTCTCCTGGGGCTGTCGGCTTGTTCGAGCTTCGCTTTAGGCCTGGAATATATAGTCGTGGCTGGTGATGCTCGACGGCGAAACGTGATCCAGCGTCGTCACCGTTGTCGGCCACGGATTCGCAGGATCGTGCGCATTGACGACGACCTGCGTATTGCCCGCACTATCGGCGACGAAGCTGAGATAGCCATCGGCAATCGGATTGCTGCCCCAATAGCCGATCGTCTGGAAGATGCCGGTGAGATTGAGCACGTCGGTTGCCGGGTTGAAATCCGTGATGTGGCCGGCGTTCCACGGCAGATCGTTGAACACGAAAGTGTCGTTGCCGCCACCGCCCGTCAGAATATCGGCGCTGTGCCCCGCGATCAGCGTGTCGTTGCCCGTGCCGCCGATGATGGTCGAGCCGGCATCGTTCGATGTGATTGTGTCGCCCGCGTTGTTCGCGGTGACGGTCTGCGCGTTGTAGCCCGTCAGCGCGACGGTGGTGACGTTGCTCGGCACCGTGTAACCCGCCGCCGAGATGGCAGTCGACGAACCGGGGGCCGTGGTCGAGCTCGTGTCGCTTCCGCTGCCGAAGCCGTAATCGGCGGGCGTGATGCTGTCGGGCGAGACGTGGTCGAGCGTGGTGATCAACGTCGGCCAAGGATCGGACGGATCGTGCGCGTTGATAATCACTTGCGTGTCGCCCGCGCCGTCCGAGACGAACGCGAGATAGCCGTCGGCGACCGGGTTCGTGCCTGAATAGCCGACGGCGTGAAGAACACCGGAGAGATCGAGCTTGTCGGTCGCCGGATTGAAATCGGTGATGTGGCCGGCATTCCAGGGCAGCACATTGAAGACGAAGGTGTCGCTGCCGCCGTTGCCGGTCATCGTATCGGCGACATGGCCGGCGATGAAAGTATCGTTGCCGGTGGTGCCGATCAGTGCCGAGACATGATCGGTAGAGGCGATCGTGTTGCCGCCGTTGCCGGCGGTCGCAGTCTGCGTGCCGCCGGCGCTCGATGTGTCTGACGCCGCGGTGTTGGTGCTCCCGTCGCTGGTTGAGGAAGCCGCGCTACTCGCATCGCTCGTGCCCGTCGTGCTCGAGCCGGTGTGATTGATATCGGCGCCATCGGAGCCGTCGGCGACCCAAGACGGAAGCGATGCGTAAGCACGGATCCAGTCGATATTCATGTTCGCCGGAAACGATGTGGTCCCGTCGACATTGCCGCCCCACGGGCCGCCGAGTGCGAGATTGGCGATCATGTACATTGGTGTGTTCATGTCCGCCGGCGTCGCAGTCTGATAAACCTCCTGACCGTCGAAATAATACGTGATGTGATCCGGTTCCCAATCGACACCGTAGGTGTGATAGCCGCTCGACGTGTCGGCGACCGTATCGCCCTGGCCGGCATTGATCTCATTTGCCGCGCTGCCGGAATGGATGCTCGTGTAGTACGTAGCGGGATTGTTCCCGAGCATCTCCATTGCGTCGATTTCGGGCGGCCAGGAACCGTTTTCCGGCAGCAGCCAAAAAGCGGGCCATGTACCTTGGCCCGCAGGCAGCTCCGCGCGCATCTCGAAGTAGCCGTAGGTCTGGCTGAACGATTGCGAGGTGTTGATCTGACCGGAGGTGTATTGATAGCCATCGATCTGCGACGAGATTGATGATGACGCCGGCGCCGCCGATAGTGTCAGGACGCCGTTATTGACGGTCCAGGGCTGTACGGAAGAGGTCGGCGCATAATTCGAATTGATGTACCACTCTTGCTCGCCATTCGATGGCAGCGAGTAGCCGTTGCCGTAAGTGGACGCAAATTGCGCTGTGGTGTCCCACGTACCGCTCGTGCCGTTCCAAAGGTTGAGCGAATCGAACTCGTCATCGAATGTCGGAGCAGTGGAAACCGTCATTAAATTTTTTCCCCCTGACACAGTTGTGTCGAGATTGCGGTGAAACTGAGCGTTGTTTGGCGCGGCCAGTCTGCCCATCACATTCGATCTCGCAAGTGAAAAAATCCGCGCGACACCGCTTGGGACTTGGGCTGTAGCATTCACAGCGCAGTGTTCTGCGATTTTACGTCACGAAAATTTTTGCGCGCGAGTCGAAAGCGATGCATTGCAGCATCGCGGTTTGCACAACTTTGCCACAATCTTCCGGAATCTCGCGCGGCGCTCAGGCCATACTTTGATGCGTCGGCTGAGGGACTGGCGATCGGCCGATGATGACGTTCTCGTTAAGGCGCGCTTCTATGCCCGCGCTTCGAGCACCATGTTGAAGGGGCCCGTGAAAGCGCGGCGTACGCGCGAAAAGCCGCCTGCGCCAATTACCTCGGTCAGCTTCTTTTCGCCCGCCTGAGCACCGAGCGCGGCGCCTATTTCCTGATCCAGCGATGTCGGCACGCAGATCATGGTTGAAGCATTGTAGTAGAGCCGTCCGACCGGATTCATGTTGTCCTTCGGTGTATCGCCGGCGGCCGGCTCGACGAGCATCCATGTACCGTCGTCTTTCAGGATCCGGCGCATATGCGTTGCGCAGCCGCGCGGATCGCCCATGTCGTGGAGGCAATCGAAGAAGGTCACGAGATCGAATCCATTCTCGGCGATTTCCTTCGCGTTCGCCGCCTCGAAGCGCACCCGACCGTCAAGGCCGTGCTCTGCCGCATGCCTGCGCGCTTCTACGATCGAAGGCTCGTGAAAATCGAATTTTGCACGATGTTGTTGATATAGCCGGGACGGAAAAAGGTGCCGGTGGCGCAAAAGAGGCAGCTTGCTGTGTCGCCCCAGCGCACGCCTTGGCCCGTGCGGAACGCGTTTTCGACCTTTGCTTCGCCTTCGATCATCGTGGCGGCGAGCTCGAAGCCGCCCTCGAGATAGACGGGACTGTCTTTCGCCACGAACACCATTTCCTGCTCGGGCGAAAGGCTGAAGCGGTCGCTGGCGCCGTCATAGTCGATGAAGCCATTGGCGGCTTGGGCCAACGCCCATTCGCGCACATAGCGCGGGGTAAGCTTGCCCGCGCGGGCAGCGAGCTCATCGGCGGTCGCCGCGCCTTCGCTTAGGGCTTTGAACAAGCCCAATCGGAATCCAAGCCGCACCGTGGGAACGCTGAACGCGCCGCCAAGATCACCGAGCATTTTGCCGATGAATGCGTTCAATTTGTTTTCGTCAAGCTGTGCCATGTTGCACCCCCTCATATTTGTCGCGCCGTTTCGAAGGATTTCGACCCATTTAGGAATATGGAATAACTGGCGAAAACGCGTTCACAGCGACAGGGACGCAACCGTGGTGACAATGAGCCGTGATCGTGTCGGCCGCGCCGCTTTAAGGAGCGCGCCCAAATACAGCGGCAGCGCTGAGCACGCGGCTCAGCACCGATTTCTTCAGCGCTTGTACTGGTTCTCTCCCCGGTTGATGCCAACGATAACGAGGCGTACCAACCAACGAGGAATGATCTCACAAAAGTCGACAAAAGCCAAGAACGGCGGGGTTTTGCACGTGTGCGATGCAGGTGCCGATCAATCTGCCCCAGGCGGCAACGTTCACAGATAGGGCAGCATGAGACGGGCGCCGTTGCCGATCAGTTCTGCCACGAACGATCTCGCATCGAGTGAAGCTTCGGTCACCGGTGTCCGCTGTTTGCTCGCGATCAAAGCGTCGATCTGTTGGGCGAGGTTGTGGTCGTAGGTCTCGATGTTGAGCTCGAAATTGAGGCGAAAGCTGCGCATGTCCCAATTGGCGCTACCCACAAGGCCCCATGCGCCATCGATCGTCATAAGCTTGGAATGTTCGAAGGGAGGCGGGTTCTCCCAGATGCGGCAGCCCGCGACAAGCAGTGGCGCTATATGGCTGCGCGTTGCCCAGTCGACGACGCGGCGGTTGCTTTGCCTCGGAATGACGATACGGACATCGACGCCGCGGAGCGCGGCGAGGCTCAGAGCGGTGATCAACCGGTCTTCGGGCAGAAAGTAAGGCGTCATGATCCTGATGGAGGACTGCGCGCAGCCGATTGCCTCCAGCATCAGAAATTCGATTTTCTCGATGTCGGTGTCGGGTCCCGAGAGCACCGCGCGTGCCATGATTTGACCCACCGCCTCGGATCGCTGAGGGAACCACGTTATGTCAGCGAGAGTCTCGCCGGCGGTGAAGAGCCAGTCCCTCGCGAAACTCTCCATGAGTTGCCGAACCACGGGTCCTTCGACCCGGAAATGCGTGTCACGCACCGGATGCGCGGGGCTGTTGGCCACGACATTCTCGTCGCCGATGTTGAGGCCACCCATGAAGGCGACGCGGCCATCGACGACGAGAAGCTTCTTGTGTGTCCGGAGATTGATGAACGGCATACGCCATGGCAGCGGCGAGTGCATGAAACGCACAACCTTGATGCCGCGGCGCCGCAATTGCCAATAGGTGGGTGTAAGGAAATAGCCGCTGCCGACGCCATCGATGAGAACACGGACCCCGACGCCGCGGCGATGGGCATCGTCGAGCGCATCGATGAAAGTGCGGCCGATGACGTCGCTGCGGAAGAGATAGCTGCACAGCGCGATACTGACTTGGGCCGCCCGGATTGCCGCGAGCATCTCGGGGTAGGCCTGGTCGCCGTTTTGCAGCAGGCTGATGGCATTACCCGGCTCGGTCGGGCGTCGCGTGATCTGGCCGCCCGCCCTCTCCAGCGCAAACAGATGGTCGTCGCAGTTCGGCTCGCCGGGCAAAACCGCCGTGGCGCGAGAATTCTCGACGCCGCGAAATTGGGTGGCCCGACGACGCACGCGGTTGATGCCGAATAGCAGATAGAGGAGGCTGCCGACGAACGGCGAGAGCCAGGCGAGGCCGATCCACGCGATGGCAGACCCGACCTCGCGTTTATTGAATAGCACATGCAAAGTAACCGCGACCGCCAGGGGAAAATGGACGAGAGATAATGCTACGGCCCCCCAGTGGCCGAAAATTTCCAGCACAAATCGGTCCTTCCATGTGCGCGACAGGATTGAACTTCGGGCAGTTTAACCCAACTTTAACGCTAGCGGCCCAACTTGACGTGAGACAGTGCGGTGTTGAGTGTCGGCAAAGCGAGATGCGCCAGGCACCCGTGGCCGATGCGAGCCCTTTTAAAACGTAAGAGTCCTTTATCGTGAAAGTCGTCAGTTGGAACTTGCTGCGTCTGGTTGGCGCTGCGGTTGAGGATGTCGTAGCGCTGATCGACCGCGAGCAGCCCGATCTGCTTCTCCTTCAGGAAGCGACGAAAGAAATGGACGCCTTGGCCACCTTGGCCGGCGGACATTATTGGCGCGAGCCGTCCCCCGGCAGGATCCACGGCCTCGTGGCCTGGAGCCCGCAACCGCTGATCGATTTGCAAGTGCTGCCGTTGCCCTATTCGCGCATGCCGGGTCGGGTGCCGCCGCGCGTCGCGCAGCTCTTTCGCATCGGCGATATCACTTTCGCGAACGTCCATCTGTCGCATGGGCAGTTGCTCAATCGCCGGCAACTGCTTCGTATCGCCAAGACGCTGCAAGGCCCCGCGGCGGTGATCGGCGACTACAACGCCGTCGGACCCACCATCATCTCGGGCTTCAGGGATGTCGGCCCCCGCAAGCCGACGATCCGCGCCGCCGATATCCTGCCGTTCCGGCTCGATCGCTGCCTTATCCGCGGCCTTTGCTGTGCCGACGTGCGCACCCTGGAGCGTGGTCCCTCCGATCACCACCCGATCGTCGTCGAATTGCAAGTCGCGTAGCTGACCAGGATAAAAGCCCGCCAATTGCGGGTTTTCCGCGCAGCTCACAGCGAATATCGTGAAAGTGATGGGGTGATATGTGCCTTCTTCGCGGCCATGCCCATCACTCCGACGTCGGAAAAAAATCGGATAATCCAGCGGTCACTCGCAATTCGTAACGAGACCTGCGGCGGATAAGACGTGCTGAACCCATTCTCGCCTGGCGCGTTTCGCTAACGCACATGCCCAGTGGCAACCGGCCGCAATGGGGAAGATGGACGCAGTCATTTTGCCGGCTTCTGGCTGCGACTGGCAGGGCGTGCTTCAAGTTTCTCGAAGGAGACACTTGATGGCTCGCTTTGATCTGAGTGATCGGGAATGGTCGATCATCGGCCCGTTGCTGCCGAATAAGTGGCGCGGGTTCCGCGATGGATGATCGTCGGATCCTGAAATGGGATATTCTACGTTCTGCGGGCGGGCTCGCCGTGGCGTGATCTGCCGGAGCGGTACGGGCCCTACACAACCTGTTACGACCGCTCCAATCGCTGGGCCAAGGCGGGCGTCTGGCTGCGGATTTCGAGATTTTGGCAGAACAGTCGCCCCGGGGCTCCGATCGGCTGGCATGCGTTATCAGCTAAAGCGGAACCTCGACTGCGCAAGGGTGTTATCGGGGTGAATTTCTATATCGTGTGCGCGTATCCAAATGAAAGAATGACACTAGCCCCGCTCCGCGGGGCTTTTCTTCGATCGACCGCTGACGCCAAATAAGACGATTCCGCGGCGGAGACTAATCGACCTGGCGCGGCGCACCGATCGTGCATAGGTTCTTGTTATCGCTGGCACGGCAAGACGCCAGGCATCAGCGGCTGAGAGATCCGCCTACCCCCTGAAGAGAGGTTGCGCACACTCCCGCCTGTAATAAGGACGGTATCGTGAGCGAAGCCCAGAAACTGCGGGACAAAGCCACTCATGCGCGAGGTTTGGCAGCGGCTCTCACCGACAGCCATGCAAGAAAGGCTCTAGAAGCACTAGCTGATGAGCTTGAGCAGCAGGCAATTGAGCTCGAACGCCAAGACCAGAGCACCGGCAGGCAGGATAAGCCAGCTTCGCAAAGCGATACTCCTTAGCAGGAGTATCAAATGCTCGGGTCAAAGTACCTTCGCGCGCATGCCGCGCAATTGCTGGCTGTCAGTCACACAATCACGGATACGAAATCGAAAGCCGCGTTGATCGAGGTGGCAAACGATCTTGTTAGGTGGGCCGATGATCTGGATGGTCTCGATCCGCCGAAATCGGACGGCGGCTGCTAACGCTCGAGGCGTAACCCGCTTTCGGTTGGCCGCGTGATTACGTAAGCACACCCATGCGCTCCGTAGGCGAGATGGCGTCGGGGCGACGGACCCAATGGTTCCTTGAATATCGTGATGAAGGCGCTAACGGACTGGTAGCAAAAATCTTCAGGTAACGCACGGCCGCGCCTACGGACAGGCGCTGCAGCGATTATGGTGTCGCCAGCGGCCGAACGTCATGCCGGTCTCCGCGAGGAGCATTATGCCCGATTCGTCTTACCCGATTCGTCATAACGGTGACGGGATAACGGTAACGGGCACGCCAAATGATACCTTGAGCTCAGCCAGGGAACCGAACGCAGAGCGTCGGCTTTACTTCCTTACTTCACATCTTTGAGCCGGATTGCCGCGCATAGCGTGTTTGGAGGACATTATGCCGACCTATCGGTGTTATTTTCTCGGACCGGACGGACATATCGCAGGGCGGGAAGAACTGGATGTGCAAACCGACGGCGATGCAACAATTGCTGCACGCGGGATTTACGGTGCGCATAAGGAGTATGGCGGCTTTCAGATTTGGCAAGATGGGCGCTGCATCCATCATGAGGGGATCGCGCGAGTCACCGATCGGTCTGACGAAACCGACGCTACTTTCCGCAAATTGGTCGAAGGCATAGCCGACTACGCGATCTATACGCTCGACTTGGATGGCGTCGTCATGACTTGGAATGCCGGCGCAGAACGAATCAAAGGGTACACCGCTCGCGAAATCGTCGGGGAAAACTTCGCGCGGTTCTATACAGAAGAGGATCAGGAGACCGACCTACCGAAACGGGCGTTGGCCACGGCTGCCCGTACCGGCAAGTTTGAAGCCGAAGGATGGCGTATTCGCAAAGACGGGAGCCGATTTTGGGCGAGCGCGGTTATCGACGCGATCCGCGATAGTACGGGGGCCGTCGTGCAATTCGCCAAAATTACTTGCGATCTCACCGAGAGACGTTTGGCCGAGGAGCGGATGCGCCAGAGCCAGAAGATGGACGCTGTCGGCCAACTTACTGGGGGTGTGGCCCACGACTTCAACAATCTGCTCACCATCATTGGCGGAAATATTCAGACGGCCCAGCGGCAATTTGGAGGGACTAACGCGCAACTCGACGAGCTACTCGCCAGGGCCTTGCGCGGTACTGAACGCGCAACCACGTTGGTTCATCGTCTATTGGCCTTCTCGCGCCAACAGCCGCTCGATCCAAGGCCGGTTGATGTGAACAAGCTCGTTATTAACATGTCCGACCTGCTCGTGCGCACGATTGGTGAAAGCATCAGGATCGAAACGGTGCTCTCCGCCGGGCTCTGGCCGATCTCGGCTGATACCAACCAGCTTGAAAACGCCTTGCTCAATCTCGCCGTCAACGCACGAGATGCGATGCCCGCTGGAGGAAAATTGACGATTGAGACGACGAACGCACATCTGGACGAAGCCTATGCGGCCTCAAATCAAGAGGTCACGCCTGGGCAATACGTCATGCTGGCCGTGACCGATAGCGGATACGGCATGACACCTGAGGTGATCGCCAAAGCCTTCGAGCCTTTTTTCACGACGAAAAAGGCTGGCGAAGGCACCGGTCTTGGCCTGTCGCAGGTGTATGGATTCGTCAAACAATCTCGCGGCCACATCAAGCTCTACAGTGAGCCCGGGCTAGGTACCACCGTAAAGCTTTACTTTCTTCGCGCCGGTGCAGCAGAAGCACCGACTCTTGGAAACGAACGGTCGTCGATAGCACCTCTCGCAACGGACAGGGAAGCAATCCTTGTTGTTGAAGATGAGCCCGATGTCCGGCAATACAGCGTCGAAACTTTGCGAGAACTGGGTTACGTAGTGTTGGAAGCGGCCGACGGCGATGCGGCCTTGAGTAAGCTCATGACTGAACCTCAAATAAGGCTGCTATTCACCGACATTGGGTTGCCGGGCGCCCTGAACGGCCGACAACTCGCGGATGAGGCGCATCGGCGACGCCCCGATATCAGAGTGCTGTTTACGACCGGCTATGCGAGGAACGCCATCATCCACAACCGCAAACTAGATCGAGGTGTCGAACTCATCGTCAAGCCTTTCACTTACGATGCGCTCGCAGCGAAAATACGGCTCCTTTTGGACAAGGATTAAGCGCGCGTCGCTTTGTGTTAGGCCGGCATGTGGACTAGCCAAATAAGCGCAACGTGTCCCATACCCACGTTGACCATATCAAGGGGGACGCTTTTCTGTGTTGCTTCGATCGCGAATCCGGTCGAAGAGCTTTTGGTTTCGAAAGGCCGTCCTCGATCTCAGCTTGCTTCTACGGTTTAGTGAGAGGCCCGCACTTACGCTTCGAGGGCGTGTGGGTCGAGAAGACGGCGTGTATGTCGTGCAATGACGAGGTTCTCATTTGTTGGAATGACCCAGGCCGCGACGCGCGACCCGTCGTGCGAAATACGCGGGCCGTGTTTTGCGTTGGCGGCCGGGTCGAGCACAATTCCGACCCAAGCTCCGTCCGTACATACACGAGCACGGATCTCGGCGGCGTTCTCGCCAATGCCCGCCGTGAAAATCAACGCGTCCAGTCCGCCGAGCGCGGCAACCAATGAGCCGAGCTCGCGTCTAATGCGGTAGACGAATAATTCGATCGCTTCCCGCGCGCTGGGCCGCTCGCTTGCCAGCAAGCTGCGCATGTCGCTCGAAATCCCCGACACGCCGAGCAACCCCGAATGCTGATAGAGCAACTGCTCGATCGTCTTCGCGTCCATGTGTTCCTGCTGCAGCAAATAGAGCAGAACGCCGGGATCGAGGGAGCCGCTGCGCGTGCCCATGACAAGCCCTTCGAGAGCCGTGAAGCCCATCGTGGTCGCGACGCTGCGGCCATTCTCGATGGCGCACATGCTGGCGCCATTGCCGAGGTGTGCGATCACCAGTTTGCGGCCGACGCAATCGGGCGCAACCTCGGGCAAGATCGAGACGATGTACTCATAGGATAGGCCGTGAAAGCCGTAGCGCCGGATTCCCTTCTCTGTGAGTGCGCGCGGTAACGCGTAAGCTTGCGCGGCCGGTGCTTCACTCGCATGAAAGGCAGTATCGAAGCACGCCACCTGGGGTACGCGCGGCGCGATCGCACTGACGGCGCGAATGGCGGCGAGATGGTGCGGCTGATGCAGAGGCGCGAGCGGGATGAGCGCTTCGAGCTGACCTATTACCGCCGCGTCGATCATCACCGGCGCGGTATAAGCCGTGCCGCCATGAACCACACGATGCCCGATCCCGGCAAGACTCGCTTCGCTACCCACGTGTGCTGCGAACCAATCCTGGATGGCCGCAATGCCGCCGGTATGGTCGTTGATCGCCAGCGGCGCGCTGGCCAGCTTCTTGCCGGCGGCATCGGCCACTTCGAGCCGCGCCCCGTTGCCGATGGCCTCGACTTGGCCATGCGCGAGAGCCGCCAGCGTTCCGTCGGACGCGGTCTCATAGAACGAGAATTTGATGCTCGATGAACCGGCATTGAGGACGAGAATTGGATCTCGCATGCTCAGTCCGCGAGCTTTCCGAGTTCGCGCATCGCGTGGCGTGCCCACTGGGCGTAGAGCGCGGCGACGGCGCAACTCGCGATACGCGTGCGCAAATCATCGGCGCGGCTGGTCAGGATAATAGGCACGCGCGCGCCGAGCACGATTCCGGCGGCGTCGGCATTGGCGAGAAAGCTTAGTTCTTTCGCCAGCATATTGCCAGCTTCGAGATTGGGCACAAGCAAGATGTCGGCGTCGCCGGCAACCGCTGAGTTGATATGCTTGATCGCTGCGGCCTCATGATTGATGGCGTTGTCGAGCGCCAGCGGCCCGTCGAGTATTCCTCCCGTGATCTGTCCTCGCTCGGCCATCTTGCATAGCGCCGCGGCGTCGATCGTCGAAGGAATCTTGGAACTTACCGTCTCGACCGCGGAGAGGATTGCGACTTTCGGCTGCTCGATCAGAAGCGCGCGCGCGAGATCGATCGCATTCTGCACGATATCGACCTTCTCTTCCAACGTCGGGAAAATATTCACCGCTGCATCCGTGATGAAGAGCGGCTTGGGATAGGTCGGTACGTCCATGATGAAGACATGGCTCAAGCGTCGCTCGGTGCGAATCCCGGTATCCTTGCGTACCACCTCGGCCATCATTTCGTCGGTATGGAGGCTGCCTTTCATCAGCGCATCGGCTTGGGCAGCGCGCACGAGTTCGACCGCCTTCTCGGCTGCAGCATGGCTGTGCGGCGTTGTGACCAGGGGGTAGGCGGAAATGTCGAGATTTGCCGCGGCCGCTGCTGCACGGATTTTGGCCTCGGGCCCCACCAAAATCGGCTTTATGATCTTTGCCTGCGCGGCATCGACTGCGGCCGTCAGTGCGCTTGTGTCGCAAGGATGCACCACGGCTGTGTGCAGCGGCGCCAGCGCGTGGCACATATAGATCAGCGCCTCGTATTTCTCATGCTCGCGTGACAATGACATGACGCTCGCTCCTTCGGAGACGCGCCCTAGTCACTAGCACGCGCACCTGTCAGAGTCAGCACGGCGGCATCGATCCGGGGGCTTTATCCCGATCCTCAGTTTTGCAATTCTACTGGCACGCGCTCTTTTGGATCGAGAATGGCCTGCCCTCGTCGCCGCCGAAATTTGTGGGCGATCGCACCTCATCACCTCGGCCGACAAAGCACGTTTCCCTCATATCTGGGAGCGCGAGCGATGCTCAAGGACGTCCCCTCGACTGACTCGGTACCGTCGCCGCTGTCGGAAGACGCGTTGTGCCTCATCGATGCGTGGTGGCGCGCTGCCAACTATTTGTCCATCGGGCAAATTTATCTTCTCGACAACCCGCTTCTCGCCGAGCCACTTGCCCGCGCGCATTTGAAACCCCGCCTTTTGGGGCATTGGGGAACGACGCCCGGCCTAAATTTTCTCTACGTACATCTCAATCGTCTAATTAAGGCGCGCGATCTCAATATGATCTTCGTCGCGGGGCCGGGACATGGGGGACCCGGCATCGTCGCCAATACGTGGCTCGAAGGCACCTACAGCGAGGTCTATCCGCGCATTCCGCAAAACGCGAAGGGAATGCAACGCCTATTCAGACAATTCAGCTTTCCCGGCGGTATTCCCAGCCATGCGGCGCCGGAAACGCCAGGATCGATTCACGAAGGTGGCGAGCTCGGCTATGCTCTATCGCACGCTTATGGCGCCGTGTTCGACAATCCTGGTCTCATTGCCGCCTGCGTGGTCGGCGATGGTGAAGCCGAGACGGGGCCGATGGCGGCCTCGTGGCATTCGAACAAATTTCTCGACCCGGTGCATGACGGCGCCGTCCTGCCGATCCTTCATCTCAACGGTTACAAGATCGCGAACCCGACCGTGCTCGCGCGTATCGGAGCCGACGAGCTGAAAAGCCTTTTTGTCGGCTATGGTTATAAACCGTATCTCGTTGCGGGCGATGATCCGGCAACGATGCACCAGCTTCTTGCCGGCACGCTCGATCGTGTGTTCGATGAGATCCGTGCCATCCAGACCGCGGCTCGGGAGAACAACGCGAGCGGGCGGCCGATCTGGCCCATGATCATTCTGAAGAGTCCGAAGGGCTGGACGGGCCCCAAGGAAGTCGATGGCCTCAAGACGGAGGGCTTTTGGCGCGCGCACCAGGTCCCGATCGCCGACATGGACAAGCCCGCCCATGTGAAACTGCTCGAGAGCTGGATGAAGAGCTATCGCCCCGGCGAGCTATTCGACGAGAGTGGCACGTTGCGCCCGGAGATCGCCGCGCTCGCGCCGAAAGGCGAGCGCCGCATGAGCGCCAATCCGCACGCGAATGGAGGCCTGCTGATGCGCGAGCTCGACCTGCCTGAGATCGGCCAATACGCACTGCCGCTCAAGCATCCGGGCGACAGCTACGCGGAATCCACGGCGGTCATGGCGGAGTATCTCAGAGACATTCTGCGGGCGAGCGAGCGGCGACGGAATTTCAGGGTCTTCGGTCCCGACGAAACCGCGTCCAACCGACTGTCGCATGTCTTCGAAGCGACGGATCGGGCCTGGCAAGCCGAGCGCTTGACCTATGACGACCATCTCGCGCCCGGGGGCCGCGTGATGGAGATTCTCTCAGAGCATACCTGCCAAGGCTGGCTCGAAGGTTACCTCCTCACGGGACGGCACGGCATCTTCAACTGTTACGAGGCTTTCATCCATATTGTCGATTCGATGTTCAATCAGCATGCGAAATGGCTTGAAAGCTGCCGCAATATTCCGTGGCGGCGTGCCATCCCCTCGCTCAATTATCTCCTGAGCTCGCATGTTTGGCGCCAAGACCATAACGGTTTTAGCCACCAGGATCCCGGATTCATCGATTACGTGTGCAACAAGAAAGCCGAGATAGTCCGCGTCTACCTGCCGCCGGATGCGAACTCGCTCCTTTTCACTACGGAACATTGCTTCATGAGCTGGAACCGCATCAACGTCATTGTCGCGGGCAAGCAGCCGGCGCCGCAATGGCTGAGCATGGACGAGGCCGTGAAGCATTGCACGGCCGGGATCGGCATTTGGGAATGGGCGAGCAATGACCGGGGCAGTCAGCCGGACGTCGTCATGGCCTGCGCCGGCGATGTGCCGACACTTGAGACCCTCGCTGCAGTTGACTTGCTGCGGCGGCATGTGCCGCGGCTCAAGATCCGTGTCATCAATGTTGTCGATCTGATGGCCTTGCAGCCGCATGACGAGCATCCTCACGGCTTGACGGACCACGATTTCGATGCGTTGTTCACGACGGACAAGCCGGTGATTTTCGCGCATCACGGCTATCCGTGGCTGATCCATCGGCTCACTTACCGACGGCACAACCATGATAGCATCCATGTCCGCGGTTACCGTGAGGAAGGTACGACAACGACCCCATTCGATATGGTCGTGCGCAACGAACTCGACCGCTTTCACCTCGCCTCCGATGTGATCGATCGGCTGCCGCAACTCGGTTACGTCGCCGCCTATGCGAAGCAAGCGATCCGCGACAAGCTGATCGAGCACAAGACTCATATCTGCCGTTACGGCGAGGATATGCCCGAGGTGCGGGAATGGCGCTGGTCGCCGGCCGAGCCAGCCGCCTAGACTCGCGTCCGACGAGGGCAATGGGACGCTACGCTCGACTGCGCCAAGCCTTGCATGTTTCAGACGATCGCTTTCGCCTCGTCCGCACAGCGTCGCCAGGCCGCGATTTCGGCCAGCTCGGCCGTCGGTAGTTCCGAGATGATCTCGCGCCGTCCCAACGAAACTTCGGCGCGGTCGCCGTCGAGTGAGAGCCAATCTCCTTCTTTGAGCGGATGTCCGCCGAGCTGCGCGCAGCGCGCGTCAGCATCGATCGTGAGGTCGCGACATGCTACGAGGCACACCTTGCCGAGTTGTCGCGCCACCACGGCTGCGTGAGCCGTTCGCCCGCCCGTCGCCGTCAGGATTCCGGCGGCAACGGCGAAGCCGCCAATGTCTTCCGTCGAGGTGTCGTGTCGGATCAGAATCACGGGCACGCCGTCGGTGGCCATGATCTTCGCCCGCGTGCTGTCGAACACCGCACGGCCGCTTGCTACACCGGGGGCAGCGGAGATCGCTTTCCCAATGGCAGGAACGTCCGTCGTAAAGCGTGTGAGGCGCGCCGCTTCGGTATCGATCTGTGTCGCGCGCGCGGCCGCGGTCGCACGATCGATAACGCCTTCGCGAACGAGGTCGACCAGAATCCGCAGCGCTGCCCGCGGCGTTCGTTTGGCCGCCCGGGTTTGGAGAAAGAACAGCTTGCCGTCCTCAATGGTGAATTCGATGTCCTGGACATCACCCAATTCGCGCTCCAACCGCGCCGCGCCCTCGCTCAGCTCCTTGGCCGCGACCGGCAACCGCGCCGCGAGAGCATTGAGGCCGTTGGGCGCGCGCCGACCGGAGACGACATCTTCACCTTGCGCATCGCTGAGGAAATCCACATAGAGGTCTTTGGCGCCGGTCGCGGGATCGCGACTGAAGGCGACGCCGGCGCCTGACCGGCCGCCCGTATTCCCGTATACCATCGCCTGCACCGTGACCGCCGTGCCGATCAATCCGTCCAGTCGATTGAGCTGGCGATATTCCTGGGCGCGCGGGCTCTCCCAGGAGCGATACACCGCTTGTGTCGCGGCGAAGAGCTGCTCGGCCGGCGCCTTCGGGATCCCGCCTGTTTCGCGCATGGCAATGGTGCGAAAACTGTGGGTCAGGCGCTCCAGCGCCTCGCAATCGAGATCGCTTTCGCTCGCGACCGCTTCGCCGCGCATGATTTCCATCAGGGCCGCATCGAAACTGGCCTGCGATGCGCCGCCAACCACTTCGGCATACATTTGAATGAAGCGGCGATAGCAGTCCCACGCAAGGCGAGGATTACCGCTCTGCGCAATGAGGCCGTGGACGCTGACGTTGTTCATGCCGACGTCGAGAACGGTCGACAGCATGCCGGGCATCGATTTCTCCGCGCCCGAGCGCACGGAGACGAGAAGAGGCATCCGGCTATCGCCGAACCGTCGCCCGGTCGTCTGCTCGAGCCAGGAAATTCCATCGCGCAACGCGCGCTCGACCGCCTCCAATCCCGCCGGATCGCCGCGGTTGACGGCCGCGCAAAGCGTCGCCGGCAAAACGAAGGCCGGCGGCACATTGAGCCCGAGCTGACTCATCCGGCCGAGCAGCGCGGCCTTTGAGCCAGCGAGCGCGGCTGTCATCGCCTCGGCGTGCCCCGGCTTGCCGATAAAATAAAGAATATCGCGGCTCATGCGGAAAGCTCCTCCATCACTCGGTCTCGCAGCGAAAACGCGGCATGGGAAAGATGATCCGTCGCACGCTCGAGCTTGCGCACAATCTCGATCGCCAGGAGCAGCGCGCGGGCGCGACCTTCGGGCGCGGCGATAAAGGCTGCGAAACTCTCGCGTTCGGCGGTATCGGCTTCGCGCTCGGCAACCGCAACCGCATCGATCGCCTGCAGCGACGCGATGGCGTCGGCGCGCTGTCCGTCCGGTAGCCGAGAGGCCGCTTCGACGGCGCGCGCCATCTGGCTGACGCTTTCGGTCGTCGTCTCGGCGAGGCGGAGGAGGGGAGCGATCGAGACCGATGTCATATCCTCTTCGGGGACAAGGCTGAGGAAATAGGCACAATCCTCAAGCTCGTCGGAGGTGTTTTCGATCTCGTCGATCGCGCGTCGCAATATGACGGATCCGTTGACGCGGATGGCGAGTTCGCGCGCGGCGACGGTAAGACGGTCGGCCTTTTCTTCCATCCGCTTGGCCCGGGACGCGAAGTCGCGACGCTGCGCCTGGGAGGCGCAGCGCAGAACCTCTGCAATGCCGGCCGCAAGACTGCGCGACAGGCCGAGATGGCGTACTAACACAGTCAGAACCGAGCTTTCCGTGCTTTCGAAGCGGCGCGACAAATCGGCTTGTATTTCGTCGCGAATGAGGCGGGCCGTGCGGCCGGCGGTCAAACCCTGGCTCGTATCGCGGAGTACGCGCTGCAGGAAATCGACGCATTCCGCGACGCCGATCGCCTCGTCGAGGCGCACGCCATAGGATATGCGGCCTTCCGCAACGCGATGGACCGCTTCGAAGATCAATTCGACGCCGCCAAGAACGAGAAAAGCGCGGTGCCCGTATTCTTGCTTCGCCGCCCATTGCAGCAGGTCAAAGGACGCACCCCGGCCGACGAAGGTTTGCAGCGCCTTGCGCGCCTTGTTCCAGTCGATGAGGAAAACGATGCGCGAGCCGAGAAACGACAGGAAGCGATCGATCTCCTCGTCGCTTGCGCCGCGATACGTGCCGGCCACCAGATAAAATATATCCTCTTCGCCGATGCCATGGGATTGCTGTTCGGATAGCGCGCCCCAGGCGACATTTTCGCCGGCGAACATCTCCACGAAGAATTTCGCACGCGGCCGATGGATATCGGTATAGGTGATCGTTACCTGGTTGTTCTCGACGTGAATGACGAGAACATGCGCGTCGGTCACCCCGATATCGTTTTGAATGACGAGGCGATTGCCGCTGCGAACGGCTATCGTGCCAAGACCGGGATGCCCGAAGGCTAGCGGCGCCGTGCGATGGAGGCCCTTCATGAAAGCGCTCACTGCAACGCGGTCGCGCGCCTCAAGGGAATGAACCTGCGCACCGTCCAGCGTCTCGGCAGCGGATTCCGTGGCAAGCCGCAATAGCGCCTTGTGCATATCCATGACAAGCAGATGAACACTATCGCGCTCGTCGCGATTCGCTGCAGTCAGTTCCCCGATGATCCGCGTCTCAAGCTGATCGCCCTCAGTGTTCGAGATCATCGCGCGCAATGAATCGAGCCGAGAGTGGAAGGATAGGCTGCCCTCGGGGTTGCTCGCCTCGAGTGGTGCGAGCATTGTCCCAAGATCTTCTCTCAGGGCCGTCAACAACGCGTTGACGCCCGGCAGGTAGAGACGATCTGTTCCGATCATTTGCGCGTGTTTGACGAGTTCAGCGAGTGCGGCGTCGCCGCTGGCGATGGAAGGGACGCTGTTCTCGTTCGGGACCCGCGGTTGCCGCGCCTGCGCGAGCGCCTCTTGAAGACCACTCAAGCGCAGCTTGATGCGATCATTGGCTGCCAGTGCCTCGCCCAGAAGGCTGGGCAACAGCACCGCCTTTTCTCCCAACCGCTCGACGATTTGGCTTTTACTGGTCATCTGACGCTCCGGCTGCTTACACCGAAACAACAGCACGGAATTAGGTCACGGCGATTGAGCTATGTCATTCATTGAACTGTCATAAATCGCCCGCCATCGAATTCCGATGGCAATTCCCGCACGCGGGAACCGGCGAGCGTGAGGCAAGTACATGTCCGAGCGCGTCGAGAGCGCGCTACATTTGCACGCGATGGCGGAGCGATTGCGAAACATTGCCAGCGCTAAGACGGCACTATCGCCGGGATTGGAGCGAATGGCGCGCGATCTGGAAGACGAGGCACGCAAACTCGAAGCCGCCGCGCGCCGCGACCTCGGCAAGGTCAATTAGCGTTTCGGCTTCTTCGTTTCCGGGTTCGCTAGATGATGGAGCACCCACATAGGCTTTTCCCGTCGGCATCGTCGCCGGCGAACCGCCGTGGTCTGCATCTGTGCATTAATCCCTATTACGGCGCGATCTTTCGCGCAAAGCGAGCGTCAGACCCGACGATCCCTCGACTGGGTCGTGCGCGCACTCCAAGAAAGCTGCTCCGATGAGAAACGAGAGCACAGCGACGCTATCGCCCGGATTCAGGCCGAATGGGATCGCCTACAGAAGCGCATTGACGCGATGTATCTCGACAAGCTCGATGGGCGGATCGACGAGGGATTCTACAGGCGCACGCGCATGCAGTGGCGGGAAGAACAGGAGCGCTGCGAGCGTGATATCGAGCGTCATCGGGCAGCCGATGACTCGTACATGGATCAAGGAATCCAACTTCTCAATCTGGCTCAAAACGCCCGTCAGCTCTTCATGGCTCAGCCCGCCAAAGAGAAGCGGAGACTGCTGAATTTTCTACTTTCGAACTGCACATGGCAGCCGGGCACATTGGCCGTCGAGTACAAAGAACCTTTTCATATGTTGGCTGAAACTGTCGCTGCCGCGGCGCGCGTCGAAGCCGCCGAAGGCGCGGAAATGGCTCAAAAACAGGTTTGGCTGTGGGCGCAGTCTGCTACGAACCCGTCTCTGGCCAAATTCCCTGTTTAACAGGGAATTTGCAGGGAATTTTCTCGCTTCTTCGGAGCTGTGGTAGCGCGTAAGGTCTGTAAAACAGCGCTTTTGAAAGAAAATCGTGGCTTGCCGTTCGAAAGGAATAGGGAATTTATTTGGCGATAACAGCGAAATTTCGCCGCAGAGCAGGGAAACGGAGTAAGCGTCCATTTCTTGCACGGCTTACAACGCAATGGCTTGGTGCGATCTTTGCTCGACGGATTTGAGCGGTCGAGGAGAGTCGCATGTCGCGTGTTCCTGTTGAGCTGCGTGAGCAGGTCCTGGGGTATTGGCGAGGTCATTCAGAAGCTTGGAAGCTGAGCGGGCTGACGCAGAAGGAGTACTGCGAGCAGCACAACATCTCGCTGAAGAATTTCGGCAATTGGCGGGCGCAATTGAAGCGGGTCGCTTTGATGGGCTCCGAAGCCCGCTGGGGTCACTACCCGCGGCTCAGGAGACCATCGGCTGACCTTAGCCCCGGGGTTAACCCTAGGGCTAAGCCGGGGGTTAACCCCAGGGTCACGATGCGCGTCTCAGCAGCAGTTCCGCCGGCTGGCAAGCGTCGGGCGTTCAGTAAAGAGCTTAAGCAACGCATCGTGACGGAGACCTCTCGACCTGGCGTCTCGGCGTCAGAAATCGCCAAGCGCTATGGCCTTGATCTTCGGCTGCTGCGCCGATGGCGGAAGGCTTATGCGTCCGAGCTGCGGCCAAAGCAGATGATGGGAGATCAGCGATGATGCTGGTCCCACCGGGCGTCAGCGTGCATCTGGTCCCTGGATTTACCGACCTGAGGCGCAATATCGATGCCCTCGGGATCTTGGTGCAGCAGGCGCTCGGGTGTGATCCGTTCTCGGGGCACATGTTCGCTTTCCGCGGCGAGCGGGCCGATATGATCAAAATCCTGTGGTGGGATGGAACAGGGCTGTGTCTCTTCATGAAGCGGTTGGAGAATGGGAACTTCCCCTGGCCGATGACAGCCGGCACGAAGAAGACGGTCGAGATCACATCCGCGCAGTTGTCGATGTTGATCGAGGGGCTGAACTGGGAGAAGCCGGAACACGCTTGGCGGCCTGCGGTCGCTGGCTGAGACTCAAGAAAGCCTTCTAGAATCGTAACAAGTTGTTGGTCGCGAGTCGCGTTGGGAGTAGAATCTTTCATGCGTCTCAACCTCGGCGACCTGCCACGCGACACGGCGCTGCTTCATCAGCTGGTCCGCGATCTGGTCGCCGAGAAGGATCAGCGCGATAGTGAGATCGACAAGCTCCGGCTGATTATTAAACAGCTACAACGTGGGCAGTTCGGCCGCCGCTCGGAGCGGCTTGATCCCGACCAGCTGCATCTCGGGCTCGAGGAGCTCGACGCCGACATCGCTCGGGCTGAATCGCGCCAAGCCGGCCCGCCGGGTACGAAGGCAGAGCAGGCGGATAAGCCATATCGCCTCGCCCTTCCGGAGCATCTGCCCCGGGAAGAGGTCACCCTCGACGTTGATGGCGGGACGTGCCGCCGCTGCGGCGGACCCCTTCATGAGATCGGCGTGACCACCTCGGAGATGCTGGACTGGGTGCCGGCCTCATTCCGAGTGATGCGCATCCGCCGCCCCAAGCACGGTTGCCGGGCCTGCGGGACCGTTCATCAGGTTCCAGCACCAGAGAGGCTGATCGCCAAGGGCATGGCCACGCCGGCCCTGGTCGCGCAGGTACTGGTGAACAAGTACTGCGACCATACTCCCCTCTATCGACAATCTCAGATCTTCGCTCGCCACGGGATCGAGCTGGGCCGATCGACGCTCGCGAACTGGGTTGGCAATGCCTGCTGGTGGCTGGAACCACTGCATGCCCTGCTGGCGAAGAACGTCTTTGCCTCATCCAAGCTCTTTGCCGATGACACGCCGATCCCGGTGCTCGATCCGGGCCGCGGTCGGACCAAGACCGGCCGCTTGTGGGTCTACACACGCGATGATCGGCCGTGGAACGGTCCCGATCCGCCGTCGGCGGTTTACTTCTACAGTCCCGACCGCAAGGCCGAACGGCCGGCGTCGCACCTTGCGAACTTCAGCGGCGTTCTGCAGGTCGATGGTTATGCCGGCTTTGAGCGGCTGACGAGCAAGGGCGTCGTCCTCGCCGCTTGCTGGGCGCACGCCAGACGTAAGTTCTATGAGATTCACGAAAGCACCGGCTCGCCGATTGCGGCTGAAGCCTTACGTCGAATCGCTGCCCTCTACGCGGTCGAAGAGCGCATCCGGGGTCACGCCGCTGAAGAGCGCCGGCGGATGCGCGAAATTGAAAGCAAGCCGATCATCAAGGCTATGAAGCCGTGGCTCGAGCAGGAACTTGCGCGCATCCCGCCCGGCGGCGCGTTGGCCGAGGCCATGCGCTATGCTCTGTCCCGATGGCCGGCACTGTGTCGCTTGCTCGATGACGGCCGCATCGACATCGACAACAACCCAGTCGAGCGCGCGATCAGGCCGATTGCGCTCGGCCGCAAAAACCATCTCTTTGCCGGCTCCGACGGCGGTGGCGAACGCTGGGCCATGATCTGCAGTCTGATTGCTACGGCAAAGCTCAATGGTGTCGAGCCGTACGCCTATCTCAAGGACGTTCTCGTGCGCATGGCCGCTGGCCATCCCGCTCATAGCCTCGACGAACTCCTGCCGTGGAACTGGCGCTCATCCGCCGCGTCAACCAGCAATTAGGTGCAACGACGCGACGCTTACGAAACGGATGTACGCGTCGCGCCGTTGCACGTTGTTCCCAATTGCGGTGATGGGATTTTGTTTAATCGCGCGGGAAGGCGCGGGCGAGGAAGAATAGATTGCCGTTACAGTTGGAAGCGTAGGTGCCGATGCGATCCCGGGTTCTGGGAGTTTAGTAGCCTGACGTGTCGTAGATCGGGACGGAGGCAGGCAACGGCATCGTCACGCTATGCGAGATCGCTGAGATGCTTCCCAACCGCGTCTTCATCGGGTCCAGCCACCTTTGACGTCGCCATCGGCGTATTCCCTGCGCCACGCCAATGAAAAGCTCGGTCGCACCCAGGACGATGCCAAGCACGGCGGCGTAACGTGATAAAGTGCTTCACACTTTCGCCGATGAACGAAACCACAATTAGGGTTGCAGAAAATGAAGGATCGAGAGTCCGTCGCGGACAGGTTGGACACGGCTGCCAAAGCACGGAAAGCTCTGCTAGAGAAAGCACGGGCGAAGGCGAATGCAATTGATGGCGCGAAGCGCAGCGCCGAACGCGTGGCGATTGCAGCCGCTCGCGCTGGCCGGATGGCGGAGCGCAAAGCAGCAAAGGAGGCCGAGGAGATACGGCTAAACGCTGCTCGGCAGGCTGAAGAACTTGCCCGGCGAGCTGAACTCGCTGCAACTGCCGCTCGCGGAGCAGAGATTGCAGCCGAGCAAAAGCGCGCGCGTGATGCAAAATATGCTGCTCGTAAAGCGCAACGACAATAGACCAATGTTACTCGTCACGAGTTTCTACTCCGCTATCTGCCAATCTTGGAAGTGATTCAGCTGGGAGAGAGCGTAAGCCCTCGGGCACGAAAAAAAGCCCTTCCGCCGTCGCCGAAGGGCTAGACGCCAAAGCTTCCGACGAGTGGGAGCGGAGCCTTGGATAAGAGGCTGGGTGATTACTGTCGTCTTCCGGCCGCCGGTTCGCGAGCGCGGGTGAGCGCGTCATGCGGCGCGCTCACCCTTTGCTGGCTTATTTGGCTACTCGGCGAATCGCGCAACGGTGCGACCGCATCTGGGCGAACGTCTTAATCGCGATCGCCACCCTGGTCGCCATCCTCGTCGTCGCCGTCATTCTCGCCGTGTTTGTAGACGGCGACGCAGCCATTTGTACCGCCGCACAGCCCGGCGGCGACGCCGCTCACGTCGTTCGCGTTTTGCGGGACGTAGATCTCGTTGCGCCTTGAATCAGCCGCGACCGAGTGCGAACCTGTTCCTTGCGGGATCGTCTCGATCAGGACGCTCGTTTCATCGATCACGCCGAGGACGGCACCGCCGGGATTCGAGCTGGACCCGGTGTAGTAGCGCTTGTCGCCGGCATTGAAGTACACCTCGTCCGAGCCCGTGATGTTCGCGATATTGGCGTAATTCTTCGTCTTGGCATTGATGACGAGCGTGGTGGTGTCGCTCGGGTTGTTACCGGGCGTGCAGCCGAGCAGCAGGTTGTCGTGAACACCAACCGTAGCGCCGTTCGGACCGCACGCATGGAGAGGCACAACGCCGGTATTCGTATTCTGGTCGAAGGCGCCGAGCGTCGCGGTAAGATTAGTGAGCGTCGTCGGATCGACGACAAGCAGTCCGCCATCGCAGGTTATCTTGCCAGTGAGCTGGCCGTAGTTACAGCCTGCGGGATTATTAGCAATAATCGGGATCGAGGTGTAAAAGCGCTGGGTCTTCGGATCCCAAGCGGGCTGCTCGAGCGAGAGGCCGAAACCGGCCGGGATGATGGCTGCGGTCACGAAGACTTTCGTCATAACGCTGACATTGCTCACCGCATTGTCGCCATTCGCCTTGAAGAGCGTGGCGAATGGCGGGTCTTCGGCATTGTTCGCGCCGAGAAGTAGCGTCCCGTCTGTAGTGAGCGCCATTTCGTCGAGGCGCGTCGTCCCGCCGGTCGAAAGGGTTTGTAATGGCGTTGTGGCAGGGCCGTTCAAATCGAACACCTTGAGCGTGCTGTTGCCGTCGCCGGCATAGAGCCATCGATTGTGGGTCACCACGCCATCGGGCCCGGAAGTATTGTTCCCGCCAACCAGGCCGACGAACGTCCCCCCGCCGACGCGACCCTTGAACGTATTTGTCCCGGTATCGATCACGTCGATGCCCTTGTTCGAGCGATCGGCGAGATAATATTCGGCGCGCAACGGGTTGACCCAGCTGATGTCGAACGACTTCAGCGGATTGCCGGGAATGGTTACCGCGGTGAGACATTTCGTTTGCGTGTTCGCCGGCGCCCCAGGGCCTTGGCAAACGGCCCAGGCCCCCTCGGTGCTGAAAAGCAGCACCGCGCTCATCGCCGCCGCGATGAAAAGCGGCTGACTGCCTTTACGCGAAAAGATGCTGAAATGACTACCCATGTACGTCCTCCCTTTTTGAATGTGCAGTGCGCTGTGGATAGCCACAGCTTCTATTCGATCACGCCCCCAAGCTTGACCGACATGGCCAAGCATACGCCGCCCATTGTGGCGAAAGCGAGGCCATACGCGTAGGTTAGGCGTTGCCTTCGCGACACTGTTTAGCAGTGGCGACCGTCGTCGGGCTGCCGATGAAGGCGAGACCTTCCTCGAGCCAGAACTCGACCGATTTCGAAGTCTGGAGATAGACGCGCGATACTTCGCGCGACTCGGGCGATGCATCGAGACCTTGCAGGTTCATCGCGCGGGCCACGCCGGCCGGACCGGTGATGCCGCGCAGCATGTAGGGCTCGGCTTGCTCGCGCGCCAGGCTTTCGGTTTCGGCGACATGGATGTGGCGGACCAGCGCGCGATGCGGCATCGGTCCCTTATGGCCCTGCTTGCGCCAAGCGGTGCCGAAATGCGCGAATTTATCGGCGACCATAGTCTCGACTTCGAAGATCTGGGCGACGTTAAAATTGCGTTCGGCCGCGAATTCGAAAGAGGAAATACTGTGGGCGCCGATCCAGACCGGCGGCATGGGTTGCTGGTACGGCCGCGGCTGGGGCAGTGCCTTCTCCAGCACCCAGTGCTCGCCGGCATGGGAAACTTCGCGTTCCGTCCACGTCTTCAGCACGATGTCGAGCGCCTCGAGGCCGAGCTGGCGGCGATTGCGGAAATCCAGCTGCCACGGCTCGAATTCACGCGAGCGCGTTCCGTAGCCGAAGGCGAATTCCACTCTGCCCTTCGAGAGGTGATCGATCATCGCCACGTCCTGGGCGAGGCGCACGGGATGGTGCAGCGGCAACTGGAAAATCATCGCGCCGATGCGGATTTGTTTGGTCGCGCGGGCGAGCGCCGTCAGATAGACGGTCGGCGCCGAGATGCAGGGAAAGCCTGCATTCTGGTGCTCGATGAAGAAGAAATATTTGTAGCCGAGGCTCTCGGCGAGCTGCGCATCGGCGATATGCGCTTCATAGGCCTCGGCCGTCGCATCCGGTCCCGCATCGTCAGGGATAGGCGTCGAATCGAAGACACCGAATTCCAGATTGCCGATCGACATCGCTGTGTCTCGCGCTCGTAGTTCTTTGCCGCACGCTAGCGAGCGTCTGCGGTGCCCGCCATCGGGACAAATGGAAATCTAGTGTGTCCCGCGACGAAACACGGAACCTCATCCCATCGCGAATGGAAAAGCTAGGTTTCCGGTTTCGACGCAGACCCGCGATCGCCCAACCGCTTTCGCGCGGCCTGCATCGCTATGGTAGTGTCAGAAGACGAGATCAATGACTGAGCCGGCAAGAACCGGTTTGGCGGATCGGGGTGGAAATGGTCAATCTGGACGATGTTTCGGTTTTCATCGCTGTCGTCGAGGCGCAGAATTTCTCGGCGGCCGCGCGCGAGCTTAAAATCTCGCCCTCGGCGGTGAGCAAGCGCATCAATCGCCTCGAACATCAACTTCGCGCCAAGCTGATCAACCGGTCCAGCCGGCGCATCTCGCTATCGGCGGCAGGCTCGGCCTTCTTCGAGAAATGCGCCGGCATCCGTCCGATCGTCGACCAGGCGACGCGCGCGGTGCAAAGTCTGCAAAGCGTGCCCGGCGGCAAGCTCCGGGTTCACGCGAGCACCGGGCTCGGCATCAAGCTCATCACGCCTCTGGTCGCGCTCTTCATGGACGAATATGCCGATCTTTCGGTCGATCTCATCACTCATGTCCACGGGCCGACGGTGATCGCGCAAGGTGCCGACATCATCCTGCATCAGGAGGAGGTGCTCGATAAGACGCTCGATCACCGCGACCTCGGCGTCATTCACTACGCGATCTGTGCTTCTCCCGCATATCTGCGGCGCGTCGGCAGGCCAGAGACGCCGCGGGACCTCTCGAAACATAACTGCATGGTCTATGCCTACGAGACCGGCCAATTGATTGATCGGTGGGAGTTCAAGGGAAAGGCCGGTCCTTACGGGATCACGGTCACCGGCAATTTCGTCTCGAATAACAGCGCAGCACTTCACGAAGCAGCGGTAAAAGGCGTCGGTATCGCATTGCTGCCCGTCTATGCGGGATTCGATGACGTCAGCAGTCGCCGGCTGGATGTGCTGTTTAGCAACGAGGTGTCCTTCAGCAAAATCTTGCGCGCCTACTACCCGCGCGGGCCGCATCAGCCGGTAAACGTCCGGCTGTTCCTCGATTTCATCACGATACATGTGAAGGACTACAAGTTCAGCGTCTAGGCGCTCGCATTAAGGGCGGGCTGGGTTCGAATCCTGGACGGGGATGCTTTGTAAGGCCGTGAACTTATTCGGCGGCAAGGTGGCTGCCCTTCGTGGACGATTATCGAACTAAATGCGTCGTCCCAACGCCCTCCGTTCGCCTGACGCTCGAAAGCGTCGCCCGACGAAAGGGGCTTTCACTGATATTCCAGCGTCATGAAGTGATTGGCCAGCTTCGTCATGCCGCCGAGGGTTTGGGCGCCCGCGGTAGCGACTAGAATGTCCCAGGTCTGGCGGACGGCCGCTTCGTCGGTCGACTTGAAGCGGCTGGCCAGCATGGGGCGTGTCTGGTCGCGCAATGCGCCGATTGTCTCGTCGTCGCTCATCCCCATTTGCTTGGCGCGCTCCGCCCAGAGCGAATTATCCTTTTCGAGGGCATCGATCGAATCGCGATAGGCGGCGAGGAAAGCTTTCACGTTCTCAGGATGCGCGGCGACATAGTCGGTGGAAACGGCGTACATCAGGAACGGCATATCCGGGAGGCCGAGCTGGGTGACGAGGCTCTGGATCGTGCCGAGGCTCCGGTACTTGCCGCTCACGACCATCGGCGCCGTCAAATCGTTGAACATCTGCGCGGCATCGAGCTGGTTCTGTTCCATCAAGCCGCGGAGCAGGCTGATCGCACCTTCTTGGACGACGATGTCTTTTTCGAGATCGAGCTTGTAGAGCTTCAAGGCATTGGCCCGCATCACGACCCAGTCGAGGCCGGTGCGGCTATAGACCCCGACCTTCTTGCCCTTGAGATCGCCGAGATTGTGAATCGACGAATCGACCGGCACGACGACCGTATTGGCCCAGCCGAGGAAAGGCGCGATCCCGACGACTTTCACGCCGCCGCCGATGATGCGCGACAGATCGTTCCACCCCATCATGCCCATATCGGCGTCGCCCGACTGAAATCCTGTGGTCGTCGTCTGCGTGGTCGCGGATGGCATCGTCTTCAGTACGAAGCCGTATTTGCTCTCGAGGCCGAGCTTATCCATCACGAAAGGCGGATAGGATTGGGTGCCAGCCATGTTGACCATCAACCGGATAGTGCCGCCATCGCCTTTGACGGCGGTATCGGCCGCGGCGATCGTGGCGCCGAGGCCGATAAGAAGCATCGAAGAAAAAAGGATTGAGAGTGAACGTCGCGGTTTCATGGGCCCCCCTTGGTTCAAGCGGCGGTTGCCGTTTCTTGTCCGGCGCTGATATAGACACCCTGCTGCCGGAGCAGTTCTTTCAGCAGCGGCGCGACCTCGCTTCCGAAGACTTCGAGATCCTTGACGAAGTCGAGGAAGGTGAACTGAAGCGCGTCGACACCGCTTTCACCGATGATTTGCGCGAGCTTGCGCGCGATCGTTTCCGGCGAGCCCGCCAAAGGCGTGCCGCTGCCGAATCCGATGACATTGGGCGCGCGCAGATAGTCCGTCCGCTTTTTGTCGCGCATATCGCGCTCGGTCGAAGTGATCAAATTGCTAAGCGCCTCATGGTCGAGCTCTTCGCGCAGCAGGCGAAGCTCTTTCTCTGCCTCCGCATCGCTACTGCGGATCAGCAGGAAGAAGTTGCTGGCGATCTTGATCGAACGGCCATACTCGGCCGCGAATTTGCGGGTCTGCGCAATTTCCGCGGGGCGCAGGCCAATGAACGCGTAATCCGAGTGCTTTGCGCCGAAGCGAAGGCCCTCATCGGAACTCCCCGCGCTGACGATCTTCGGATAAGGCTTCTGCCGCGGCTTAGGATTCGAGACGCATTCGTTCAGATCGAAGAATCGGCCTTTAAACGTGACTTTGTCCTTGGTCCAAAGTTCCTTGATGATCGTCGTCCACTCGTCGGCATAGGCGTAGCGGTCCTGGTTGTAGCCTTCGGGCACGATGCCCATCTGTTCGTATTCGTCGAGCGTGTTGCCGGTGACGATGTTGATGCCGAAGCGACCGCCGCTGACGTCGTCGATGGTCGCGACCATTTTCGAGGCGACGGTCGGGTGGAGGACCAGCGGGTTGATCGTCGCGTAAATGCGTAAACGCTGCGTCGCTGCCGCGATCGCGCTCGAGAGGGTAATGGGTTCGAGGGATTGCTCCCAATGATGGGTCGGGCCACCGAAACCCTTCCACTTACCCATCCAGAAGAGATAGTCGAGCCCGATGGCTTCGGCGAGCACCGCAATCTGACGGTGCAATTCGAAGGTCGGTTGATAATGCGGCGCGCGCTTCGAGAAGATGAAGCCGTTGCTCGCGATGGGCATGAAGATTCCGAATTCGACTTGTCGCAAGTTGCGATCCTCGGGCGACGATGGCCTAAGCAGGTTTAAACAAGAAACGTGCCAAAATATTTTGCGTGCGCCGATGCGCCGATCCGACGGTTTCACGTTGTTTTCGCGGCTGACGAAATTTCGGGCAACGCTCGCGGGGTGCCTGGCGAAGACGCGGTTGCTTATTCACTGAGCAGCCGAAGTGAAAATCGCAACGCGCGACCGTGCGAGAAACGCATCGTCTTATTGGCGCGATCCTTGCTTTTGCCGTGGCAAGCAAATCGTTTCGAGAGGTCTTCATGCCGACGCGCATCAAAATCGCTCATCTCGCCGGACCCAACGCGACCATCCAAAATACGCCGCCGCTCGTCACCTCGAACAAGGCGCGCGCTCGATACGGCTTGCCGCTTGCCACAGCGGCCGATGGCGAGGCGTTGCGCTACGACATGCTGAGACCGCAACGGCTGGCGGTGCCGGCGACGGTCTATGTCGAGCAGTTCAGTGCGCATCCGCTCGAAGCGGATGCGGCCGACCTCTACGGACCGCCAGACGGCTACATCACCGAGATTGGCGAATTCGCGACCGAGCGCCGTGGCTCGGGTGACAGGCCGGTCTATAAGATAGAGCTCGATCCCGCCGATGGGCTCTATCCAATGCCCTATATGGCGCGCCAGGCCGACGGAAAGGCCTGGGAAGGCGATGGAACCGCCCTGCGCGTGCCGCGCGCCCAGAGCCGCCAGCCTTTCATGCCGGATGGCCGGCGGACGTTCGAGGAGATCGATCGCCTTGGCATCAGCTCGTCAGGCCTCGGCAATCTCGTCTCGAGCAAGGCCGATGTCGATTTCTTCCGGCTCGCGCCCTCCGGCGGCTATTTGAAGGGCAAGCCCGAGGCGGATATCGCGGCGGAAAAGCCCGGCAAGGATTTTTTCCCGTACCGTCCGCCGCATCTCGGCATGTCGCCGCCACGCATGACCTTGGCGCGTATCACCAATATGGCGCAAAAGATCCTCGGCGAAGGAAAATATGACGGCGCGATCTGGACTCAAGGCAGTCCGCGCATTGAGGAGACCATGTATTGGTTCAACCTCGCGCTCGATGTGACGGTGCCGATCTGCGGCAACGCCTCACAGCGCTATCACGGCGAAATCAGCAACGACGGACCGAAGAACATCGCCGATTCCGTCGAATTCTTGCATTCGAAAGTGTGGGCCGATCGCGACGGCCGCAACCGCGCAGGCATGGTGCTTATCCAGGATCAGCGCGTATTTGCCGCGCGCGAGGTCACGAAAGCCGACGCGCGTCCCGGCGGCTACGTCGTGACCGGCGGCGCCGGCGGAGTCCTTGGTATGTCGGGGGGAACCGGCGGCGCCGTGCTCAGATACATTCCGGCGACCTTGCATACCTACGCCTCTGAGGTGCGCCTGACGCAACTGCCGATGTCGGTGCAGGGCATTAGAAGGGGCGCGTCGGGCATCGAGCTGGTCGATATCGTGATCAAGAACGCGGCTGGCGAGCTGCTTGAGACGGCGATTCCAAAAGTGTCGATCGTCAAGGATGCCAGTTACATCGAGGACGACTACGAGGGTGATCCGGCGCAAGAGGTCGACGTGCGTGCTTTCGTCGATTACAAGCTGGAAAAGGCGCCGCTCGCCGGGTTCGTGCTAGAAGGCCTCAATCCTTATGGCAAGGCGGCGTCATCATCGAAGACGCGTGCGTTGACCCGCACGGTCTATACCGGCTTCCCGGTCGTGAATGTCGGGCGCGGCAACACCGAAGGCTTCGCGCTGCCCGGCGGCGGCCCGTTCATCGGCGGCTCGAACCTCACCGCGACGAAGGCACGTATCCTGCTTATGCTTTGCATCATGAAGCTTGGCATGCTGCCGCCGGCGCAGGACTCCGAATACCCGACGCGGGACGAGATTCAGGCGACCGAGCGCAAGCTCAAGCAATACCAAGCGATTTTCAATTCGCACTGAACCTGGCGATCAGCTCCGCGCGCGCAGCAAGGGCTTGGCGCGCGCCACCCATTTATCGAGCGCTGGATCCTCGGCGAAGCTCTTATCGATGAGATAAAGGCCGACCGCAGGGCAGATCGCGCCGAGTTCTACCAGCACCGGTTTCAGCGAGAGTTCCGGCGCGAGCGCATGCGCTGGCCCGGCGCCGAGCATGACCGGGAACGCGGTCACGCCGGCAAGCCCATCGGGCGGAAATTGATCGAGGAACAATTTCAGAAGCCCGGTATAAGTCGCTTTGAAGGTTGGACTCGCGACGATCAGCGTGTCGGCCTGCCGTACCACGGTGATCGCCGCGGCGACAGCGGCGTTGCCGAATTCCAAGAGCGCCGGACCGAAATCGACGAGGTCAAACACACTATCGGGTGGTTGCCCGGTCAGCTTCGTTGCGATCAACAACGCCGCGTCGAGCGTGCGCGATTTCGCTTTCGGGTTGCCGACGACGATGGCGGTCTTCATGCAAGTCTCCGGTGATTGTTCGCTCTTAGCGGCGGCGCTCGCTTTCCCGACAGACAAGTTTCGTGCCAAGCCGCCGCGTTTGGCGAAAGGCGGCCTCGGGTAAGAGAAGTTAGGACAGGGGTGCTGTAATTTTGTGTGCAGTGCATCAAGTTTTGGCATCGCCGGGCTTGGCGAATCGCGGCGTGATTGCTCATTCTTTTTGCATGGATTGAGAAAGTTCAAGCGTAGTAGGCATTTTTGAAGAATCGAAAAGCGGCGCAAGGTGCTGGCACGGTCTTTGCGACTGGAATGCTAGATATTGCAATGCACAAAAGTCACATATATGGCCTTTCAACCGATTGGCATCGCCGGCGGCGGTAACGCGCGCGCGCACTTCAACCCGACGCGCTTCGGTGTAGCGGTCGGTCGCTGGCTCCACGCACATGGCGGCGATTACGCGATCAAGGCTCTCTCGGTCGTATCGCTGCTCGGGCTCTGGTATCTCGGCGCGGCAACGTTGCCGTCGAGCGTGATGCCCGCGCCGCAGCACGTCGCGGTGGTGCTGTGGCACGAGGTGACCGGTCGGGCGATCTGGATCGATGTCGCAATCTCATTGACGCGCATTGTCCTCGCCTTCGCCGTTGCCATGGCGCTTGCGCTCGTTCTCGGCTTCGCCATGGGACTCTCGAGGGTGGCCGAGCGCTTCTTCGATGTGTGGATGGTCGGCGGCATTTCGCTGCCGAGCCTCGTCATCATCCTGACGATCTTCATGATTGTCGGCCTCAATGACAGGGCTGCCATCCTCGGCGCCGCGCTGCCTGTGGTCCCGATCCTCACCATCAACATCTGGGCCGGCATCAAGAGCATCGATCAGAAACTCATCGACATGTCGAAGGCCTATCACGCCGAACGCTCGACGATCATTCTCTCGGTTGTCGCTCCGCAGGTGGCGCCGATTCTGATGGCGTCGTCGCGCTTCGGCCTCGGCCTTATTTGGAAGATGGTGTTGTTCGTCGAGCTGCTCGGGCGCAGCGACGGCGTCGGTTACAAGATCGACTACTACTATCAGATGTTCAATATGAGCGAAGTGCTCGCGCACGCGCTCCTATTCCTCCTCATCATGCTGTTCATCGAATTCGTGCTGATCGGCCGGATCGAGCGGCACCTCTTTAAATGGCGCCCGGTTCAGCGGCGCATCTAGCGGAGGGCAAAAGCGTGGCCAGCGCCGCTTCGATCGAGATCAGGCAGGTCTCCAAGATCTTTCCAGGCCGGGGTAACAAAGCCGGTTGGAAGGCTCTCGATAATGCGAACTTCACCGTCCATCCCGGCGAGTTTGTGTGCATCCTCGGCCCGTCGGGCTGCGGAAAATCGACGTTGCTCAACATCCTGAGCGGCCTCGACGGACAGTACGAAGGCGTTGCCTCGATCCATGGCCGTTCGGCGGCCGAGCGAAGCTATGGCCGCGCGCGCGTCGCTTATGTGTTTCAGGAGCCGAGGCTCATGCCCTGGCGCACGGTCCGCGGCAATATCGAATTCGCGCTGCGGGCAGCGGGCTTTGCCGCATCGGAATGGAAGGGGCGCATCGCGCGCTGCCTCGAACTCGTCGGTCTCGCCGATTTTGGCGAGTTCTATCCGCTTCAGCTCTCGGGCGGCATGCAACAGCGGGCGTCGATCGCGCGCGCTTTCGCCATCGATCCCGAAGTCCTCCTGATGGACGAGCCTTTCAGCGCGCTCGACGAATTGACGGCACGGCGCCTGCGGCAGGAGCTGCTCACGATTTGGGACACGTTCCGCTCCACGGTGCTGTTCGTTACCCACAACGCTTTCGAGGCGACGTTCCTCAGCGACCGGATTCTGATGATGACCAAAGGACCCGGCGCCCGCTTTTGCGACGAAATCGATCTAGGCGGCCTCGTCCGCCCGCGTTCCTACGAAGACGTGCGCGTCTTCGAAACCAGCCGCGCCGTTGTCGAGCGGCTGATCGGGCATATCGGTAGCCTCGACGACGCGTGAATAGGAGCTCGCATGAAGCCGAAAATGCATCTCGCCTTCGATCTGTCATGGACCCATCTCCAGGGGCGATGGCGGCTGCCCGGCTCTTGGACCGGCGCGATTTATCCCGATCTCACCATCTTCAAGGAGATCGCAAGCATTGCCGAGCGCGGCCTCATCGACATGCTCTTTTTCGGCGACGGCACCGGTATTCCCGCTACCTGGCGCGGCTCGCCGGAAGAAGCGGTTCGCTGGGGCATCGGGTGGCCGAGGCAGGATATGAGCGGCTACATCGCCGCGCTCGGCCAGCTGACGGAGCATGTCGGCTTCGGCATCACCTACTCCTCCACCTTCATGCATCCATTCTATGTGTCGCGGCTGCTGAATTCTCTCGACCATCTCACGAATGGGCGCATAGCCTTCAACGTCGTCGCCTCGACGCGCCGTGCCGACGCGGCGAATTACGGCTTCGACGAGTTGATGGAGCACGATCTGCGCTACGAGCGTATGGAAGAATTCATCCATGTCTGCAAGGCGCTGTGGGCCAGCGTTGCGCCCGATGCGTTCGTGTGGAATCGCGAGAGCGGCGTCGTCATCGCCGATCCGAAGAAGGTTCAGCCAATCAACCACGCCGGCGCGTTCTTCAAGGTCAAAGGGCCATTGAGCTGCGTGCCCTCGCCGCAAGGTCGCCCTGTGTTGATTCAGGCGGGCGGCAGCCCGCGCGGCATCAGGGCGTCGGCCAATTTCGCCGATCACGTGTTCGGGGCCGGCAAACCGGTGAAACTCAAGGCCACGCATCGCCAAGAGCTCGATGCCGAGCTCGTCGCGCAAGGCCGCGACCCCAGCGCGGTCGGCATCCTTTGGGACGTCATCGTCGTCGTCGAAGAGACCGAAGCCGAAGCAAAGCGGCGGCGCGAAGCGCTTCTTACGGCAATTCCGTTCGAGGCCGCCGGCGCGTTCATCTCGCATGGTGCCGGCTACGATTTCTCGCAGCTGCCGGCGCGCTTCACCCCGAAAGAGATCAACGAGCAGATCATTGCAACAAACGCGTCGCCGGTCGGTTTCGTCCATCGCCTTGGTATCGATATCGGCGAGAACACCGAAATCACGCGCGAGGAGTTCTTCGAATACGGCCTGCGTTCGGCCACTGGCTATGACCACACGGTCGCCGGCACCGCCGCCCAGGTCGCCGATCATTTTGAAGAAGAGTTCGAGGCGACCGGCAGCCGCGGCGGCTTCATGATCGCTCATCCGCAATCGACGCCGCGCGATCTTCTCAACGTCGTCGATTTCCTGGTGCCGGAACTGCAGCGTCGCGGCCGCTTCCGCACGTCTTACGAAGGTGCGACCTTGATGGAAAATCTCTCTGCTTGAGGGGAACGAGTCGAAAGAGTCGGAAGCGGCTGACCGGCGGCTTCATCAAACCTTGGGGAATTTTAAGAGTCATGAAGACGCTTCGATTGGTTCGCGCAACCTTGCTCGCTCTCGTTCTTCTGACGCCTCTTTCCGTCGCCGCGCCGACGGTCGAGGCGGGAACCGAGGGCGATGGCGGCACGGTCCGCCTGCTCTACAACGAACCCGGGACCAATTCCTTCATTCCGTTCACCATCAAGAAATTCGCGCTCGACAAGAAGCACGGCTTCGCGCTCGCGCCGATGCCGACAGCGACGACCCAGACGGCGATCACTGCCCTCCAAACGGGCGCCGCCGATGCCGGTACCTTCGGGTGGAACGACATGGGCCGGATGATCAACGGCGGCATCAGCGTCATCGGTGTCGCGCCGTTCCTGCGCTGGGGGGCGGATTTCATCGTCGTGCCGACCGATTCGCCGATCAAGACGCTGGCCGATCTGAAAGGCAAGAAGGTCGGCGCCGGCACCAAGAGCGCGCTCAACTGGATCGTCATGCGCGCCGTCGGCGAGAAGGTCTATGGCCTCGATATCGAGAAGGAAGCGACGTCCTACGAGGGTTCGCCGGTCCTGCTGCGCGGGCTGATCGAGAACGGGCAGCTCGATGCGACGCACATCTTCAACTCGATCGAGCCTTCGATGGTGGCGACCGGCAAATTCCGTCCGCTCACCAAGATCAGCGATCTCGTCCACATGTTCGGCCTTCCCGACACGCCCTTCCTGCTCTACGCCTTCGACACGAAATACGTTGCCGCAAAGCCGGGGAACGTACGCGCGTTCGTCGCCGCATACGAAGAGGCGGTCAACATCCTGCGCACGAACGACGAGGTCTGGCTCGAGCGCGGCAGGCAGCTTGGCTTCACCGACGAGGTTTCCGCTCTCTTTCGCAAGGAGGCGCGAACCGACATCTGGCTGAGATTTGAGCCGGACACAGAGGCCAATATTCGTCATGTGTTCGACGTGATGCTGCCGATTGCGGGCGTCGAAGCGCTCGGTACCGCCACGATGCCGACCCCTTTCATGACGGTCGAATTCCAGCAAGCGTTGATCCAGTAAGCCGCACCGGCGGCGAGGATCGAAGACACGGACTGACTCATGCCCCAAAAGATGCATCTCGCTTTCGACATGTCGTTCACCCACACCGACGGACGCTGGCGCACGCGTGGCTCGTGGATTCATCGGAACTATCCAGATGTCAGCATGTTCGAGGAGCTCGCGCGGATCGCAGAGCGCGGCTGCATAGACATGATCTTCTTCGGCGACGGCACCGGCATCCCGGCCACCTGGCAGAAATCCGAAGAGGTCGGCGCGCGCTGGGGCATCCAATGGCCGCGGCAGGATATGGCGCCTTACATCACCGCTATGTCGCGCGTTGCCGAGCATGTCGGCTTCGGCCTCACCTATTCCTCCACCTTCATGCCGCCTTTCTATGTCGCGCGCCTGCTCAACTCGCTCGATGTGATCACCAACGGCCGCATGGCCTTCAACGTGATCGCCTCCACGCGTCGGTCCGACGCCGCCAATTACGGTTTCAACGAGCTGATGGAGCACAATTCGCGCTATGAGCGAATGGAGGAGTTCATCGATGTCTGCAAGGCGCTGTGGGCGAGCGTGGAGCCCGATGCCTTCGTCTGGGATCGCGAGAGCGGCGTGGTTTGTGACCCCGCAAAGGTCCATGCGATCGATCATGTCGGTCAATTCTTCCGTGTTCGCGGGCCGCTGAGCACTGTGCCCTCGCCGCAAGGCGCGCCGGTGCTTATCCAGGCGGGTGGGAGCCCGCGCGGGATCAAGGCTTCGGCGCATTTCGCCGATCACATTTTTGCCGCCGGGCCGGCGCGCGTCGCCAAGATAAAGCACCGCAAGGCGCTCGATGAGGCGCTCGTCGCCGAAGGCCGCGACCCGCGATCCGTCGGAATCCTGTTCTCCACCGGCCTCGTCCTCGGCGAGACCGAATCCGAGGCGCAGGCAAAGAAGGACGCGCTCCTCACCATGATCCCGAAGGAGGCAGTCGGCGCGTATCTCTCACACAATATCGGTTATGATTTCTCCACGCTTCCGGCGCGCTTCTCGCCGGCTCAGGTCGCGGCAGAGATCGCCGCGTCACAGGCTTCGCCGGTTAGCATGGTGCAGAAGCTCGCCGAAGAGATTGGCCCCGACGCCGAGATCACGCGTGACGCGTTCTTCGAATATGGGCTCCACGTCGCGACAGGCTACGATCGGGCGGTTGCCGGCACACCGTGCCAACTCGCCGATTGGATGGAAGAGGAGTTCGAGGCAACCGGCTGCCGGGGCGGTTTCATGATCTCGCACCCCTATACGACGCCGCGCGATACGATGGACGTTGTCGACTATCTCGTGCCCGAGTTGCAGCGCCGCGGACGCTTCCGGACGAGTTATGAGGGCGATACCTTGCGGGAGAATCTCAGCGCTTGCTGACGCAACGCGCGAGTATTGCCGCCGCGGCGATGTCCGTTTTTGGCCCTCCTTTGATCGAATATGGAGGGGAGAACCTGTCGGCTTCGCCCCCGGACTTCGGACATCGTCCTGTTCAACGCGGGCGAGGGCGTTAGCCCGCCTGGTGATCTTGGAAACATCCCATTCAGGATTCGAACCCTATTTTGTGTTCGCGCCGTAGTTAAATGAAGCTTTGCGGCATCGAACCGAACAGGGGCACCAAATCTTGTGGCGGTATTATGGCGCAAACGCCCCAAGCTTTTCAGCGGGGCGTTTCCACATATGCCGGAGGTTGAGTTGAGTTAGGAGCGCCCAGTGCGCGCCCTGGCGGCGATGGCCGCACCAATTCTGTTTGTTCTTGTCGCGCTCGCTTTCGACGGGTCAGCATTCGCTTTGGAACGATCAATAGGGATCGGCCCCGCCAGCGGTCACTTTGAACGTGCCGGGCGGCTCGCCGACAGCGGGCGGCGCGAAGCGGCTTGCGCCATGTTCAGGCTCGAACATCACCGTGACGGGCGTTGCGTGGGGCGCGCCGCTTTCGTCTCTGTAGATGACGCAAATGGCCGTCCAAACCTCTGTAAGACCCCCGCTATCAAAGACGAATTTATTGCGCGGAACGTCGATTCCGAACGGCCAATCCTGAGTTGCACCGGGCAAGAGCAATCCACCCCCAGCGCCGACAAATGCTTTTATGTGGTTTGGGTCACATGCAAAGGGACCGCCCAGCGGGGCCATGAAAAGGACGTTCAGTCCCTTTGGGTAAGAGACGCTAATGTTGTCGGGGATCACCGGCTGAACGACAAGCTGTCCCCCGTATGGCTGAGCATTTTGGGCGACCGATCTTCCGCCGTTCCTCAGTGTCACCACAATGCCGACATGCGCGCCAGCTTGATCGAAGAACAAGGGCTTCGTGATCTTCACGGCATCGTCAAGCGTCACCCAAGGCCGCTGCGCAGCCTGTTCCGCCCTCATTACGCCGAGTTGGCCGCCGAGAGTATCCCACTGGAGAAGAGCGGCAACGAAGGTCAGAATACCAGCCCCCGCGATTATCCAAGTCGCACGGGAGACGGATTTGGCGTACCGATTTTCACGCGCATGCTGGGCGCTATCCTGTGCCTCTTTGGCTTTTTGATCCTCGGCATTCCGTTTCGCCAAGAGCCGCTGTTCAAGGTAGCTGAGAAATCTCGCGCGCATGTCTCAATGAACGTCCTTGCTTGCGTATTCGCGCCTTATCTAATGCTTCACGGCCTTTTTCTCGCGACCATCGGGATGTGGGGGTTGCAATATCTCACCATCCCCTGACCGCTTCGCCGTAAATGTCGTTGTTTTCGCGGCTGTCATAGCCGAAACAGAACTCGGCAATGCCCTAGAGGTCTTCGAGCCTCACGCCCTCTAATTCTAGAGCCGCTAAGCACGCGAATAAAAACGTAGCGGCAAACGTCCCTCGGGCGAGCTTGCTCGCGATTGATGCCTTGGTTTCGCCTTTGAAGCCGTGCTTTTCCAGACGCTTCGCCAATTCCTCATAGGTAACATCGGCTCGCTTTAGCTCGGCCTTCAGGAACCGGCTGGCCCGTTCCTCCCAGTCCGCCTGGGTTGCCTTAGCTGCCATGGTAACTCCCAAAATCGACAATGAGTTATCATATTCGCTATCTTTTCCTTTGACAAGTAGGCGATAAGTGATCATATTCGCTAACTAGAAAGCGAATACGGCATTTATGTCCCAGCACTTCCTCCTTTCCTCCTTCGCCAAGAGCCTGAGCCTCGCTCAGGTGTTCCGGCTGTCGGATGCCGAGGCGGAAGCGCTGTTTAATAAGGTGCGCTGGCCGGAAACCTCTGGCGCTCCGGTATGCCCGCACTGCGGCGGCTTGAACGCCTACAAGAACCCGCGCCCGACCGGCGCAATGCGCTACCGCTGCAAGGCGTGCGCAAAAGACTTTACCGTTACGTCCGGCACGCTGTTCGCCTCGCACAAGCTGCCTCTGCGCCACTACCTCGCGGCCATCGCGATCTTCTGCAACGAGGTGAAGGGCAAGTCGGCGTTGGCGTGCTCGCGCGATCTGGGCGTATCCTACGAGGCGTGCTTCGTTCTGCTTCACAAGCTGCGCGAAGCGATGGCCGAGGAAATGAAAGGCCGTATCGTCGGCGGTCCCGGCAAGGTTGCGGAAATCGACGGCGGATATTTTGGCGGCTATCAGAAGCCCGCGAATTACAAAGAGCATCGCCGCGACCGGCGGAAGGCAGAGAACCAGAACGGCAAGCGCAAGGCCGTTGTGATCGTGCGCGAGCGCAACGGTAACTCAGTCCCGGCAGTGTTCCGCACGGAAGGCCAAGCGCTCGATTGGATCAAATCGCGCGTTGAGCCGGGTACGGTTGTTCACGCCGACGAAAACGCCGGTTGGGATGCGCTCAACAAGCGCTTTGAAATGCGCCGCATCAATCACCAGGAAGCCTATAGCGATGGGGAAGCCTGCACGAATTGGGCGGAAGAATATTTCAGCCGCCTGCGCCGCGCGGAGATTGGCCACCACCACCATGTCGCGGGCGTCTATCTGCTCCGCTACGCGCAAGAGGCGTCATGGCGCGAAGATAACCGCCGCGTGCGGAATGGCGAACAGGTAGAGCGTGTCGCGCATCTGGCGATGATGCGTAAACCCTCGGTCGATTTCTCGGGCTATTGGCAGCGTCACGTTAAGCGCGATCAAGCGGCAATTCAGTAGGTCGCCACGGCCCCGAGGGAAGCCGCCAGAGACAGACGCCTTTCGTCTTGGTGACGCACTCCACCTTGTTCCGCCGCGCTCGCATCCGTAGCGTCTGCACCACGCGCAAGGCGATGGACTGCGCCAGCACCTTATCAGACTCGCTCAGCCCCTTGGCTTTGATGATGCGGAGTGCGAGCTGGCGCGTATCGAGCGGGCCTTCCTTGGCGAGCGCTTCCATGCAAATCCGGGTTGTCTCGCCGCGCCTCAGAAGGCGGTTTAGATCGACATAGGGCGGCAAATCGCAAGCCTCGCCCGTCACCTCAAAGAGGCGCAGCGCCGCGTTGACGTGCGCCAGGTCGTGCTCCGCCTCGCGTACCAGCCGTTCATAGTGTGCGATGGTGCCGGATATCTGATCGCGCTTCCGGCGAAGCGCTAAAACTGCAATCGGTTCGCTCATGCCGCGATATTTAGGCGCGATCCCGATTCAATTCTTGGGCGTTTGCGCCATAATACCGTCTTGTGGTGGCTGGGGGACTAGGATTCGAACCTAGACAACCAGAGTCAGAGTCTGGGGTCCTACCGTTAGACGATCCCCCAACATGGAAGCGTCCAGGCGGAGGTTTTTAGCACACCGGGCGGATTTTGTGTAGGTAGGGCGCGGCGTTCGGCCGCGTTTTGCCATGATTTTCAGCCTGTCCGCTCGCTGAAAAGCAAGGGTCAGCGGCTGTCAGCGGTACCGTGCTTCCGCTAGAGAGCGCCATGCGGCGCGCGCAGAACCACGTTCACACGCATCTCTTCCGCCGAACCGACGTCCTGCGGACGGCGCAGGCGCAGCTCGGCACGCCAGCGGGGCGCAAGCTGAAGATATTGTCTTTCGGCTGCTCGACCGGCGAGGAGATCGTCACCATCCGCAGCCTCTTCCCGGACGCCGATCTTTATGGCTGCGAGATCGAGCCGGTCGCGCTGCAAGAGGCGATGGCGACCACCGGCCATTTGGCGACGATCTTCAAATCCGACCGCGCCGCCATCCGCGATACCGGGCCGTTCGATCTCATCAATTGTGCCTCGGTCCTCTGCCTCGATCCGCCGACCGATATGCAGAAGCTGTTTCCGCCCGAGAATTTCGACGAGTTGCTGACCGTGCTCGACAGTGCGTTGCGGCCCGGCGGGATCATCGCGCTGACCAACGCGTCCTATCGCTTTTACGCTTCACCGCTCGCGCCGCATTACGATCCGGTCCGCTCGGACATCGTGTTCACTTCGGGCTTCGTGAACGTCTATGCGCATGACCGCCGCCCGTTCCTCGAGCGCATCCGCCGGCCGTCTTATGTCGCCTTCCGCCGCGGCGTCGCTTTCGGTATTCGCGAAGAGGAAGAGCTTGCCGACAGTCTTTTCCGCAAGCGCCCGCCGGGCGAGGCGCCGGAGAAGCGCTTCCTGACCCTCTCGCCGGTGCCAGCGGGTTTCGAGCAGCGTTTCGCCTTCGATCGCTCCAATCTGCTCGCCCTTCCCGCGGCGCAGCGCGTCAACGCGATCGAGATCGTGCGGCATTACCGGTTCGGCCTCGACCGGGCGACGGGCGAGCGCGGTTACGCGCTGCAGATCGGCTGGAGCACCTTGGCCGGCGGCGAGCATTTGCGTCCGCCGCTTTGGGATCGGCTCAACGATTTTGTGCTGGATCGCTAGGGCTTACCATCGTCGCCCCGCTGCGTTAGCATCATCTAACCTTTTGTAATTCCCGGTAGCTGTCTTGTCCGAGCCGCTTTTTCAACCTGCTGACCTATCCCAGCGCAGCGGCAGCGACGCGGCCTTTGCCGCGCTCGATCTCGGCACCAACAATTGCCGCCTCTTGGTGGCCCGGCGCGCCGCCGATGCACCGCCGGGCGCGCCGTTTCGCGTCGTCGATGCTTTCTCGCGCATCGTGCGGCTGGGCGAGGGGTTGGCGTCGAGCGGCGTGCTCTCCGAAGCGGCGATGGCGCGGACGCTCGATGCGCTCAAAGTCTGCGCCGACAAGATCGCTGCGCATCGCGTTGCCGGCGCGCGCTCCATCGCCACCGAGGCTTGCCGCCGCGCCGCCAACTGTGCCGAGTTCATGGCCCGCGTCGCCCGCGAGACCGGTATCGCGCTCGAGATCATCAGCGCCAAAGAAGAGGCGCGGTTGGTCGTCGCCGGCTGCGCGCCGCTGCTCGATCCGCGCATTCCTTACGCGCTCGTCTTCGATATCGGCGGCGGCTCGACCGAGCTGGTGTGGCTCAGCCTCGAGACCGGCGCGCCGCGCATCATCGATTCCCAATCGCTGCCGCATGGCGTCGTAACGCTGAGCGATCGCTATGGCGGGCGCGAGGTGTCGGAGGCGACCTATGCCGCGATGGTCGGCGAGATCGGCGCCGCGTTGGCCGATCTCGAGCAGCGCCAAGGCATCGCCGGGCGCATCGCCGCGGGGCAGGTGCAGATGCTCGGCTCCTCCGGCACGGTGACGACGCTCGCCGCCGTGCATTTGAATTTGCGGCATTACAGCCGCCGTCGCATCGACGGCACGGTACTGCGCTTCGACGATTTGCGTCGCGCCACCCGCCGGCTTGCCGGGCAAAGTCATGACGAGCGGGCGAGCAATCCTTGCATTGGCCCCGAGCGCGCCGATCTCGTGCTCGCCGGCTGCGCGATCCTCGAGGCGATCTGCCGGCTGTGGCCGGTCGGGCGTTTGCGCGTCGCCGATCGGGGTATCCGCGAAGGCATCCTCTTGGGCCTCGTCCAGGCCAACTGAGATGGCGGCGCGCAAACAAAGCCACGGCGCGCGGCGCGGCATGGTCGTGCGCGTCAAAACCGCCAAGAAGCGGTCGGCTTCGTCGGCTGCCTGGCTCGCGCGCCAGCTCAACGATCCTTATGTCGCCGAGGCCAAGCGTCTTGGCTATCGCTCGCGCGCAGCGTTCAAGCTGATCGAGCTCGACGAGCGGTTTCATCTCTTGAAGCGCAACGCGCGCATCGTCGATCTCGGCGCGGCGCCGGGCGGCTGGTCGCAGATCGCGGCGCAGAAGATCGGCATGGAAGAGGGCCTTGGCAAAAAGGGGGGCGGCAGGCTCGTCGCGGCCGACATCCTGCCGATGGAAGCGATCCCCGGTGCGACCGTCCTGCAACAGGACTTCCTCGACGAGAAAGCCCCGGCCGAGATCATGGCGGCGCTCGGCGGCCAGGCCGATCTCGTTCTCAGCGACATGGCGGCGCCGACCACGGGTCATGCCCAGACCGACCATCTGCGCATCGTCGCCCTGGCCGAGGCGGCCTATGAATTCGCGAAAGAGGTGCTGGCGCCCGGCGGCGCATTCGTCGCCAAAGTCTTTCAAGGCGGCGCCGAGGGCGAGCTGTTCGCCAGCCTGAAACGCGACTTCACCACCTTGCGCCACGCCAAGCCGCCGGCCAGCCGTGCGGAGTCGGCCGAGGTCTATGTTGTCGCACAGGGCTATCGCGGCACGAATCGCGCGCCAAATAACGCAGATTCGCAGGGCTGATCCGCGCTGCAGGGCTTCCCTAAGGGTGGTTCGCGCCCTATATATCGTCGCCAACCTTAACCGGGAGGCAGCATGGAAATCCGCGAGGCGCTCACTTTCGACGACGTCTTGCTGGTGCCTGCGGCCTCGGCGGTCCTCCCGAACGAAACCGACACCAAGACGCGCCTCACGCGTGAGGTGTCGCTCGGCATTCCGCTGCTCTCGGCGGCGATGGATACGGTGACGGAAAGCGGTCTCGCGATCGCCATGGCCGAGGCGGGCGGCATCGGCGTCATCCACCGCAATCTGAAAATCGAGGACCAGGCGAACGAAGTTCGCCGGGTCAAGAAATTCGAAGCCGGCATGGTGGTGAACCCGATCACCGTTCATCCCGACGAGACGCTGGAAGACGCGCAGCGGCTGATGGATCTCCATCGCATCTCCGGCTTCCCGGTGGTGGAGCGCGGCTCGCAGAAACTCGTCGGCATCCTCACCAACCGCGACATCCGCTTCGCCAGCAATCCGAAGCAGAAGATCGCCGAGCTGATGACCAAGGAGCGGCTGGTCACGGTGAACGAAAATGTCGGCCGCGACGAAGCGCGCCGGCTGCTCCATCAAAACCGGATCGAGAAGCTGCTCGTCGTCGACGACAATTACCGCTGCGTCGGTCTCATCACGGTCAAAGACATCGAGAAGTCGCAGCGCTATCCCAACGCCTGCAAGGACGCGGCCGGGCGCTTGCGCGTTGCCGCCGCGACCGGCACCGGCGAAGATGGGGTCAAGCGCGCCGAGGCCCTGTTCGATGCCGGCGTCGACGTGCTGGTGGTCGATACGGCGCACGGCCATTCCTCGCGCGTGCTGCAAACCGTCAATCGTATTCGCCGCCTCTCCAACTACACGCAGATCATCGCCGGCAATATCGCGACGGCCGAAGGCGCCGAGGCGCTGATCGAAGCCGGCGCCGATGCGATCAAGGTCGGCATCGGTCCGGGCTCGATCTGCACCACGCGCATGGTCGCGGGTGTCGGCATGCCGCAGCTCACCGCGGTCAGCGACGTCGTCGAACATTGCCGCAAGCGCGACGTGCCGGTGATCTCGGACGGCGGCATCAAATTCTCGGGCGATCTTGCCAAGGCGATCGCCGCCGGCGCCGATTGCGCGATGCTCGGCTCGCTCTTCGCCGGCACGGATGAAGCGCCGGGCGAGGTGTTCCTTTACCAGGGCCGCAGCTACAAATCCTATCGCGGCATGGGCTCGGTCGGCGCCATGGCGCGCGGCTCGGCCGATCGCTACTTCCAGGCCGAAGTGCAAAGCGAATTGAAGCTGGTGCCGGAAGGCGTCGAAGGCCGTGTGCCGCATAAGGGCCCGGTCGCACACGTCATCCACCAGCTCATCGGCGGCCTGCGCGCCGCGATGGGGTACACCGGCAACAAGACCATCGCCGACATGCAGAAGAACTGCAAATTCGTCCGCATCACCTCGGCCGGCCTGCGCGAAAGCCATGTCCACGACATCGCCATCACCCGCGAAGCGCCGAATTACCGGACGGAGAGTTGAGCGGAAAGCTGTCAGCTATCAGCTTTCAGTCTCGGTGCAACTTAGATTTGAATCGGAATTTTAATCCGTCATTCCCGCGAAAGCGGGAATCCATGGCGACAACTCGATATCTCCTGGATTCCCGCTTTCGCGGGAATGACGAATTCTTTTAGAAGGCTAATCGCTGAAAGCTGATGGCTGAAAGCTTCTCCCCATGACCCCCGGCGCGCGTCTCGAAGCGGCGATCGGTCTGCTCTCGGCGATCGGCGAAGGTCGCGGGGCGGCGGACGATATCGTCGCCGATTATTTCCGCCGCCACCGCTTTGCCGGCGCGAAGGACCGCGCCGCGATCTCCAAGCATATCTATGGCGTGCTGCGTCAGCGCGGGGCGATCGATTACTGGCTGACGCGCTGTGAGGAAACGATCGATGCGCGGCGGCGGCTTCTTGCCGAGCTCGCCTTGTTCGAGGAATGGTCGCTGGATCAGATCGATCGCGCGTGCGATGGCGATCGTTTTCGTCCGGTACGGCTCGACGATCGCGAGCGCCGGTTGATTGAAACCCTCTCCAGCGCGCCGGCCTATCCGAAAGACATGCCGCAAGAGGCGCGCGGCAATTTCCCCCGCTGGCTTGGTCCCTCGCTGGAGCGCTCGCTCGGTCGCGATCTCGCGCGCGAGATGACGGCGATGCAGGACGAAGCGGGCTTGGATCTGCGCGTCAATCTCTTGAAGGCCGAGCGCGAGGCGGTTTATGTCGCGCTCTCACGCCAAGGCATCGAGCTCGCGCACACCAAGCTCTCGCCGATCGGCTTGCGCCTGTTCGAGCGTGTGCCGCTGGGTACGCTCGATCTTTTTAAGAACGGCTCCATCGAGGTGCAGGACGAAGGCTCGCAGATCGCGGCGCTCTTGGCCGATGCGCGGCCCGGCATGCGCGTGGTCGATTTCTGCGCCGGTGCCGGCGGCAAGACCTTGGCGCTGGCGGCGCAGATGAAGAATCGCGGTCACCTGGTCGCTACCGACGTTGCGCCCAAGCGCTTGGAGCGTGCGACCGAGCGCCTGCGTCGCGCCGGCGCGAGCATCGTGCAGCGCCAGCCGCTGGCCAGTCAGCGGGATAAATGGGTGAAGCGCCACGCGCAGGGCTTCGATCGCGTTTTCGTCGACGCGCCCTGCACCGGCACGGGCACGTGGCGGCGCAATCCCGATGCGAAATGGCGGCTGAAGCCCGAGGACGTTGCCGAGCTGCCGGTGTTGCAAGCCGATATCCTCGACAGCGCGCAGCGACTGGTGAAACCCGGCGGGCGGCTCATCTACGCGACCTGCTCGCTGCTGATGGAAGAAGATGAAGACCAGGTCGCGAAATTCATCGAGACGCATGCGGATTTTTTCCTCGTCCCGATCCGCGACATCTGGGCCGATACGGTCGGCGGCGAGTGCCCGGCCCGCAACGACACGCTGCGCCTCAGCCCGGCGCGCAACGGCACCGACGGATTCTTCGTCGCGGTGATGGAACGTAAGCCAGCGACAAAGAAAGAAAACTCGGCCGCTGCGCAAGATGCCGACGAAGCGCTTGGCGCCGATGCCGAAGACGAGAGCACCGATGGTTGATATCCGTCTCGCCCGTCCCGAAGATGCGCCGGCGATCGCCCGCGTTCATGTCGCGGTGTGGAATAGCACCTATCGCGGCTTGATCGACGACGCGCTGATCGACGAGGCCACGGTCGAGCAGCGCGAGGCGATGTGGACCGACATCCTGACCGCTTACACCGAAACCCATCCCGTGCTCGTCGCGGAGGATTTCGGCATCGGCATTTGCGGCTTCGGCAACGCCGGACCCTTACGCGGCGAAGACGTGCTCGGCTATAGCGGCGAGTTCAAGACGCTTTATCTGCTGCCCGCTTATCAGCGCCGCGGCTTCGGCCGCGCGCTTCTCACCCGGCTCGCGGCGGAACTGCTGAAGCGCGGCCATGATTCGGCGCTCGCCTGGGTGCTGGCGAGCAATCCGGCGTGCGGCTTTTACGAAGCGATGGGCGGCGTGATCTGCGCGCAGCGTGTCGCCGACGAAGAAGAAGGCGAGTCGCACGCCGATCTGGCCTATGGCTGGAGCGATCTCGCTGCTTTGGCACGGTCCGCGTGAGTGTGATTTGCCAAAGCGCGATGCGCAGCCCCCTCACCCTCCCGTCGCTTTCGCGCCGGGCCCCTCCCTCTCCCCAAGGGGCGAGGGATTTCTCTAGCGCACGGGTAAAAATCCCCCTCGCCCCAGCGGGGAGAGGGAGGGGCCCGCGCGAAGCGTGGGAGGGTGAGGGGGCTCTAACAGCTGAGCGAGTTCCCTCCGGAGGGGCCTTGCACACCATCGATTTGATCTCGACTATGAGTCTCCAATGACCACACCCGAATCCGACCGCGTTCTGATCCTCGATTTCGGCAGCCAGGTGACGCAGCTCATCGCGCGCCGGGTGCGCGAAAGCGGCGTCTATTGCGAGATCCATCCGTTCAACCTGATGAACGATCGGAAGATCGCCGATTTCGCGCCGAAAGCGATCATCCTCTCGGGCGGCCCGGCCTCGGTGCACGAGAACGCCAGCCCGCGAGCGCCGGACGCCGTGTTCCAGCTCGGCGTGCCGGTGCTCGGCATCTGCTATGGCGAGCAGACGATGTGCGCGCAGCTCGGCGGCCATGTCGCGCCGTCGGATCATCGCGAATTCGGCCGCGCCTTCCTCGACATCGCCGAGGATTGCGCGCTCTTCGCCGGGCTTTGGGAAAAAGGCGCGCGCGAGCAGGTGTGGATGAGCCACGGCGATCGCGTCGAGACGCTGCCCGACGGCTTCCGCGTCGTCGGCACGTCGGACGGCGCGCCCTTCGCCGCCATTGCCGACGACAAGCGCCGCTTCTATGGCGTGCAATTCCATCCCGAGGTCGTGCACACACCGCAAGGCGCGGCGCTCCTTCGCAACTTCACGCACCGCGTCGCGCTCTGCGGCGGCGATTGGTCGATGGCGGCATTCCGCGGCGAAGCGATCGCCCGTATCCGCGCGCAAGTCGGCAAAGGCCGCGTGATCTGCGGCCTTTCGGGCGGCGTCGACAGCTCGGTCGCGGCCGTGCTGTTGCACGAGGCGCTCGGCGATCAGCTCACCTGCATCTTCGTCGACACCGGAATGATGCGCGCCGGCGAGGCGCAAGAGGTCGTGACCTTGTTCCGCGGCCATTACAACATTCCGCTCGTCCATCGCGACGCCAGCGATCTCTTCCTCGGCAAGCTCGCCGGCGTCACCGATCCCGAGCAGAAGCGCAAGATCATCGGCGGCACCTTCATCGATGTGTTCGACGAAGAGGCGCATAAGATCGGCGGCGCCGATTTCCTCGCGCAAGGCACGCTCTATCCTGATGTGATCGAATCGGTCAGCTTCACCGGCGGCCCTAGCGTGACGATCAAATCGCATCACAATGTCGGCGGCCTGCCGGCGCGCATGCGGATGAAGCTGGTCGAGCCGCTGCGCGAGCTCTTCAAGGACGAGGTGCGCGATCTGGGCCGCGAGCTCGGCCTGCCCGACAGTTTGGTGAAGCGCCATCCGTTCCCGGGTCCCGGCCTCGCCATCCGCATCCCCGGCGAGATCACGGAGGAAAAGCTCGAGATCCTGCGCAAAGCCGATTTGATCTATCTCGACGAGATCCGCAACGCCGGCCTCTACGACGCGATCTGGCAGGCCTTCGCCGTGCTGCTGCCGGTGCGCACCGTCGGCGTGATGGGCGACGGCCGCACTTACGACCACGTCTGCGCCCTGCGCGCCGTCACCTCGACCGACGGCATGACCGCCGACTCCTATCCCTTCGATCACGCATTCCTGTCGCGCGTTGCGACCCGCATCATCAACGAAGTCCGCGGCATCAACCGCGTCGTCTACGACGTGACGTCGAAGCCGCCAGGCACGATCGAGTGGGAGTGAAGGTGGTGCCTTCTGGTCGCACGCGAGAGGCAGTCATTCGATTGCTACTCGTCCGGGCTACGGCTGGGCGAGATCAGCTTTAGTCGCTGCAAACTGACATCATTCGAATTGCGCGGCGCCTGTCCCGTCGTCCGGCTGAACACGCGAGAGAAGGCGGCGGCGCTCTGGTAGCCGACCTGGAGAGCCACACTCTTGACTGGCTTGCCCTTCGCGAGAAGCTGGCATGCGATTGTCATGCGCCAGCCGGTAAGATAGTCGATAGGCGTCTGGCCGACGCGTGCCCGGAAATGCTCAGCGAACCGCGTGCGTGACATGCCGGCGATGCCGGCGAGATCGTCCAGGGTCCATGACTTCTTCGGCGCTTCGTGGATTGCGGTCAGCGCCTTGGCAAGGCGCGGGTCGGCGAGTCCGGCAAGCACACCGGTCGCGACCCTGCCGCTCTCGACGACGTGTCGCACGATCAGGATAAGGAGATAGTCGAACAGCCGGTCGAGCGCTGCCTGGCGGCCACCGCGTTCGGAGAATGCTTCACCGACAAGCAGATCGCAGACCGGCGCCAGCGCGGGATGCGACGCGAGCGGCAAGACCACGAGTTCGGGCAGCCCTTGTCCGATCGGGTTGCCCTCAGCGCCGCCGAGGTCGACCGTCGCGCAAACGAGATCGGCGCCACGCTCCGGATTGGCCGCCAAACTGTGGGCTCGACCACGAGGGAAAAACAGGAGGGTTGGTTCATCAAACTGGAGGTCGCCTTGGCCAGTTTGAACGAGCGTAAGCTCGCCACTTTTGAGGAGGTGTAAGTGTCCCTCATCGCCGAATTGCGCCGTCTGGCATAGCGTGCCGGTGAAGAAGGTTCGGGCCCTTGGTGCAACGTGGGCGAACAGGGGAGTGAACGGGTCCATGGGACGATCAGCAATGTTTTTGGAACCAACCATCACTCTTAGTTCGCCATATAAGCAATGTGCAAGCCCGCACGAGACAAATGCTGAGGAGACAGTTCCCATGAAGACAATCGTTGTGACGGATCAAGCTGCGGGGACGGCCGGCATGAAGCTGGTTGAGCGCCCCGTGCCGCAGGCAGCGATCAACGACGTCGTCGTCCAGGTTCATGCGTCGGGATTCGTCGGGACTGAGTTGGAATGGCCCTCGACCTGGGCCGATCGCCTCGGCCGTAACCGAACGCCGTCGATTCCCGGACACGAACTGGCCGGCGTGGTCACCGCTCTCGGCTACGGTACGACGGGATTGTCGGTCGGACAGCGCGTGTTCGGTCTTGCCGACTGGTATCGCGACGGTACTCTGGCGGAATACATCGCGATCGAGGCACGCAATCTCGCACCTCTGCCGGGCGATGTCGATTTCACGGTCGGCGCAAGCTTGCCGATCTCGGGTCTAACGGCGTGGCAGGGATTGTTCGAGCACGGCCGGCTTCGCGCGGGGCAGAGCGTCATCGCGCATGGCGCGGCTGGCGCCGTCGGGTCGATGGTGACGCAACTCGCGCGATTGGCCGGCGCCTACGTCATCGGGACCGGACGCGCCGCCGACCGTCAGAAGGCACTCGATTTCGGCGCCAATGAATTCGTCGACCTCAAGGATGACACCCTCGAAGATGTCGGCGGTGTCGATCTGGTGTTCGATGTCATCGGCGGGGACATCGGCAAGCGGTCCGCGCGCCTGGTTCGCGCCGGCGGAACGCTGGTGTCCGTCGTCGGACCGTCCGAGGCACGGCCGGCGGACGGGCTGGCGATCGACTTCGTCGTGGAGGCCGATCGTGCCCAGCTGAGCGAGATCGTCCAGCGGGTGCGGGACGGACGATTGCGGACGAATATCGGCACCGTGTCCACCCTCGACGAGGCGGTCGCCGCCTTCAATCCGACCGAGCGGCGGTCGGGGAAGACGATCATCCGCGTTCGTCCATGAGCAGCCCGCACCCATCGATGCCTGCCGCCGGCCGGCGCCGTTTAAGGCACCGGCCTCGATGAATTCGTGAGCCGGCTCTTTTGCCGCGTGGCGGAAAATTGCGCTGATAGACCGGCGCAGTATCATCGCTTCGTGGACACGCACAACACGCTGATACCGGGGCCGCGTCGCCCGCCGCATGCCGGCACGGCGGCGCCTTTCCTGCCGATGAGCCGTGCCGAGATGACGGCGCTCGGCTGGGATGAATGCGACATCGTGGTGGTGACGGGCGATGCCTATGTCGATCACCCGAGCTTCGGCATGGCGATCATCGGCCGGTTGCTCGAGGCGCAGGGCTATCGTGTCGGCATCATCGCGCAGCCGGACTGGCAATCGGCCGAGCCGTTCAAGGCGCTGGGCAAACCGCGCCTGTTCTTCGGCGTCACCGGCGGCAACATGGATTCGATGGTCAACCGCTACACGGCGGACCGCCGGCTGCGCCACGACGATGCCTACACCGCCGGCGGCGAGGGCGGCAAGCGGCCGGATCGCTGCACCCTCGTTTATGCCCAACGCTGCCGCGAGGCGTTCAAGGACGTGCCGATCGTGCTGGGCGGTATCGAGGCCTCGCTCCGGCGCATCGCGCATTTCGATTACTGGTCGGAGAAGGTGCGGCGCTCGGTCCTGGCCGACGCCAAAGCCGATCTGCTGCTCTACGGCAATGCGGAGCGCGCCGTCGTCGAGGTGGCGAACCGGCTCGCCGCCGGCGCGAAGCCGTCCGATCTTCATTCCGTGCGCGGCGTCGCCTTGTTCCGCCGCGTGCCCGAAGGCTGCACCGAACTGCACGCCGACAATCTCGACGCCACCGACGAAGGTGCTGCCCGCCAACCCGGCGATGTCGTCATCCGCTTGCCGGCGTATGAGCAAGTCGAGCAGGACAAGGAGGCCTATGCCCGCGCCTCGCGCGTGCTGCATCGCGAGAGCAACCCCGGCAATGCGCGCGCGTTGGTCCAGCGTCATGGCGACCGCGATTTGTGGCTGAACCCGCCGCCGATTCCGCTGACCACCGACGAGATGGATGCGGTCTACGATCTGCCCTACGCGCGCGCGCCGCATCCCGATTACGGCGATGCGAAAATCCCGGCGTGGGACATGATCAAGTTCTCCGTCACCATCATGCGCGGCTGCTTCGGCGGCTGCACCTTCTGCTCGATCACCGAGCACGAGGGCCGCATCATCCAGAACCGGTCGGAAGCCTCGATCCTGCAAGAGATCGAACGCATCCGCGACAAGACGCCCGGCTTCACCGGCGTGATCTCCGACATCGGCGGGCCGACCGCCAATATGTATCGGATGGCGTGCAAGGACCCGAGGATCGAGGCGGCGTGCCGGCGTCCGTCCTGCGTGTTCCCGGAGATTTGCCCGAATCTCAACACCTCGCACGACGATCTCATCCGCCTCTACCGCAAGGTCCGCGAGACGAAGGGCATCAAGAAGGTGATGGTTGCGTCCGGCGTGCGCTACGATCTGGCGGTGAAGAGTCCCGAATACGTCAAGGAGCTGGTGACGCATCACGTCGGCGGCTATCTGAAGATCGCCCCCGAGCACACCGAGCGCGGTCCGCTCGACAAGATGATGAAGCCGGGGATCGGCGCCTACGACCGCTTCAAGGAAATGTTCGACGCTGCCGCCAAGCAGGCCGGCAAGAAATACTATTTGATTCCGTATTTCATCGCGGCGCATCCGGGCACGACCGACGAGGACATGATGAACCTCGCGCTCTGGCTCAAGAAGAATCGCTACCGCGCCGATCAGGTGCAGACGTTTCTGCCGTCGCCGATGGCGACCGCCACGGCCATGTACCATACCGGCGTCAATCCTTTGCGCGCCGTGCGGCACGGCGCCAGCGACAAGGTCGAAGCGATCAAAGGACTGTCGCATCGCCGGCTGCACAAGGCCTTCCTGCGCTATCACGACCCCGACAACTGGCCGCTGCTGCGCGATGCGCTGAAGCGCATGGGCCGCGCCGACCTGATCGGCCCGGGCGCGCACCAGCTCGTCCCGGCGCACCAGCCGCCGGGGACCGGGAAGCCCGCCGGCGCGCGCGGACACACGCGCCCCGCAAGCCGGACGCAGCGCTTCACCACGAAGGGCGTTCCCTTTCCCGGCAATAGGTAACAGGCCGCGGGTCGCCTGGCGCACCCATCGCCTTGATCGTCGGACGAACGCGATCTATGACTCGCGTAACCGATACTTGATGGGAGGTAGGGCGATGGCACCTGATGACATGAAGATCGCTGCGAAGCCGACAGCGCCGCTCGAAGATTTCGTCATCGAGGACCCCTACAACGCCTGGCAGAAGCGCGAGGGGATACGGGTCCTTTACGAGTACGTGTTCGAGGACCTGGCGAATGTCGAGCTCTCGCCGTGGGAGCGCAAAGGCGGGGCCGGCGCGTTCATCAATCTCAAGCTGCCGCAGGGCGCGCTGCCGGGCGATGCCCAGCTGATCGAGATCGCACCGGGCAAGCACTCCGCGCCCGAACGGCATCTCTACGAAGAGAACGCGTATGTGGTGACGGGCCGCGGCGCGACGCGGATCTGGCTTGACGGGCAGCCGCCGCAAACCTTCGAGTGGCAGTCGGGCAGCGTGTTCGCGATCCCGCTCAACGCCTGGTATCAGCACTTCAATGCCGGGTCCGAGCCGGCGCGCTATCTCTCGGTCACGAATGCGCCGCAGATGATGCGGCTCTTCCGCGACGAAGATTTCATCTTCAACAATCCCTTCAACTTCGAGAGCCGCTATAGCGGCAAGAACTCGTTCACCGGCGGCGGCAAGCTGTTCAACCGCCGTGTCTGGGAGACGAATTTCATCCCCAACGCGCCGGACATGGCGCTCTATGGCTGGAAGGAGCGCGGCGCGGGCGGCATCAACGTGATGCTCGAGATGGCGAAGAGCTCGCTGAAGTCGCACATCTCCGAATTCCCGGTTGGCACCTATAAGAAGGGCCATCGCCACGGTCCGGGCGCGCACCTGCTCATCCTGAGCGGCGTCGGCTTCTCGCTCCTCTGGACGAAGGACGACATGTCCGACCTGCAAAAGGCCGATTGGAAGAAGGGCGGCATGGTCATCGTCCCGAGCGACTCCTGCTACCATCAGCACTTCAATACCGGCCCGACGCGCGCCCGCTATCTCGCGTTGCGCCTGGGTGAGTTCGGTCTCACCTCGCCGGCGAGCAAAGACGGCTGGAATGCCGACAAGAGCATCAAGGACGGCGGCTGGCAGGTCGAGTACCAGGACGAGAATCCCAAGGTCCACGAGATCTTCGAGGCCGAGCTGGCGAAGCACGGCGCGACCTGCCGCATGAAGGCCTTCCTCGGCGACAACTGCCACGGCGTGGTCGGCCCGACCAGCGCGCGCGATACCTGACCTGAACTTTAAAAAGGGAGCGGCGGCCGGCCCCCGCGCTACCAAAATAGAGCGGCTGGCCGCCACGCGATCCAAATAGAAAAGACAGTGATGCACGACGATCCTCGCGACCACGGGCATTTCGGCGAGGACGCCGAAGCGGTTTTCGATCAGCTCGGCGAAGACGGATTCCCCCTCAATCCCGATTGGTTGCGTCTGACCAGCGTCGGCATCGACATCGGCTCGTCGACCTCGCATCTCATGTTCTCGAAGCTGGTGATGTGGCGGCGCAGCACCGAGATGTCGAGCCGGTTCGAGGTCATCTATCGCGAGGTCCTCTATCGCTCGCCGATCCTCTTAACGCCGTACTCCGATCCCGACACGATCGATACCGCCAAGCTCGCCGCCTTCGTGAAAGAGGCCTACGACGAGGCGGGCATCGCGCCCGACGCCGTGGATACCGGCGCGGTCATCTGCACCGGCGAGGCGGTCAGGAAGCACAACGCCGCCGCCATCATCCGCATGCTCGCCGATCAGGGCGGGCATTTCGTCTGCGCCACCGCCGGCCCCAACCTCGAAGCGATCCTCGGCGCGCACGGCTCGGGCGCCGTCTTCCGCTCCAAGCACCACGGCAACGCCATGAACGTCGATGTCGGCGGCGGCACGGCGAAAATCGCCATCGTGATCGGCGGCGCCGTCCACGACACCATGGCCATCAATGTCGGCGCGCGGCTCATCGCCTGGGACGAAGCCAGCCGCGTCATCCGCGTCGAAGAGGCGGGCCGTGCCGTCGCCGCCGCCTGCGGCCATGACATCGCGGTCGGCCGCGTCATTACCGACGAGCAGAAAGCGGCAATTGCCGAAAAGCTCGCCGACTTGCTGTTCGAAGCGCTTCGCCGCGGCGCGTTATCGCCGCTGGCGCGCGACCTCGTGATCGTCGGCCCCCTGCAATACGCCGGCGAATTGCAGCAGATCAGCTTCTCGGGCGGCGTCGGCGAATACGTCTACGACGAGGGCAAGCCCGATTATGGCGATCTCGGCAAGCTCCTCGGCGCCGCTATCCGCCGCCGCTTGGCCGGGCTCGATCTGCCGCTCGCCGGCAGCGTCGAATGCATTCGCGCGACCGTGATCGGCGCCTCGCAATACACCGTTCAGGTATCGAGCAGCACGGTCTTCGTCTCGCGCCCCGACCTGTTGCCGCGCCTCGATTTGCAGGTGATACCGATGCGCCTGCCCGAGGACGACGCGGCCACGACCGCCGACATCGTCAGCAAAGGCATCATCGAAGCGTTCGCGCGTTTCGACCTCACGCCCGCGACCATCGAGCGGCCGATCGCCGTCGCCCTGCTCGGACCCATCTTCCCGAGCTACGGGTCGATCCGCGCGCTGGCCGAAGGCATCGCCCAGGCGCTCGCGCCGCTATCGGGGCAGCCATGGTCGCTGATCCTCTCGGCCGACGTCGCCGGCCTCGTCGGCAACATGCTGACGCACGAACTCAAGGTGCCGCACGACGTGATCGTGGTGGACGGCATCGAGGTCGGCGACTTCAACTTCGTCGACCTCGGCCAAATGCTGCAAGCCGTCGAAGCAATACCGGTGGTGGTGAAGTCGCTGGTGTTCGAGGGCTGAGGCCCGCGGGCCAAGTCGTGACGAGCAAGCCGGCTAGGACGATAGAGTGGAAGAGGGATCTAAGACAAGATCGTAGGAAGAAATGGGACTTCTCTCTGACATCCAGACGTCATTGCTGAACGGAGAGCCGATCGGTCCCACTCTGCTCAAGCTGCGTTTTTTGGCAGCGCGGCTTGGAAGCACCACACTAGAAGAATGGGTCAAATACGAAGCTGAGGGATATCCGACCGAGGCTCCTGTTCCCGATTATAGAAAGTTCAATGTAGCTTACGCGGGCAATTTCAATGGTCCATTCGGTAGAGTCGCGAGCAACATTCCTATACCGCCCTATCTCATCGCGGAACATGCTGGTGAGGCGTGGTTGGTCAGTCACGAACGCCAGAGTGTTGCTGCAATCGAAGACCTGATTACAGTCTCTACGAAAAACGGCACGAATCTCGGAATAAACGCGGCCAATTTGGTGATGCTGATTGGGGATAAGGTATTTGAGGATATGGTTTGTCACAGTGTGCGCGCTACTGTTTCCCGTTCAGCCTTGGTGGAGATGATTGGAACGCTACGCGCCCGGGTTCTCGAACTCACTCTTGAGTTAGAAAAGAATGTACCTGGTGCGGCGGAAATTGCTGTCGGCCAAGCTTCACAACCGACAGAACCGGCAAAGGCAGCTATTGTGACCAACATCACTAATCAAATAATGAATGGTCCTGTCGGATCGAACGTAGCGAACAGCGGCTCCAATGTGCAGATAAGTGTCAGCGTGCGCCAAGGAGACATGGCCTCGATGACGAAGGCTCTGAGTGACGGGGGCATTCCAGACTCTGATGCAAAGAAATTTGCCGCACTTGTTGCTTCCGAAAGCCCGGCGGGCGCAGATCAGCCGTTTGGCGCCAAGGCGAGAGCCTGGATAGGGGCCAATATAGGCAAGGCGTTGGACGGAACCTGGAAGATAGGCGCCGCAGTTGCGACGAATTTGTTGACCGAGGTGGCGAAGCGCTATTACGGCTTCAACTAACGCGCGACTGAAAAACTTACCCCTTGCTCCTGTAACCTGGTCAAATAACGGAGCGGGCTTCTTTTCGCCTCTTGTCGTGCTTTGCCTCAGCTTTCGAAGCTTCGGAAGATGAGCGCGACAACGAAACCTGCACCGATGCCGGTCAGCATCTGATTGGCGCGCTATTGACCGTTTCGACGCTCGGTGGGAAGTCTGTTGGCAGCTACAAGAAGAAGCGTAGTTCTTATCCGCCGTGCCTTAGCTGAGAGCAACATAGACATAAGAACAGCGGCAAGCCCATAGAATGGACGACGAAGCGAAGGCGATAGTCGGAGGAGGCTTTGAGGACACCATTGAAATTGGTGACTTGGAACCACTGACCTTCGAAGCGGCGCTCAATGCTCATGGTTTATATGAAACCACTCGGTTCGTATTGCGTCTGAGTCCACGAAACCACGAGCTAATAAACGCCCTCCCCTCTGATCATCAGACGCGCGTGGAGGTTTCCGCCGAAACGCTTCGCGCTTATGCTACTTATCTTCACGAGACGGTGCATTGGTGGCAGCATGTTGGCTCCACATCAGGGTTGTTGCTGAGCCTTAGCTACCTAGGGCAATCACATTCAACGATGGATTTTCTTCGTGAGGTAATCGCGAAATTCGGACCAAAAAAATCGCTCAAACGATGGACTGATAATGTCTTGATGGCCGAAGGGGATGCTGCTCAGGGGAAGCTTGCTGCGGCGAATATCGCCGTGAATAACGCGATCGATGTTGAGTATTATAAAGCTTATGCACACAGTCCTAGGACTGCGATTGGCTGGATTATTGAGCAGAATCACTTTGAGTGCATCGGTCACACCTATAACGTCGTGTACGGTCAACTTCTGGGGATGCTCTCCGATACGTTCGATCCCCACTCTTTGTGTATGCCTAACGGCGAGACTTGGGAAAAGCCGTTTCTGCAGCTTCGAAACGCTAAGGTGGAAGGCCATTTCTGGGGTTCCTCTGTGCACGTCCCACCTCTCGGGTTGCACGCCATCTACGAGGGACAGGCTCGTTTCACTCAGCTTCAGTTTCTTAGTGAGGCAGGCGGCAGGGACATCACCTGCGATGAATTTAGACGTGCAGGATATTTCGAAGGTATCTACGTTCAGGCGTTCGAACGATTTTTGACGGACTCACAATCAGATTGGCCGGAACGGTTTTCTGACCCGGTCGTCGGCCTTTTCCTGTTGATTTGCGATCTCGCGATAAATCCCACACGTGGCTTCCCGCTTAATATCGAGAACTTTGACGACTTTATTCGAGACGTGGACGTGGGGGTGCGCTTTTTCCTTCTTTCTCGGGCGGTGCGTGAACTGCCACATCTAAAATCTGCGATCAAAGAGCACTCCCGCGAGGAGTATTTGGCAGCGGCTGAGGAACTTACTGCAGCTGCCGGATACGATAATCCGATGGCAGCCCTGGAAGCCATTGAAGTTTGGCGCTCGAAAATGCCAAGCCTTGAAAAGCTCATGGAAGAGCACCGCACTTTTCGGTTCGAAAAAGTAAATCTCCCGATTAGAGTATTCTTCTCGCACTTCCTTTCCTTTTCGCGCGATAAGCTTCATCGGCCCGAATTTTTCTGTTGGCCGGGAAAATGGAAGGCTGGGCGCAAAGTGACGGAAGAAATTATTGCGCTGTGGCTGCGCCATCTTTCTCTGTTCAGCGATCACCCCGATAAGTCCGGGGTTTATCCGCGTAAATGGCCGGATAGAGAAGAAGCGGCCGTACGAGAAACGTTTGAAAGCTTTTACGGTACAATGGCCCTCTACGATCTGACGCGGCAGTGGATTCTTCGAGATGGTCCATTCGTCTGTGACTATCGTTGGCTGATGGAAAACTATTCCCAGGAGCGGGCTGACGCGTGGGCGAACGATACCTTCAAACAGGTCTATGGGATCACGCTTGATGCCTTCGAAATCCTTTCAACCAAAGCGAATTAGGTAGTTGCCTCATGTGGCCACCGTATCAGACCGGACAGGGCGCCGCAGAGCTGTGGATAAATGATTGTACGGCGCATCGTCGCGCCCATATCGTCGACACCGTCGTCTGGGACGTGACAGGAAAGCCGCTCGGCACGATCGGGTGGGAGTGAGGGTATAACAACACCTCACGAGAGCTTATAAAAGAATAGAAGTCCTACGAAATGTCCGTTCCTTGTTCATGCGCCTAGCCAATCATGCGCCTAGAAGGTGAATTCGATTACATCGTCGTCGGCGCGGGCACCGCGGGGTGCATCGTGGCCAATCGGTTGTCGGCGGATTCGCGCAAGCGCGTGCTGCTGCTCGAAGCCGGCGGGACGGATAATTGGATCTGGTTTCACATTCCGGTCGGTTATCTCTTTGCCATCGGCAATCCGCGCTCCGATTGGATGTTCAAGACCGAGCCGGAGCCGGGGCTCAACGGCCGCGCGCTTTCCTATCCGCGCGGCAAGGTGATCGGCGGGTCGTCGGCGATCAACGCGATGATCACCATGCGCGGCCAAGCGGCCGATTACGATCACTGGCGCCAGTTGGGTCTCGACGGCTGGGGATGGGACGATGTGCTGCCCGCCTTCCGCTCGCTGGAAGATCACTTCCTCGGCGAGAGCGATCATCACGGCACCGGCGGCGGATGGCGGGTCGAGGCGCCGCGCCTCGCGTGGAAAGTCCTGGATGCGGTGGCCGAGGCCGCGGTGCAGATGGGCGTTCCGCGGACCGCCGACTTCAACACTGGCGACAATGAAGGCGTCGGCTATTTCCACGTCAATCAACGGCGCGGGCGGCGCTGGTCATCGGCGCGCGGGTTTCTGAAGCCCGTGCTGACGCGGCAAAATCTGCGCGTCGAGACCAAGGTGCTCGTCGAGAAGCTCATCGTCCAGAACAACAAAGTCGTCGGCGTGCGTTTCCTGCAAGGCGGGCAAAGCATCGAGGCGATGGCCAAGGGCGAGGTGGTGCTGTGCGCCGGCTCGATCGGCTCGATCCAGATCCTCCATCGCTCGGGCATCGGGCCGCATGAGTGGCTGGCGCCGCTCGGCATCGCGACCGTGCTCGACCGGCAAGGCGTCGGCAAGAACCTGCAAGATCATTTGCAGCAGCGCGCCATCTATAAGGTCGAGGGCATCAAGACCCTGAACGAGACCTATCATTCCGTGATCGGCCGCGCCCTGATGGGGCTCGACTATGCCGTGCGGCGGCGCGGACCGTTGACCATGGCGCCGTCGCAGCTCGGCATCTTCATGCGCTCGCACACAAGGCACGAGCGCGCCAACATCCAGTTCCACGCCCAGCCCTTGTCGCTCGACAAGTTCGGCGACCCGCTGCACCGCTTCCCCGCCATCACCGTCGCCGCGTGCAACCTGCAGCCGAAATCGCGCGGCACGGTGCGCATTGCCTCATCCGCGCCCGACGCGGCGCCGAAGATCGCGCCGAATTATCTCGCGACCGAGGAAGACAGAATCGTCGCCGCCGACGCCATCCGCACGACGCGCCGGCTGATGCGCCAGCCGGCCTTGGCGCCGTACCATCCGCAAGAATTTCTGCCCGGCCCCGATGTCGGCAACGACGATGCATCGCTGGCCCGCGCCGCCGGGGACATCGGCACGACGATCTTTCATCCCGTCGGCACGGCCAAGATGGGCCTCGCCAGCGATCCCACCGCCGTCACCGATGCACGCCTGCGCGTCCACGGCATCGCGGGCTTGCGTGTCATCGACGCCTCGGTCATGCCGACGATCACCTCCGGCAACACCAACATGCCAACCGCCATGATCGCCGAAAAAGGCGCGGCCATGATGCTGAAAGACGCCCAAAGCCGGTAGCGCCCGGATTGTTGCTTCAGCGCCGCGCGGACGTTAGTTTTCGACCTGGCTTCAATGCCGGACCGACAGTCTCCGGACGAAAATTCGGCGATCAAATCAGATGGTTAGACCTGTCTGACCGCAACGCACACACTTAAGAGCGAGGAACACGATGAAAGGGAAGATTGCACTCGAAGAGCATTGGAGCCTGCCGGAGACGCTGGAGGATTCGCGCGGCTTCGTCGGCGGCTCGGCGGACTGGGCCCGGTTCGAGCGGCAGATCCTCGAACTCGGCGACGAGCGCGTCTCCGAGATGGAAAAGAACGGCATCGACCACCAGATCGTGTCGCTCAACGCGCCGGCGATTCAGGCGGTCGTCAGCACCAACGAGGCGATCGATCTCGCGCACCGCGCCAACAACACGATGGCGAAGCTGGTCAACAAGAACCGCAAGCGCTTCTCGGGCTTCGCCGCCCTGCCGATGCAGGATCCGACCGCGGCCGCCAATGAGCTGGAGCGCTGCGTCAAAGAACACGGCTATGTCGGCGCCCTGGTGAACAGCTTCACCCAGAAGGACAAGCCCGACACCGCGCTCTATTATGATCTGCCGGAATACCGGCCGTTCTGGAAGAAGGTGTCGGAGCTGGATGTGCCGTTCTACATCCATCCGCGCTCGCCGCTGCTCTCGAAGGCGCCGGAATACGAAGGCCATCCTTGGCTGATGAGCTCGCCCTGGGGCTTTGCCGCGGACACGGCGGTTCACTCGCTGCGTCTGTGCGGCTCAGGCCTCTTCAAGGAATACCCGAACCTCAAGATCGTCATCGGGCACATGGGCGAGGGCATTCCCTTCTTC
>DASZLU010000033.1:0-8107 GCA_035552195.1 Allostellaceae bacterium | reverse complement strand
CCGGAAATTGTCGGCGTAGCTCTTGATCTTCAGGTTTCTTTCGTGCGGCCGCTCGACGGTGAAAGAGAGGCCGTGGCGTTCGGCGAAGGCTTTCGCCTCCTCCTCGGTCTCGAAGAACAGCTTCACCTGGGTCTTGGTGTCGGTGCCGCTGATCCAGCCCATGAGCGGATCGGCGAAGGACCGGGCGCCCGGCTCGAACTCCAGGACCCACTCCTTGGTGCGCGCCCGGCCCGATTGCATGGCGGTCTTGGCCGGCTTGTAGATCCTCACCATCTGCATCGCGACTCCAGCGCTCCAAGATCCTCATGCCTGGTCGGGGCGAGAGGATTCGAACCTCCGGCATCCAGCTCCCAAAGCTGGCGCTCTACCAGGCTGAGCTACGCCCCGAAGCTGGCCGAATTGGCTGCCGTTCTATGGCTTGAGACGTACCCGGGTCAAGGTGAGCCGTGTGACATCCAGGTTTCAGCCCATATTAACGACGAAATACTCACCGCGATCGACGAAATCGGCGACGAGTTTCACCCAGGTGGTCGCCGCCGAGATCGGCAGCTCATGCGCGCCGCCATAGACGATGATGCGCGTGCAATGCGGGATCCGCTCCTGATAGGGCTTCATCGCCTCTTCCGGGATCATCTGGTCGGCACCGGCGACGAGGAGCAGCACCGGGACTTTGATCTCGGCGAGCCGCGCCTTGAGATCGGCATTGGCGTCGGGCGAGGCAAAGCGCGCCATGTTGGCCTGCGCATTCTTTCCGGTTTGCTGCTTCTCTTCCTCGGTCGGCGCCGAATCCCAGGCAGGGTTCTCGCCGTAGAGACGCTTGGCCATGTCGGCGAGGCTGGGCGCCCCGCCACTCGGCGGCCCGTGCCGCACGGCGAAAGCCGCCGGCGCCGAGAGCACGAGGCTTTCGACGAGCTCGGGATGCAGCACGGTCAGCCAGCAGGCGATTGCACCGCCGGCCGATTGCGCGACGAGATGGACTTTCTGCGCGGGCGCCGCCGCGGCGATGAATTTCGCGACGGCGTTGGCGACGTCTTGCTGCGTCTTGCAATCGCCGATCGGCGTCTGGTCGAAGCCCGGCCGCGACGGGATCAGCACGCGATGCCGCTCGCCGAGCATCGCGGGGAAGCGCGCGCTTTTCGGTGACTGGCCGCCGGCACCGTGCAAAAAGACGATGACCTTGCCGCTGCTGCCGGCCTCGCGGTACTGAAAATTGATGCCGCCCGCCTCAATGAAGCGATCGCCGATGAATTTATCCCTGATGCTCATCGCTCAGAACTCCCGCGCCGCCGGCATCACTTCTTTGGCGAACAGCTCGATCGAGCGCCGCTTCTTATCCGGCGCGCCGGCGCGGTCGAAAATCAGATTGAGCATGCCGCAGCCGATCGCTTGATTGAGCCGCTTGATCTGCGCCAGCACCGTCTTCGGTCCGCCGACGATCATCGTGCCGCGCTCCAGCGCCTCCTCGAGGCTGCGCGGCTCGTCGGCCGAGAGATCCTTGAAGCGCGCGACCAGGTTGGTATCGCCCTTGCCGAAGAAGCCCGAGGTCGCGACCAGCCGATTCATGTCGGCAAGCCCGCCTGCCGGCATCGCATGAGCGAACATCGGCCGCACCGTGTCGAAAGCCTTCTCGTCGGTCTCTTCGACATGGATCGGGAGCTGATAGATGATCTGTTCCGCTTTGGGCTCCCAGCCGTGCTCGGCACATTTCGCGCGGTAATGTTGCGCAGCTTCCGCCGCGAGCGGCATGTTGGTGAAAGCGAGGCCGAGCCCGACCTTCTTGCGCGCGGCGAATTCGCCGGACTCACGGCTCGAGCCGGAAACGTAGATCGGCGGCGTCGGCTCTTGCAGCGGCCGCGGCCAGATCGAGACGTTGCGATAATGATAGTATTTGCCTTCCCAGCCGAAAGGCTGGCGGTCGGTCCAGGCCTTGATGATGAGGTCCCACGCCTCTTCGAAACGCGTGCGCGATTCCGCCGGATTGACGTTGTAGACAAGATACTCGTAAGGCGCGCCGCGCAGCAGGCCGGCAACGAGCCGCCCGCCTGAGAGATTGTCGATCATCGCATATTCTTCGGCGATGCGCACGGGATTGCCGGTCAACGGGATCAGCGCGCCGAGGATCGCGATCTTGGCGCGTTTCACATGCTGCGTCAGCGCGCTCGCCAGGACCGTTACGTTGGGTGCGAGGTTGAAGGGCGAACAATGATGCTCGGCGCAAGCGATCCAGTCGAAGCCAAGCTCGTCTTCCATCGCGACTTCTTCGAGACAGGAAGCGACCGCGCGGCGTGCCTGCTCCGGCTCGAAATACTCATTCGGCACCGGCCATTTATTGCCCGGCATGCGCGTGCGCCCATAGGGCATGCCGTTGAAAACCGAGAATTTCATGCGTGATCCCCTCTCCCGCCGGCACCTTATCGGACGCGAGTGGCAGTGGGCAATCGCGGCCCCATGAATTCTAGTGCGCGAGCGCGGCGACCTTGGCGTCGAGCTGGCGAACCGCCGCGTCGGTGCTCGGCTGAACCATCGCCGTCGTCGCCGGGAATGGGACAGTTCCCTCGCCATGACCCGACATTTTCGAGACGGGGTTCATCTGCGCGTCGAACACATAAAGCGTCGCGTCGACCGTCGTCTTGCCGCCGCTGGTTCCGCTCACCACGGCTTGGATGTCGAGAAGGAGCACGGCTTTCTTGCTGGACCCAACGGCGGCGTTGAAATCCTTCACGACCTGGGCCTCGGGAAAATGCTGCTTTAGCATGTCGAGGAAATGCGCCGCGATATAGTTCGGATCGGCGTCCGCCTCACCGACCGTGTTGATCAGCGCTGCCGGGATCACCTTGTGCATCGCTTCATCGCTGCGCCGCAGCCAGTCGATGTATGCCTCGACGTTGTCGCTTAGGATGATGGCGACCGGATGTTCAACGCGGACAGCCGCGTCCGCCGGCACGGAAGCGGGATCGCCGGCGTTGTAGAGATTGGTGAACGCGCTTTGATACGTCGGTAGGGGCGGGCCCGAGCCGCAGCCCGCCAGCGACATACATAAAGCCAACAGACCAACCCGTCTCTTCATGTTGAGATTTCTCGCACGGAATTAGTTGGTGGTGCCGGTGATCGTCGGCTGCGTGGTCGGCGGCGGGGGCTTGTAAGTGTAGGTCGGCGCTCCCTGCCCGACGCCGTTGCGGATCGGCGGGGCCGCCAGGCTACGCATGTCGGTTTGTCGTCCGCTTGGCACGCGCACGTTCATCTGGGGCTGCTGCATAGAGGCCATGCCTTGCGCCATTCCCGCGCCGAGTTGCAATCCGATGCCGATTGCATTGGCATAAAGTGCGGCGATGGCGGCAGACGATGTGCCCGCTTTCAACTGATTGGCCACTTGATCGCAACGCTCGGGCTGCTGATCGCACGCGCCGAAGGTCTGGTCGATCATCGGCGTATCGCCGCGCGCGGCAAAGCGCGGATCGGGCGCTGGTGTTACCGGCGACGACGGCGCCGTCGAAACCACGCCACAGCCGCCAGCCTGCTGGAGCGCGTCGTAGCTCGCTTTCGCGCCTGGCCCATCATTCGCCTTCGCGGCGTTGACGAGATTCTGCACCAGGCCCTGACATTTCTGATTCGTCGGTGGACCGGCGGCTTGCGCTGGCGGCGTGTTATCGACCGCCGGAGCCTTCGCTGCGAACACGTTCTTGTTGGCGAAGGGATTCTTGGCGGCCGTTGCAACATTGGTCGGCGCCGGGGGCGCGGCGGCGACAACGCGCGGAGCCGGGCCGGCACCCGCCGACGCCTGCTGTCTCGCATTCTCGATATCTTGCGCGACCTCGAGACCGAGGCTGATCAGCCGAATATAAATATCGGTCTTGCTGGCCGTCGACGGGCCCGGCGCCGTCTGCGCGGCTGGCGGCCGATCACCTAAATCGGCCGTGAGCAGCGCTTCGCTGGCGACGCCGCAGCCGCCGGCGGCATGGAGCGCGTCGTAGGCCGATTTCGCCGCGGGGCCGTCGTTCTTCTGCCCTGCCGCGATAAAATTCTCGACCAGCGGCCGGCAGGTCGAGCTCATGTCGATCTGGAGCGGCGCGCTGGTCTCGAGCGCTGGTAGCTTTTTCATCGCCGCTTTGGCTGCGGTGGCTTCGGCGCTTTTGGGCGCAAAGTAAATCGCGCGGGCGAAGCGGCCCCGCGCACCGTCGAACTGACGCTGCTGAACCAGGATATAGCCAAGCATGTAATTTGCCTGGCTGTTCGCCGGATCGATCGCGAGCCCCTCTTCAAACCCCTTGCGCGCGGCGTCGTAATTTTCGGCTTGCCCGAGGGCGAAGCCGTCGGCGAATAGTTGACGCGCGTGTTCGCGATCGGCCGCCGGCAGACGCCGCGAGATGTCGCGCTCGCGATCCATCGCGGCTTGGTTGGGCGTTGCGCTTGCCGGCGCGGTAGCCGATTGTGCGAGGACCGAGCCGGGCGCTCCCGCGAGAATCGACGCCGCGCCTATGAGCGGCACGCCCCCGATAAGCGGTGGCAGCAACCGCACCGCCGCTGCGGCCCAAAACGCACGCGTCATGCCTGTGATCCCCCGATCCCCGCGAGAAGGCTAATCAATCCGTCGCGCGCAAGTCAACGACACCGCGTAGTCGACATTCTGTCGATTTGCTTGGTCAGCCCCTGGCGCAACGACGGCGGGCAGCGTAACTTTTGCTGAAGACAAAAGCGGGAGGGATCATGTCGCGCATCATCGACACACATCACCATATTTACCCGACGCGCTATGTCGCGCAGAATCTGCGGCGCCTGCTCGACGACGCGACCCTACTACCCGCCTCGGCCTATCAAAATTGGTCGCCGAGCCTCGCGCTCGAGCAGATGGACAAGGCCGGCATCGAGACCGCCATCACCTCGATCACCAGTCCCGGCGTCTGGTTCGAGGGCGACAAGCCTGCCGACAACCGCGCCCGGACGCGCGACTGCAACGAATTCGGCGCGACGATGATGCGCGATCATCCGAAGCGCTTCGGTATGTTCGGCGCGATCCCGGTGCCCGATACCGAGGGCAGCCTCGCCGAGATTGCGTATATCTTCGATGTGCTGAAGCTCGACGGCGTCGGCGTTCTGACCTCTTACGCCGGCCAGTTGCTCGGCGACCCGGCTTTCGATCCGGTATTCGACGAGCTCGATCGCCGCAAAGCCAAGGTCTTCGTTCATCCGACGATGTCGTGCTGCGGCAATGTGTTTCCCGGCGTCTCGGGACCGACGATCGAATTCCCGACCGACAGCGCCCGCGCCATCGCCAGCCTGTTGCTGCGCGGCACCTTTGCCCGTTGCCCCAACATCACTTTCCTCTTTTCGCATGGCGGGGGCACGCTGCCCTCGATCGTGCAGCGCGTGCTCGGCAGCGTGCGTCACATGAGCGATGCGGACCGCGCGCGTTTCGTGCCGAATGGTGCGGAATACGAATTGCAGCGCCAGTATTACGACGTGGCGAGCGTCGCGATGAACCCGGCCGGCATGGCGGCGGTGTTGAAGCTTTGGCCGTCGACGCAGATCACCTATGGTTCCGACGCCCCTTTCGCATCCACCACCGGCATCGTCGACGCGCTAGCGAATCTCGATCTCGCGCCGGCGCTCTTGCAAGCGATCCATCGCGACAACGCGCTCCGCCTCTTTCCACGCTTTGGGTGACCCGCGCTTCGGCCGAGGCGCGTTTGCCGCATGCACGCATGCGGCGAAAACAAGCCCCGCTCGCTTGCCCGCCCGTAGGCGTGGCGCTAGTTTTGTTCGTCAATTATTCCGCGCGTGTGGGTCGGAGGCTTTCATCATGGATATGACCGGCGAGTACCGTATTGCGGCGCCGCGTCAGAAGGTTTGGGACGCACTCAACGATCCCGAGATTCTGAAGCAGGCCATTCCGGGCTGCGAAACCATCACCAAACATTCCGACACCGAGATGAGCGCGACGGTGCGCGCCAAGGTCGGTCCGGTCAGCGCGCGCTTCGGCGGCAAGGTCACAATCTCCGATCGCGATCCACCGAACAGCTACAAGATCATGGGCGAAGGCACCGGCGGCCCGGCGGGCTTCGCCAAAGGCGGCGCCACCGTGATGCTCACCGACGACGGCGACGGCACCAAGCTCGCTTACACCGTCGAAGCCAATGTCGGCGGCAAGCTGGCGCAGATCGGCTCGCGCCTCATCGACGCGACGGCGCGTCAGATGGCCGAGAATTTCTTCTCGAAGTTCGCATCCATCGTCGCCAGCAGCGCAGCCGCAGCCGCTCCCGCGGCAACGCCTGCCGCACCGGTCGCGGCACCGGCCGCAGCCCCCTCAGCGACACCGGTCGCCGATGCCGGCGCAGCCGCGGAGGCGCCACCCGTCGCTGTTGCGGTCACTCCGCCACCGCCCGGCGGCTCAGTCGAGGCGCCGCCGGTCAGCCGTACCCCGCCTGGCGCAACCCCGAACGCCAGCAATAGCGGTCGCCTGTCGCCGATGGTCTGGGTCGGGGCACTCGCCGTCGTGGTCATCGTATTGCTATATTTCTTCACGCGGTGAAGTTAAGCGCGTGCGGCGCTTGACCAAAGCGCCGCCGCGAACGAAACTCAGTCTCCACGCGAGGCGCCTGAGTATGAGGGAGGACGACGTATGCCATCCGTAACCATCACGGTGAACGGCAAGCCTGAGACCCGCGAGGTCGAGAACCGCACGCTGCTGGTTCAGTTCCTGCGCGAACATCTGGGCCTGACCGGCACGCATGTCGGCTGCGACACCAGCCAGTGCGGGGCCTGCGTCGTTCATATCGACGGCTATTCCGCCAAGAGCTGCACCATGCTGGCAACGCAGGTCAATGGCTCCAGCGTGACGACCATCGAGGGCCTCGCCAAGGGCGACCAGCTCCATCCGATGCAGGAATCCTTCCGCGAGAATCACGGCCTGCAATGCGGGTTCTGTACTCCCGGCATGGTCATGAGCTCGATCGACCTGCTGCGCGTCAATCCCAAGCCGGATGAGCGTCAGATCCGCGAGTGGCTGGAAGGCAATATCTGCCGCTGCACGGGCTACCACAACATCGTCAAGGCGATTGCCGCCTGCGCCGATAAGCAGGCGAAGGCCTAAGGGGGAGCGGCCATGTATAATTTCAACTACCACCAGGCCAAGAGCGTCGACGAAGCCTCGAAGCTGGCGACCAGCGCCGAGGACGGCAAAGTCATGGCCGGCGGCATGACGCTGATCCCGACTTTGAAGCAGCGCCTCGCCAAGCCATCCGACGTCATCGACCTCGGCAAGATCGCCGAGCTCAAGGGCATCAAGAAAGAAGGCAACGCCATCGTCATCGGCGCGATGACGCGGCATTTCGACGTCGCCGATTCCGACGTCGTGAAGCAGTCGATTCCGGGCCTCGCCCACCTCGCCGGTCATATCGGCGACCCGGCAGTGCGCCATCGCGGCACTTGCGGCGGCTCGATCGCCAACAGCGATCCAGCGGCGGATTATCCCGCCGCGGTGCTCGCGCTCAACGCGACCATCATCACCAACAAGCGCAAGATCGCGGCCGACGATTTCTTCAAAGGCCTGTTCGAGACCGCGCTGGAGCCCGGCGAGCTGATCACGGCGGTCAGCTTCCCGATCCCGGAGAAGTCGGCCTATATGAAATTCCCGAACCCGGCCTCGCGCTATGCGATCGTCGGCGTGTTCGTCGCCAAGACCGGCAACAATGTCCGCGTCGGCGTCACCGGTGCCGGCGCCTGCGCCTTCCGCCAGAAAGACATGGAAGCCGCGCTGACAAAGAATTTCTCGCCCGACGCGATCAAGGACATCAAGCAGAGCGATAGCGGTCTCAACTCCGACATCCATGCCAGCGCCGAATATCGCGCGCATCTGGTCAATGTGATGGCGCGCCGCGCGGTTCAGGCCGCCGCCTGATCGAACCGGCACCACTTAACTGGAGAGGGCGTCTCGCAAGAGACGCCCTCTTTCGTTTTCGGAACGACAGTGTGAATCGATATAAATATCGTCTTCCCCGCGAAAAGCGGGGACCCAGGGCAACATCGAGGTGTCGCCTCTGGATTCCCGCTTTCGCGGGAAAAGCGATAAAATAAAAGCTACAGGGAGCAATCGATGCCGCGTTGGTCTCAC